>JBFWYI010000067.1:0-56644 GCA_050186575.1 Sandaracinaceae bacterium | reverse complement strand
TGCTCAAGAATCGCTTCGCGAAGCTCGAGCAGACGGCGGGGGCCGACGCGGTGCTCGAGCAGCTCAAGCGCGTGATGGGGCTCATCGCCGACGAGGCGCCCGCGGTCACCGCGCGCGTCGCGGTGGCGTCGGCCGAGGAAGAGATGGACGCCGAGGAGATGGCCGAGCTCGAGGCCGCGCTCGAGGAGCTCAAGCGCCGCGAGGAGATGGCGAAGGGCTGAGGAGTCGGGCGCGCATCGCTGGGTCCACACGAGCCCGCGATGCGCGCACCTCCCTGCTTGACGGGTCCGGATTCGGGGCTTACGGCAAGCGCGTCATGCCGACGTACGAGTATGGCTGCCAGGCGTGTGGCGCCACCTGGGAGCTCGAGCAGCGTATCTCCGAGGCGCCGATCAAGAAGTGCCCGAAGTGCGGGAAGAAGAAGGCGCAGCGCCTCATCAGCGGTGGCACGGGCGTGATCTTCAAGGGCGGCGGCTGGTACGCCGACCTCTATCACAAGCCGGCCGGCGGGAGCGCCAAGGAGTCGGAGCCGTCGGGCGACTCGAGCTCGTCGAGCGACTCCAGCGCCTCGTCGTCGGAGACGAAGAGCGAGTCGAAGAGCGAAACGAAGAGCGAGACGAAGTCGTCGAGCTCCGAGTCCAAGCCCAAGAAGAAGAAGGCGGCTTCCAAGTAGAGGTGCGGATCAAGCCGGAGTCAGGTAGCTGACCTGGATCGTCTTGATCGCGCGGCGGCCGTCGTCGCTCTCGAACTCCACGTCGACGCGCGGCGGGACGGTCGGCTTGATCGTGAGCACGCGTCCCACGCCGAACGTGCGATGCCGCACCGGCATGCCGACGCGGAGCATCACGGCCTCGGAGCCGCCGAAGTCGCCGTCGTCGTAGTCCACGTAGCTGTCGCCGTCCGACCCCGATCGCGCCGGAGCGGGCTCGCGCTCGCGCGCGGAGTCCGCCCATCGACCGCGTCGCGCCGTCGACGAGGCGCTGCGTTGGGGTGAGCCGCCGACGTACGAGCAGTCGTCGGGGGGGAGCTCGTCGAGGAAACGCGAGCGCCGCATCGGGCGGAGCTGTCCGAAGAGGCGGCGCGAGGTCGCCCACGTCAGCATCAGGCGCTCCTCCGCGCGGGTGAACGCGACATACGCGAGCCGCCGCTCCTCCTCGAGCTCGTCGACGTCGGAGGGCTCCTGCCCGCGCTTGAATGGGAACATGTCTTCCTCGAGACCGCACGTGATGACGACGGGGAACTCGAGGCCCTTCGCGGCGTGTACCGTCATCAGCGTGAGCTTGCTGACGCTCTTGTCCTCGCTCGTCTCCGCGCTCGTGTCGAGCGTCACGCCCTCGAGGAAGCCCGCGAGGTCGAGCTCGGGGTTCTCCTCCTCTGCGAGCTGGATCGCGCCGAGGAGCTCCTGGATGTTCTGATTGCGCGCGTCGGACTCCGCCGTGTCCTGCTCGTCGAGCCACGCGCGATAGCCGGTGTCCTCGAAGATCGAGTAACCGATCGCGGCGAGCGGCTCGCCGTTCTTCTGCATCGCGAGCCACTTGTCGATGAGCTCGACGAACGGGGTCAGCCGCTTGCCGAGGGCCGCCTTCTCGTCGGCGGTGTCGCGGACCACCGCGAGGACTCCGCGCCCCTCCTTGGCCGCGCGGTCCATCAACCGCTCGAGGCTGGTCTTGCCGATCCCGCGTGACGGTGTGTTGATCACGCGCAGCACGCTCACGTCGTCGTCCGGATTCGACAACAGGCGCAGGTACGCGAGCATGTCCTTGATCTCGGCGCGGTCGTAGAAGCGCATCCCGCCGACGATCCGGTAGGGCACGTTGTTCTTGCGGAGCTGCTCCTCGAACACTCGCGACTGCGCGTGGGTCCGATAGAAGACGGCGATCTCCTCGAGATCGCGCCCCGCGCCGGCGAGCTGACGCACGCCTTCGACCACGAGCTCCGCCTCGTGCCGCTCGTCGCCGCACTGGGCGACGGTGATCTTCGGCCCGTCCTCGTTCTCCGTCCACAGCTGCTTGGGCTCGCGGTCGAGCGCGCGGCGGATCACCTCGTTCGCGGCACGCAAGATCCGTTGCGTCGAGCGGTAGTTCTGCTCGAGCTTGATGATCCGCGCGTCGCCGAACTCGTGGCGGAAGTTGAGGATGTTGCGTCGGTCCGCGCCTCGCCATCGATAGATGCCCTGATCGTCGTCGCCCACCACCGTGACGTTGCGGTGCGTCGCTCCGATCGCGCGCACCAGGCGATACTGCACGTGGTTCGTATCCTGAAACTCGTCGACCAAGAGGTGTCGGAAGCGGCCCGTCATCTCCTTGCGCAGCGCTTCGTCGTTCTCGACCGCGGTGACGAGCCGGTAGATCAGATCGCCGAAGTCGAGCGCGCCGGACGCGTCCATCTTCTTCTCGTAGGCGCGGTAGACGCGCTGCACGATCTCGTCGTACGCGCTCCCGACCTCCATCGCCTCGGGCCCGCGGACCTCTTGTTTCTCCCGCTGGATGCGTCCCGAGATCTGCTTCGGGGGATAGCGCTTCTCGTCGAGGCCCTCGTCCCTCAGCACGCGCTTCACGAGCGCGCGCGAGTCGGCGTCGTCGTAGATCGAGAAGTCGCGCTTGATGCCGATCTCCTTCGCGTACCGGCGCAAGAGCCGCGCGCACGTCGCGTGGAACGTGCCGACCCACAGATCGCGCGCCGCAGCGCCGCCGATCAGGCGCTCCAGCCGCGATCGCATCTCGCTGGCCGCCTTGTTCGTGAAGGTGACGGCGAGGATGTTCCACGGCGCGACCCCGTGCTCGCCGATGAGATGCGCGACGCGGTGCGTGATCACGCGCGTCTTGCCGCTCCCGGCGCCCGCGAAGACGACGAGCGGGCCGCCCTCGTGGAGCACCGCCTCCCGCTGCGGTGGGTTCAGGCCCTGGAGCTCGAGATCCGTCGAGGTCACCGCCGGACCCTATCAGGCGCTCGCCATGCTACAAATCGGCGCATGAAGCCGGCGGGCCAGGGCGTGAATGAAGCCCCGCAGGGCCCGTCCAAGGCAAAAGACGGGCCTGGCTCCCCTGGCCAGGCACAAGAGGTGGACGTCGATGACCGCACGCTCGTCGCTCGTGTCCAAGAGGGCGACGAGCAGGCGTTCCGCATGTTGTTCGATCGGTATCACCGACGGGCATATGCGGTCGCCTACGGGGTCGTGAAGAACAAACAGGACGCGCTGGACATCGTACAGGACGGGTTCGTCAAGGTTCATCGGCACATCGGCAACTTCCAGGGGACGAGCAGCTTCTACACCTGGCTCTATCGGATCATCATGAACCTCGCGATCGATCACGTCCGGCGCCGCAAGAACAACAAGGGCGTGGAGTACGACGACGGGGTCGGCCGAGACGACGACGAGCTCGCGGGCGACGGAGCGCTGCTCCCACGCCTCATGGACAGCAACCCGGCGAAGACGGTCATCCGACGGGAGCTGCTCGAGAACATCCAGCGCGCGCTCGACGAGCTGCCCGAATACCACCGGGCGGTCATCCTGTTACGCGAGGTCGAAGGCATGTCCTACGAGGAGATGTCGCAGGTCCTCGGTGTGCCGAAGGGCACGATCATGAGCCGGCTCTTCCACGCGAGAAAGAAGATGCAGGCTTCGCTTAGTGAGTACATGCAAGGGGAGCTGAACGTCGAGGGCTGAGAGATGGGGAAGGCGCGCAACACGGAGCGGCAGCGAGAGGATCGCCTGCAGCGCTACTTCGATGGCGAGCTCGAGCCGAGCGATCGCGAGGCGATGCGCGAGGCGCTGGCCGAGGACGAGTCGTTGAGCGCGAAGCTCGACGGCCTGCGTCACCTGCGCGATCTGATGCGCGAGGGTGCCTCGGCGACGCTCGACGACGTCGACTCGGACGCGCTGTTCTCTCAGATCACCGCGAAGCTCGAGGCGAGCGACTCCTCCGACGCGGTGTCCGACGACGATCCCATGTTCCCCGAGCCGGCGATGGAGATCGACGAGGAGGACGCCGACGCCGAGGTCGAGGCGGCTTCCGAGCCAGCGGTGTCGCCGCGCGCGAAGCTCCGCGTGGTCGAGGGCGGTCGGCCGTCCGATCCGCAACACGAAGTCCCCGCGCAGCTCATCCGGCATGAAGCGCCTTCGCGCACCGGATGGTGGCTGGGCATCGCGGGCGGGCTCGCAGCGGCTGCCGCGGCGGTGTTCTTCATCCTGCGCGATCCGGCGGTGAGCTCGACCACGACCGCCGAGACAGAGACCGCTCCACCGGGCTCGGAGATCGAGGACGTCGACTTCGGCTACAGCACGGGCTCGATCTTCACCGTCGAGGATCCCGAGGAAGAGGACACGCGCTACGCGGTCATCTGGATCAGCGACGAGAAGGTCGACGACGACGACGACGATCCGGTGGCGCCGCCCGAGGGCCAGACTCCCGAGGGGCTGGCGCCCGACGAGGGGGGCATGCCCGACGAGGGGGGCACGCCCGACGAGGTGACGCCCGACGAGCCTTCTCCCGATGCGCTGCGCGCCGCGCCGCGCGAACCGGCGGAGCCAGCCACGAACCCCGCCGAGGTCGCGCCGAGCGAGGACGAGGGAGCGCCGGCGGAGGAGCCATGAGCCTCGCGACCCGCATCGCGCTCGTGAGCGCGCTCGCCGCGGCGACCCTGCCGGCGAGCCGTGGGCTCGCGCAGCCGCCGTCGAGCGCGCACGCGCAGAACGGCGCCCGCTCGGAGGTGACCGGCGAGGTGCTCATCGTGCTCGCGACGGAGCAAGCGGGTCCGATCGATCCGGATCTCGCGCGCGTCGCGGCGCTCCGCCGCCCGCCGTTCAGCCAGTACCGATCGATGTCGCTGCTCTCGTCGCCGCGGGTGCGGCTGCGCGTCGGGCAAGCTCAGGAGGTCGAGCTCCCCAACGGTCGTCGCATGCGGCTGATCCTTCGCGAGATCACGGCGCGAGGACGCTTCCGCTTGCAGGTGAGCGTGAACCGCCCCGGCGAGCGCGACTACCTGCCCGAGGTGAACGTGGTGACGTCGCCCGGCGATCCGTTCTTCATCGCCGGTCAGTCGTACGATGACGGGACGCTCGTGATCGGCATCCGTCTCGGCGAGCACCCGCCCGCGTAGCCTCCGGATCCGCGAGATGAAGCGCGAGCATCCCGACGTCGTGGCGCCGCCCGGCGCGCTGCCCGAGCTGCCCGCGCCCGCGGAGACGATCGTCGAGCTCCTATCGCCGCTCGTGACGCCGCAGCGCCTCGCACGGATGCAATCCGTGTTGGCGCGACGCTCGCGCGCGCTGGTCCCTGTGCTCGAGGATCTCGCCGACCCACACAACGGCGCCGCGGTGCTCCGCTCGGCGGACGCGTTCGGGTGTCAGACGGTGCACGCGATCGAGGCGCGCCATGAGCTCCTCGTGAGCCATCGGGTGAGCCGCGGGACACATCGCTGGATCGAGATCGTCCGCCACAAGAGCGCCGACTCGGCGTACGCGCACCTCAAGGCGCAGGGCTATCGCGTCTACATCGCGGCGATGGACGGCGACGTGACGCCGGAGGATCTCTGCACGGTGCCGCGCGCGGCGGTGGTGTTCGGCAATGAGCACAGCGGCGCCTCGGCAGCGGCGCGCGCGATCGCGGACGGGACCTACGCGATCCCGATGGTCGGCTTCGTGGAGAGCCTCAACGTGTCCGTCGCGTCGGCGATCACGCTGTATGCGGCGAGCCGCGGTCGTTCCGGCGATCTGAGCGAGGCCGAGCGGGCCGAGGCGCTCGCGCGCTATCTCATGGAGTCCGTCCGCGACGCCGAGCGCATCGTGCGCGACCGGTCCGCCACTACTTGAGGCCGTGTCGGACGAGGAGGCGGTGCAGGTACTGACGCGCGACGCCGGCCGCCTCCGCCGCGTGGCTCACGCGCTGACCGTGTCGCTCCATGAGGCGCTCGAGCCAACGGCGCTCGAACGCGGCGAGCGCCCGCTCGCGAGCCTCGGACCAGCCGAGGTCGAGATCGTCGAAGTCGTCGCTCGGCGCAGCGCGCGGCGTCCCGAGGGTCGGAGTGGCCTCGCCCAGCACGGCGGCGCGCGCGAGCACGTTGCGGAGCTCGCGGACATTGCCCGGCCAGGCGTGCCGTCGCAGCCGCGCGATCGAGGTGGGCGCGGTGAGCTGGCGGAGCGTCGCCTCCGGCACCTTCATCCCTTCGAGGAGCTCGTGCGCGAGCAGCTCGAGGTCGTCGAGCCGCTCGCGGAGCGGCGGCATCTCTACCGAGACGACCGCGAGCCGGTGGTAGAGGTCGGCGCGAAAGCGGCCGTCGTTCACCTCGCGCCGGAGCGGGCGGTTGGTCGCCGCGATCACGCGGACGTCGACGGGGACCGACTCGTTGCTCCCGACGCGGCGGATCGATCGCTGTTCGAGCACACGAAGCAAGGTAGGTTGTAGGTCGATGGGAAGCTCGCCGATCTCGTCGAGGAACACGGTGCCCCCGTGCGCCGCCTCGAACGCGCCGACGCGGCGATCGCTCGCCCCGGTGAACGCGCCCTTCTCGTGGCCGAAGAGCTCGCTCGCGATGAGCGAGGGGGGCAGCGCCCCGCAGTCGACGACCACGAACGGCTTGTGCGGTTCGGCCAAGCACTCCGCGGCGAGCTCCTTGCCGGTGCCGGACTCGCCCTCGATGAGGACCCCGACGTTCTTGCCCTTCAGCTTCTTGAGCCGCGCGTAGAGCCGACGCATCGCGACCGAGCCGCCGACCATCCGGCCGAGGCGCGGCTCGGCGTCGAGCGGGACCTCGACCGCTCCTTCGTCCTGTCGGACGGTGAGCTGCGCGTGGCCGAGCGAGAGCACCGAGCCGGCCGTAAGGTACGCCCGCTCGACGCGGACACCGTCGACGAACGTGCCGTTCATCGAGCCGAGGTCCTCGACCAGCACCTTGCCGCCGGCGATCGTGATGCGCGCGTGGAAGCGCGAGACGCCTTCCTCTTCGACGCAAAGATCGTTGCGAGCGTGTGAGCCCACATCGATCCGCTCGGTCTCGAACCGGTGCTCGGTGCCGTCACTCCCGACGAGCCGGATCGGTCGGTGCGGGATCGCGAGGGCATCCGCGAACGGGTCGAGGAGCCCCGGGATGGGATCGGTGACGTCGGTCGTCGGCTCGCTCATCGCGCCAGTATATCGATAGACTCGGCACCAGATGAGCGAGCCGGACGAGCCCCCTACCGTCGTCGAGCGGACGAACCTCTCGACGACTCGCTTCGGCGAGTACGTGGTGATGGACCGGATCGCGACCGGTGGCATGGGCACGATCGATCTCGCGGTGCATGTCCCGCCGCACGGCATCGAGCGTCCCGTCGCGCTCAAGCGACTCCGCAAGGACCTCACCGAGGATGCGAAGTTCGTGGCGATGTTCGTCGACGAGGTGCGGATCGCCGCGCGCATCTCTCACCCGAACGTGGTCCCGCTGCTGAACGCGGGGATCTGCGAGGGCCAGTGGTTCTACACGATGGACCTGTTGTCGGGAGTGCCCCTCTCGCAAGTGTTCGCGCACCTCGCGGTGCAGACCGGCGAAGCGATCCGATCGCGCTGGCCGCCCGTGTTCGTACGCTGGATGGCCGAGGCATGCGAGGGGCTGCACGCCGCGCACGAGCTGCGCGACGAGCGCGGCGAGTTGATGAACGTGGTCCATCGCGACGTGAGCCCCGACAACCTCTTTGTCGGGTTCGATGGGGCGCTCCGCGTGATCGACTTCGGGATCGCGACGGCGCGCGATCGCCTCGCCCTGACCCGCACCGGGGTCGTCCGCGGCAAGCTCGGCTACATCGCACCCGAGCGGCTCCGAGAGGGCGCTGCGTTCGATCGGCGGGTGGACGTGTGGGCGCTCGGGGTGACGCTCTGGGAGGGACTCACCGGGCGACGTCTGTTCGCGAACGCGGATGCGATCGCGACCGTCCGCGCGATCCAAGAGGGGAGGGTGCCGCCGATCCGCGACTTCGTCTCGCTCGTCCCGATCGAGGTCGAGGAGGTGGTGGCGCGCGCGCTCGCCGTGGATCCGGAGCGCCGCTTCCCGACCGCGCGCGCGCTCGGGCGCGAGCTCGTCATGGTCGCGCACCACGCGGGCTGGGATATCGACCCCGGGACGAGCGCGGCGTGGATCAATGAGCTGTTCGGTGGTGCAGCGGATCGTCAGCGGCGCGTCGCGGAGGTCTTGCGATCGGTGCGCCGCGAGACCGGCAGCCTCGAGAACGAGATCGAGCCCGTGAGCACCCAGCCGGACCTAGCGCTGCGAGGGTCCGCGCACACCGAGCCGGAGACGCTGTTGCTCAAGGGAACGGCGTCGCGCTCGGCGCCGATCCCGGTGTGGCTGTTGCTCGTCGCCGGCACGCTGGTGGGCGCGCTGATCGCGACCCTCGTCTGGTGGATCGTCTGATCGGCGTGAGCGGCGTGCCTGCCCGATGCGGCGCCCCGCGCTCGGAGGTCCCGCCGACGAGTGATACCCTGGTCGCGGATGTCGGCGGAGGAGCACGTGCAGCCCGCGCCGAGCGTCGGTCGCTACGACCTCGGGGCGCGGATCGGCTCCGGGGGGATGGCGACCGTCTATCTCGCGCGCTCCCACGGACCCGAAGGGTTCCTTCGCCTCGCCGCGCTCAAGGTGATCCACGAGCACCTGCTCGAGGAGCGCCAGTACGTCGACATGTTCCTCGACGAGGCCCGGATCGCGTCGCGCATCCAGCACCCGAACGTGTGCCAGGTGTACGACTTCGGCGAAGGTCCGTTCGGGTTCTACATCGCGATGGAGTACCTCGAGGGCTTCCCGTTGGCCGCGTTCGTGGAGCGGCTCGAGAGCTCGGCGCTCCGACGCAATCCGCGGCGCGAGGCGGTCTTCACGCGGATCATCGATCGCGCGGCGGCCGGGCTGCACGCGGCCCACGAGGCGCGCACCCTCGAGGGGGTCCCGCTCCACGTCGTGCATCGCGATGTGTCACCGCAAAATCTCTTCCTCACCTTCGACGGCGTCGTGAAGGTGGTCGACTTCGGGATCGCGAGCGCGGTCGATCGCGTGCACCGAACTCACACCGGAGGGGTGAAGGGGAAGTTCGCGTACATGTCGCCCGAGCAGGCGAGCGGGACCACCGTGGATCGCCGCGCCGACGTGTGGGCGCTCGGGGTGGTGGCGTGGGAGGCGCTCACCGGCGAGCGACTGTTTCAGCGCGCCAGCCCGGTGCAGTCGGTGCTCGCGCTCGCCACCGAGGCGGTGCCGCCGCCGTCGACGTTTGGGGTGAGCGCGGCGTTCGACGCGCCGATCCTGCGCGCGCTCGATCGCGATCTCGACGCGCGGTATCCGACGGCGCGCGACTTCGCGCGCGAGCTCTCGCGCGCCGCGCGGAGCGTGGCGGAGCCGTCGGACGACGAGGAGCTCGAAGAGTGGATGCAGGCGCTCTTCGAGGGCGATCGCGAGCGGCAGCGCGCGCGGGTGCGCGACTCCGCGTGGAGCGCGAGCCCTCGATCCGAGCCCGACGAGCTGCCGCCCGCCGGCGAGATCTCGGGGGTGGCGTCGCGCGACGTCACGGCGCCGGAGCCGGTCCAACCGTTCGGGGTGATCGACTCCACGACACCGGAGCTCGTCCCGATGGCGGCGCACGTGGAGGCCCACGACACGCTGCGGCCGGCTGCGCCTTCTTCGCGCTTCTCGCGGCCGATGCTCTATGTCGCGCTAGGTTGTCTCGCCGGCGCGGCGCTGTCGCTCGCGCTCCTCGTGAGCTTCGGGCCGGGTGAACGAGACGACGACGCGCCACGAACCGCGGAGGCGGCGGGGGATCGGCGGGTCGAGGTCGCACGTGAGCTTGCGGTGCCCGAGATCCCCTCGCACCTCACGCCTCCCACCGCGCGAGCCGAGCCGAGCTCGCCCGCGGCGCCGGACGTCGATGAGCCGTCGGGCGACGTGCCGAGCGACGACGAGCCGAGCGACGACGTGCCGAGCGATGACGTGCCGAGCGACGACGAGCCGAGCGACGACGTGGCGAGCGACGACGTGGCGAGCGACGACGTGGCGAGCGACGACGTGCCGAGCGATGACGTGCCGAGCGACGACGAGCCGAGCGACGACACCGTCGCGGAGCGGGGCGCGCATCGAGACGCGACCGATCCGGCGCAGGCCCGAGGCAGCTCTCATCCCGCGCGGCGCGCCGCGATCCCTTCGCGTCGTGCGCGGCGGACCACGCCCGCACCGGCCGCCGCCACGGGGACGGTCGTGATCACCACGCGCACCGGCTTCGCGTACGTCTACGACGAGCGCGGGCGGCACCTCGGCGAGACGCCGCTCGTCCTCACGCGGCCGGCCGGTCCGCTCCGCCTCTCGCTCCGGCCCAACGGACAACCGCCAGCGCGCGCGGTGACCGTCGAGGTCCTCGCGGGACAACGAACCACCCGCGCGTTCTGATCGCGAGGCGCGCGCTCGGGCTCAGGTCAGCCCGCTGATCGTCCCGGTGCAGTGGTCGGGCTCGCCGAACGTGGTGTCCGACATCCCGAGCCCCTGCATCAGATCGACGAAGAGGTTCGCGTGCGGCGCGTCGACGCGGACGTAGCGCCCCGGGCGGAAGTACCCGCCGAGCGAGCCGCCGATGACGTAGGGCATGCGCCCCCAGCCGTGGTTGTTGCCGATCCCGCGCTGCTGCTCGTTGCACCAGACGATCGCGGTGTGGTGCAGCAACGACTGACCATCGGCCTCCATGACCGAGTCGAGCGCCGTCAGGAGGTTCGCGAGCTGGCCGGCGTACCAAGCGTCGATCCGCGTCGCGAGCTCCGCGTAGGTCGTCGACGTATCCCACGTCGGCACCTCCGCCTCGCCCTTGTGGCTCACCGCGTGATGACCGTCCTGCATCCCGAGGTGCCGGACGCCCGACTGCCCGTTCGACCACTGGATGGAGGCGACCCGCGTGAGGTCGCACTTGAGCGCGTGGACGAGCATGTCCATCTGCAGCGCGCCGAGCTCCGCAAACTGTGAGCTCGTGCCGCGGTCGGGCACGTCGCACGTCGTCGCGGCGAGGCTCTGCTGCTGACGTCGGAGCGCCTCGACCGCGCTCAGGTGCTCGGCGAGCCGCGCGCGATCCTCGCTGCCGAGCCGCGCGTCGAGCCGACCGATGTCGCCGCCGACCGCGTCGAGCACCCGCTCGCGCCGCGCCAACAGGGTTTGCGCAGCTTCCGCGCCGCCCGCCACCGCGGAGAAGAGCCGATCGAACGCGAGCCCGGCGTCGTTGACCGGGATCACCGGCTGGAACGGTCCCGTGTAGCTGATGCGGCTCGGGAGCGCCTGCGCGATGCCCTCCGCCTTCACGCCAAACTCGAAGGATGGGAACGTAGTGTCGCCGCCGATCGTCCGCGCGATGTGCTGATCGATCGAGATGCCGCCGGCCGAGCCGTCCCAGAGGTGCCCGAACTCCCCTTGGCCCATCGGCCCTGCGACGGTGGTTCGCGCGGTGAGGCAGTGGGCGGTGCCCTTGTCGTGTCCGTTTCCGCTCACGCGATCCGCGGTCGCGGTGTCCATGCGGATGCCGTCCGGGATCAGGATCTTGTCGCGGAGCGGCTCGAGCGGCGCGAGGCCGGCGCCGAGGACGAAGTCGGTCTCGCCGCCGGTTGGCCACCACGTCGCGGGATTCACCCCGCACGAGGTGAAGAAGAACACCACGCGCTTGGGCACCGACGCCGATTGCGCGGCGGTGCGGTTCGAGTCGAGCATCGCCTCGAGGAAGGGGAGCGCCACCACGGCGCCGCCCGCACCGCGCAGGACCGCTCGACGGCTCAGCTTCTTCATGGCGAACCCTCCGTGGGTGCGGGCGTCTGTTCGACCGCGCGATAGAGGAACGCGTCGCTCAGCGTGAACGCGACGATGAGCTCTCGGATGTCGTAGTCGGAGTCGACGAAGCGTCGTCGTACGCCGTCGAGCGAGCACGTGTCGTTGCGGGCTTCGGCGCGGCCCATCGCGGTCACGAACCAGCGATTGGTGAAGCACTCCTGCGCTTGGCCGCTGTCGACGATGCGTTCGGCCAGCGTGACCGCGCCGTCGAACGATCCGTCGACGTCGGTGCCGATCAGATCACCGCTCGCGTCGATCGGCAGGTCGTTCTCGTCCATGCGGAAGCGACCGTCGGCGTCGAAGTGCTCGAACGCGAACCCGAGCGGATCGATCTGCTCGTGGCACGACCGGCAGTACGGATCGGCGCGATGCTCGGCGAGGCGCTCACGCGTCGTCGAGGTCGGGTCCGGCGGGATCGGCGTGATGTTCAGGCCGCTCGGCACGTCGGGCACGGTGCCACAGAGGAGCGTGCCGCGAACGAACATGCCGCGGTGGATCGGAGAGGTCTCATAGGCGCGCGCCCGCGTGATCATCAGCGCGCCTTGGGTGAGCAGGCCCGCGTGGTACTGGCCGTCGAGCGGCACGCGCTCGAACGCATCGCCGCTCGGTCCGCTGAGCCCGTAGTACTCGGCGAGTGGACGGTTCATCATCGAGTAGTCGGCGGTGAGCAGCTCGCGCCAGCTGCCGCTCCCGTTCACCACCACCTCGCGGACGAACGCCTCCGCCTCCATCCGCATGAGGCCCGCGATCTCCGGCGTGAAGTCCGGGTAGACCCCCGTGTCCTTCTCCGCTTCGGCGACCGCGTCGAGGTCGAGGTAGCGCGCGAAGAACCGTTGCACGGTGGCCTCGGACTCCGGCTGCGCGAGGAGCCGCCGCGCCTCTCGCTCGATGCCCGCGACGTCGTCGAGCTCGCCGGCCTCGGCCGCCGCGAACAGCTCGTCGTCGGGCATCGTCGACGTGAGGAAGTACGAGAGCCGGCTCGCGAGCGCGTAGCCGTCGAGGCGCACGACGTCGGTCGCGCCCGGCGGCACGAGCTCCGGCCGGTAGAGAAAGCTGGGTGATTGCAAGATCGCTTGCACCACCGACGCGATCCCGATCGCGAACCCCTCGGCGGCCTCGGCCGCCCGGTAGAGCTCGTAGTAGGCGTCGACCTCCTGGGTCTGGATGGGTCGCCGGAACGCGCGGGGCAGCAGGCGCTCGATAAAGCTCCGCGCGCACGCATCGTCGAGGGCCAGCGCGTCGCAGCCTGTCGTGTCGGCGAGCGCAGCGCTCGACTCGGTCAGCCCGACGCTCACGTCTTCCGCCGCGTACATGTATTGCTCGGCGAGGAGCGCGGTGATGTGTCGCGCGTCGGCGGTCGCGACTCCCCGCTCCGGATCGACGAAGCGGCGCGCGGGCTCGGAGGTGACGCCAAAGAGATCGCGAACCGTATTGTCGTACTCGGCGACGCTGAGGCGCCGGAGCGGCGCGCGCCCCGGGTCGGGCGCCGCCTCGGGGTCGCACACGGGCGGAGGCTCGACCGTCGGGGGCGGCTCGAACCGAGGCTGCTCGAGCGCCCCCTGGCAGCCCGCGAGGAGCCAGGCGAGGATCGCGAGCGACGTCAGGGGTCGGCACGAGGACCGCATGGCGCCCAGCCACAGCATGGTCCGTACCGGCGCCCATTCGCCTAGGCTTCGCCGATCCGCTCCCGCGGTGGGTGCGCCACGCTCTGTCGCGCGGCGCGCGGCGGGCTCCCCACTGTCGACGGGCAGTCCACGCTCGGTCGAGGGAGGCCGCATCCGGATAGGCTACCGGAACGCGGGCTTCGAAGGGAGGGGCCGCTAGCCGCCGTGGTAGTGGATCGTGATCCGGACGCCGTCGGTGTCGCCGCCGCCCTCCGGGTATACGTTGAACGCCAAGTTGCGGACGCCGAGCGGCAGATCCGGGAGCGGGGTGCCTGCCTCGTACAACATCGTGGTCTGCGCGCCGGTGTCGAGGAGCCGATGGACCGTCACGCGCACCGCTTGGGTGAGCGCTTGGCTGCCCGCCGCGCGATCGCAGTAGTCGAGGTTGGCGGGGAGCACGACGTTCTGACGCAGCCACGCGATCACGGCGGCTGGCCCGCCCTCCCGCAGGTACTCGCGAAAGTAGCCGGTCGTGTCGGAGCTGCCTCCACAGAGGTCGACCGTCGCGAGCTCGCTCGCCGGGGGCGGCCCGCGCGGCGCGGCGGGCGGGGGCTCGTCCTCGCCGCACGACGCCAGCGCGAAGGCGAGGACGACGGTGAGTGCGAGCGATCCGGAGCGGCCGCAGGTGCCCACGAGGTGAATCGTACTACGGACGAAGCTCGTCGATCGGCGGAAGCGGCTCGCCGCGCGCCCGGATCACCAGCTCGGCGAACATGTCTTGGAGGAACGACTCGATCGCGTCGTGCTCCGAGCCATTGATCGTGCGGAGGTACTCGATGATCTCCACCCGCGTGATCCCGGGCTCGACCTCGCGCAAGAGGACGCCGCCTTCGAGGCGTTGGATCACGGTGGAGCCATCGGTCTTCTGGTAGCGCGCCGACACGAAGATCGGTGCCTCGACCGTCCCTTCGATCACGCCGTGTCTCCACGTCACGTCGTACTCCACCGTGATCACCATCTCGATCACGGAGTGGATGACGTACGAGAAGTCGTACTCCGGCTCGACGTCGGCCGTGGTGCTCCACCGCGCGAACGTGCGGCGGTCGGCGCCGACGTCGGGATCGCGGAGCGCCTCCCACACGTCCGCGAGGGGTCGATGCACGAAGCCGATCGCGTGCACCGACTTGGTCCGCGGGCCGACCATCGCGCGGGTCATCGACAGCACCTCGGGGAACGGGTCCTCCGGGGTCCCCGCCGGCGGCGACGCGAGGTTCGTCTCCTCGAGCGGCTCGAGGCCGGGCGGGAACGGTGTCTCTTCCGAGCCGAAGCACCCCGCGCCGAGGAGCGCGATGGCGCCGATCGCGAACGCTGCGCTCCTCATGCTCGACGAGGCTACGCCCGCTCGGCGCGCCGCGCACGTGCGTTCGCGGGGACGCTCGACGGCCTCGGCACCTCGCAGTACGGTGGCGCGCCATGACGCAGATCGAAAAGCCCTCGGAGTGGTTCGATCGGGTGCTGCCCGAGACCGTCGCGCAGCATCCCGAGAAGGTGGATGGCTTCGCCGGCACGCTGTTCTTCGACATCACCGGCGAGTCCGGCGGCACCTGGACGGTGACGTTCTCCGAGGGTAACCAAGTAGACGTCCTCGCGGCGGGCGATCCCGCGTCGGCGCAGTTCACCGTCAAGATGAAGGACACCAACTTCGTCAAGATGATGAACGGCGAGATGACCGGGGCGAACGCGTTCATGACCGGCAAGCTCAAGTTCAAGGGCGACGTGAGCAAAGCGATGAAGCTGCGCGGGCTCTTGTTCGGCGGCTGACGTGCCGGGCTCGTCGGGGGCGACATGAAGATCCTGGTGACGGCCGACTTCAGCGACGAGTGGCTCGCGCGCTTGCGCGCGCACGGCGAGGTCGTCTACGAGCCGTGGAGTCAGACCGGCGTGCTCTGGATGGCGGAGGAGCTCGCCGAGCGCGTGACGCGTGAGGAGATCGACGCGCTCGTCGTCGAAGTGGACCTCGTGCACGAGGAGGTGTTCGAGGCTCGGCCCCTCACCGCCGTCGGTTGCTGCCGCTCCGATCCGCTCAACGTCGACGCCGACGCGGCCACGGAAGCCGGGGTGCCGGTCGTGTTCGCGCCCGGTCGCAACGCGGCGTCGGTCGCGGATCTCGCGGTCGCGTTCATGCTGGATCTCGCGCGGGGGATCACGCCGCTGCACATGCGCTTGCGCGCCGGCGAGCTCGATCCGGACGACGTCGGCGCGCTCATCTCTGACCTCGGCGCCGCGCGCGGCTTCGAGCTCGGTTCGGCGACGGTCGGGCTCCTCGGCCTGGGCGCGGTCGGCGCGATGACGGCGGCGCGCCTCCGCGGCTTCGGATGCACGATCGTCGCCCACGACCCGCACGTCGCGCCGCAGACGTTCGCGAAGCTCGACGTCGAGCGAGTGTCGCTCGACGCGCTGTTCGCGCGGAGCGACATCCTCTCGCTCCACTGCGCCGTGACGGGGGAGACCCGCGGAATCGTGAGCGCGGATCGGATCGCGACGATGAAGCGCGGCGCCTTCCTCATCAACACCGCGCGGCACCAGCTGCTCGAGGAGGCGGCGGTGCTCGACGCGCTCCGATCGGGTCAGCTCGGCGGCGCGGGGGTCGACGTGTTCCGCGTGGAGCCGCCGCTCAAGGACGACCCGTTCCTTCGGCTGGACAATGTCGTGTGCACACCCCACATCGGCGGGGCCACGCGCGACGTGGTGGTCCGACAGAGCGCGCTCGTCGGCGGAGACCTCGAGCGGATCTTCCGCGGCGAGGCGCCGCTCCACTGCGTCAATCCCGACTCGCTGAAGACGTTCAGGTCGCTCGCGTGAGCCCGCGGCTCGCCGGCGTCCTCGCGGTCGACCTCGGGACGAGCGGTGCGCGCGCGGCGGTGGTGACGTTCGAGGGCGCGGCGCGCGGTCGAGGCGAGCACGCGTATCGGCCGCTGAGCCCGCCCGAGCTCGCGCCGCTCGGGCGTGAGTACGACCCGCGCGCGCTCGAGGCGGCGTTCGAGGCGAGCGTCGCGCGCGCGATCGACGCCGCGAGCGACGTCGAGATCCGCGCCGTCGCGGTCACCGGGCAGCGCATCGCCTGCGCGTTCGTGGATGGCGACGGCGACGTGGTCTACGTCGGGCCGAACGCGGACGTGCGCGCGCTGACCGGCGGCGAGCTCGGCGACCTCGACGGAGACGATCTGTATCATCGCAAGGGTCGTTTTCCGCCCTGGATCTCCGCTCCCGCACGGCTCCGCTGGTTTCGCGACCGCGCGGAGGCCCGCTTCGCGGAAATCGCGCGCGTCACGTCGTTACCCGGCTACCTGCTGGCGCGCGCGCTCGGCGCGGAGCGGCACGCGACCGATCCCACGCTCGCGGCCGACCTCTGGATGCTCGACCTCGATCCGCTCGTCCGAGCGCCTTTGGAGTCGGGGCTCTCCGACGAGGCATGGCCGGAGCTCGTCGCGGCGACGGATCCGGTGGGGACGCTCCGCGCCGACGTCGCGCGCGTGCACGGGATCGGGGAGGTCCCGCTCGCGGCGGGCATCGCCGACACGCAGGCCGCGCTGTTGGCGAGCGGCGCGCGCGACGCGCTGATCGCGGGTGGCAGCGCGCCGCTGGTGCGGAAGCTCGATGCGCCGCTCCGCGATCCCGCGCGTCGGCTCTGGCTCTCGCCGGCGGAGGGCGGCTTCATGCTCGAGGCCAACCTCGGCGAGATGGGGACGATGCACGCGTGGTTGCGCGATCTCCTCGGGGTCGCGAGCTTCGACGAGCTCGATGCTCTCGCAGAGAGCGCGGCGCCCGGCTGCCGCGGCGCGAGCGCGCACGTGGGTCCTCGGCCGATGGATCTGCGCCGTCTCAACACGGGACGTCCAGCGGCGGTGTTGATGCCGTTCGGACAGGTGTCGGGCGAGGACGCCCCCTGCCGCGCCGAGCTCGCGCGTGCGTACCTCGAGAGCTGTGCGTTCGCGGTCCGCGCGGCCCGGCCGTGGCTCGACGCCGTCGCGCCCTCGTCGCGCCTCGCGCTGATCGGCGGGATGAGCCGCTCCCGCGCGCTCGCGTCGATCCTCGCCACCGCCCTCGGCGAGCCGATCGCGGTCGGGGCGGAGGACGCGACGCTGCGCGGCGCCGCGATGGTCGCGGCGGTGACGGCGGGAGCGTTCGGGTCGGTGCGCGAGGCGCGAGCTGCGATGTCCGGACCACCGCCGGTCCAGATCGAGCCGACCGAGGCGCACGCCGAGGACACGGACGAGGCGTTCGAGCGATGGGTCGAGCGCGAGGCACAACTCGAGGAGCACGGATGATCTACGAACGCGAGCGCAACGAAGTGTGCGAGTACGCGGTGCGCATGTGGCGCGCCGGGTTGGTGGTCGGCTCGGCCGGTAACGTCAGCGTGCGAGCGCCCGACGCGGGGCGCTTCGTGATCACCCCGAGCTCGATCGCCTACGATCGGCTCACCCCGGAGCAGGTCGTCGTGGTCGATGCGGAGGCCGAGCTCCTCGAGCTCGACGACGAGGAATTCGATCGCGCGCCCTCGTTCGAGACGCCCGTCCACCTCGCGGTGTACGCCGCCCGGAGCGACGTCGGCGCGATCGTGCACACCCATAGCGCGCACGCGAGCGCGTTCGCCCTCGCGCGGAGGTCGATCCCGCCGGTGGTCGACGAGATGGTGGTCTACCTCGGTGGCGGCGTCCCGCTCGCCGCGTACGGCGCGAGCGGGAGCGACTCGCTCGCGGCGAACGTCGTCTCCGCGCTGGGCGCGCGATCGGCGGTGCTCCTGACCGCGCATGGTGTATTGACGAGCGGCAAGGATCTCGCGAAGGCGTTCAAGAACGCGGAGCTCGTCGAGCACGTCGCCCGCGTGGTGACGCTCGCGGAGCAGATGGGCGCGAGCGTGCCCGAGCTCCCCGCGGAGGTGCTCGACGCGGAGCGGCAGATGTACGAGATCGTCAAGGCGATGTGAGGCGCGTACGCAGCCTCACGCGAACCGCGAGCCGGCGAGCGCCACTTGGCGCTCGAAGCTGCTCGGCGCGATCCGGACGTCCGTCGCGCTGCCGTCGAGCGCGGCCAGCCGATCGCGCGGATCCGTCGAGCTCGTCGGCAGGCACACGACCCGGATGTCGCGGAAGGCGACGACCGGGCTCAGCGCGTGGAGGACCTCGATCCCCTCCGTCCTCGGCTCGGCGATGCATCGAACGCGACGCGAAACGAGCGTCGCATCGGCATCAGAGAGATCGCTTCACCGCGACCAGCATGGCGTCGAGCTGTCCGCGGGTCACCGGCTTGGTGAGCACCTTGCGTCCAGGTCTCGAGAGGAAGTCGCGCGAGGAGACCGTGAACACGCCCCCCGTCATGTAGACGATGCGCCCGAGGAGCTCGGGGTGTCGTTGCTCCATCGCCACGTGGAAGCCCGGGCCGTCCATCCCCGGCATCATCACGTCGCACAGGATCATGTCGAAGCTGCGATCCGTCTCTAGCAATCGAAGCGCGGCCGATGCGTCGGCGACGTCGACGACGCGGTGCGCAGGCTCGAGGAGTCGGCGGAGCGCTCGGCGCAGCATCGGCTCGTCGTCGATGACGAGGACGCGCGACGCGCTGGCCGTGACCAGCTTGAGCGGCGGGCGGGCCGATGGGCTCGCCGGCTCCAAGCCATTGGCGATCGGCAGCGCGACGATGAATTGCGCGCCGTTGCCGAGCTCGCTCACCACTTCGATCGTCCCCGAGTGCTTCTCGATCACCTCGGCGCAGATGCTCAGACCGAGCCCCGTCCCATGCTCGCGGGGCTTCGTCGTGAAGAACGGCTCGAACAGGCGCTGACGATCGTCCTCCGAGATCCCGATTCCGGTGTCCGCGACGCTGACGTAGACGAAGTCGGCGTCGTGGCGGGTCGTCACCGAGATGACGTGCCGGTCGCGCTCCACCCCCGCGACGGCGTGAGCCGCGTTGATGAGCAGGTTGAGCACCACCTGGACGAGCTTGGCCTTGTCGCCAGCGATCGGAGGTACCTCGTCGAGGTTCTCCTCCAGCGTCGCGCGGTGACGGATGTCGTTCTTCGCCATCTGGATCGCCGCGCGGGCGACGTCGTCGAGTCGGACCTGCTCGATGGCGTCGCTCTCGATCCGACTGAAGCTGGCGAGGCTCCGCACCACCGACACGATGCGCTCCATCCCCGCGAGCGTGTCGACGGTGAGCTCGCGGAGCTGCTCCAGCTCGGTCCGGAGCACGGGATCCGTCCGCGGCTCCAGGTTCTCGAGGCGCTCCTTGAGCACCGCGAGGTTCGCCAACATGTACGAGGCGGGGTTGTTGACCTCGTGCGCGACGCCGGCCGCCAGGCGCCCGATCGACGAAAGGCGGTTTGCGTGGAGCAGCCGGCGCTCGAGCTCCTGCGCGCGCCGAAGATCGGTCACGTCGCGGATCGAGGCGAGGTACGCCGGCTCGCCACCCCACTCGATGAGCGCCACGCGCATGTGCGCGACGCGCGCCTCGTCGCCCTCGCCGAACGTGAGGTCGTGGTTGGAGCGCGCCTCGATGTCGTGTGGGAACGGCGAGCCGACCAGCTCTTCGGCGGGTCGACCGAGCAACGCCTCGGCGGCTCGATTGACGAACAGGATGTCCGCGTTCGCGGAGACCACCACCATCGCGTCGAGGTTGCGCGCCAGGATCACGCGCACCTGTGACTCGAGCTGGGTGCGCGCGATCGCGAACTGGACGCTCTTGACGATCGTCGTCGCGTCGAGCGTGTTCTTGTTGATGAAGTCCTGCGCGCCGCGCTCCAAGGCGCGCAGCCCGAGATCGTCGTCCTGGTTGCCGGTCAAGACGACGAGCGGCACCTCGGGGCGCACCTTGCGCAGCCTCGCGATCGCAGGGAGCCCGAGCGAATCGGGCAGGCCGAGGTCCAAGAGGACCGCGTCGATGCCGGGCGAGTCGATCGGCTCGAGCCGACGGATCGCGTCGCCGAGACGAGAGACGTGCTCGACATGCAGACGCGGGCTGTGGACCTCGGAGACGTGCTCGAGAAAGAGCTCGACGTCGGCGGGGTTGTCCTCCACCAGCAGCAGCCGAAGGTCGCTCCGCACCGGCTTGAGCACGCGTCGGGCTGCGCTCATCGAGCGCGACTCTCCGAACCGAACGCGGATGGTGCGTTGTCCACGCCGATTACGGTATCGACTTCCGGCGCGCGTGACCAGACCATTGACGTATCTGTGTCCGGAGGTCCCCCCTTCGAGACGTCAGCGGGAGAGCAGGACGGTTCGCCCGAGGTCCGCGTGGGTGAAGTCGACCCGCGCCGCTGGGGCTAGAATCCACGCCGCCACCTCGAGATCCACCGGGGCGAGGGGGGTGATCTTGATATGCGGATTTCCGTCCACGTCGTTGAAGTGGCGACTCTGGACGTTGAGCACCTCGCTCATCGCCGACGTGACGTCCTCGCTGAGCTCGCCGGCGCTCAGCATCTGCGACATCACCTCCTCGCTCATCATCAAGAGCCGCCCACCCTGACGCACCGTCGCGGCCGCATCGGTGAGCACCGCTCCCTGAACCTCCCCTCGGTCGTCCTCCAGGAAGACGCCGAACCAGGTCGCGTCGGGGACGGGTCGCGAGGTGCTCGCCTCGAGCTCGACGCTCTCGCCGAGGAGCGTACCGAGCCCTTCGTTCCACGCGTCGACCGTTGGGAACGCGAGCTTCGGCTCCGCCGACCGGGTGGGTTCGTCGGGCCCGGCGTCCTCGCGCGCGGGGGCGGGCGCGTCGTCGATCCGAACCGGCTCGGGGAGCGGTTCGTCCGGCCCGGAAGCCGGCGGGTCCTCGATCGGCCTGACGGGCATGTCGGCGTCGCGGCTCTGCGCGCTCGCGTCGTGTGAGGACTCGGGGGAGGCGGGTCGGCTCGGACCGGACCGGCTCGCCGCTGCGCGCTCCGGCTCGCGGTGTCCCTCGATGGGCTCGTGGCTCGCGCGGTCCTTCACCGCACGCAGCAGCCGCTCGAGCTGGTGCTCGAGGTGATCGACGCGCTGCTCGAGTCGATGCGCGTGCCGCTCGGCGCGCAGCGCGCGTTCCTCCGCTTCCGCTTGGACGACCGCATCGTCGGCCGGCGCGTGGGGCGTGAGGTGCTCGCCATCGACGTCGTACGAGAGGTCGCCCTCCGGGCTCGACTCGACGAGGCGCTGCACACGATCGCCGAGCTCGGGGTCGTGGTCGGTGAGCACGCGGAGGATCTCGTCGATCCCGCGCACCACGATGGGGCGCGGGCGATAGAGCCGCCCTTCGACGCGCACGAGGTGCGAGAGCTCGAGCAGCCAGTCGCCGCTCTTGCGACGGAGCACCTTCGGCGTGCTCACCGAGAGCTCGTCGCGGAGCGCATGCGCCGACGTGGCGGTCACCCGGCTCCCTTCGGTCTCATTGGATTCGCTGCCTGCATGGTCGGCGGACGGACGTCCTCGGTACGCGACCAAACGGCGGCCGGCGCGCTCGCTGAACCGCCGCGCCGATCACTCGCCCGCGAAGAAGCCGAACGCGGCGCGCCCGCCTGGGTGCAACACGACCACCGCGTGCTCGCGGACGGCCGGCAGCCCCCGTCGAGGGAGCGATGCGGCGGCGGAGGCTCCGTCGGGGAGCACCTCCTTGAGGCGGGTGCCAAGGACGTTGACGGCCTCGAACGCGCAGTCCCACATCAGCTCGTCGTCGATCTCGGAGACGTCCATGTCGAGCATGCGCGCCGCGATCTGTCGCGCGAACGAACGATCGACGCAGACGCCGAAGCGATAGTCGGTGGGGCCCTGCAACTCGATATGCGCGCTTACATCGGTGCTCACCCCGCTCGGGTCGGCGTCCCAGTCCAGCTTGGGATGCGTGCCGAGCAGCGAGGCGAAGACCTCGACCGCCCGCTCGAACGCCGCTCGGATGGCCTCGGGCGCGCGCCCGTCGCCTCTCTCCGACTCGTTCGCGAGGAACGCGGCCGCCTCGCGCTCGACCGTCGGCGTGTCGAGCACGCCCATCGCGACGAGCGCCTCGCCGATCCGGACCGTGTGCGCGCGCTGCTCCTCGAGCAGCTGGTCGAGCTGCTCCTCGCTGAGCACGCCCATCCGCATCGCCACCTCGCCGAATCGGCCGCCCTCGTTCCACTGCATCCGGCGGACCGCCGCGCGCTGCTCGCTCGACAGTGCGCCGCGCGCGACCGCCACCTCACCGAGCGGGCGTCGTCCGAAGTCGAGCCTCGCGATCGCCTCGTCGAGCGTGTCGGGCCGGACGAGGCCGCGCTCCATGAGCCATTGGCCGAAGTAGCGGGCGGTGGGCCGCCGCACGGCCCACGTCGAGGTCGCGGTCGAGGTCGCCAGCATGCGCATCTCCTCGCGCGGGGACGCGTATCCCCGTGCCGAGAGACAGCAAACGACGCAGATCGTCCTCGCTTGAGGATCGTCGCTGATTCGGTCGCGGGTCGCGCCTCGCGCTCAGAATCCGCCGCACGTCGGGCGGCAGACCGAGGCGCTCAGCCCGAAGCGCATGATCGCGCAGCACATGTCGGTCCCGTTTCGGCAGTCCGAGGCGACGTGACAGAGCTCGAACTCGCCGAACCCGCCCATCCCGCAGGTCGACGGATCGGGATCGCACATCACGTCGATGCCGGCGAGGCTCGCGCGCGCGCAGCACACGTTGCCGGCGCAGTCCTCGGGTCCGTCGCACGTGACCATCGCGCCCATGCACATGTCGGTGGCCGCGATGCAGCTCGCCATGGCGCCCATGCCGTTCGCGACGATGCAGCACTGCTCCGTCGTCGAATCACAGGTCATTCCCATGCAGTCGATCCCCATCGTGTCGCCTGCGTCGCGCGGTCCACCCGCGTCGAGGTCGGCGGGGGGACCCGCGTCGAACGTCGACGGGCCGGCGTCGGTGGCAGCGGGGCCGGCGTCGACGACGACGCTCGGTCCGGCGTCGGCTCGGGGGCCCGAGTCCGCGAACGTAATGCCGCCGGCGTCGTTCTCGTGTGAGTCGCTGCAGGCGGTCGCGCCGAGCGCGAGGAGCACGAGGACGAGGGGGATCGAAGAGCGGTTCATCGCAACCTCCACGAAGCGAATCCGTCGAGGATACAGGGTCTGCCCACGCGAGCGAAGTCTGGCGCAGGATCTTTGCGGGCGCGCGGTGGAGCGGTAGGTTGCGGGCGCGGGGGGCCCCGGGGTCCGTGGCTCTCCGCGAAGAGCGATGGCGACTCTAGGCCGACGGCGCGGACGCGGCTCTCGCGCGAGCGAGCGAGGGAGCTCGGCGAGCGAGACGCGCCGCGGCTCGCTTCGCGCCAAGGCGAAGGCGCCGACCGGCTCCTCCAAGGCGTGGCGTTGGGTGAAGCGCGGGCTGAAGCTGCTCGCGTTCGTCACGGTCATCGGCGTCGGGGCGAGCGCGGCCGGGCTCGCGTACGTCGGTCGCGACCTGCCCGAGGTGCAGCAGCTGCGCGAGTACCGGCCGCCCCAGGTGAGCCGGGTCGTCGACCGGGATGGCACGGTCCTCGGCGAGACGTGGGAGGAGCGTCGGACGGTCGTCCCGCTCGAGCGCGTGCCGCGGTTCCTGGTGCTCAGCGTGCTCGCGGCCGAGGACGCGGACTTCTACCGCCACGAGGGTCTCGACTACCCGGGCCTCTTGCGCGCGGTCGCGCGTGGGATCCTGACCGGTCGGTTCCGCGGCACGAGCACGATCACGCAGCAGGTGATCAAGAACCTCCTCCTCAGCCCCGAGCGCTCGCTCACCCGCAAGGTGCGCGAGCTGATCCTCGCGCGCCGGCTCGAGCAGGAGCTCGAGAAGGACGAGATCCTCGAGCTCTACCTGAACCACGTGAACTTCGGTCACGGGCGCTACGGCGTGCAGGAGGCCGCGCAATACTACTTCCACAAGAACGTCGAGGACCTCACGCTCGCCGAGGCCTCGCTGATCGCCGGCATCCCGCAGTCGCCGACCCACCTCAGCCCGCGGACGCACCCCGAGGCGGCGCGGCGTCGTCAACGGTTCGTGCTGGACCAGCTCGAGCAGAAGCGCGCCGAGTACTGGCCGGACCTGAGCGTGGAAGAGATCCAGGCGGCTCGCGACGCGCCCATCGAGCTCGCGCCGCTTCCCGAGATCGATCACGTGGCGCCCGAGGTGGTGAGCTATGCGCAACGTCTCTTGCGAGACTGCGTCGGGGACGAGGCGGCCGCGCGCGGCGGGTACACCATCCACACGACGATCGACGGCGAGCTCGAAGCGGAGACCCGGGCGGCGCTGCGGCGCGGGCTCGAGGCGCTCGACGAGCGTCAGCACCGTCGCGTCCCGCTGACCGCGCCTCGGCGCGAGACGGAGCTCCCGTCCGTGGCCGAGCTGCGGATCGGCGGCACGTACGACGCGCGCGTCGTGGGAGCGGACGACGACGCGCGGATCGTGCGGCTCGACGTGGGCGGTCACGAGGCGTTCGCGACGCTCGACGACCTCGTCCGCTACAACCCCGACGGCCTGCCGGCGAGCGAGGTCGCGGCGGAAGGTGCGCGAGTGAGGGTGTCGATCCAGCAGCTCGCCGACGCGGGGGACCCGACGTCGGTGGCGCGCGCGCGGATCGAGCTCGGGCCCGAGGGCGCGGCGGTGGTGATCGACACGCGCACGCGGCAGGTCCTCGCGCTGGTCGGCGGCTACGACATCGGGCCGGGATTCGATCGCGCGACGCGCGCGGTGCGCCAACCGGGCAGCACGTTCAAGCCGTTCGTGTACGCGACCGCGATCCGATCGCGGCGATATACGCCAGCAACGCTCGTGGTCGACGCCCCGGGCGTATACGACGACTGGCGGCCGGACAACTACGAGACGTGGAGCTTCACCGGCGAGGTGCGGCTGCGCGAGGCGCTCGCGGGCTCGATCAACCAGGTCGCGGTGCGCGTGATCGAGGACGTCACCCCGGCCGAGGTGGTCACGTTCGCGCAGCAGCTCGGGATCTCGACCGAGCTCGAGCCCACGCTCGCGCTCGCGCTCGGGGCGAGCGCGGTCCGCCCGATCGAGATCACGAACGCGTACGCCACGTTCCCGGCCGGCGGGCGGTGGGCACCCTGGCAGCTCGTCACGCGGATCGAAGGGCCCGACGGGGACGTGCCGCTGCCCGGCCGCGAGCCGGTCCGCGACGTGATGAGCGCAGCGGAGGCGTACGTCGTCACGAGCATGATGACGAGCGTCGTCGATCATGGGACCGCGACGCGCGCGCGCGCGCTGCGCCGCCCCGCCGCCGGCAAGACGGGGACGAGCAACGAAGTTCGCGACGCGTGGTTCGTCGGCTTCACGCCCGAGCTCGCGTCCGGCGTATGGGTCGGCTACGACGACCTGCGACCGCTCGGCCGTCGGGAGAGCGGCGCCCGCAGCGCGCTCCCGATCTGGGTCGACGTGATGCGCGCCGCGAATGAGGGACGCCGCGCGTCGGAGTTCCCACGGCCGAGCGGGGTCGTGGTCGCGCGGATCGATCCCGCGACGGGGCTCCTCGCGTACGACGGCCAGACCGACGCGATCGAGGAGGTCTTCCTCGAGGGCACCGCGCCGACCGAGCAGGCGATCCCGCCCGACGTCGTCGATCCGAGCACGTTCGTGATGGAGCAGTTCGGCGGGACCGCCGCCGAGGCCGGGACGTGAGCCCGAGGGCGTTCGGGGTGGCGCTCGCCGCGATGATCGTCGTCACGGCCGGCCGCGCATCGGCGCAGCCGATCGCGGACGACGCGCTCCACCGCGCCGCGCAGGCGCTCACCCATGCGTCGATGGAGGCGCTCGCGGCTTGCGATGGGGGGGCCTTGCTCGTGCGGTTCGTGGAAGAGCTCGGGCCCGCCGCGCGGCCCGGTCTCGGCGCGGCGCTCGCGGAGCCGCTCCTCGCGCACCTGCGCGCGGAGCACCGGTGGGACTCCGTCCACCTCGGACAGTTTGCCGACGATGGTCGCGAGCCCATCGCGGTCGCGCGCCGGCTCGGCTACGCGTCGTTGCTCGACGTGCGCGTGCGCGTCTCGGCCGGACACCTCGCGATGTCGGTGACCGCGACCGGCCCCAGCGTGGCGGCGTCCCAGCCCGCCCGCACCGTCCGCGAGCCGCTCGACGCGTCGCTCCGCGCGTTCATCGGGTATCCCGCGACCGTCACCGAGGAGACGGTCGACGCGAGGTTTGCGATGCTCCCGTCGCGCGGATACCTCGCGCTCGCCGTCGTCGACCTGGACGGCGATCTCCGCCCGGAGCTCGTGCTCGTGCAGCGCGACGGCGTGCAGGTGTTCCGCGTCGCCGAGGCGACGCACCGCCATCGGGTCGAGCGCGTCGCGCTCGGCGCGTGGCCGCCCGAGATTCCCCTCAGCGCGAGCCCGCGGCGTCGTCCCCTCGCCACCGCGGTCGCGGCCGAGCGCGCGGTGATCGTCCGCCACAGCGATCTCGGCGCGCCGGTGAGGCTCACGCTGAGCGGGCCGTCGCTCACCGCCTCGCGCGCCGACGGTCCGTGCGCCGACGATCGCTATCCGACCGAGGCCGGGTGCGCCGCGCTCGTCGATGGTCGCGACTTCTTCGACGACGCGGTGATCGGTCCGGATGGCGCGACCGCCTCGGTGCCGATGCACTTCTATGCGATCGCGGCGGCGAGCCTCGACGGGCGCGACGGGACGCGCACGCGGTTCGACGCCCTGGTGAACCCCGCTGGTCGCCTCGTCGTCCGCGCGATCGCGACGAGCGAGACGACCCCGCACACGTCGGGCGCGCTCGGGTATGGGACGGCGCTCGAGCTCACCGACCTCGACTGCGACGGGAGCGCCGAGCTGCTCGGGAGCCACGCCGCTCCGGCCGGTGCAGGAGATCAACTTTCATTGCTGCGCATGGCGCCGGGCGGTGGACTCCGCGTGGTGTGGCGCTCGGAGCCGCTGCCCGGATCGATCTGGATCGCGGGCGCGGGCGACGTCGACAGCGACGGGGCCCCCGAGCTGCTCGCCATCGAGGAGCCGCCGAACGAACGCGGGCGCGCTCGCCTGTGGGTGGTCCAGTGACTCGGCGGACGATCGCGCGCGGCGCGTCGGTCGCCGCCTGCGTGCTGTTGGTCTCCGCGCTCGCGCCCGTCGCGCGCGGTGCGATCCCGCCACGTCACGGCGGGGTGCTCACGCTGCCCGCGCCGGTACCCGTGCTCGAGCTCGATCCGACGCGCGTGAAGAGCGCGCTCGAGGCGGGCCTCGTCGAAGCCGTGTTCGATGGGCTCTACGAGATCGATCCCGACGGTCGCCCGCGGCCGGTGCTCGCGGCGGGTCCGGCGGAGCGCGAGGGCAACGTAGCTCGCATCGTGCTGCGCGAGGGGGTTCGGCATCACGGCGGCGCTCGGCCGCTCAGCGCGCGCCAGGTCGTGCGCTCGTTGATGCGCGCGGCGGCGTCGCCGGAGACGCGGTGGTTGTTCGGGGCCCTCGAGCTCGAGAACGGACACCCGATGATCCGCGAGACCGGCGAGCGCACCCTCGAGCTCACCCTGGCGCGTCCGCGCGGGCGCATCGAGACGCTCCTCGCCGCGACGTCGCTGCGGATCGTGGTGGGCGGCAACCTGCGCCGCAGGCCGCTCGGGACCGGCGCGTTCCGCGCGCAGCTCGACGGGCGCGGCGGCGCCGACCTCACGATCTTCCGCTTCGCCGTCGACTCCGCGCCGTGGATGAACCGGATCCGGTTCCTGCCGCCGCGCGCGCGCGACGACGAGCTGCGCGCGTTCGAGCTCGGCGAGCTCGACGGGAGCTGGCAAGGCCGCAGCCTCTACGGGCGCGAGCCCACGCGCGCGCTCAGCACCACCGAGGTCGGCGCGGTGACCCCCTGGCTGATGGTGCCGAACCGCGCGCGGGCGCTGCGCGACGATGGTGAGTGGGTGGCGGTGGCCCGCGCGATCGATCGGCGCCGCCTCGAGCGTGTCGGGATCGCGCCGCGGGCGAGCCTGCTCGAGGGGTTGCCCGAGCCGCATCTCCCGAGCGCGAGCCCGCGGGCGGGCGGTCAGCTCGTGATGCCGGTGCACGCGGATCGTCCGGTGGAGGTCCGCCTCGCCGAGGCGGTGGCGGGGATGCTCGACGAGCGCGGGATCCACCTCGCGGTCGAGCGCCTGAGCGAGGCGCGCTACGACGCGCTGATCGCGCGCGGGCAATGGGACTTGCGATTGAGCGCGGTGCGGCCGCCGCTCCCCGGCCGATCGGCGATGGTCGCGGCCGCGCTCGCGGCGGCGGGGCAGCTGGATCGGGCGCGCGCGCTCGCGGGCGTGCTCGGGGAGTCCGACCAGGCCAGCGACGAGGCGCGTACGATGAGCTGCGTCGTGTTGGGATACGAGCGCATCGTGCTCCACTACGACGCGAACGTCGTCGGGCTCGAGCTCGATCTGCGAGGCCGGCTCTCGCTCGCCGACGCGTCGCTCCGCCGCACCGTGGAGCCGTTCCGATGAGCCTCCGCTGGCGGATCACCGTCGCGGTCGTGCTCGTCGCGATGCTGCCGAGCGGGGTGCTCGGCTATCTCCTGCGCGAGCTCACGCTCGAGCAGACGCGCAGCGAGTACCAGCAGCGGCTCGAGGCGACGACCGACTCGGCGCGGCGGCGCGTGTCCGAGCGACGACACCGCGAGCGTCGCGCGCTCGCGCGGCTCTGCGAAGGCGACTTCCTCGTCGATCGACTGCTCCTCGATCTCCAGGTCGACCGCTTCGGACCGATCGAGCAGGGCGAGCTCGTCGAGCAGCTTCCGAACGTGATGCGCTCGCTCGGCCTCGCCGCGCTCCTCGTCGTCGACGGCCGCGGCGCCGGACACTACGGCCGTGTGTTCGCCGCCGGTCACTTCCCCGGGCGCGCGGACGCCGACGAGTCGGAGCTCGCGCACGCGATCGAGCGCGCCGGCGATCGCTGGCTCGTCCGATCGATCCCCACCCGGGCCGACGGCGCCACGCACGACATGGACGCCCTGCTCACCGGCTGCGTCGCCGAGCAGGGGGAGGCCCGCGTGATCGTCGTGGGAGGGCAGGTGCTCGACGACTCGTTCGTCGACACCCTCGCCGCCGACGTTCCGCCCGTGCATCTCTTGTTGACGGACGCCGAGGGCCGCGTCCCCGAGGGGCAGGCGTTCGGCGGCGGTCGCCGCGACGTCCACACCTTCGAGGGCATCGACGGTCAGCCGGCCGCGCGACTGATCGCGGTGGTGGACGACGGCCCGCTCCAGCGGCGGATCGAGCAGCTCGATCGGCGGCTCCTCGTCACGATGGCGACCGCGCTGGTCGGCGCGGTGCTGCTCGGCCTGTTGCTCGCGATGGGGATCACCGGGCCGCTCCGCGAGCTCGAGAGCGCGGCGGTGCGCGTCGCGTCGGGCGAGATGGGCACGACCATCACGGTCCGCTCGGGCGGCGAAGTCGGCAAAGCGCTCAGCGCGTTCAACCACATGACGAAGGAGCTCAAGCACGCGCAAGCGAAGTTGATCCGCGCCGAGCGCATCGCCGCGTGGCGCGACATCGCGCGGCGCATCGCGCACGAGATCAAGAACCCGCTCATGCCGATCCAGACGTCGATCGAGACGATGCGCAAGACGCATGCGCGGCGTCACCCGGACTTCGACGAGATCTTCGAGGAGTCGACGGTGACGATCCTCGAGGAGGTGGAGCGCCTCAAGCACATCGTCAGCGAGTTCAGCAGCTTCGCGCGGATGCCACGACCGAACCCGGTGGTGCTGGATGTGCGCGAGGTCGCGGCGCACGTAGTGGGTCTCCACTCGGGCGCCGACGTGCACGTCGCGCTGACGGTCGAGGGCTCGCCGATGAAGGTGCGCTGCGACCGCGAGCAGATGACGCAGGTGCTCGTGAACCTCGTGCAGAACGGCGCCGATGCGGCGCGCGCCCGGCACGGCGCGAGCGGCGGGCGCGTCGACGTGATCCTCAGCGAGGCGGACGACGGCGTGCGCATCGAGGTGATCGACAACGGCCCCGGCGTCCCGCCCGAGGAGCGCGAGCGCATCTTCGAGCCGTACTACACGACGAAGTCGACCGGCACCGGGCTCGGGCTCGCGATCGTGCATCGGATCATCAGCGACCACGCGGGGAGCATCGACGTCGACGAGGGCGCGGACGGCGGGGCGGTGTTCGAGATCGTCTTGAGCAAGAAGGGGCCGCCCGAAGAGGCGTCGACCACCCAGACCGACACGGCGTTGCCGCTCACCACGCGCCGGAGCTGACGGGGATGGAGAGTGACATCCGACAGGGCGATTGCCTCGACGTGCTGCCGACGCTGCCGGCGGGCTGCGCGCGGCTCATCTACATCGATCCGCCGTTCAACACGAAGAAGACCCAGCGACGCGATCGCATGAAGGTCACGCGGTCCGAAGATGGAGAACGCAAAGGATATGGCGGTCGCGGCTACGCGGTGGAGAGGGTCGCGTCGGCTGCCTACGCCGACGATCGACAGGACTACGTCGGCTGGCTCATGCCGCGCATCGAGGCGGGGCTTCGGTGCCTCACCGAGGACGGCTCGCTGTTCGTCCACCTCGACTACCGCGAGGTCCACTACGTCAAGGTCGCGCTCGACGTCCTGCTCGGGCGCGACGCGTTCATGAACGAGATCGTGTGGGCGTACGACTACGGCGCGCGGAGCAAGCGGCGTTGGCCGGCCAAGCACGACACGATCCTCTGGTACGCGCGGGATCCGGAGCGCTACGTGTTCGACTTCGAGGCGATGGATCGCATCCCGTACATGGCGCCCGGGCTCGTCACCAAGGAGAAGGCGGCGCGCGGCAAGACGCCGACCGACGTGTGGTGGCACACCATCGTCGCGACGAACGGCAAAGAGAAGACCGGTTACCCGACGCAGAAGCCGCTCGGCGTGCTCGAGCGCATCGTGAAGGTCCACAGCGAGCCAGGCGATCTCGTGCTCGACTTCTTCGCGGGCAGCGGCACCACCGGCGAGGCCGCGCAGCGCCACGGGCGGCGGTTCTTCCTCATCGACGAGAGCCCCGACGCGATCGCAGTGATGCGCGCTCGGCTGGGCTCGCAGCTACGTTTGCTCTGACTCGTCTACCTATCTCGCTCGCCCGTGTTGAGGTCGAACATGCGCAGGAACGCGGATGGTGCGCTCCGGAGCCAGCGCTCCGCCTGCGTCGCCGCTTCGCGGCGCCGCAGGCTGCGCGCCGTCTCCTGCGCGCGCTCCGCGCGCCCGTCGCGCGCACGAGGGCTTGCGCCTTCGTGCTCGCCGGTCTCGCTCCGCTCCGTCCGAGCCACCTCCGGCGCCTCTGGCGCCTCCGGTGTCTCGGCCGGCGCTCACGAGCCGCCTGCGGCGTCTCGCGCGCGGCGCTGTCGCGCATGAGGGAGCTACTCAGTCGCCGTTGCCGAAGATTCCGTCCAGCGACAGCGCGATGCCGGGCGGGTCGAGCTCGACCATTCCTTGACGTAGGATCGAAGTCTCGATCGCGCCGGCCGTCCGCTTGTGATGGATGAGCGCCGGCCGCTCGGTCTTGAAGATCAGATAGTGAACGACGCTGGAGAGACGAAAGTAGTCTTCGAGCTTCGCGGCCGCGTCTCGGCCGGCGGTGGACGGCGAGAGGACCTCGACGACGATCAGCGGGTCGGGCACGACGATCGCATCGGCGGACAGTCGCTCGGAGTAGTGCACGAGCGCGTCCGGTTCGTACACCGTCTCGTCATCGATGCGGACGGTCGCGCCATCCGTGAGCGCCTCGCACCGGCTGCCTGCCGCGCGCAGCGCGTCGTCCAACGCGCGCCACACGCGTGCCTTCAACCGAACGTGCGCGACTCGCTCGGGCGCCATCGCCACGATCTCTCCCGCGACGAGCTCGCACCGCGGACCGTGGTGGGTACGGCTCCAATCGAGGAAGGCGTCGGCGCTCATGCGCGCGCGGGGGAGCTCACTCACGCGACCAGGTTAGCACCCGACGCTCAGCGCGGCGCGCGGAGCGCGCGCACGACCGGGCCGGTGAGCGGTACGAGCGTGAGGAGGAACGCGACGAGCGGCGCGCCCACGCTCATCGCGAGCGTGGAGCTGCCGACCCACGCGCTCGAGACGATCGCGACGACGAGGCTGACCGCAGCGGCGGCGATCGCGAAGTAGCACCAGCTCGAGAGGCGGCTGAGCCCGAGGAAGCCGAGCACCCCGAACGCGGCCGCGCACGACGTCGCGAGGGGAGCGCGTAAGACGAGCGTCAGCGAGAGGGGCGAGCCGAGCAACAGCGTGAGGCCGACGCCGAGCCCGAGCGCGACGAGGAAGAGTCGTTGCGCACCGGCGATGTCGATCGCCTTCCGCTCGAGGAACAGCGATCGCCGCTCGTATCGCCCCGCCGCGTCGCCGTCGAGCAGGAGGAGCACCGCGACGAGGCCGGCCGGCAGCGCGACGCCGCCGCCGAGGCCGACGAAGCCGAACCCGAGCCCGCTCGTCGCGATCGCGCCGATCGCGAAGCCGCGCGCCCAGAACGCGCCCTTCAAGAGGCCCCACACCCCGATCGCGTGTAGCGCCGCGCACATCGCGAACGACGCGGCGAGGAGCGGCAGGTCGGGCACCAGCACGAAGAGCTGGATCGCGAGGATCGCCGCGCCGGCCGCGCTGAGGCCGAGGATGACCGGCGGGAGGTAGAGCCGGATCGGTTCGGGGAGGTGGCCGAACATCGTCCCGCATCATACGGCGGCCGCGGCGCGCGATCCCTCAGCCCACGAGGATCGGTAGATGCCGGTCGAGGCGGTCCGCGAGCTCGCGCACGATCTTCGAAGGATCGCCGGCCTCGAGCGTCGGCAGGCGCACCGCGGGGACGCCGGGGACGTTCTTCTGCATGAGCGCGGTCAGGTGATCGCCCGCCCGCTGTCGCGCGTGATAGTCGGCGTGCACCGTGCGGAGCGCGTGGGTCAGCTCGTCGGGCAGGTCGCGCGCGTGCTCGAGCTGATCGAGCCACTCCGGTACGTGCTCGTCGGCGCGGTTCAGGAGCAGCGAGTGCGGTCGCTGGTTCAGCCGCTTGAGCTTGCGGGTGAGGTAGTGCGCGTCGGCCGCCGCCGATCCGGTCGGCGCGGCGACGAGCGCGTAGCGGGTGCGTGGACCGAGCAAGAGGCCTTCGCTGACCCGGGCGAGCCGCGCGAACCGGTCCTTCACGATCGCGAGCTCGGCGAACAGGCCGGCGAGATCACGCAGGGTGGTCGGGTTCACGAGCCGTCCGAACATCCCCTCCACGCGCCGACGGCCCGCGGCGAGGAGGCCGCCGCCGCCGGACTCGCCCTCGTCGCCGCGCGCGAGGTTGCCGAGCCAGCCCACCGCGCGGCCCTCGTACAGCGTGGCGAGCCGACCCGGGTAGCTCACGAAATCGAGCCCTTGCCGCGACGGCGCGGTGTCGACGATCAGGACGTCGAACTCGTTCTCCTCGATCGCCTTGGCGACGAGCATCAGCGAGACGACCTCGTGCATCCCCACCGCCGCGTCCGCGAGCAGGAGGTACACGCGGTTGTGGAGCATCCGCTGCTTGGCCTCGGGCTCGTCGGCGAAGAGGAGGTCGATGAACGTGCGCGTCGAACGACGCGGCTCGGGCATGAGCGCAAAGAGCTTTCCTTCGACGCGATCTTCGACGCGCGCCTCGTGGACATCGGCGTCGACCGGCACGCCCATCGCGGCGGCGAGGCGACGCGCGGGATCGACCGTCACCACGAGCGTGCGCCGACCGCGCCGCGCGAGCGCGAGGCCGAGCGCGGCGCTCGTCGTCGTCTTGCCGACGCCGCCGCCGCCGGCGCAGACCACCACCGACGGCTCCCTCACGCGGCCCCCTCCGCGATCAGCCAGCCCGCCACCGTCGTGGCGTCCGGATCGTCGTCGGCCACCGGGAGGAGCAGAGGACGCACCCCGACGCCGAGCGCCGGCGCGTTGCGCAGCGTGGAGAGCGCCTCGGTGCGCGCCTCTTCGCGCGACTCCAGCACCTCGACGAGGTGGGACGCCGGCTCGGCGAGCGGACCTCGCGTGAGCGCGCGCGCCTGCGCGAGGGACCCTTCGGGGAGCGCGTCGATGAAGCGGTTCACCACGAGGCGCGCCGGCGGCATGCCCACCTCGCGATGCAGCGCGACGCAGAGCTCGAGCGTCTCCTGCAGCACCATGCGCTCCGGCAACGTCACGACTACCACCGAGCACGCGCTCGGGACGACGAGCTGCCGCACCAAGCGCTCGCTCAGGTCGTAGAGCCCGCCCGAGCCGAACAGGTCGCGCATCTGCATGGGCAGCCGCATCCACGCGAGGCCATGCCCCGTCGCCGGCATGTCGACGACCACGCGTTTTCCTTTGGCCTGATCCGCGATCCGCCCCACCGCGTCCAACATCGCGAGCTCGCGCAGCGCCGGCGCCGCACGCAGCATCCGGCGCACCGCGAAGTTCCCGATGAACGCCTTGGCGAGCATCTTGGAGTTGAGCAGCCGACCCACCGACGCCTCGAGCGCGGTGCTCGGCTCGATGACCTCGTGCCGCACGTTCTTGGCGCGCCCGAGGACGCGCTTGCCCGAGTCGCCGTCGCCGAACTCGACGAACACCGCGCCCCCGTGCTGCTGCGCGGCGGCCTGCGCGAGCCCGGCGGCCACCGTGGTCTTTCCGACTCCGCCCTTGCCCGTCACGAGGACGATCGCCGACAGCGGGGGATGCGCCCCCCGTTCCGCGTGCGATGCGACTGCCATTCGAAGCCGAAGGATTACCAGAGTTGAGGACGGAGCGTGTGGTTCACAGTGGGTCAGCCACCCGCACGGGTCGGTTGCGGCCCGTGGTGGTCCGGTCCCCCAGCTGGCCGCTGCCGTTCGCCCCCCAACAGTAGACGGCCCCATCACCGATCGCGCAGGTGTGGTGCTGACCGGTCGCGACCGCGCTCGGGATCCACGACGCCGAGACCTCGGTGGCGGTGCGCGCGTTGATGAGCGATCCGCCATCGCCGATCTGGCCGCTGAGGCGAGATCCCCAACACCGCAAGGTCGATGGCCGTCCGGCGCAGGTGTGGTTGCCGAACGCGCCGCCGCCCGCCGAAAGGAGCGCGGGTGGGCTCGGGAGGTCCATGACCATCACCGCACGGTTCGACGTCGTGAGCGTTCCGTCGCCGAGCTGCCCGCTTCCGTTGGCGCCCCAACAGACCGCGCCGCTCGCGACGAGCGCGCACGCGTGTCGGTTGCCCGTGGCGATCGCCGTGGCGTCCGCGTCCGCATTGCCGACCCCGACCACCAGCGCGGGCATCGGCTCCTGCGCGGAGTCGATCCCTCGTCCGAGCTGCCCAGAGTCGTTCTTGCCCCAGCAACTTACCGTGCCATCGTCGATTCTCGCGCAGCTGAAGGCCGTCCCGCACGCGACCTCGACGGCGTTCGTGACCCCCGCGACGACCAAGGGGTCGTAGTTGGCGTTGAAGTCGGCCGTCCGCCCGAGCTGCGCGTCCCAATTGCGTCCCCAGCAGCGCACCGACCCGTCGCTCAACGCGACGCACGCGTGGCGGTCTCCGACGGAGAGGCTCGCGATCGTGACGCCCGCGGAGAGGCTCAGCGCGACCTCGACGGGCCGCGCGGAGAGCGCCATGCCCGTCCGCCCGAGCTGTCCACTCGAGTTGTCGCCCCAGCAGTACGCGTGGGTGCTCGTGCGCGCGCACGTGCTCACTTCGCCAGCGCCGATCTCCTCGATCTCCGGGGGCAGGTCGACCACCGCCACCGGGCTCGTCTCGGGGCTCGTCGGGGTCGCGTCGTTCCCGAGCCGTCCGTCGATCCCATTGCCCCAGCAGTAGACGGCGCCGTCGTCGTAGAGCGAGCAGCTGTGCTCGGCGCCCGCCGCCACCGCGATCGGGGCGGGCGGTACGCCGGCGTCGGGCGAGCCAGCGTCGTCGCCCGCATCCGCGTTGGCCGCGTCGCGACCGACCCCCGCGTCCCAGTCGCCAGCGTCGATCACTGCGACCCCGCCGTCGCAGCTGCCGCCGCGGATGCACACGCCGTCGTAGCCGCTGCGCTCGATCGCGGGACAACAATGGAAGCCTGGTGGACACGACTCGGGCCGCGTGTCGTCCACCGTGCAGAGCAAGGTGCCCTCGGGGATGTGCGGCTCGCACGCCGTCGACACGACGCCGAGGGCGAGCAACGTGGTCGCGATCAGAGCCTGGCGCGCCACTCGAGCCCTCTCGGTGAGATGCCGACCGCGACCTCGGGCTCGCCCTCCTCCGGCGCACCGATCGCCAGCCACACGATCCCGACGACGAGGCACACACCGGCCACGCCTGCGGTGACCGCGCCCGCGACGGATAGCTGCGGCGCGCGCTCCCACGCCGAGCGGATGTCGGGATCCCACGGCACGGCGGACGCCGTCTCCACGGTGTTGAAGTCCGCCGCCATCAGGCCGAACAACACGCCCGCCGCGATCGCGGCCGCGCCGCCGAAGCCGAGGAGGATGTACGGGCCGGGTCCGACGTCGCCGCCCGAGGTGCTCTCGACGGGCGCCACGTGCGGTAGCGGCGCGTCGTTGCCGGAGTGCTCCGCCGCGTTGCGCTCCGCCGCTTCCTGCGCGGCGGCTTGGCGCGCCGCCTCGCGCTCCGCGATCGCGCGCTCGAGCGCCGTGATGCGGCCTTCCACCTGCGCGCGGTCCGGCGTGTCGGGTCGCTCGCTCAGGTACGCGCGATACGCCTCGAGCGCCTCCTCGTCGTGGCGCAGTCGGTCTTCCACGGTGGCCACGTTGTAGAGGACGTCGGGGTCGTGAGTGAGCTCGTAGCAGCGGCGAAAGTACGCGAGGGCTGCGTCGAACTCCCCGTTCGCGTAGGCCGCTTCGCCCGCGTGGAACGCCGCCTCCGCCTCCGCGAGGTGCGACGTGCCGGCGCCGTCCTGGGCGCGGGCCGCTCCGGCGAGCGAGAAGGCCAAAGCCACGGCGATGACGAAGGGGATGCTCCGAGCTCCGCAGGACATCGCCGGGCCAGTATAACAGGGCTCGAGATGCGCCCCGACTTTGCGGTCTTGTACGAGCGGGACTCTCTCCTCGCGATCGACAAGCCCCCGGGCTACGAGGCCACCGGGCGCACCGTCGATGACCCCGAGGGGATGCAGGCGCACGTCGGCGCGGCGTTGCGGCGGCGAGTCTGGCTCGTCCATCAGCTCGATCGCGACACGAGCGGCGTCCTGTTGTTCGTCACGAAGCGTAGCCTCGTCGCCGTAATGCAAGAAAAGTTGCGACATGCGACGAAGCGGTACCTCGCGATCGTCCACGGCGAGGTGCGCGAGGGCGTGCGCGTCGACAGGCCGATGGCCTACGACGATCGCACGCGACGCTGGGCCGTCTCGCCCGGGGGCAAGCCTGCGCTGACCGAGGTCGTTCCGCGGGCCGCGAACGACGGGTTCTCGATCGTCGAGGTGCGGCTCCACACGGGGCGCACGCACCAAGCTCGCGTGCACCTCGCGTCCATCGGCCATCCGCTCGTCGGTGAGCGGCGCTACCGCGATCCGCCGTGCGAGCGGGCGGTGCGGCAAGCCCTCCACGCGTGGCGCATCACGCTCGGCGAGCTGAGCATCGAGGCGCCGGTGCCCGAGGATCTTCGCGCGCTCGCGACGGAGCTCGGCCTCGGCGGCTGGCCCTCCCCGGACGGCTGAATCCAGCTCCTCGCTCGCTCCGGCGGACCTCCGCACTCCGCTCGAAATGATTCGCGGGTCGCGTCCACCAAGGTAGGAGCGCGCGCGTTCGCGCGACGAGATGGAGGGAAGCCATGAGGAAGATCAGCGTCGGGCTGGTGATGGGTGCGCTCGCGTTCGGAGCGGGGTGTGTGGACACGAGTGAGCCCGATCCGTTCGTGGATCCGGGTCGCGTCCAGCCCGAGGCGACGGTCGCGCTCGTCGATGCGCCGATCCATCGCGGCACGATGGGCGCGGTGGTCGGGTTCGACGGTCACGTCACCCGCACCGAGGGCTACGACTACGGCGGCTACGCGGACATCCACGTCGTGTCGACCGATCCGGACGCGGGCGGAGCAGCGATGAGCCTGCTCTCGTTTCAAGGCTCGCTCGACAGCCCCGAGCTCGTCCCGGGCGCGCACCTGACGTTCACGCTCGACGGTGACGGGATCGATTTCGCGAGCTCCGAGCTCTACATCTCCCTCGTCGGTTGCTCGGGGGACAGCGATCAGATGTGGGACTTCGATGAGCAGGCCGACACCGTCGTGGTCGACGTCCTCGAGAGCGCCAACCCCGATGTCCATGTCCTGCATTACGTCGGAACCTGGCGGGACGGCCACACGGTGGAGGGCGAGGTCCACTACGAGCTGCGCTGACGATCCGGCGCCGTCGGTGAGCCGCCGTCGGTCAGCCGCTGTCGGTGAGCCGCTGTCGGTCAGCCGCTGTCGTTCAGCCGCTGTCGGTCAGCCGCCGGGCGGCGGCGCGGGGGCTTGGCCCAAGAGCTCGAGCCGCGCGTCGTCCTCGAGCTCGACCGATCCCCGAGCCTCGTACGCGCCGGGCGCTCCGTCCGCGTCTTCGGTGGCGCGCTCGAGCGCGAGCGCATCGCCGTGTCGGCGCACCGCGTAGCGCGATCCGGCGCCGGCCCACCAGCAGCGCGCCGCGGTCAGCGCGTCGGGCTCCACGACGAGGTAGCAGGGGCCCGGCTCCTCGCCCCCCTCGACCACGGTGCGATTGCCGTCGGGCGCGATCCGGACCAACGACACCCGCGTGCGGGGCGTGCCTTCCGCGTCCTCGCCGGCGTCCTCGAGGCGGAGCGCGATCGTGTACGTGATCGGCTCGCCCTCCTGATCCGACGCGTCCTCGAGCGGCGGCGGGCTCCCGCCGCACCCGGTCGCGACGGACGCGATCGTGAGCCACGCGAGCAGCGGCACGAGCGTCCAGCGTGCTTCGCCGACGCTCATTCGTCGCTCGCGCTGATGCCGTAGGACCGCAGCTTACGTTGCAATGTCCGACGGTCGATGCCGAGGCTCGTCGCGGCCTTGGTGATGTTGCCGCCCAGTCGCTCGAGCGTACGCTCGATGTGTTGGCGCTCCACGTCGGCGAGCGAGAGCGTCGCCTCTTCGGAGATCGGCGGTGGCGGCTCGGACGGTTCCGACGGCTGGGTGCGCGCGAACACGCTCGCCGCGAGCATGCGCCGGATCAGCGGCGCGTCGATCGCCTCGCCCTGGGCGAACAGCGTCCCGCGGCGCAGCACGTTGAGCAGCTCGCGCACGTTGCCGGGCCAGCTGTGCGAGGCGAGCATGCGCTGCGCGTCCTCGCTCAGCTCGACCGCTTCCGTACCGAGGCGACTCAACAGGTGCGTGGCGAGCGGGCCCACGTCCTCGGGGCGCTCGCGCAGCGGGGGCAGCACGATCGGGAACACTTGCAGGCGGAAGTAAAGATCCTCGCGGAAGCCGCCGGCCTTCACCTCGGCCCAGAGGTCGCGGTTGGTCGCGGCGATGATCCGCACGTCCACGCGCGACTCCTTGGTCTCGCCGATCCCGCGGATGTGATGCGTCTCGAGCGCGCGCAGGAGCTTCGCCTGGCTCTCCAGCGGGAGCTCGGCGAGCTCGTCGATGAACAGCGTCCCGCCCTCCGCCTCGCGAAACAGCCCCGCACGATCCGCGTGCGCGCCCGTAAACGAGCCTTTCTTGTGTCCGAACAGCTCGCTCTCGAACAGATCGCGCGGCACGCACGCCGCGTTGAGCGCGACGAACGGCCCGCCGGCGCGCGGGCTCGCGAGGTGGAGCCGCCGCGCCACGACTTCCTTGCCGGTCCCCGTCTCGCCGTAGACGAGCACCGTCGCGTCGGTCGGCCCGACCTGTTGGATGAAGCTCCGCACCTCGTCCATCGCGCCGCTCACGCCGATCAGCGGCGGGGCGAACTCCGCCTCGCCCGAGCGCTGGCTGCGCGCGTCGTGGATCGCCTGGTTGAGCAGCGGAGCCAACAGATCCGCGTCGACGGGCTTCTCGAGGAACGAGAACGCGCCGAGCTTCATCGCCTCGACCGCGGCCGACACCGAGCCGTGGCCGGTCAGCACCACGATGCGCGTCGTCGTCCCGCTGGTGCGTCGCAGCACGTCGAGGCCGTCGAGGTCACCCATGCGGAGATCGAGCAGCGCGGCATCGGGCGGCTCGGTGCACGTCAGGCGCGGCACCGCGGAGAGCCCGCCGTCCGCCTCGTCCACCTCGTAGCCGAGGCGACGCAGCGCCTTCTTCATCGCGAACCGGAACGTGTCGTCGTCGTCGACGACGAGCACCCGCCCGCGCGAGCTCGGCTCGGCCTCGCTCATCGCGCGAGCTCCCGCTTGCGCCCGAGCACGATCAGCTCGCTCCGCGCGGCGGGCAGCGCGACGATCGCGCGCGCGCCACCCTCCGGCCGATTCTCGAGCGCGAGCGTCCCGCGCATCGACACCACGAGCATGTACGAGGTGTAGAGCCCGAGCCCGGTGCCCTTGCCGGGCGGCTTCGTCGTCGCGAACGGCTCGAACAGGCGGCTACGCATCTCCTCGGGCAGCCCCGGTCCGTCGTCGTCGATCAGGATCTCCACGTTCGCGCCGGCCCGCCGTGCGTGGACGCGCACGCGCTCCGCGCCGGTCTGCGGTCCTGCGTCCTCCGCGTTCTGCAGGAGGTTCACCATCACCTGCACCAGCTGATCCGGATCCGCGAGCACCTGGTGCTCGTTCAGCTCGGCCCCGATCTCGACCGCGCGATCCGCTCGCGCGCCGGCGAACACGATCGCGCGCGCACGCTCGACCACCGCGTGCAGCGGTACCGCGCCTTCGATCTGCGACGCGGTGAGATCGCGGCCGGTCAAGAGACCTTGCGTGATCTTGCCGAGGCGGCGCGTCTCGTCGTGCACGAGCTCGGCCGACTCTTCGAGGTCGTTCAAGAGCTCGTCCTGGCGGCCAGCCGATCGCAGCGCCGCGAGCATGTCCGCGGAGAGCGTGCGGATCGTCGCGAGCGGGGTGTTGAGCTCGTGGGCGACGCCTTGTGTCACCCGTCCGAGGCTCGCGAGGCGCTCGGCGAGGATGAGTCGGCGCTCCGCGACGAGGTTGGAGGTGCGGTCCACGTAGAGGTTCATGACGCGGCCGCCGCCCGCGTCGGCGCCTCCGAGGGGGAACACCTGCATCTCATAGACGCGCTCCTGACTGTCGATGCGCGCTGCGAAGCGGCAGTGGCCGGCCGTCCCCTGCTCGAGCGCGGCGCTCACCGGGCAGACGCCGGAGACGTCCTGCTCGCACGCGCGGTGCTCACCCGGACACGTCCATACGTGCGCGTCGTGGTTCGGCACCGAGGGCGCGAGCTCCTCCGCGCGCTTGTTGCGCCACAGCACGTGCCCATCCGCCTCCACGACCTCGAGGCCCGCCTCGAGCTCGTCGAGGGTGGTGGTGAGCACCTCGAGCTCGAGCGCTTCGTTCGCGCGCGCGTCGGCGAGCGCACGCTCGCGGCGTCGGAGCTCGTTCACCGCGTGCGTCACGAGGTACGCGACCGCGCCCACGGTGGTGATGAACGCGAACACCTCCGCGACGAGATCCCACGGCCACACCGGGTTCCACCGGCCGATCTGGAGGAGCGGCACGTGCTCGGTGACGAGGAGCAGGCACGACCCGACGAGCGCCGCGCACGCCGCGACGAGCGTCGCGCGCTTGCCACCGAGGATGCCGACGATGACGACGTGGAAGACGTAGTAGCCGAGGAACGGCGTGCGCATCCCGCCGGCGGCCCAGAGCGCGAGCGTCAGGAGCCCGAGGTCGGCGATCGCCTGTCGGACGCCCTCGGGGGTGCCGCGCGTGCCCATGGTGCGGTGGCGGCGCCAGACCACGAGGTTGTAGAGGCCGCCCGCGGCCGCCGCGATAGCGAGGACAGCCGAGTTGACATCGCCGAACAGGCCCGTGGTCGCGAGCAGCGCCGCGACGGCCATGCCGATGGTCGCGACCCAGCGCAGCCGGATCATCCATCGGACGCGGTCGACGGAGAAGTCGTCGTACTCCTCCGCATCGAACCCGCGTGAGCGTCGCTCGCCCTGCATCCGACTTACCTGGGGTCGCCCCGCCGGCGAGCCCAGTCGCAGGGTAGCGCGCTTACTCGGCGCTGGCGCTCAGGATACGGGCGCTGCGGATGGCTCGCCGATACGCCTCGGCGGCGCGCAGATCGTGGGAGACGTCGGTCACGCCCCAGCGGACCATCGCCTCGAGCGCGCGCGCGTGCATGTCCAGGTTGGCGAGCGAGCGCTCGCTGCAGGAGCGCTCGGGGACCGGGGTGAGGCTCGATGCGCCCTCCGTGCCGAGCGCGCGGGCACAGCGGGCGAGGGCCAGCTCGCCGGTGGCGAGGGCGTCCTCCATGCGGCCGGTCTCCTCGTAGGCGCGGGCGAGGCGGTGCAGCGTGTCGGGGTCCTCGCGCAGCTCGGCGGGGGCGGCGCCGAGGATCGCGATGGCCAGGCGGGGTTGCCCGACGGCGAGGTAGCGATCGGCGAGGGCGAGGGTGGCGCCACGGTCGTCCGGGTCGAGCGCGACGCGATCCTCCAACCTCGCGAGATCCGAGAGCTCTCCCGCGTCCAGCTCGGTGGCGGGAGCGGGCTCGTGGAGCTCGAGGGCTCCTCCGACGGCGACCAGACTCCCGAGCAGGACCGCGTTCAGCTTCGTGTGCACTCGTTCTCCTCCCGCGTCGCCGCCCCGGCGACTCGCGTCGGACAACCCGTCCCACGCCAAGTTCCGACCCGGCTCGACTTCGACCCGACCACCACCTCGGTCTACGCCGTCGGACCGCGCGCATCTTCCCGAGGCTGCTATCGTCCGCGCGTGGCGGGACCACTCAGCGCGCCCGGGGCTCGGGCGGCCTTCGTCGTGTCGCTGCTCATGTCGACGGTCGGGATCAGCGGCCTCGGCTTCGGCTATTCGGTCATCCAGCACGGGGTGCCCCTCTACACGGAGGACGAGATCGCCCGCTTCACGCCCGAGGAGCGCGCGCCGGTCGAGGAGCTCCAACAGACCCTGCGCGACGACCCGCGGATCCCCGCGGTGGCGATCGGGGATCTGCTCGCATCGGCGCTGCTCGTCGCGGCGTCGTTCCTCCTCACCGCGCGGAGCTCATCGGCGATCTGGCTCGGGAGGCAGGCCCTGCTCGCGAACGTCCTCTACACGGTGGCCGTCCTCTTGGTCGCGCTCTGGTTCGTACAGGATCACCGGGCGCTCTGCGACGAGGCGCTGCTCGCGATCGGGCGCGTCCGCAACCAAGCCCACGGGCTGCCGCCGCCGACCGAAGGATCGTCCCCCAACGCGCTCATCGCGATGAGCTCGGTCGGCTGCTACTCGTCGGTGCTCCTCTGCATCTACGCAGCGCTCCTCTGGGCGCTCTCCCGGCCCGGCGTTCGCGGCTTCGTAAACCCCGAGAAGGTGCGATAACTCGCCCCATGGCCAAGAGCCCGATCGATCGCATCGCCGAGATGCTCAGCGACGAGGCCCCCGAGCGGAGGCTCGCGGCGGTGATCGTCCTGGGCGAGCTGAAAGCGAAGTCGTCCTCGGTGCAAGATGGGTTGCTTCGGATCCTCCAGGAGGACGCGCCCGCGATCCAGAAGCACGCGGTCGACACGCTGCGGCGGGTCGGGGTGAGCAAGAAGGGGCTCGACGCGGTGTGGCCGCTCCTCGCGAGCCGCGACCCGCAGGTGCGCGCGGCGGCGGCGGCGGCGATCGCGTCGGTCGGCGCCTCGGTCGTCTCCGACGTGCGCGGGCGCCTCGCGGAGGCGGAGGGCGACGAGCGTCGCGCGCTCGAATCCGTGCTCAGCCACCTCGGTGGCAAGGAGGCGTTCGACGCGCTCCTCGATGCGCTCGCCGAGGGCGACGAGGAGTCGAACCGGGTGACCGCGCTCGAGCTGCGCACCCACGTCAAGCAGGCCGACGCCGCGACGCGGCGCTCGTACCGGACGCGGCTCGAGAAGTTCCTCGAGCAGAAGGACCTCAGCGCGGTCGGCAGGGCGGCGGGGGTGAAGGTCCTCGGCTTCCTCGAGGACTCGAGCACCGGGCCGCTCCTGCTCAAGCTCGCGAAGGACAAGAAGACCGAGCCGAGCGTCCGTCAGGAGGCGTGGATCGCGCTCCGCTTCACGATGAAGGACGGCGCGAGCGCCGACCTGGTCAAGGGCCTCGTCGACACCGCGAGCGCCGACGATCGCTCGCTCGCCCAGACCGCGCTGATGACGCTCGCCGCGCTGCCGCTGCCCGCGAGCCTGGCCGGTAAGCTCAGCGCGCTCGCGCTCCACCCCGACATCGAGCGCGCGCGCTTCGCGATCGAGAAGCTCGGATCGATGAGCGGCGCGGCGGCCACCCAGACGCTCGTCGAGATCGTCGCCGAGGGAGATCGGCGCCGGGCGGAGCTCGCGGCGGCGGCGCTCGAGAAGCGCGAGGACGCGCTCGGTCCGCTCGTCGATCTCTTGGCGAAGACCCCCGAGCTGGAGCGCGCAAAGCTCATTCATCGCGTGGTGTCGCAGACAGAGTCGCTGCCGCCGGCCGCGCTGAAGAAGCTGCTCGACGCGGGCGCGACCAAGCTGGCCGACGACGTCGAGAGCTGGGAGCCGGCGCTCGCGCTCGTCCGCGATCGGGACATCAAGCTCACGATGAAGCGGCTCACCGCCGACATCGACAAGGCGCGCAAGTCGCGCAAGGCGGCCGTCGAGGCGCGGATCCTGCGCGGGATGGTGCGCCTCGGGGTGGCGGCGGAGGAAGAGCGCTACCGCCTCGCCGCGATGCGACTCAAGGAGAGCGCGCTCGACCCGCGCGCGCGCCGCGCCGATCAGGCGTTCGAGGGGCTCCTCAGCTTGGCCCGTCGCGGCTACGACGTGGTCAGCGCGCTCAAGAAAGACCGCGGGGTCGGTCTCGAGGAGCTGTACTACGTCGGGTTCTGCCTGATCGAAGAGGACGTCGGCGGCGGCGAAGAGCTGCTCGAGCACGTCATCGAGAAGGGCGGTCGCAAGAAGATCGCCGCGGCGGCGAAGAACAAACTCAAGCTCGGAGCGTGAACATGGCGACGGAAGAAGAGTTCCAGGCTGCAGTCGAGCGGGCCGACGGCCTGTCGAAGCGCCCCTCCAACGACCAGCTGCTCGAGCTGTACTCGTACTTCAAGCAGGCGACGACCGGCGACGTCACGGGCAAGCGCCCCGGGATGCTCGACGTGAAGGGCCGCGCGAAGTGGGACGCCTGGGAGAAGCGCAAGGGCATGAGCGCCGCCGACGCGCGGGCCGCCTACGTGCGCACGGTCGATCGCCTCGCCGGCGGCTGACCGCCGTCCGCGCATGGCTCGTGCACGGGGCCGGTGGTAGATCCGCGCTCGCATGAGCGAGAAAGAGAGCTTCGCCGACCTGTTCCAGAAGGAGGGCATGCCCGCCGCGCGCCCGCGCCGACTCCACGTCGGGGACGAGGTCGAAGGGGTGGTCGCCCACGTCGGCAAGGACGAGGTCTTCGTCGACCTCGATCACAAGCAGCAGGGCTACTTCGACCGGGTGGACCTCGTGGGGCCGGACGGCGAGGTGGCGGCGAAGCTCGGCGATCACCTCAGGGGGATCGTCGTCGAGATCGACGCTTCGAGCGGGCAATTCAAGCTGGCGACGAAGCTCGGGCGGGACACCTCGTTCGAGCAGCTCCAGCGCGCGCTCGAAGGCGAGATCCCGGTTGACGGCAAGATCACCGGGACCAACAAGGGAGGGGTCGAGGTCGACGTCGGGGGCGCGCGCGGGTTCTGCCCGTTCTCGCAGCTCGACGTGCGCTACGTGGAGAACCCCTCTGAGCTCGTGGGACAGGTCGTGACCTTCCTGGTGGTCGAGTTGCGCGATCGCGACGTGGTGCTCTCGCGCCGGCGTCTCCTCGAGAACGAGGCGCGCCGCGCGATGGAGTCCGTCCTCGGCAAGCTGCAGGAGGGCGCCACGATGCGCGGGCGCGTGACGCAGGTGCGCGACTTCGGCGCGTTCGTCGATCTCGGGGGCGTCGAGGGGCTCATCGCGATGCGCGAGCTCACCCACGATCGATCGCAGCGCGCGGAGGACGTGGTGCGGGTCGGCGACGTGGTGGACGTCAAGGTGCTCAAGATCGAGTCGCGCGGTCCCGATCAGAAGGACGACCGCCCGCGGATCTCGCTCTCGCTCCGCGCGCTGGCCGCCGATCCGTGGGATGGCGTCGACACGCTGGCCCCGGTCGGGCGCGTCGTGGCGGGACAGGTCACCCGCCTCACGGACTTCGGCGCGTTCGTGCGCCTCGCGCCGGGCGTCGAGGGGCTCTTGCACAAGAGCGAGCTGGGAGCGCGGATCGGGCATCCGTCCGAGGCGATCGAGGTCGGCGAGCAGCGGCTCGTGGTGGTGCGCGAGGTGGATCGCGCTCGACGCCGGGTGTCGCTCGCGCTGGCGCCCGAGGGCGTGGCGGCGGGGGAGGCGACTACGCGATTTGCTCCGGTGCTCGGGGCGGTCGTGAAGGCGAAGGTCGACAAGCACGAGCACTTCGGTGTCTTCGTGGAGATCGTCGGGGTCCGCGGTCGCGACGGGCGCGGGCTCGTCCCGACCTCGGAGCTCGGGCTCGCGCGCGGCGCGGACCTCCGCAAAGCGATGCCGCTCGGCACCGAGATCACCGCCAAGGTGGTCGACGCGACGCCGGGCCGGATGCGTCTGAGCATCCGCGCGGCGGTGGAGGACGCCGAGCGTGCGGTGTTCGACTCGTTCCGTCAGGATCAATCGGCCAAGGGATCGATGGGGACCCTCGGCGATCTCCTACGCCAGAAGCTCGAGAAGAAGTGAGCGAGCCACCGGCCAAACCCGCTTCGAAGCGCCGGCCCCTCGAGCAGTACCTGCTCCGGACGGGCCATCGCACGCGTCCGTTCACGGACATGTACGCGTTCCTCCTCCGCGCGCGTTGGGTCACCGTGATCGCCCTCGCCGCGGGCACGTTCATCGTCGTCAACGCGCTCTTCGCCCTCGTGTACTGGTTGGTGCCCGGCTCGGTCGCGAACAGCGACGGCACGTACCTCGGAGCGTTCTTCTTCAGCGTCCAGACGTTCGCCTCGATCGGGTACGGCTTCATGTACTCGAACGGCGTGGCGGGGAACACCATCGCGGTCGTCGAGGCGTTTTGCTCACTCCTCTGCATGGCGCTCCTCACGGGGATCGTGTTCGCGAAGTTCGCGCGGCCGCACTCGCGGATCCTGTTCAGCGAGCCGATCCTCATCGAGCACCGCGACGGCGTGCCCACGCTGACGTTCCGCGTCGTCAACGAGCGCGGCAACGACGTCGTCGAGGCGTCGATGCGCGTGGCGGTGCTGATGACCGTCCACACCAAGGAGGGCGCCACGCTGCGTCGCTTCTTCGACCTCGCGCTCGAGCGGAATACCACTCCGCTCTTCCTGATGAGCTGGCAGCTGTTCCACAAGATCGACGAGTCGAGCCCCATCTACGGGATGAGCCTCGCCGACTTCGAGGCGGACGACGTGCGGTTCACCGTCTCGATGACCGGGCTCGATGGCACGTTCGCGCAGACGATCCACGCGCGGCACATGTATTGGCATGACGACGTGCGGCTCGGGCATCGCTTCGTCGACGTGATCGAGAACCTCGGCGGCGGCGTCGTCCGGATGGACTTCAAGAAGTTCCACGACAGCGTCCCGGAGCCGGTCCGCGCTCAGCCGCCGGAGGCCCTCAGCGAGGCGGCGAAGGCGACGAAGGACGCGCTGGCGCGACGCTCGGGCGCGTACGATGGGATGGCGTCGAACTGGGCGTCGAGCGACTCGCTCACCGAGTCCGACGACGACGAGCGCTCCGACGTCGCGTGATCGGCGCTCAGCCGCGCAGCGGGGGATCGGTGCGGATCGTCGACGGCGGATGGAACACCTCGCGCGGCACGCGCAGGCGGGTCCGACTCCCGCGGGGGAACGCGCCCGGATCGAGCGTGATCGCGAGCGCGCCCCACCGTCCGTAGCTCGCTCCGCGGCGAGGGCCGCGGCGTCCCGCCACCAACGTGGCGACCGGACCGTCGAGCACCAGCTCCGTGCCGGTCGGCGGCACCGCGCCCTCCTCGATCATCGGGGCCGCGAGCCACATCAAGAGGCGCTCCGTCGCCTCCGCCGATCCGAGGATCGAGACCGGCGCCTCCAGCTCCGGCAATCCCAAGAGGCGCATGCCGTCGGTGCTGACGTGCTCGTCGATGCACTGGGTGCGCGTCCAGAAGCGGAGCACTTGCTTGCCCGTCAAACCACCTTGCGATGCGCGGCGCACCGCCTCGGCGGCGAGGAGCTTCTTCTCGGACGGCAGGTAGGCCGCGCTCCCTCCGGTGAGCTCGATCGTGTTGGCGGCGGCGGCCAGGAGCCAGCGCAGCTCCTCGCGGCGCTCGGCCGCATCGGGCGCGAGCGCGGCTGCGATCTCGAGCAACCAGCCGCCTTCGCCGGGGAGGTTGTCGGGCCACGCGTCGGGGACGAACGGGCCGTTCACGTGGGCCAGCCATCCGCGGTCGGGGTGGCCGAGCACGCCGCCGTCGTCCGTCATGCAGAGCGCACCGGGCGCGTTGAACGCGCGTGACCACTGCACGTCGTCGATCGTGCGGGTGGGGACGCTGACCCAGAGGATGAAGCGCTCGTCGCGCGCTTCGTTCGTGCAGACGACACGCCACTCGCTCTCGAGGTTCTCGCGTCGCACGAGGCTGACCATCGGGAGGCTGCCGGTGGGCAGCGTGAGGCGCTCGTAGACCTCGGCCTCGAGCGCGTCGATGGTGCGCACGGCCTCGAGCTGCACCTGCGCGTGCCTCCAGAAGCGGGCGAGCCGCCGGACCGCGGGGCCGATCCCCTCGGCGGCGGCGAGGTCGCTCAACAGATCGCGCTCGCCGGGCGGTCGCGGCTGGAGCCAGCGGTACGACTGCGCCGCCTCGACGTCGCCCACGATCAACGCGGAGCGCAGACCCTCGACCGCCATGGCGGCGTCCTCGCTGGCGTGGTGGTCGGGATGGCGATCCGGGGCGGTCATGATCGAAGCGCGGCGCTCGAATGGCTGGCTGTCGTGCTCGCGAGCGCATCGCGGGACCGAGCGAGCGAGCCACCCCGTCGCGCCAGCGCAAGCTTGCCACCGAGACCTGGGGCGCACCACCGAACGAGTGAGGGCGGAGCGACGGAGCGGGAAAAGGGCCCGGGCCGGCGGTTGCCGACCCGGGCCCCACCCTGGTGAGATGACTAGCCCACGACGGCGGATACGACGCCGAGGACCAGACCCACGCCGGCGGCCGCAGCACCGCCGACGAAGGCGAGCTTCGCGTTCTTGGCGCTCGAACCGAGGAGCGCCTCGCGACCCTTCGCGGAGAGGATCATGCCGAACATGCCAGCGCTGGTGATGCGACCGTTCTCCAGCTTGCCGAGCACGAAGGCCTTCGGCTCGACGGGGACGATCTGCTCGACGCACTGGAACGAGTTGGCCTTCGACATCGGCGGGTTCGCGAAGGCGTAGTTGCCGAACATGATGGGCTCGGGCGTCCCGATCGCGTTCTTGAGGTCGGCGAAGAAGCCTTCCTTCTTCGTCTCGCTGAACGTCTTCTTGAGGTCGTAGTCACCGCCTTGGCTCGCGTCGATCGGCACCGATCCCGAGCCGTCGTTGAGGTGGAACGGAGCGGCGACCTTCTCCTCGACGTAGGTCTTGGAGCGCGTCGCGTCGCCTTCCTTCCAGGTGCCGACGACCTTGAGCGTGTAGTAGAGGCAGGGCGTGCCGGTGACCGGGCTGAGCAAGGGTTGTGGACACTCCACGTTGCCCTCGGTGCTGATGGTCCCCTTGGGGTCGGCCCGGCTCGGATCGAGCGCCTGCCCGGTGGGCACGTACGGCGCCTTGGAGATGCGCCCGCCCTTGTACTTGAGGTACGCGCCGACGATGAATGCGACGATCGCGCCGCCGACCAGAACTGCTGCGATGGCTCCCATGATCCAGATCTCCTCGAAGTGCTGCGGTTGGTGGATCGCGCACGCCTCGTTGGCGTGCACCTCCCGCGCGATGGGCCGTGGCGTTCTCGTTCGCCCGAGCATCTCGTCGCGGTCGAAGCCCCCTTACGCACGGCCGATGCCAACGCGCGCGGGCCCCACCAGCGCGGGCTCATGGGCGGCTGTCACGCTCGCCCGGGCCCGATGTCTCATGGCTTGGTGGCCCGCGTCTCGCCGCGTTACCATCGCGGCCCCCGATGGCGAGCACGACCACCCAGAAGCCCAGCTACGACTTCGATCGCCCGCCCGAGGAGGTCCGGAAGGCGGAGCAGCAGATCCCGAACCTCAAGACGCAGCTGCTCGTCGCCCCCAACGATCCCGTCAAGCGCTACTTCATCGGCAAGGCGTATCGGAACGCCGGCCAGCTCGAAGGCGCGATCGAGCACTTGGAGAAGGCGACCTCGCTCCGCCCCTCGTACGGGCTCGCGCACTTCCACCTCGGGCTCGCGTACATCGAGCAGGGCAACGTCGCGAAGGCGGCGGCCGGGTTCGCGGCGGCGACCGAGCACAACCCGGATCTGTTCGAGGCGTGGTTCTGGCGCGCGCACACCCAGCTCCTCATCGGCGACTACGCGCCGGCGGCGGAGGCGTTCGAGCGCGTGATCAAGGAGGAGCCCGAGCACGCGCGCGCTCTCTACGAGGGCGGCGACGCGTACGCGAAGCTCGAGAAGCACGAGCGCGCGTGCGAGCTCTACGGCCGCGCCGCGCCGTTCTTCGAGACCGATCCCGAGCTCTGGTACAGGCTCGGCGTCTCGCAGGCGCGCGTCGAGAAGTGGGCCGACGCGAAGAAGGCGCTCGACAAGGCACACGAGCTTGCGCCTCGTCGGCTCGACGTGTTGAACGAGCTCGGCGCCGTCGCGTCGTCGAGCGGAAATCACGTGGACTCGGCCCGCGCGTACGCGAAGTCGCTCGAGGTGGATCCCGAGCAGGTGGACATCTGGTTCAAGCGCGCGGAGCAGCAAGAGAAGCTCGAGCTCGACCGCGAGGCGGCGACGTCCTACCGCGAGGCGGTGAACCGGCGCGGCGACGACGCGCTCCTGCATCGACGGCTCGGTGAGCCGCTGTTCCGGCTCGAGCAGTACGAGCAGGCCCTCGACAGCTTCGAGCGCGCGCTCGAGCTCGGGGGCGACGAGATCCTCGCGCTCGACGGCAAGGGACGAACGCTCGCAGCGCTCGGGCGGCACCGCGAGGCGGTGGAGATCCTCGAGCACGCGACGAAGCTCGACGCGACGTACGCGCTCGCGTTCTCGCACCTCGGCGAGTCGTACCGCGCGCTCGGCCGGCCGGAGGAGGCGACCAAGGCGCTCCGGCACGCGGTGAAGCTCCAGCCCGACGTGGCCGGCGTGCACTTCGCCCTCGGCTTCCACCACTTCGAGCACGGTGAGCACTTCGAGTCGGTGCCGTCCTTCGAAAAGGCCCGCACGCTCGACGAGCGCATGGAGCCCGCGTTCTTCTACCTCGGCGAGGCGAAGCGCGAGCTCGGCGAGCACGAGCCGGCGATCGCCGCGTACAAGAGCGCGATCGGGATCCGCCCCGGGCGCGCCGCGTCGCATCGGGGCCTCGGTCTCTCGCTGCGCGCGCTGCGGCGCTACGTCGAGTCGCTGGAGGCGTTCGAGGAGGCAGAGACGCTCGCGCCCACCGCCGAGATCGCGCTCTTCAAGGGGCAGGTCCTCGCGCTCCTCGATCGCAAAGAGGACGCGGTCGCGATGTTCGAGAAAGGCATCCGCATCGACGCGGAGATGCCCAAGCTGTTCATCGAGCTCGCCCGCGCGTTGCGGTCGCTCGATCGCAAGGAGCAGGCACAGCGCGCGCTCGAGGAGGCGCGGGTCCTCGCGCCGGACGACCTCGAGATCTTCCGCCTCCAGGGCGAGGTCCTCCGCGAGCTCGGGCGGATCGACGACGCGATCGAAGCTGCGCACGGCGCGTTGCGGCTGCGTCCGAACGACGCCGCGCTCCACGGGTTGCTCGGCGCGCTGCTCGTCTCGGCGGGGCGGCACAGCGAGGCGCTCGAGGCGTTCGAGCAGGCGATCTGGATCTCGCCGCACGACGCCGAGCTCCACGCCGAGCTCGGCTATGCGCTCCATCGGATGGGTCGGCTCGACAAGGCAGTGGAGTCGCTCGAGGAGTGTCTGAAGCACGACGAGTCGCACGTCGGCGGACGCTTCGCGCTGGCCTCCTGCCTCGAGGAGCGCGGCGACACCGAGCGCGCCCGTAAGGAGCTGGAAGACGTCGTGACGCGCGATCCGGATCACGCCGAGGCGTGGTACCGGCTCGGTCGCGTGCGGCTCGGTCGCGGTGAGATGGCGGAGGCGGCGGAGGCGTTCCGTCAGGCGACGCGCGTGCGCACCGACTACGGCGAGGCGTACACCGACGCGGGGCGCGCGTACTCGGCGCTCGGCGATCACGAAGAGGCGATGCGCGCGCTGCGTCACGCGGTCCGGCTCCTGCCCGACGCGGCGGAGCCGGGCGCGGCGCTCGGCGACGTCTATCTCGATCTCGGCCGGCCAGAGGACGCGGCGGCCGCGTTCGAGCGCGTGATCGCGAAGCATCCCGACTTCGTGCGCGCGCACTTCGGCGCCGGGCGCGGCCACGTGCTCGCGAACGACGACGAGAAGGCGGTGCAGTCGTTCCGCCGGGTGCTCGCGCTCGACGCGAAGCACCTCGAGGCGCGACGGGGGCTCGCCGCGAGCTACCGGCGCGCGGGTCGACAAGAGGACGCGCTCGAGGAGCTCGAGCGCGCGCAGGAGGTCGCTCCCGATCACGCCGAGGTGCGTTACGAGCTCGGCACGCTGTTGCTCGAGCTCGGCGACGAAGAGCGCGCGCGCAGCTCGTTCGAGGCGGCGCTCAAGATCAACCCGCAGCTCCATCGCGCGGCCCGTCGCCTCGGCGCGCTGATGCTGGACGACGGTGAGATCGACGAGGCGGGCCGCGCGCTCGAGAACGCGGCGCGCCACATCACGGACGACGCGGAGCTCTTCTACGAGCTCGTGCGCGTCTACGACGCGTCGGGCGACAAGGCGGCGCTCGAGTCGGCGATCGCGCGCGGGCTCCGGGCGGGGCCCAAGCACCCCGGGCTGCTCGCGGCCCGCGGGCGGATGCTGTTGATGAGCGGCGATCACACCCAGGCGAGCCAGTGCTTCGAGGCCGCGCTCGAGGGCGATCCGTCGCTCGTCGAGGCGTGGCTCGGCGCGGGTCGCGCGCAGCGCGCGCTCGGGCGGACGCTCGACGCGGTGAAGTCGTTCGACGAGGCGACCAAGCTGAGCCCCGGCAACATCGAGGCGTTCGTCGAGCTCGGCCGCGCGCGCGCCGCGCGCGAGGACTACGACAACGCGCTCGCCGCGTTCGACGCCGCGCTCGCCGTCTACGACGAGGACGCGGACGCGCTCCGCGGTCGCGCCGACATGCTGCGCGCGAAGGGCCGACTCGACGACGCGGTCGCGGCGTACCAGCGCGCGCTCACCGTCGATGCGGCGAACGCGCCCACGCTGCTCTCGCTCGGCAAGTGCCTCGTCGACCTCGGGCGCGTCGACGAGGCGACGAGCTTCCTCGAGCGCGCGGTGAGCGCGAACGCCGAGGACCCCTACGCGCGTGAGGCGCTCGGCTACGCGTACATGGCGGCGGGTCGCTACGACGAGGCGGCGGGCGCGTTCCGGCTCGCGTTCAAGAACGGCAGCACCTCGGCGATCGCGCGCTACTGGTTGGGCGCCTGTTATCACCACCTCGGACAGACGAACGAGGCGTTGACGGAGTACAAGGCCGCGCGCGCGGGCGGGGTGACCGACATCGCGCTCCTCCGCGCGCTCGCCGGGCTGTACGAGCACGCTTCGCAGATCCGCGAGGCGGCGGAGGTCTACACCGACGTCCTCAAGCAGGTCCCCAAGGACGCGACGATCCGCTACTCGCTCGGCGCTTGCTACTACCGCCTCGGTCAGCGCGAGCAGGCGCAACGTGCCTATCGGGATCTACGTCCCCTGAGCAGCAAGCAGGCCGAGGCGCTCTACCGCTTGATGCGCGCGTCCTGAGCGCGCGAACGGCCGAGCACGACTACGGCGTGGCCGGCGGGCAGGGAGGCGTGCCGCGACGGTCAGCGGTACCCGATTCGGTCCGTCAATGGCACTTGACTGCGTGCGAACGTGCCGCTGCCCAGCCCGACCTCGCGTTCGTCGTCGTCGAAGATCACCGACTCCGCGACGAGGAGGTGGCGGCCTTCGCTGACCAGCTGCCCCTCCGCCCGAACCGTCCCGCCCAGCACCGGGCGCAGGAAGTGGACGTGGAACGACGCGGTCAAGACGAAGTGCTCTGCTACGACGCTGTTCGCCGCGAAGAACGCCGCGTCGTCGAGGAGCTTGAAGTACGCCGAGCCGTGCAGCGCATCGGCCGCGTGGAACAGCTCGCGCTGGACCTCCCACCGGATGACCGCCCGGCCGTGCTCCACCTCGAGCCGATGCGTGAAGATCTGATTGATCGGCGCCCCGTGGTACATCCGCTCGAGCTTGCGATAGTGCGCTTCGTCCATCGCCGGAGCATAGCCGGCGATCCGAATACGCCGGCGCCAGCAAACCTGGCACCATCGCCGCCATGGCGACGGTGCTCTCGAGCCGGATCGACTCGGTGACGGTGTATCGGCGGGGCGCGATCGTGACGCGCGTCGCCGAGCTCTCTCGGGACGCGGGGGACGAGCTCACGATCGGACCGCTCCCGCTGAGCATCGACGACGGCTCGGTGCGCGTTAAGCTGGAGGACGCGGACGGCTGCGTCGTCACGGACGTCCGCATCGGGCTAGAGGTTCCGACCACGGACGTGACGTTGCCCCCCGCGCGGCCGGAGGAGCTCGGCGAGGCGGAGCGCAGGGTGGCGCGCCTTCGCGCGCGCCTCGAGCAGCGCCGGCGTGAGCGTGCGCGGATCGAGGGCCTCGGCGTTCTGTCGCGACCGGAGGGGCGCGCCGGTCGACCGCCCCCGGCGAGCCCGGCGAGCTCGCGCCTCGCGCTGCTCGATCTCAGGAGCGCGAAGCTCGGTGCGAGCGACGAGGAGCTCGCGGCGCTCGAAGACGAGCTGCGAGTCGCGGAGCGCGAGCTCGCGTCGCTGAAGGATCGCGAGAAGAGCGCGTCGAGCGCGCGCAACGCGGCGAGCCACGAGCTGCGCAAGGTCGTGCGAGCGCGCGTCCGCGGCGCGCTGAGCGCAGGCTCCCGCGTTCGCCTCGACTACCGCGTCGACGCGGCGCGCTGGGTGCCGAGCTACGTGTTGCGCCTCCGCGAGGACCTCGGCGAGGGCGAGCTCGAGATGCGCGGCGCGGTCGCGCAGCTGACCGGGGAAGACTGGAGCCACGCGTCCGTGTCGCTCTCCACCGCGCGGCTCGAGGGCTGGGCGGAGCTGCCCGAGCTCACGTCGATCCGCATCGGCCGCGCGCAGCCGCCCCCCGCGCGGAGCTGGCGCGCGCCGCCGCTCGGGACCGACGCGCTGTTCGCCGACTACGACGCCGCGCGGCCTTCGCGCGACACGCCGGTCGAGACGATCGCGATCCTGTCGGCGAACCAGATGCCCGCGATCGAGCAGGCCAAGGGGGAGGCGTCACGCCGCGCCGCGGCGGACGTGCCCGCCGTGCACGCGCCGCCGCCTCCGCCGATGAGCGCGCCGATCCCCTCTGCGCCCTCTTCCTACGCGGCGCCGCCGCCCGCGGGCGCCGCGCCGCCCTCGTTCGCACCGCAAGCTCCGGCGCCGATGCGCAGCCGCATGAGCAAGAAGAGCGCCGGCCTCGGCGCGGCGATCGAGGGCGTGGCGCGCCTCGCGATGGACGAGCCCGCGGAAGAGCAAGACGCGTTCGGCGGGGCGGCGGCCGAGGAGCCCGCGCCGTCGCCGACGCGCGAAGCGCTGCTGGAGTTCGGCGCGATGCGGATGGCTCGCCCGAACGATCCCGATCGCGGTCGACCGTCGCTCGTGCCCACCGACCGACGGTACGCGGAGGAGCTCGAGCGCATCGGTCTCCCCGCCTCGATCCCGATCGAGTCGCGCGCGCGCTCGGCGTCGAGCGCAATCGAGCACGTCACGTTGCCTCCTGGGTGCACCGCACCGGCGCTGAGCGGGTTCGACTACACGTTCGTGGCGGAGGGCCGGCTCAGCGCCAGCTCGGACGGTCGGTTCCACACGTTCTCGGTGGCGCGTGGCTCGCGCGCGCCGCGGCCGCGCTTCGTCGTCGTGCCGCGCGAGAGCCGCGACGCGTTCCGCACCATCGAGATGGACAACCCGCTGGGCGCGCCGCTGCTCCTCGGACCGGTCGACGTGTACGTCGGCAAGGACTTCCTCCTCACCTCACAGGTCCGCGAGGTGCCCGAGGACGGAAGCCTCGC
>JBFWYI010000066.1:0-57806 GCA_050186575.1 Sandaracinaceae bacterium | reverse complement strand
GTCGACGGACGAAGCGCGACGCGAGGTCGCTCGGGTAGACGTCGTTCACGAGGTTGTCATGTCGGATTCGAAGATGGGTGGCGGTTCGGTCGGGGGGCGTGGGCCTGGAGGCCGGAAGGGCGTGCGTGGGAGGAGCACGGGCTTCCGGGTGCTCGACGACTCGATCGAGCTGTGCGCGGAGGTTCGGGTGCTCGTCGCCTCGATCGCCAAGCACGATCGCAAGCTCGCGACGCAGCTCAACGACGCGACGAAGTCGGTGGTCGCCAACATCGCCGAGGGTCTGCATCGGAAGGGCGGGCATCAGCGCGAGCGGTTCGAGACCGCGTACGGCTCGGCCCAGGAGGTGAAGGCGCACCTCCAGGTCGCGTGGGCGTTCCGGGTCCTCGATGGCGGCGAGCGCGCGCATCGGCTCGCCGACGGGATCGCCGCGCAGCTCTGGCGCTGCCAGCATCGCCGGCACTGAGACGCGACGGGTCCCGGAGCGGCCGCGACGCCGCTCCGGGATCGCCGATGCGCCGGGCCGGAGGTCTCCGTCGCCCATCCGACGAAATCGGAACGGACACGGACACGGACTCGGACTACTCGGACTCGGACTCGGACGCGGACGCGGAATCGGACTCGGAATCGGACTCGGAATACTCGGAATCGGACTCGGAATCGGACTCGGACTACTCGGACTCGGAATCGGAAACGGAATCGGAAACGGAATCGGACTAATCGGACTCGGACTCGGAATCGGACTCGGAATCGGAAACGGAATCGGAAACGGAATCGGAAACGGAATCGGAATCGGACTCGGAATCGGAATCGGAATCGGAATCGGACTCGGAATCGGAATCGGAATCGGAATCGGAATCGGAATCGGAATCGGCGGTCGCAACCCTCGTTGCGACCGCCGAGGTCTTTCAGCGCCGCCGATGCTGACAGCGCCAGATCGACGCCGCGATCTTGTCGGCCAGATCGAACGCCGGCTCGCCGCCGTGCAGCACCTCGAAAGCCCACGCGACCCGCAGGTGCGTCTTCACCTCCTGCGCGGAGCCGTACGCCGTCTCGAAGCGCTCGCGCTGGTGCCCGCCGCGCCGGTGCATCCCCTCCGCGACGTTCGCGCCGACGGAAGCCGCCGCCTTGTGGAGCTGAACCGCAAGCGCCTTGTCGTGCTTCGCGATCGCCGCGACCAACGGACGCACCAACACGACCAACCTCACGGCATCCTCGAGCACCCCGAACCGACTTTCGATCTTCGCCTTCATGACGATCTCCAACGTGCCCGTCCCGAGCGCGCGCCTCTCGCGCGCTCGTCCGTTCACGCCGCCCCGCCGCCCTCCGAGCGCGCGCCGGGTCAAGGACGAGGAGCGCAGCGACGAAGCCAGCGCGCAGCGCTGGGGGCACAGCCCTCCTTGAGGCGGCGTGCGCTCGGAGGGCACCCTGGGGCACCCGAACGGACGAGCCCCCCACGTCCACTGCAACCAACGCTGACGCGAAGGACACACGGAACCGGAATCGGACTCGGAATCGGATTCGGACTCGGACTCGGACTCGGAATCGGGAATCGGAATCGGGAATCGGAATCGGAATCGGAATCGGAATCGGAATCGGAATCGGAATCGGAATCGGAATCGGAATCGGAATCGGAATCGGGAGCCCGCAAGACGACCTTACGGCTGACCGCTCATACGTTCCGCCGGTACTCTCCGCCTACTTCGTAGAGCGCGCCGGTGATCTGTCCGAGGCTCGCGTGCTGCGTCGCGTCGAGCAGCGCTTCGAAGAGGTTTGCGCCATCGAGCGCCGCCCGCTTGAGCCGCGCGAGCGCTTCGCCGCACTCGCGCTCATGCGCCGCATGGAACGCCTTCAGCCGCTCGATGCAGCCGTCCTTCTCCTCCGTGCTCGCGCGGGTGAGCTCGATCTCGGCCGGGGTCGACGCCTCCTTCGCGTTGCGGGGGAGGAACGTGTTCACGCCGACGATCGGGAGCGTCCCGTCGTGCTTCATCCGCTCGTACTTGAGCGAGTCGTCCTGGATCATCCCGCGCTGATACTGGCGCTCCATCGCGCCGAGCACGCCGCCGCGCTCGGTCAGACGATCGAACTCCGCCAGCACGGCCTCCTCCACGAGGTCGGTGAGCTCCTCGACGATGAACGAGCCCTGCGTCGCGTTCTCGCACTGAACGAGCCCGAACTCCTTGTTGATGATGAGCTGGATCGCCATCGCGCGGCGGACCGACTCCTCGGTCGGGGTCGTGATCGCTTCGTCGTACGCGTTCGTGTGGAGGCTCTGCGCGTTGTCGTACGTCGCCAACAACGCTTGCAGCGTGGTGCGGATGTCGTTGAACTCGATCTCCATCGCGTGGAGCGAGCGGCCGCTCGTCTGGATGTGGTACTTCAGCATCTGTGAGCGCGCGTCCGCGCCGTAGAGCTCGCGCATCGCCACCGCCCAGATCCGGCGCGCCACGCGGCCGATCACGGTGTACTCGGGGTCCATCCCGTTGCTGAAGAAGAAGCTCAGGTTCGGCGCGAACGCGTTCACGTCCATCCCGCGCGCCTTGTAGTACTCGACGTACGTGAACCCGTTGGCCAGCGTGTACGCGAGCTGGTGGATCGGGTTCGCGCCCGCCTCCGCGATGTGGTAGCCGCTGATCGAGACGCTGTAGAAGTTGCGAACCGCGTTGTCGATGAAGAACTGCTGCACGTCGCCCATCGCGCGGAGCGCGAATTCGGTCGAGAAGATGCACGTGTTCTGGCCCTGATCCTCTTTGAGGATGTCGGCCTGCACGGTGCCGCGGACGCTCTCGAGCGCCTCGGCGCGGCACTTCGCGTGCTCCTCGTCACTCAGCAGCGCGCGCACCTCGCTCCAGGTCGCGCCGCGTCGCGCGTCGGGCTGGAGGCACTGCTCGTCCGTGATGCTCAGCCGACCGGCGTCCTTGAGGAAGCGGCGGCAGCGCTGGCGGATCGCGGTGTTCATGAAGAACGCGAGCACCGTCGGCGCGGGCCCGTTGATCGTCATCGAGACGCTCGTCTTCGGATCACACAGATCGAACCCCGCGTAGAGGTGCTCCGCCTCTTCGACGGTGAACACCGAGACACCGCTCTCGCCGATCTTCCCGTAGATGTCGGGGCGCCGATCGGGGTCCTCGCCGTAGAGCGTGATCGAGTCGAACGCGGTGCTGAGCCGAGCCGCCGGCTGGCCCGCCGCGAGGTAGTGGAAGCGCTCGTTCGTCCGCGTGGCTGGGCCCTCGCCGGCGAACATGCGCGTCGGATCCTCGGCCGTGCGCTTGAACGGGAACGTGCCCGCCGTGTACGGGAACTCGCCCGGCACGTTCTCGAGGAGGCGCCAGCGCAACCTCTCGTGCGCCGATACGCTGCGCGGCGGGGCGACCTTCGACATCTTGGTGTCGCTCAGCGTCGTAGTGACGCTCGGTACCACCACCTCGCGTCCGCGCACCTCGTAGCGGAACTCGTCGGAGCGATAGCTCGCCTCCCAGCGCTCCCAGTCCTGCAGCAGCGTCCGGCAGCCCGCGTCGAGGCGCTCGAGCCGCGCGTCGTGCGCGCGCGCGAGCTCCGTCGCCTCGGCGGATCCGTACGGCGCAAATCGCGGGTGCGCCGGGCCGCCGAGGACCTCCACACTCACCGCGAGCGAGTCGATCTCGCGCGACAGCGTCGCTTGCTCCATCGCCCAGCCGCGGTAGCCGCGGCAGGCCTCGCCGATCTCGCTGAGGTAGCGCTCGCGCCCCGGCGCGATGATCTGCTGCGCGGTGTCCGTCGTCCTCGTCGCGTCGGCGGCGATCGCGCTCTGCCACACCGTCCCGTGGCTCGTGTTGATCCGCGCGATCATGTGCGCGTAGAGCGCGTTGACGCCTCGGTCGTTGAAGTGCGCCGCGCTCGTCCCGAACACGGGGAGGCTCTCCGGCGCCGCCTCGAACGCCTGATGGTTGCGCTGGTACTGCTTGCGCACGTCGCGCAGCGCGTCGAGGCTGCCGCGGCGCGTGAACTTGTTGATCGAGACGAAGTCCGCGTAGTCGAGCATCTCGATCTTCTCGAGCTGGCTCGGCGCGCCGTACTCCGCCGTCATCACGTAGAGCGAGAGGTCCGAGAGCTCGGTGATCGAGGAGTCGCCTTGCCCGATGCCCGCCGTCTCGACGAACACGACGCCGAACCCCGAGCGCTTGAGCACCTCGACGGCGTCCTTGGTCGCGTTGCTGAGCTCGGTGCGCGAGCCGCGCGTGGCGAGCGATCGCATGTACACGCGGCCGTGCGCGAGGCTGTTCATCCGGATGCGATCGCCGAGGAGCGCGCCACCCGTCTTGCGCTTGGTCGGATCGACGCTGAGCACCGCGACGGAGATCTGGGGGAAGTCGGTGACGAAGCGGCGCACCAGCTCGTCGGTGAGGCTGCTCTTGCCCGCGCCTCCGGTCCCCGTCAGGCCGATCACCGGCACGCGCGGCGCCGGCGTGCCCTCCGCGTCGGCGCGCTCGAGCCCGAGCTCGACGCGCGTGATGTGACGCGCGATGGAGAGCCAGCCTTCGCCTTCGACCGTGCCCTCGATCGGTGCGTCGAGCGCGAAGTCGCAGCCCTCGAGCACGACGTCGATCATCCCGGTGAGGCCCATGTTGCGGCCGTCCTCGGGGCTGAAGATGCGGTCGATGCCGCGGGAGTGGAGGAGCTCGATCTCGCGCGGGACGATCACGCCGCCGCCGCCGCCGAAGATGCGGATGTGCGGCGCGCCGAGCGCGTCGAGGCGCTCGCGCAGATAGGTGAAGTACTCGACGTGGCCGCCCTGGTAGCTGGTGAGCGCTACACCTTGCACGTCTTCTTGCACGGCGGCGATCGCGACGTCCTCGACGGAGCGGTTGTGTCCGAGGTGGATGATCTCCGCGCCCGACGCCTGGAGCAGGCGCCGCATGATGTTGATCGAGGCGTCGTGGCCATCGAACAGCGCGGCCGCGGTGATGAGCCGCACAGGGTGTCGGAGGCGATAGCGATCGTGGTCGGCCATGGGATGAAGAGGCCGTCGAGCCACCGAGGCCCCGGAGATCCTTCGTGAATCGCCGTGGCGCCTCCGCGCGCTCGCGGTCCGCCTGGTCTAGCAGATAAGCGGCGGCGCTCCGAGAGAGCCAGCGCACGAGCCCACCGCGACGAAGAGGGAGGTGTGACCTCGACCTGCGTAGGGTGTGACAGCCGCCGCCGGCCGGCGTGACTGTGAGAGTCCTCGTCGCCTTTCCCCCCGAACCGCGACGAAAACGCCGCGCTGGCACCGCGGGTGCAAAGTCGCTCGGACATGGGGCAGAGGCCCCCACCCGCGAGGGAACCTTGATAGGCTCCCGCGCTTGCTCACTCTGGCGCACGCCCTGCGTCGCCGGGCTGGTTCTCAGCGAAACGAACAACGGAGAGCTCCATGACGACGAACTGGAAGAAGACCACCCGCATCCTCGCGGCCGTCGCGCTCCTCGGCGCGATCATCGCGTGCGGTGGCGATGACGAAGACAACTCGACTACCGGTGCGACCGGCGACACCACGGAGGGCACCGCCGCCGCACAGCCAGGCGCCGTCGCGGGTGGTGCGCCGCAGCCGCTGACGCTCGGTCAACCGCCGGTGTCGATCCAGGTCCCCGTCCCGCCGAGCTTCACGCTCAACGTGACCGCGGCCGCCGAGTACCAGGTCGATGCGACGGGCTCGCCGATGGATCCGGAGCTCTTCATCTACAACGGCGACGAGCTCGTCGAGAACAACGACGACGGCGGCGACGGCCTCAACGCGCGCATCGTCCGCTTCCTGCCGCCCGGCAACTACTCGGTCCGCGTGGTCGAGCACCGCGCGCGCGCGTTCACCGCGCAGGTGCAGGCGCAGCAGCTCCCGCCGCTCACCGCGGTCGGCGCCGTGACGATCGGTCAGCCCCTCGTCGTGACGTTCCCGGACTTCCCGCTCCTCCAGCGTCCGCGCAACGATCGTGACGCGGCGAAGGCCGTGACCCTCAACGTGACCGCCGCGGGCAGCTACACCTGTGAGGCGGGCGCGGACAACGGCCGCGACGCGAAGATGGCGATCATCTCGAACGGCGCGATCCTCGCCGAGGACGACGACAGCGGCGAGGGCAACAACGCCCGCATCACGCAGACCCTCCAGCCCGGCAGCTACGAGATCCGCGTGTGGGACTGGATCCGCCGCGGCGACATGCGCATCACGGTGACCTGCACCCAGGGTTGATCGGTCGCACGGTCGCTCGTTCGATCGTTCGATCGGTCGATCGCTCGCACGAACGCGCCCCGGAGCCGGTGAGGCTTCGGGGCGTCATCGTTTCAGCGGTTCAGGTGCTCGATGTCCTCGTCGGAGGATCCATCACATTCCAGGCTACCGCCCCGGCGGGCGCCGTGGGACCTGCGACACCGTCGTGCTCGTGCACGTGCACGTGCACGTGTCACGTGCACGTCCACCTACACGAACAGGTGCACGAGCAGCGCGCGCCGTCGCGGAGCTTGCGGCGGATGCGGTGAATCTTCCGGAGGTCGAGCGCGCGAGCGTCGGAGAGGCCGCGGCCGAAAAGCGTCCCGACCGCCCGACGGCGCAAAATGACGGTGCCCTCGGGGCCTCCAGTCCCGTATCGTCGCCGCGTGCGGTGGCGCGACGGCCTGCTGTTCCTCCTCGGCCTTTCGCTCGGGCTGAGCGCGATGCCTCGGACGGCGAGCGCGGCGCCGCCGGATCTCTTCGGGTTCGGCTCGCGCACCCGCGCGCTCGGGATGACCGGCGGCTCCTACGCGACCGGCTGGGAGGCCGTCTACGTCAACCCGGCCGGCCTCGGCGCGACGCGGCTGCGCAACCTGACGTTCGGGTTCAGCGGCGGCGGCTATCAGCTCACCATCGATGGAGAGCACGATCCGTTGACGCCGCCGCGCGGTATGACGATCGGGTTCGCGCTCCCGCTCCCGTTCGGCGACGTGCTCGAGGATCGCATCGTGTTCGGCGGCGGGTTCTACACGCCGAGCGAGGTGCTGCTCCGCGGGAACATCCGGTTCCCCCAGTCGATCCAGTGGTCGGTCCTCGATCGCGCGCAGGTCGTCGCGGTGGTCATCGGCCTCGGCGTCGATCTGCACGGGCTCGTCGACGGCCTCCAGCTCGGCCTCTCGATCAACGCGCTGGCGAACGTGTTCGGCGACCTCACGGTGCGCCTCGACGAGACGAACTCGTTCAGCTCGGTCGTCGAGACGCAGCTCGTCTCGAGCTTCGCGCCCATCGTCGGCGCGCGCTACGAGCACCCGAACGAGAGCGGTGGACCGTCGGAGTGGGGGCTCGGTCTCAGCTACCGGCACGAGAACGTCTCGCGCTTCGAGCTCAACATCGTGACGATGGATCTGCCGATCGACCTGCCGGTCCTCACGGTCGGCGGCGTCGTGCAGTACGACCCGCCCGCGGTGGTGGCGGAGGGCTTCTGGCGTCCGATCCCCGAGCTGATGTTGGTGCTCAACCTCACGACGCGGATCTGGAGCGCCTACCCGGGCGTGCTCATCCCGACCACGCGCGCAGGCCTGAACGCGCCGGCGCCCGAGTTCAGCGTCGTGCCGAGCCCGCGCGCGGCGATCGAATACGAGCTCCGCGACGACAACTTCCAGCTCGCGCTGCGCGCCGGCTACGCGTTCGAGCCGACGCCCGCGCCCGCGGCTCGGATCGCGCCGCGCCGCACCGCGAGCGGCGAGCCGGTGCCCGGCGAGATGGTCCCGCTCCGCATGATCGACAACCACCGACACGTGATCAGCGCGGGCATCGGCTGGCGCATCATGCTCGGCGAGCGCGGCGAATCGATCAACATCGAGGTCGACGGGCAGCTCCACCTGCTGATGGACCGCGAGCACGAGATCGGGCGTACCGATGGCGATCCGCCGATGACCACGGGGGGCTGGCTCGGCCAGGCCGGCTGGTCGATCGGAGCGAGCTTCTGATGCGCGCGACGCTCGCCCTCGCGCTCCTCGGCGTCGTCGTCTCGGCGAGCCCCGCGCTCGCGCAGCCGATGGACACCTACGGCATGGGGTCGCGCTCGGTCGCGCTCGCGGGCGCGGTCACCGCCGACGTCGAGGACTTCAGCGCCAACTACTACAACCCCGCCGGCATCGTGCGATCGGGTGAGATGCGGGTCGGCATCGGGTGGTTCGGCGTCGATCACGAGCTGTCGATGAACGGCCTCGACAGCAACGTCGATCCCGCGCACGGCATCGTGGTCGGCCTCAACGTCCCCGGTCACATCGACGACTTCCGGTTCGCGTTCGGGCTCGGCGTGCACCTCAACGACCAGCGCATCTCGCGCTCGCGCTCGCTCCCGCGCCAGCGCCCGCGTTGGGAGTTCTACGACAACCGTCCGCAACGGACCTTCCTCGCTGCACACGTCGCGATCCAGCCTTGGGACTGGCTCCGGATCGGCGGCGGCATCGGCTTCCTCAGCTACACGACGAACGAGCTCACGATCCGCGGCAGCATCGACATCACGAACCCGGAGCGGGGCTCGCGGCTCGAGCACTCGCTCGACGGTGAGCTCTTCACCATCCGCTTCCCCCAGGTCGGCGTCCAGGTGCAGCCGATCGAGGAGCTCAACTTCGGCATCGTCTACCGCGGCGAGTACGCGCTCAGCAACGACCTCATCGCGGTGGTCGGCTCGCGCGATCCGACGAGCCCCGACGCGGTCACCATCGAGGCCGGACCGCTGACCATCCCCGGGTACCTGAACCTCCTCACCGCGTCGACGAACGCGTACGCGCCGCATCAACTCTCGTTCGGCGTGTCGGCCAACCCGATCCCCGAGCTCCGCCTCAGCGCCGAGCTGACCTGGCTGCTCTGGCACCTCTACCAGAGCCCGATCGGCACCACGAACGTGGAGCTCGAGATCACGGTGCCGCCCGAGCTGATGGGCATGATCATGGTGCCCGACAGCATCACGCCGGGGATGCCGGTCGACCCGTTCTTCCAGGACCGCGTGGTCCCGCGCTTCGGCGTCGAGTGGATGGCGCTTCACGACGAGAACGTCGAGGTCGACATCCGCGCCGGGTACTTCTACGAGAACACGCCGGTGCCCGAGCAGCGCGGCTACACCAACCTCGTCGACACCGATCGCCACGCGTTCAGCCTCGGCGCGGGGCTCGAGCTGTTCCAGCTCAGGCCGCTCCTCCCCGGGTCGCTCGCGTTCGATGTGCACCTGCAATACTCGTTTCTCCCCGAGCGCGCGATGCGCAAGGTGCTCACCACCGATGCGATCGGCGACTACGTCGCGAGCGGGCACATCTTCGCGGGCGGCGTCACGATGGAGGCGCGCTTCGAGTGATGCGGTCTTCCCTCCAGCGGGTGCTCCTCGGGTTCGCCCTCGCGGGTTGCTCGCTGATCGGCGATCCGGGCGGGATGCCCGAGGGCGTGCCGCACGGCGGCGTCGGCGAGTTTCGCGTCCTCACGACCGACGAGGCGGGGATCCAGGGCTCGCTCCCCGGTCGCGCGATGTTCCTCCGCGACCAAGCGATCGAGGCGTCGATGCGCGTCGGCGATCGCCTCGCGTACGCGGTCCGCGCGCGCGTGGACATGCCGCCCGAGGTGCCGGCCGACTACCCCGCCAACGAGGTGTTCTTGCCCGCGTTCGGCCCGCGCACGATCCAGCTCGGCACCCTGCGCGAGGAGGGGACCGGCGCGTTCGACGCGGGCCCCGACATCCTCGTCGCGAGCGAGGCCTGGGAGGGTACCGACGTCTTCGACCCTTGGATCCTGCTCGACGAGGACGGCACCGCGCACCTCTACTACGCGGCGGAGGGCGGCATCGGCGTCGCGGTGGCGCCGAGCCTCGACGGAACGTTCGCCAAGCGTCCGGGGCCGATCGTCGAGCCCACGGTGGTCGGTCGGGTCGTGCGCCATCCGTCGGTGGTGCGCGGGCCCGACGGCGACTACCTCATGTACTACGACGACGGCGCGGACCTCGCGCTCGCGCGCTCGACCGACGGCGAGACGTTCACGCTGAGCGGTCCTCTGTCGATCAGCGGCGACGACGACATGGCGGACAACGCCGAGGCGCGGCGCGCGTACCCCGGCGCGGTGCGGGTCGACACGCGCGCGGGGCGCACGCTCATCCGCGTGTACTTCCAGTCGTTCCGCGACGACGGCACGACCCGCATCTACATGATCGGGTCGGACGATGGCGAGACGTTCATGCGCTACCCGCGGCCCGTCATGGCGCAGGACGACGTGCGGTTCGTCGCGCCCTACCTCGTCGACGATCGCATCACGTTCATGTACAGCAATTTTGCGTTCTTCAACCGCGGCTACCAGACGCGCGCGGTCACCATCGCCGTCGCGCCGGGCGGCGTGACCTACGAGCCCCCGCCGATGTGAGGGGCCGCGGGTGTCGGCCATGACCGCACTTCGATCGTTCGCCGTCTTCGCGCTCCTCCTGACCGGCGGGTGCGACGGCGCAGACGCGCCGACGCCCGTCGAACCTCCTCCGCCCCCGACGACGGACGACGTCGAGGAGCCGCTCACCCTCGGCGTGCCGCCCGAGATGATCCACGAGGCGCGACGAGAGGCGGCGGGGCTCTATCGGCTCCCGCGCTCGCTGAGGGCCCACACGCTCGAAGAGCGGCGCGCCGCCGCGGCGCCCGCGTACGCCGAGCTGCTCGCCGATGCCGACGCCCACGCGCGCGAGCGCGTGACGTTTACCGGAGAGGTCAGCCTCGTGCGTTCGGCCGGGCCACGGCTCTGGATCATGGTGATGAAGACGCGCGAAGCGGACGCCCGCTGGGTCGATCCGATCTACGTGCTCGCCACCATCCCGCCGAGCGTGCCGCCGGACGGAGGCATCGTCGCGACGATCGACGGTTGGGTGGTCGGTGAGCGTGAGATCGGGCAACACACGTTGCCGCTGATCGTCGCCTACTACATCGAGGTTCCCGAGTCGTGATCAGGTGAGATCGGGGAGCGGTCCCGTCGAGAACGCGGGGTCGCCGAACGACGTGACGTCGTCGAGCCCCATCGCGTGGCAGACGGATACCAAGAGGTCGTTGTGCGACTTGTTCGCGTAGCGCACGTAGCGCCCGGTGCGCAGGCCCACCTGCGAGCCCGCGGCGAGGAGGAACGGCATGTCCTGGTGCGTGTGGTAGACGCCGTCGGACATCTCGTTCACCCAGAGGAACAGCGTGTGATCGAGCACGGTGCTGCCGTCGCGCTCCGGCGTCGCGGCGAGGCGATCCATGAGCAGAGCGACTTGCTCGGAGTGCCAGCGTTGGATCGCGCGCTTCGCGTCGCGCGCGGCCTCGTCGGCGCCGTCGTGTGAGAGCGAGTGGTACCACTCGTTCGCCCGGCCGCCGATGAACTCGTGGCGGTTGTTCGCTCCCGCGCGGCCGTACTGCATCGTGACCACGCGCGCGAGATCGCAGCCGAGCGCCGACGTCGCGATCTCGAGCTGCATCGCCGCGATGTCCTCGACGTTGGTGTAGGTGTCCCAGCCGTTCACCTCGACGGGGCCGATGCCCGTCGGCGGCGTGCACATCACGCTCGCATCGAGCGTGCGCTCGAGGTCGCGGATCGCGCTCGTGTGTTGATCGAGCATCCGTCGATCCGCCGCGCCGAGGCGCGGTCGCAGCGCGGTGATCTCGCCGCTCGCGAAGTCGAGCACGCTCCGTCGGCGACGCTTCGCCTGCTCGATCGCGGGATCGGGCGTCGCCACCGCGGCGAAGATGCGATTGAACGCGGTCTCTGGATCGTTCTCCGCCGGGATCGGCACGCCTCCCTCGCCGTAGGTCGCGTCGCGGCAGTCGCCACCCACCGATCCTGCGCCGACGCGGATCCCGAGCTGCAGCGAATCGAACGGCGCTTCGCCCTGGACGCGGCGTCCGATGAAGTAGTCGACCGTCTCGCTGATCGGGATCGGGGTGCCCGTCGACGTGTCCGGCAGCGTGCCGGTGAGGATCTTGCCCCAGCCGTGGCCGCCCGACGGTCCGTCGCCCTCCGCCTTCACCTGGATGCTGATGCCGCGCTCCTCGCGGAACCCATCCACCGTCGAGCCGAACAGGATGAGGCGCTCGCGATGGCGGGTGAGCGGCTCGAGGACCGGGCCGAGCACGAAGTCCGTCTCGCCCCCGGTCGTCGGGAACCACTCGTCGCGGAGCACACCGTTGGGCGTCGTGATGACGACGAGGCGCGTCGGGATGTCGCTGTCGCCCGCGTACGCGCTGAGCGGTCGGAGGAGCGGCCACGCGGCGCCGGCCGCACCCGCCGCACCGGCCATCGTCAGCATCCGTCGGCGAGTCAACATGCGTTCCTCCTTCGAGTTGGTTCGTGTCACATCGCTGCGAGTCACGGCGCTGCGAGTCACGGCGCTGCGAGTCACGGCGCTGCGGGTCACGGCGCTGCGGGTCTTGGCGCGGGGAGTCACGGCGCCCCCAGGTCGTCGGCGACGCGTCGCTCCATCACGAGCGGGCTCGCGGCCAACGAGACGAGCAGCTCGCGCAGATCACCGCCGCTGTCCGTGAACATCCGCTGGAGATCGGCGAGCGCGCACCGCTCGTCCTCCGCGATCGGGCGCGCGAGCGCGTAGCGGGCCCACTGCTCGACGTAGCAGCCCATCACCTCCTCGCTGCCCGCGAGGCGATCCGCGAGCTCCACCGCGCCATCGATCGGGCCGTCGGCGTCGTAGGTGCCGGTGAGCTCACCGGTCGCGTCGATCGCGATGCCGTCCTCCATCGTCCGGTACGCGCCGATCGCGTCGTAGCGCTCGAAGGAGAACCCGATCGGATCGATCAGGCGGTGGCAGCTCGCGCAGCCCGGGTCCGCGGTGTGCGCCGCGAAGCGCTCGCGCGTCGAGAGCCCCGGCTCGGGCGGGGGGATGCGCACGTTGACGTTCATCGGCGGCGATTGGAGCGGCTGACAGAGGATCTGGGTCCGCACGAACACCCCGCGCTGGATCGGGCTGCTCTGGTCGTGCAGCGCGTGAAGCGCGAGCAAGCCGGGTTGCGTGAGGAGACCGCGGCGCTCCTCGGCCTGGAACGGCTCGAACGCATCGCCGCTCGCCTCGCCGCCGTAGAGCGCGCGCATCCGCGCGTCGGCGAACACCCGATCGGAGCGGAACAGGTCCTCGAACGTCCCGCCCTCCCAGAACGCCCACTCGACGAACGCCTCGGTCGAGCCGTGGAGCGAGCGAGCGAGCTCCGGCGTCGCGGCGGGGTAGCGCTCCGTGTCGCGTTGGATGCCGTCGATCCGATCGAGCTCGAGCCAGCCATCGAAGAACGCGAGCACGCCCTCGCGCGCGCGCGCGTCGTCGACCATGCGCCGGGCCTCGCGCGCCGCGTCCTCCGCCGTCGCGAGCCGGCCTGCCTCGGCGGCGTCGAGCAGCGCGTCGTCGGGCATCGATCCCCAAAGGAGGTACGACATGCGCGAGGCGAGCTCGAAGCCGGTGCGCGTCACGATCGCGCCGGCCACGTCGTCGGTGCGCGCCTCGACGTGATAGAGGAACCACGGCGCGGCGAACATCCCGCTCGCCGCGAGCTCGACGCCCGAGGCGAAGCCGCCGTCCATCGCGCCCTCGTCGTAGAGCGCCATCACGCGCGTGACCTCGTCGTCGCTCAGCGGCCGTCGCCACGCGCGACGCCCGAACGTACGCGCCCACTCCTCGGCGCACGCGCGCTCCCCGTCGAGCGTAGGATCGCAAGGAAGGTGGCGGTCGAGGTCCCGCACCAGCGCGTCGGCGAGCGCCTCGGCCGCGTCGAGCTGCGCCGTCGCGAGGGCCGGCGAGATCGAGCGGCCGACCGTGAAGCCGGTCGTCCCGACGCGCTCGTCTTCGGGGAACGTCGCGACGATCGCGTCGCCATCGACCCCCAGCAGGTCGCGCGCGGTCCGCGCGTACTCGGCCCGCGAGAGCCGCGTCCCCACCTCGAACGTCGGCGGCGCGAGCTCGCAGTCGTCGGGGTCGATCCGCGTGCGCGTCCCCGGTCCGTGCGACGTCGGGGTCGCGTCCTCGACGAGGCCCTGGCAGCCGGCGCCGACGGCGAGCGCGACGAGCCCCAGCGCGATGGTGTGACGAGCCTCGGTCGAGCTGCGCATGCCGGGTGTTGCGCAAACTCGGTGCCAGGTCCGCTCGCTCATCGCGGGCTCGGGGCGGCGGCGAGAGCGTGGCTCCGTCCGCGACGGTGTGGCTTGCCGAGCCACACCTCGGCCGGCCGTGTAGAGTGCGCGGATGCACGAGCGGACCGAGCGGTGGGTGCGCCCCCAAGGCGCCCCTCCGGGACCGATCGCGGTGCCCGTCGTCGAGCTCTGCGACGAGGTCAGCGGCGACGTGCTGTACGCGCCAGCCGGCCTCGGGACGAGCGGGATCGGGTCGCACCCGTCGAACGATCTCGTGCTCGACGAGCCCACCGTGTCGCGGTTCCACGCCGAGGTCGTGGTGGCGCCGGACGGCGTGCGGGTGCGCGACGTGGGCAGCTCCAACGGGACCAGCGTCGACGGCGTCACGGTGCGCGACGCGTTCGTACGCGACGGATCGATCGTGCAGCTCGGGCGCGCGCGCATTCGGGTGACGCTCGGCGGCTCGCGGCCCGTCGAGGTCGGCGGGGCGGACCGGTTCGGCGGGCTCGTCGGTCGCGCCCCCGCGATGCGCGCGCTCTTCGAGGTGCTCGAGCGCTGCGCGGCGAGCGACGCGACGGTGCTCCTCGAGGGCGAGACCGGCACCGGGAAAGAGGCGATCGCGGAGGCGATCCACGCGGCGAGTCGGCGCGCCGATCAGCCGTTCGTGGTGCTCGACTGCAGCGCGATCCCGCACGATCTGGTGGAGAGCGAGCTCTTCGGCCACGAGCGCGGCGCGTTCACCGGCGCGGTGGCGAGCCGGATCGGCGCCTTCGAGGAAGCGCACGGAGGCACGCTGTTCGTCGACGAGATCGGCGAGCTGCCCGCGGATCTCCAGCCGAAGCTGCTCCGCGCGCTCGAGCAGCGCACCGTCCGCAAGGTCGGCGCGCAGAAGCGGATCGCGATCGACGTGCGCGTGATCGCGGCGACCAACCGCACCCTGCGCGAGGAGGTCAACGCGGGGCGCTTCCGCGCGGACCTGTTCTACCGGCTCGCGGTGGTGCGGGTGGACGTGCCGCCGCTGCGCGAGCGGATCGAGGACCTCGGGCTCCTCGTCGGCGAGCTGTCGTCCCGACTCGGCGCGACCCCCGAGCAACAGCGCGAGATGCTCGCGCCGGCCTTCCTCGATCGCCTCGCGCGGAGCCCCTGGCCCGGCAACGTGCGCGAGCTGCGCAACGTGCTCGAGCGCTCGTTGGTCCTCGGCCGCGACACGCCGCTCGACACCGAAGCGGCCCCCGCTCTGTCGATGGGCAGCGCAGCGTCGACGGGCAGCGCAGCGTCGCCGGGCAGCGCGCCGATGGGCAGCGCTGCGTTACAGGGGAGCGCAGGGTCGCCGGGGATCGCAGGGTCGCCGGGGAGCGCAGCGCCGACGATCGATCCGCGCCTCTCGTATCAGGAGGCCCGCGAGCGCGCGCTGGCCGAGTTCGAGGCCCGCTACCTCGAGGCGGCGCTCGCGCTGACCTCGGGCAACGTGGCCAAGACCGCGCGCGACATCGGCCTCGATCGCACGTACCTGCATCGCCTGCTCCGCAAGCATGGCCTCCGCTGATCGAGCGCCCGGCGCGCGTCTTGCGACGCCCCCGCTCCATGACGACTCGTGTGGTGTGGGGAGCCGCAGCCGCGGCGATCGGATGTCTCTGGCTCGTCGGGTGCGACGACGGAGGAATGGCGACGGACGCGGGCTCGGGCCGGGACTCCGGCGCGCGCTCCGATGCGGGCCCCGGTGGAGCCGACGCCGGCGGTGGCGACGCAGGCTCGATGGACGCGGGGGCGGCGGGCTCCGACGCGGGCATGGCCGACGCGGGGCCGCCGTTGCCTGACGCGGGACCGCCGGGTCCCTCGTCGGAGCGTCAGACCGCGCGCCCCCTCGGCAGCACCGCGGCGGGCAACGGGTTTTACGAATATCTACCCCCGCTCTACGGCGACGGAACCCTGCGGCCGCTGCTCGTCTTCTGGCACGGCATCGGCGAGAACGGCAACGGCGACAGCGAGCTCAACCGCGTGCTCCGGAACGGACCGCCGAGGATCATCGACCGCGACAACTGGCCCGCGGACCGTCCGTTCGTCGTGCTCTCCCCGCAGCACGCGGGCGGCGGCTGTCCGGGCGCGGGCGAGATCCACTCGTTCATCGACTTCGCGATGAGCGAGTACGACGTCGATCCGTCGCGCATCTACCTGACCGGGTTGAGCTGCGGCGCGATCGGCTCGTGGGGCTACCTCGGTCAGTACCTCGACGAGCAGGTGACGGCCGCGGTGCTCATCGCGGGCGACGGTCGCGGCGCGTGGAACGCGCAGATGTGTGAGCTCGGCCGCGTCGCGATCTGGGGGTTCCACGGCGACGCCGACGGGACCGTGTCCCCGCAAGGCACGATCGTGCCGACCACCAACCTGATGGGCTGTCCCTCTCCGCCGCGCCGCGATCTGCAGGTCACCATCTATCCGGGTGTCGGCCACGACTCGTGGTCGCGCACCTACGACCTGAGCGCCGGCCACGACATCTACGCGTGGCTCCTGACCCAACACGCGCCGTAGGAGGCGGGATGCGCTTCGTCGTGTCGTCGTCCGCCCGTGGACGACAACATGACGAGCGCGTCGTTCTAGCCGCTCAGTGCACCGCGACCGTCACGCGCGCGGTGCCGCCGGCCGGCACGCGCACGCGGCGGCGGATCGACTCGCCGCGGCCGAACGGTTGGATGCGGAGCGTCACCGTGCCGGCGGGGAGGGCGAACGTGCCCGGCGCCTCGCCGAGCAGGCGCGAGCCGCGGTAGACGTTCGCCCACCCTCCGGGGGTCGCGACCGAGACGGATCCGCGTCCCCGCACGCGCGAGCTCTCGTCGCCGGCCGCGTCGTCCTCGATCGCGTCGTCCTCGCCGGCCGCGTCGTCCTCGCCGGCCGCGTCGTCCTCGCCGGCCGCGTCGTCCTCGATCGCTTCGTCGGATCCGTTCTGCGAGTCTTGCACCTCATCTTGCGGGTCACCCGATCCATGGTCCTCGTCGCCGTGCGCTTCGGCGGCCGGGTCTTCCACGCGAGGCCCCGCGTTGGATATGGGCACGCCGTCTTGCGGTCTGTCGCCCTCCGGTTCGCTCGTCTCGCCGGGTGGCGACTGGAGGAGGGGCTGCGCGTCGTCGACCGCACCGCGGAAGCCGCCCAGCGCGAGCACGACGCCTCCGCCGATCCCCGAGAGCGCGATCAGCGCGCCGATCACGAGCGGCGCCCAGCTGCGTCGCGGAGCCTCCGGCTTGCCGGGCGCGGTCATCGCGTCGGCGGGCGCACGGAGCCGCACGTCCTCGCGCGGCACCTCGGGGAGCGCCTTCTCGCCGGAGCCGCTGGCCGATCGGCGCGCGCGCTCGACGAGCTGCTCCTTCTCCTCGCGCGCCTCGGGCAAGAGGCGCTGGATGAAGTCCGCCACGTGAGGCGTCCCCACCATGCGCCCCTCGTCGGAGAGCAGCTCCAAGAGCTCGAGCCCCATCTGTCGGGCCGTCGCGTAGCGCCGCTCGGGATCGCGAGAGAGCGCCTTGAACAGGATCTCTTCGAAGCCGATCGGCGCGTCCGGCCAGACCTCGCGGAGCGGGGGGATCGGATCCTGGAGCACCGCACGGATCGTTGCGCTGACCTCGTCGCGCCGGAAGAGGCGCGTCAACGCGAGCTGCTCCCACAGGACCACCCCCAGCGACCAGATGTCGGACCGCCGATCGAGGGGTCGACTCTCGAGCTGCTCGGGGCTCGCGTACGCGAAGCGCCCCTTCACCTCGCCGGTCGCCGTGCTCTGGAGGCGATAGCGCGCGCTCGCCACGCCGAAGTCGAGCACCTTCAGCGACCCGTCGTAGCCGGCGAACAGGTTCTGCGGGCTCACGTCCCTGTGCACCACGTCGAGCGGCTCGCCGTTCTCGTCCTTGAGCTCGTGCGCGGCGTGGAGCCCCTCGCATGCATCGGCGATGAGCCGGGCCGTGACGTACGGAGCGATCTCGCCGAGCGCGGGGTCCTCCGTGTCGCGCAGCGCGCGCCGCAGCGTGCTGAGCGGCTCGCCGAACAGGAACGGCATCGCGAGGAAGTACGTTCCGTCGGCCTCGCCGAAGTCGATCACGCCGCACACGTTCGGGTGCGAGAGCCGCGACACGATGCGCGCCTCGTCGAGGAACATGTCGACGAAGCGGGGATCCTTCGCGAGGTGCGGGTGGATGCACTTGAGCGCGACCATCCGCTCGATCCCGTGCGGACCTTCGGTCATCGCGAGGTTGACCGAGCCCATGCCGCCCGAGGCGAGCTCGAGGCACAGCCGATACCGACCGAGCGGACGCCCGCCGAGCGCGGTGCCGAGAGAGGCCCCGCCCACCCGCGAGGAAGTCGAGGTCGAGCCCAGCTCCGCGGCGCCCCTCCGACTCACCCGCGCAGTCTATCACCCCGTGATACCGTGGCAGCGATGCTCCGCCAGCGGCTTGGGGCGGCCTTGCTCCTGTCGATCGCGACCTCGTGGCTCATCCCCGGGTCGGCGCTCGCGGACGACCTCGACGACGCACGCGCGATGGTCGAGCGCGCGGAGTTCGCCGCTGCGATCGACGCGTTCGATCGCGTCGACCACGGCGACGGCCTCGATCGCGACGGCGCCGTGCGCCTGCTCGAGGGTCGCGCGCTCGCCGCGCACGCCGCGCGCCGCCGCGAGACCGTCGATCGCGATCTGCGCGCGCTGCTCAGCCTCGAGCCGCTCTATCGGTTCGACGAGCGCGCGCCGCCGAGCCTGCGCTCCGCGCTCGAGGAGCTCCGCGAGTCGATCGTCGATCGCGTGGACATCGTCGCGCGCGCGGAGACCGTCGGCGACGCGATCGAGATCCGGACCGAGCTGCGGCACGACGTCGCGAGCCTGGTCCGCGCGGTGCGCGTCTACGTCGACGACGACGCGGGCGGCTGGACGATGGAGGAGCGCGCCCCGACGGCCGGACCGCTCGAGGTCGCGGCCCGACCCGTCGTCCGATACCGCGTCGAGGCGATCGGACCGGGCGGCGCCGTCGTCGCCCACAGCGGGACGATCGATGAGCCGCGCGTGGTCCGCGCCGCGCTCGGCGACGATCCGGTCGCGCCCCCTTCCGGAGGTGACGACACCGGGCTGATCGTCGGGCTCACCGTCGGCGCCGTCGTCCTCGTCGCCGCGGCCGTGATCGTGTCGGTCCTCTTCGTCACGATGCAGGAGCCCGGCTTCCAGCTCTCCATCCCGATGGAGGCGATGTGAGGCGCGCGCCGTGGCTCGCCGTCGCGCTCGTCGCGACGCTCGGATGTGAGGGGCCACGCGCGCTCGAGTGGACGTACCGCTTCGCGTCGAGCGCCGACCGCGACGCGTCGACGCTCGTCGAAGCGAGCGTGCGCGAAGGGGGCTGCGACGGCGAGGTGCTCTGGCGCGAGCTCTTCGCGCGCGCCGACGGCGCGACGATGCGACCGCCCGAGCTCGGGGTGGGCACCTACGGCGTGCGGGTGCGCGCGAGGGACGCGGGCTGTCGGTGGATCGCGGATCGCTGCGAGGAAGTAACATTGCCGCGCGAGGCCGCCGTCGCGATCACGATGGAGTCGATCACGCCGGAGGACGCGTGCACGGCCGGCGCGGCGTGCATGGCCGGTGAGTGCGCGGGCGAGCGCGACGCCGGCCGGCCGGGCACCGACGCGGGGCCGGACGCGGGCGGCGGTGCGGACGGGTCCTGCGCGGGCTGCATGACGGGCGGGACCTGCGTGGACGGCGATGCGATGGACGCGTGCGGCCGCGGCGGCGAGGCGTGCGTCAGCTGCACGTGCGGCGGCGACACGTGCGACGCCGGACGCTGCGTGCCGCGCACGCCGGCCGACCGCGTGTCCGCCGCCTTCGGCCACACCTGCGCGATCGCGATGGGCAAGCTGTATTGCTGGGGCGAATCGAACGTCTTCCAGGTGGGCGCGGGGTTCGGCAGCTTCCCGATGCCGGTTCGGATCGGTGGGGCGACGGACTGGACGGACATCGAGGTGGCCGGGCTCTCGTCGTGCGGCGTGCACGGCGGCGCGATGGAGTGCTGGGGCGCGAACAACTACTCCCAGCTCGGCCTCGGCGCGGGCGCGCCGACGAACGTCGAGACGCGCATGACGATCGCCGGCTCGCGCGTCTGGACCTCGAGCGACATCGGCAACCAGCACGGCTGTGGGATCGACGACGCGGGCGCGGTCCTCTGCTGGGGCTCGAACCTCCACGGCTCGGTGGGGAGCGCGGCGAGCGATCCGCAGCGGGATCCGCTCGTCATCGACCTCGGCGGCACCGTCACGTCGGCGTGCGCCGGCAACTTCGCGACCTGCGCGGTGCGCGAGGGAACGCTCCTCTGCTGGGGCTGGGATCGGAGCGGCGAGCTCGGCGACGGAACGGCCGGCGGCTCGCGGCCCGATCCCGTCGCGGTGGACGCGGCGGTGACGGACTGGGAGAGCGTCGCGTGCGGGTACGCGCACATGTGCGGGCGGACGGCGACGGGGCGCACGTTCTGCTGGGGATGCGGCGGCACGTGTCCCGGCTGCGGCTTCGGCGGCGGCGAGGAGCTCGAGTGCACCGGCGCCCTCGGGAGCGGCGACACCTCGCCGTTCATCGCGTCGCCGGTCGAGGTGTCGGACCTGCTGACCCGCCAGGTCGACATCGAGACGAGCGCGTGCGCGATCGGGATGGACGACGGCCTCTACTGTTGGGGCCCGAACGGCTCCGGCGAGCTCGGGGTCGGGGACACCGATCCGCGGATCGTCCCGGCGGAGGTCGTCCCGCGCAGCCGCTGGGTCCACGTGGCGACCGGCCGCAACTATGCGTGCGCGGTGCGCGACGGTGGTGCGATCTACTGCTGGGGCGCCAACGACGATCGCCAGCTCGGCATCGGCGGCACCTCGCCGAGCCTCGTGCCCGCGCGCGTCTGCCTCCCCTGACCCGTCCGCGGCTTCGCTCGACGTGAGTCAGCCCCGCGTCCCGCGTCACTGCCTCCCGCGTCACCGCCTCCCGCGTACTGCCTCCCGCGTCACTGCCAGGGGTTCTCGACCCCTTCGCCGCCCGACGCGCCGCCGAGCCTCGGGACGAGCCGCTCCACCCGGGCGCGCTCGGCCTCCGGCATGCGCTCGCGCAGCTCCGCTTGCACGACCGGCAGCGCCTCTTCCCCCCACGTCTCGACGAGGAAGTCCGACGCCTCGGCGCTCATCCGCTCGTCGCGCACCGCGTCGAGCACCCGCGGGAGCATCTGCGGATCGCCGCGCACGCGCGCATCGGCTTCGACGGCCATGCGGTACTCCCCGATGCCGAGCTCGAAGCGGGGAGGGCGCGCGTCGATGTGGATGTGGCCGAAGAGCACGTGCGGCCGCGGATCGTCGGGGTGCGCGCTCTGGAACGCCGTCAACTCGGATTGCTGACGTCGCGTGATCGCCGACCCGCCGCGCGACTCGATCGTCTCGTAGACGGTCATGAGGAGCTGCGGCGCGTCGCCTTCGAACGGATCGTGCGCGGCGGGTGGTCCGAGCGGCGCGGTGGGGGTGGGTGGCGCCGGCGGCGGCGCGGGGACCGGGTCGACGACGACGGTGTCGGGCGGCGGCGGCGGATCGTCCGCGCGCTGTTGCATGACATAGAAGTAGACGCCGCCCGCGCCGAGGCCCATGAGGACGAGCGCCCCGCACCCGGCGAGGAGGAACAAGGGCGCGCGCCGCTGCGGCAGCTCCACGCTCGGCGCCGTCTCGGCCAGCTCGCGGCGCGCGGCGGGCGTCGCGGCCGCCGTCGGCGCGGTCGCCCCCTGGGTCGGCGCGATCCCGCTCGCCGGACGCGACACGGTGGGGCGCGAGGTCGTGCGATGAGCCGGCTCCGGCCCGAGCCCGTCGAACGCCTCGAGCAGCTCGCCCGCGTTCGTGTAGCGCGCGGCGGGGTCCTTCTCCAAGCAGCGCCGGAAGAGCGCCTCGAGCGCGGGATCGACCTCGAGCCCCGGATCGCCCTGCTTGAGCGTGGGAGGCGGGCTCAACAGGTGCGAGCGCAGGATCTCGCCCGGGTCGGGGCTCTCGAACACGCGACGGCCGGTGAGCGCCTCGTAGAGCACGCACCCCGCCGCGTACACGTCGGCGCGCGCGTCCGCGTCCTCGCCGCGCGCCTGCTCGGGCGCCATGTAGGCGGGAGTGCCCAGCAATGCGCCTTGCGCGGTGAGCTTGGGCGCGTCCTTGTACGCGTCGTTGACGAAGCGCGCGAGCCCGAAGTCGAGCACCTCGACGTGATCGTCGCCCGCGCCGAGCGAGCGCACGAACACGTTGTGCGGCTTGAGGTCGCGATGCACGAGGCCTTGCGAGTGCGCATACGCGAGCGCGCGGAGCATCTGCCGCACGATGTTGAGCGCGCGCTTGGGCTCGAGCGGCTCGCCGGTCTCGAGGATGCGGTTGAGGTCCTGCCCCTCGAGCAGCTCCATCACGATGTACGGGTGGTGGCCCTCGGCCACGCCGTAGTCGGTGACGGTCACGATGTTCGGATGGCTCAGCGCGGCGAGCGCCTCCGCCTCGCGCTGGAAGCGCTGCTTGAGCACCGGGATGCTCTCGTAGCGGGTGAGCAGCACCTTGAGCGCGACGAGCTTGCCCAGCGTCGCGTGCCGCGCCTTGTACACGCGTCCGATGCCGCCCTCGCCGAGCGGCTCCTCGATGCGGTAGCGCTCATCGAAGATCTTCCCGATCAGCGGGTCGACGCCGTCGGGGTGGCTCATCTGCACGTCCATGTGCGGAACCGTGGGTATAGCCGCTCGGGCCCGACCATGGAAAGCACTCGCGGAGGGGAGGGGGTCGGGCCGGGGGAGCCGCCCCTGCTATGGTTGGCGGCGTGGACCTCGACCTGATCGATCCGCGCGCGACCGCCGACCGGCGTGCCCGCCTCGCCGAGGCGCAGGGAGGCACTCCCGCGCTGTTCTTCGCGGGGGGCCATCGCGCGCGCAACTACGCGGCCAACGTCTATCCGTTCCGCGCCTCCAGCCACTTCCTCTACTTCGTGGGGACGCCCATCCCGGACGCGGCGCTCCTCGTGGAGGGCGACCGCGCGACGCTGTTCCTTCCCCCGCACACCACCGACGACGCGCTGTGGGATGGGCCGCGGCCGGATCCCCAAGCGATCGCGGAGGCCACCGGCTGTGCGATCCGCGAGCTCGGCGAGCTCGACGTGGAGCTCGCGCGCGTCGGCGTGGTGTCGACCCTGCCGGCCGTCGATCCCAACACGCGCGGGCTCCAGGAGCGCTGGCTCGGCCGCTCGATGAAGGAGCCGACCGAGGTGGATCGCCGGCTCGCCGACGCGGTGATCGCGATCCGCCTCGCGCACGACGACGCGGCGCTCGCCGAGATGCGGGCGGCGGCCGACGCGACGGAGGCGGCGCATCGAGCCGGCATGCGCGCGACGCGCGCGGGGATGCGCGAGTTCGAGGTCGCGGGCGCGATGGAGGCGCCGGTCCTCGCGCGCGGGATGTCGATGGCGTACTCGCCGATCGTCACGACGCGCGGCGAGGTGCTCCACAACCACGAGCATCACTACACGCTGTCCGACGGCGACCTCCTGCTCTGCGACGTCGGTGCGGAGAGCCGCGGTGGCTGGGCGTCCGACGTGACCCGCGCGTGGCCGGTGAGCGGCGCGTTCAGCTCGACCCAGCGCGCGATCTACGACATCGTGCTCGCCTCCGAGGAGGCGGCCATCGCGAAGGTGAAGCCCGGCGTCCGCTACCGCGACGTGCACCTCACCGCGGCGCGACGGCTCACCGTGGGCCTCGTCGAGCTCGGGATCCTCTCGGGCGATCCGGACGAGCTGGTCGCGGACGGCGTCCACGCGCTGTTCTTCCCGCACGGGGTCGGACACCTGCTCGGCCTCGACGTGCACGACATGGAGGACCTCGGCGATCGCGCAGGCTACGCCGAGGGGCGCGAGCGCAGTCCGCAATTCGGCTTGAGTTATCTACGCCTCGACCGCGACCTCGCCCCGCGCATGGCCGTCACGATCGAGCCGGGCTTCTATCAGGTGCCCGCGATCCTCGAGTCCGAGGAGCTGACCCGCGTCGCGAACGGGCGCCTCCACCGCGACGTCCTCGCGAAGTTCGCCGACGTGCGCGGCATCCGCATCGAGGACGACGTGCTGGTGACCGACGACGGGTGCGAGGTGCTGACGCGCGCGATCCCCAAGCGCGCCGACGCGGTCGAGGAGGCGTGCGCATGACGATCCGGAAGATCGCGCAGATCGGCCACCCGGTGCTCCGCGAGCGCTCGCGCGAGGTGACCCGCGACGAGCTCGCGAGCGCGGACACGCAGCGCTTCATCGACGACCTCGTCGAGACGATGCGCGACGCGAACGGAGCCGGCCTCGCCGCGCCGCAGATCTACGAGCCTCTTCGGATCTGCGCGCTCGAGGTCGGTGACAACCCGCGTTACCCCTACAAGCCGAAGATCCCGCTGACGATCCTCGTGAACCCGGTGCTCACGCCGATCTCCGAGGAGCGCTTCGACAACTTCGAGGGCTGCCTCAGCGTGCCCGATCTACGCGGGGTGGTGCCGCGCTTCGCCGAGCTCCGCGTGACGGCGTGGGATCGCCACGGCGGGGAGCTCGACTTCGTGGCCAAGGGCATCACCGCCGGGACCTACCAGCACGAGTGCGATCACCTCGACGGGAAGCTCTTCGTCGATCGCGTCGAGGATCGGACCACGCTCTGCACCTGGACGAACTTCGCGCGCCACCACGAGGCGGCGTTCCGCGAGCGCGTCGGCGCCATCGTGGCGCGCTACGGGAGCTGAGCGGGCGGGCCGCCGAGGAGGGGACTTGCACGAGGGCGCGACGCGGGGCAGAGCTGGGCCCATGCTCGAAACGACCCGACTCCTCGCGATCCTCCTCGTCCTCGGCGTCGCCGCCCCCGCTGCCGCGCAGAGCGGCGGGACGACCGGGCAGCCGCCGCCCGCGAGCTCGAGCGAGGAAGAAGACGAAGAGCCGAGTCCGGAGCCGGGCGGTGGGCTCGACGCCCCGGCGCAACCCGCGCCGACGCAGCGGCCGGAGGAGACGCGGCCCGCGGATCAGGACGCGCAGGAGCTCGACGAGGAGCCGGCCGAGCCGGAGACCCAGGACGAAGAGCCGACGCCGCCCGGTCCGGAGAACGCGATCCTCGCCGACCTCAGCCTCGGCGTGATCGGCGGCGCCTACGAGCACATCTTCGCGAACGCGATCTCGATCCAGCTCGCGGCGCAGTTCTACGCGCCCTGGTACGTGAACGAGGGCGGGACCTACGGCGCCGGCGGCGAGCTGCGGCTGAGCTGGTTCCTCGCCGCGCAGGGCTTCGAGGGCACGTACATCGCGGTGGGGTTCCGCGCGGCGTACATCACGCACGACGACGACGTCGGCTTCCGCGATGGTTACGCGCTCGCGGGCAGCCTCACGTTCGGCTACGGCTGGCTGTTCGACTCGTTCTACCTGCGGCTCGGCCTCGGTGGTCGCTACGAGACCGGCAACATGACCGAGATCGATGGCCAGGCGACCGAGGACTACGGCCTGCCGTTCCTCGCCGTCGACATCAACCTCGGTTGGGCCGGCTGAACCGACCGCTCCCGGGCGAGCCGCTTCGGCTGGCGCCCGGGCTCTCGTCCCAGCGCGCCACGAAGCGGAGCACGAGCGTCCCGTCGGGCGAGCGCACCGGCTCGGACCACGCGAAGTCGACGCGGGCGACGCCGAGCGTCCCGAGCGCGCCGGTGACGAAACCTTCGTTGACCGCTTCGAAGAACGCGAGGCGGTCCGCGGGGATGGGCTCGACCTCGACGGTCATCGAGCCCTCGCCCTGGGCGACCAGCTCCGCTTCGCACGGCGAGAAGTAGCGGTTGAACGCGCGCGGCAGGCGCGGAGCCATCGCGGCGGGGGTCTCGGCGCGGAGCGCCTGGCGGTACGTACCCTCGATGTCTTGTCGGGCCGCGCGCGCCGACTGCTTCACGACGAACGCGCGCGACGGCACGCCGAGCCGGTCCGCCACCGTCTCCATCAACGCGATGAGCGTCTCGAGCGGGTACCAGCTGTGCGCGGTGTAGAAGCTCAACACGCGCTGACGCTCGGCGGCGGGCATCGCCGACAGCACCGCGTCGAGCCCGCCGGGCGCGCGCTCCGCCGCCTTCATCGCGCCGATGAACGCGAGCCCCTTGGCTTGGAACGTCGGCGCGCTCATCGCGTCACGGGGCGAGCGTCGCGCGCAGCATGAGCGGCGCGTCGGGCAGGTCGCGTGGCTCGGGCGGCGGCGTGACCTCCGCCGGGTCGAGCGCGTCGCGCAGCAACAAGATCTCGAGCGGCTCCCCTTCGCCCGCGGTGCCGAGCAGCACGAGGTCGTCGGCCGCTCCGTCGCCGTCGAGGTCGGCGAGCCGCTGGCGTCGCGGCCCGAAGTCCCCGCCGACGAGGCTCACCCCGACGACCGGATCGAACGCGACCTCCGCCCGCCAGCGCATCACGAACAGGCGCGGGTGGTCCCACCCCGCGAGATCGACGTGGCGATCCGCGTTGACGTCGACCGCCTGGAGCCCGCGGAGGTTCGCCGGCACCCCGTCGAGGCCCCGCGGCTCCATCCCCTCGAGCCCGCCCGCGCGGATCCACTGGATCCCGTTGCCCAGCACCGCGAGGTCGACGCCGCCGTCCTCGTCGAGGTCGGCGAGCGCAATCTCGCGTGCGCCCTCGAGCTGCATCGTGTGGTTGCGGGGGAACGCGCCGGCGCCGTCCCCGAAGAACAGATCGATCCGACCGGGGCTCAACCCGATCACGTCGGCCTTGCGATCGCGGTCGAGGTCCGTGATCGCGACGTCCAGCGCGCCGACCCCGAGGGGCAGCGCCTGCGTGCGCACCGGCGCCGCGCCTCCGCCGAACACCCACGCCTCGCTCGCGAGCTGAGCGAGCGCGTTCGCGCGGTTGAGCGCGACCACCTCCTCGCCGGCCTGGCTGTCGACCGCGCCGAGCGCGACGGCGTGCGCCGCGATCGGTGCGAGCGTCACCGGCTCGCGGATCCCGCCGAACGGGCTCGTCGCGATCCAGAACAGCGCGCCGCCGCGCGTGGCGCCGCTCTCCGCCTCGTACGAGAGCGGCAGCCCGAGGTCGGGGTGCGCGTCGCCGTCGACGTCGCCGAACCCGACCGGTCCCGTCCGCGCGCGCTGCCCGTTGGGCGCCGCGCCGAGCGCGAAGCGCGCGATCCGCATCGGCCCGCGGCCGTCGATCGCGATCACGTGCCAGCCGTCGGGGCAGCCCACCACGATCTCGGGGGTGCCTCCGCCGAACAGCTCGCCGACCGCGAGCGAGGGCTCGGCCGCCGATGACGCGCAGACCGAAAATCGTGTTCCGGTCCCGTCCTCGCTCGGCCCGGCGGCCGGCGGCGCGTCGGGCACGGCCACCTCGGCGACGCCCGCGTCCTCCGCGGCGGACGCGTCGGCCACCTCGGCGCTCGCGTCGGGCTCCCCCGCGCCGGCGTCCGCTCTGTCCGTCTCGGGCTCCGCGGTCGTGCCGCCGCCCGAGAGAAGCGACGCGAAGTCCATCGGGATCGCGCCCATCGCGATGCCCACCGCGGCGAGGACCACCCAGATCCCGAGGAGCACCCCCACGGTGCGGAGGGTTGCGACGACCTTGTCCACGGCCGGGTTATACCAGGGCCCGCGACCGAGCGCGGGCCCTGCCGATCACAGCGTCACGTAGACGAACGCGATGCACATCTCGTCTTGGGTGCCATCTCCCCAGTGGGTCATCGTGTCGCGCTCCATCGAGTTGTACCGGCAGGAGATGATCGCGGTGTCCGTGTCGTAGATGCGCAGGGGTTGACGGAGCCAGTACGCGAGCTGCCAGTTGAAGTCCCAACGAGGCAAATCGATCATGCATTGATTCGCGGCGGTCTGTTCGATCTGGATGTCGAGCGAGTCGCCGAGGGTGTGCATGTGCGGGAGCACGCCCCACGCGCGGAAGTTCGAGATGCCGCTCAGACCGAGCTGTTGGAGCACCAACCGGATGGGCAAGCGCCGCGACTCCTCATGCAGGGCCATCCGCGGCGGGATATTGAGATCGGGGTCGAGCAAAGGCGCGAACACGGCGGGAGACGCCGTGTCGGTCGTCGCGAGATCGATCGTCGTGCGATCGCTCGGCGGCGCTCCCATCACGAGGTTGTTGTAGTGGACCTGGATGATCAGCGGACGACCGGCGGTGAGCTGGATGCCCGTGCCTCGCGGAAAGGTCGTTGCGCCGCCGCCGGGCGCCCACAGCACGACCGGGAGCGCCTGGTCCGTGCCGGAACCGCCGAAGCACGTATACCCGTCGGTCGGTGAGCCTTCGGCCATCTCCTTATTGCGTACCTCCTGCACGGCCGCGTCGTTGAGGGGGTTGTAGACGATGACGTGATGCACGCGCTGCGCGTTGCCCGGATGCACGTCGTAGCCGGTGACGAAGAGGTCCTCGGTAAGGCCCGGGTCGGCGAGGAAGCAGCGGTAGTCGTCGTCGAGATCTGCGTCGACGAAGTACTCGTCCGGCATCTGGACGCTGTAGTCGACGCTCGGGAGGGTCGGCGGGGGAACCGCCTCCGGCATCGGCGTGCTCGGATCGCCCTCTTGCATCCCACCTGCGACCCAATCACCGATCATGTCGATGTCGGACTGCTCGAGGGTGCGATCGTTGCCCCAGTCGTTGCAGGCGCCGCTCGCGTCGGCGAGGAACGGCGGCATGATCCGATCGCGCGTCGCGTCGCGAACCCGGAAGCCGACCTCGGTGACCTGCTCGAACGTCTCGAGCGCGAACGGCGCGATGCCGCCGGTCGTGTGGCAGTTCGTGCAGTTCGCGACGAGGATCGGGCGGATGTTCCCGTAGTAGGTGGGGCCGCCCATCTGTCCGCCTCCGTCGACCCCTCGGCCCGCGTCGAAGCCGGGGCGGATGGGGTCGGACCCGTCGCAGCCGACGGCGAGGAGGGTGAGGGTCGTGATCGCGACGAGGCGAGGGCGCATGCGGGGTCCTCCTTGGACCAGGAAGTTCGACCACTCGGTCTAAGCGGGGTCGGGGACGGCGTCAAGAGTCTTCGAACGGATCGAGCGGGCCGAGCCGACGGCCTCGCGGGCTGAGCGCGAGATCGCATGGTAGCTTCGTCCGCCATGACCAAGCGAGACAGCTGGATCCCGCCGGTCCTCAGCTTCGTGACGTGCGGCGTCTACTACTTCTATTGGCAGTACGTGACGACCGAGGAGCTCAAGCGGTCGACGGGTCGCGACGACCTGAACCCGATGCTCGACATGCTCCTCACGATCTTCCTCTGCGGGCTCTACGGCGTGTACGTCCAGTACCGCAACGCGCAGGTCATCCACGAGGCGTTCGGTCGCGCGAGCGCGCAGCACGAGGATCGCTCGTCGTTCATCCTCATCCTGAACCTGCTCGCCTACTTCAACGGCGTGACCGCGTTCATCGCGATGATGTTGCTGCAGGACGAGTACAACAAGTTGGCGGACCTCTCGGGTGGAGCCGGCCCCGCCCCCCACGCGTTCTGAACGCTTCTCGCCGCTCGCGCTGATCGTCCACCCGGACGAGCATCGTCCGCGCGCGCTCGTCCGCCTCGCGATCACGCTGACGCTCCTCGTCGTCTTCGCGATCGCGGCCGGCGCGGTGTGGCCGATCCTCCGCGTCGACCTCGGCTCGGAGGCGGGCCGCCTCATGATCGGCGGCGCGTTCGTCGCGTTCGCGCCCGGCACGCTCTTGTTGATCGGGCTCTGCAACCGCTTCCTCGACCGCCGCTCGATCGTCGACCTCGGCTTCTCGTTCGATCGAAGGTGGGTCTACGACCTCGCGTTCGGTCTGGTTCTCGGCTTCGTGCTCATCGGCGGGGTGATGGGCGCCGAGCGCGCGATGGGCTGGGCGACGTACCGCGAGCCCGTCGATCTCGGCGCGACGCTCGCGTGGCTCCCCGTGGCGATCGGCGCGTTCCTCTCGGTCGGCTTCTACGAGGAGCTCGTGTTCCGCGGCTATCTCGTGAAGAACACGGCCGAGGGTCTCGCGTCTCCGCGCTGGAGCGATCGCGCGTCGGTGATCGCGTCGTGCGTGATCACCTCGCTCGTGTTCGGGCTCGCGCACGCGTTCAACCAGCACGCGACGTGGACGTCGACGATCGACATCGCGGTGGCCGGGCTGATGCTCGCGGGCGCCTACGCGCTCACCGGCCAGCTCGGCCTCGGCATCGGCCTCCACGTCAGCTGGAACCTCGCGCAGGCGCTCTTCGGCATGCCGGTGAGCGGCGGCTCGATGTTCGCGTACGCCGCGGTGATGCGCCGCGACGTCGTCGGTCCCGCGTGGATCACCGGCGGCGACTTCGGCCCTGAAGCGGGCCTCACCGGCCTCGCCGCGATGCTCGCCGGCCTCGTGCTGATCGCCGGCTGGGCTCGCCTGACGCGCGGCGTGCTGCGGACCGACGCGACGCTCGCCGTGTATCGCGCGTTTCCGTAGGCCGCGTCAGCTCCCCTTGCGGAGGACGGCGAAACGCGTCCACCCGCGCCGTCCGCTTCCACCGCCCTCGATCCGTTCCTCCTCGGTCGACGCGACGCGTCGCTGCCCCGGCCGTCAGGGCGCCGCGAGCTCGACCTCCCACGCGACGTGCTCGGCGCCGAACCAACCGCGGCCGGTCGGGCGCGAGTACGTCACGATCTCCCTCGCGCCGCCGGCCTCCGTCAAGTCCGGGTGATGCTGCGCGTCGTACGGCGCCTCGCCCTCGACCCGGAACAACCGCACGCGCTCGCTCCACGGGCCCTCGAGCGCGGTGGCGGTACGCGCGTACACCTCGTTGTCGAACGGCGGCGTGTACACGAGCAGCCAGCGATCGAGCGTCGCGTTGAACCCCACGCTCATGATCGGCGCGCCCTCGAACAGCCGCACCGCGCGATCGATCTCGCTCCCCCACGCGGCGCCGTCCCAGAACGTCCACGCGCTCCGGTCGGCGACCGCGTCGAGCGGCGCGCGACCGATCGAGCAGTGGTGCGCGAGCCCGTCGCGCACGCAGCCGAACGCGTACAGGTGACCCTCGTAGATCGTCGGCGCGTTCGAGTACTCGGGCTCGGGGCGCGGGAACAACAGCCACCCGTCACCTACGCGTACGCGCTCCACCGGTCGATCGAGCCCGCGCCAGCGCCCGACGCCGATCCCCGAGTCGTTGTGCTCGTTGTAGAGCCCGTACAGCACCCACGCCTCGCCGCTCGCCGGATCGAACAGCGGCTGGCTCGGCCAGATCGCCCAGCGCGAGAGGCACGGCGCCTCGGGACACTCCTCCGGCGCGTGCGCGTCGTCCCACGCGATCTCCTCGGCGGTCCGCTCGATGAAGTAGCGAGGCGCGCCCGTCGCGTCGACCGGCTCCTCGAACCCCTCGCGCCACGACTCGGGATCCGCATAGGCGTACGAGTTCGTGTGCCAGTTCTCGCCGCGCTCGTCCGCCGCCTCGAGCACCGTGTCCCCGAACGTCCACACCGTCTTGCCGAACGCGAGCCCGCTCGGCGCGCCGTCGCGGCCCTGGATCACGTCGAGCCGCGGCACCACCTCGCGCTCGGTGGCGGAGATCACCGTCAGCTCGGCGGGCGGAGGGCCCTCGCAGGCGAGGAGCGCGAGGGCCAAGAGCGCAGGGGCTCGCCAGCGCCCGCGGCGGGCGCGGGAAGGCGGGAAGGAAGAGGGAAGGCCAGAAGGGTGAAATACGAGTTGCTCGTTGCCTCCTTCCGCTCCTTCTCGTCTTCCGGCGGCTTTGGTCGGCGTCGATGGTCCGGGGCCGCCGCGGGCGTCGTCGCGGGCGTCGTCGTGTACGTGGACGTGCACGAGGACGTGCACGTGCACGAGGACGTCGACGTCGACGCGCACGGGGGCGGGGGGGGCGTCCACGAGGGCCTCGTCGTCGGCAGCGACCGGGTGCATCGGGGGACGGTGGGGAGCTCGTCGCACGCGCTCAGCATAGCTGTTGTAGAGTCCGGCCGTGCGCGCGCTCGGGTACGTGGTCCGCTTCGCGACGATCGTCGTGGTCATGGGACACGGCTTGCTCGAGTACGCCGTCGGCTGGGCCGCGATCCTCGGCGAGGAGGGGGAGGCCGACAAGCGCGAGCACCTCGCCGGCCGGATCCTCCGCGAGACGATGAGCGTCCTCGGCGCGACGTTCATCAAGCTCGGTCAGGTGATGAGCACCCGCCCCGATCTGTTCGCCCCTGCGGTGATCGCCGAGCTCAAGCTCCTGCAAGATCGCTTGCCCCCGTTCGACGGTCGCCTCGCGCGCCGCGAGGTCGAGCGCGCGCTCGGTCGCCCGCTCGAGGAGGTCTTCTCCGAGTTCGACGTCGAGCCGGTCGCCGCCGCGAGCGTCGCCCAGGTGCATCGCGCGAGGCTCGTGTCGGGCGCCGAGGTCGCCGTCAAGGTCCTCCGCCCCGACGTACGCGACAAGACCGAGCGCGACGGATCCATCCTCTTGACGATGGCCCGCTTCGCCGAGCGCCTCAGCGGCGCGGCGCGCCACGCCAACCTCGTCGGCCACGCCGAGCACTTCCTCGACGGCGTCCTCGCGCAGACCGACCTCCGCATCGAGGCGCAGAACTACGAGGTCTTCCGCGCGAACTTCGCCTCGACCCCGAAGGTCGTCTTCCCCCACGTCTACCCCGAGGCGAGCGCCGAGCGCGCCATGACGATGGACTTCTGCCGCGGCCACAAGGTCGACGCGCTCCCGCTCGCGATCCGCGCCGACACCGCGACCCGCCTCCGCCAGGCGTTCCTCAAGATGCTCTTCGAGGACGGGTTCCTCCACGCCGATCTGCACCCCGGAAACCTCCTCGTCGACGACGACGGCGTCATCATGATCTTCGACGTGGGCCTCGCGAAGCGGATGAACGACGATCTCCTCGAGCAGTACATCGACTTCAACCGCTGCCTCGTCATGGGATCGAGCGAGGACTTCGTCAGCCACCTCCGCCGCTACCACTCGTACATCGACGGCGTCGTCGACTGGGATCGGCTCACCGTCGACGCGCAAGCCTACGTGTCCGGCTTCCGCGGCAAGCCCGCGAGCGAGCTCGAGTTCGGCGCGATGATCGAAGGCGTCTTCGCGCTCGCCCGCCGCTACGGCGTCCGACCGGTCACCGACATGACGCTGATCATGGTCGGCCTCGTGACGTCCGAGGGCATCGGCAAGCAGCTCTCGCCCGAGAGCGACAGCTTCGGCGAGGTGGCGACCTACCTCATGCCGATCCTCGCGCGCCGAGGGATGCTGCCGAGCTAGTCCCCTGGATCAGAAGTTGTTTTGCAAACAACTTCTGATCCAGGGGACTAGCAGCCCGTTGAAGAACCTCTCCGCGCGCCTCTCGCCCGGGAAGCGGCGCCGGCGCGGCGCGTCCCTCGTCGAAAATCCTCCGGGATTTCCTCCTCGTGCTGCGCCACGCCTGCACCACTTCGCGGACGAGATCCATCACCGTCGGTTCTTCAACGGGCTGCTAGGGCTCACCCGACGCGCACCGGCCTTCGAGGCACCGCACGGGCAGCTCTCGACACAGAGGGCCGTCTCGACAGCCCGGGTCGACCCTGGCGCAGAGGTCCTCCGCGAGGTCCGCGAAGGCTTCGGCGTGGACCGCCACGCTGTCGGCGTGGATCGGTGACGGGCAGACGCCGAGGCGCGCGCCGTTCGGGCACGAGAGGCCCGGGTCGAACGTGACGCAGTCGGCGTCGGTCGCGCAGACGTTCGGGTCTTCGAAGGCCGAGAGGTCTCTGGACCAGGTCGCCGCGGCTTCGTCGCAGGTGAGCGCAGGGGAGCACGCGGTGAGGACGCACGCGGCCGCCCACCCGATCGCTCCTCGCCAGCGCATGCCCGACGGTACGGACCGAGGAAGGCGAAGGGAAGGCCGAGGCGCTCGTCGATCGCGCTCGCGCGTCGCCCGATCGCGTGTGTCTGTGGCGAATTTCCGATCGTGCATCGTGAAATTCGTGTTTCGCATGGGCTCCCCACGTCGAAAAAGTAGTTCCCGGGGTTCGGCGATGCGGGTCCCGGGGTCTCGCGAGATGGGTCCCCGGGTCCGCCGAGATCGGTCCCCCGGTTCGCCGAGATGGGTCCCCGGCTCCGGGAAGTGGATCCCCAGGTCCGGCGAGATGGGTCCCCGGGTCGGCCGAGATGGGTCCCCGGGTCGTCCGAGATCGGTCCCCGGGTCGACGGGCATGGGCCCCCAGCTCCGGCGGAATGGGTCCCCGGGTCGACGAGGTGGGTCCCCGACGGGGGCGCGACGCTCGACGGCGGACCCGATGCGGCGCGGCTCCGAGGCAGAAGACGGACGGCGAGCTCGCGTGGAGCGCGAGGCGGGTTGGGCGCGGACGTTCGAGGGCGAGCGCTTCGCGGGCTCACGGTCGAGCCCGGCGTCTACGCGCTCCGGCGATCCGTGCGCTCGATCGATCGCGCGACCTCGACCTGCTCCTCGGGCTGATACCCGGCGTGCGCGGCGGGCGCGTAGCGGACGCGCATCTGGTCGTACGGGGGGACCTCGACGCGGGCCTCCGGCGCCTTCATCGGCTCGACGAGGAGGAGGTCGCGGACAGGCTTGCGGCCGAGCGCGAAGAGGCCGTAGAGGCCGAGCGGAGGGCACGGGAGGGTCCAGATGGCCCACGCCAGCATCGCTGCATACCAGCCAAACTTCTTGCGCATGTGCATGCCGACCGAGGCGAGGCTCGGGAGGATCGCGAGCGGGAGGGCGGCCAGGGTGAGGAGCATCGTGCCGAGGCCGCCCTGCTGGAGCTGGGTGAGGAAGTTGCGCATGCCCACCGCGTCGATCTGGATGTGGCCGTGGAAGTGGTACGGCGCGAAGACGGTGGCCACCGCGAGGGTGAAGAGGACGCCGAGGATGCCGGCCAGTGGGAGGAGCGCCTCCGACGCGGCGAGGTGCCGGTCCTTGCGGAGGGCCTCCTCGTCGGCGAGGCCCGAGCGGAGGCGCATGATCGTCGTCCGCAGCTCCGCGAGCTCCGCCTCGAGCGCGGCGGCGCGGCGGTCGGAGCTGCGCAGCGCGACCTCGAGGGTCTCGATGCGGCTCTGGAGCGCGTGGACGTTGTCGCGGAAGGCCACCGGCGGAGCGGTCAGGGTAACGCTCGGGCGTGCCGACGTCAGGGGCTCACTCGGGACCGGCGCGCTCGGTCATCAGCGAGAGGTCGTGATCGCGGTCGTCGCGCGGGGCGCGTGGACGCCGTGGTTCCGTCGCGCGCGATCGTGCGTCGGCGTCGGCGCGCGGGCGCGATCGGGTACGTGGGCGTGCGATCGGGTACGTGGACGTGCACGGGTACGTGCACGTGCACGAGGACGTGCACGAGGACGTGGGTGTGCACGAGGACGTGGGTGTGCGAGGCGTGGGTGTGCACGAGGACGTTGGTGTGCACGACGCGTGGGTGCGCACGCGGCGTGGGTGTGCGCGAGGAGGTGAGTGTGCACGACGACTAGACGTGGAGCCCGGCGTGGGCGCGGCGCTCAGCAGATCAGTCCTGACAGGATCGCGTGCTGAGGTAGAGATCGAAGTCGCCCGCGCCACCGGGGCGCTGGCTCGCGATGACCATGGTGGTTCCGTCGCGGGAGAGCGTCGCGTCGGCGTCGTGATCGCCCGCGATGCTGAGCTCGCGTACGACCTCCGGCGGATCGAACGGGTCCGACGGGCTGGTCCGCACCGCGCGGTAGATGTCGTTGTCCATCTCGGGCGAGTCGCCGGTGCGCTGGAAGTAGAGCTCGAGGCCGTCCGCGCTGAGCGTCGGGCAGCACTGGTCGCGGCCGGCCGCATCGAGCTCGGGCAGATCGGTGCCGGGTCCGAAGTCGGACTCGCGCGACGGGCGCGTCGAGGTCCGAAAGCCGATCGAGGTCGCGGTCGCCGTCGTGTAGATCAGCTCGAGCTCGTCGCCGCGGAGCGCGGCCTCGACGTGGAGCTGCGCGGGCACGTTGAGCGCGAGGCGGACCGGCTCCCCGAACGGGTCGTTCGTCCGGTCGCGCCGCGAGACGAAGAGCGCGGAAGGATCGCCGCGCCCGAAGTAGACCTCGAGGCGATCCGCCGTGAGCTCGATGTCGTCCTCTTCGACGCCGGTGCTCAGCGCGTCGACGAGCTCCGGCGCGCCGAAGGCGGACGAGGTCTCGTTCCGCAGCGCGCGATAGATGTCGAGCTGGCCGGCGCGCGTGGAGGCGAACCAGATCTCGGTCGCGTCGGGCGAGATCCACGCGCCCCACTCCACGTCGCTGGTGTCGAGCTCGGTGAGCTCGGTCGGGGTCGACCACGGCCCCCACGTCGTACAGCCGTCCGGGCGCACGCAGCCGAGCGCGCCGTCGCAGACCTGTCCCGGCGCGCAGATCCCGTCGTCGCGAAAGAGGCACGCGCCGCCCGCGCAGATCCCCGACGCGCAGCTCACCGCGCTCGGGCAGTCGACGTCGGCGACGCACTCGGGGACGGGGCACGCCTCGGGCGTCTCGGGCGTGCACGTCGGCTCGACGCAATGCCCGCCGAGACACGCGGTGGCGCTCGCGTCGTCGGCGGGACAGACGACGCCGCGGCAGTCGCGCGTGACCACGAGGGTGACGGACGTCGCGACGCGCACCTCGAAGATCACCTCGCGCGCGATCACCTCTTCGCCGTTGCGCTGGAGGCTCGCGACGATCCGGTGGGTCCCCGGCGCGATCCCGCCGAGCTCGGCGACGCGCACGCCGGCGAGGTAGTCGCCCTCTCCGACGACGTGAGGATCGATGGCGGCGCCGTCGACGGTGAGCGCGACGGAGTCGAGCTCCGCGCCGGGGACGAGGTCGGTCCGGAGGTCGACGTAGACCGGATAGGTGGCGTCGCACGCCGTGAGGAGGGCGAGCGCGAGCGCAAACCGACACGCCACGCGAGGCACGCGACGATGTTATCACCGGTCCCCGAGGGCCGAGCCGGGCCGCGCAAAGTTCGACGCGGTGTTCGCACGTGCTCACACTGAGTCGGTGAGCGAGCGGCGCGCGTCTCGGATCGTCGGGGGCCTCCTCGCGGTGGCGCTCTCGGGGCTCGGGCCGTCGTGCGGGAGCCACGAGAGCTCGGGCTCGGAGACGAGCGCGATCGCGATCGGTCACGCGCGCGACGAGCCGCGCATCGAGGCGGCGCAGGCGACGTCGGAGCCCGAGGCGCCGCCCGCGCCGGACGCGCGCACGCTGGCCGCGGGCCGCGCGCTCGCCGCGCCGGGGCCGAACGGGTTCCTCGGGACGTGGGCGGTGAGGCCGGACGCACCGTGCGAAGGCGACGCGTGTCCACCGCCGTCGGTGGTCGCGTTCGACTCGCCGCGCATGGTGCTCGGTGACGTGGCGGCGCACGACGCGACCACGGTGACGCTCGGCGCGACGCTGCTCGTGCCGCGTACGACGACGGCGACGTTGCTCGTCGGCGTGCGCGGCGAGGCCGAGGTCGTGTTGGACGGCGCGTCCCTCGGGCGCGCGAACAGCCAGGAGCGGCTGATCCAAGACATCCTCGTTGCGCCGCTGACGCTCACCGAGGGCGAGCATGAGCTCGCGCTCCGCTTCACGAAGCCGGAGACGGGCCGCTGGCGCGCCACGGTGCGCTGGCTCTCCGCGGACTTCACGGCCGGGCCGGGCAACGTCGCGATCGCGCTCGGCGAGCTGCCGCCGGAGCGCGCGGCCGAGCTCGGGGCGCAGGCCGTCCACCTCGAGGAGATCCACGAGCTCGACGGATCGACTCCGCAAGGCGGCGTGCCGATCGTCCGGGTGCGCGCGTCGATGCCGGCCGGCGGGGTGGCGGGGCCGGTCGAGATCACGATCGGCGATCGCACGGAGACGCTCGACCCGGCGAGCGGGATCTTCGCGGGCGCGGTCGAGGTCGTGACGCCGATGCCGGCGCGCGGCGTGGTGCGCATCGACGCGCGGGTCGGCGAGCGGACGGAGCGGTTCGGGACGCACATCGCGTCGGACCGCGGCGCGCTGAACGCGGCGGTGTCGTTGGCGGCGTCGCTCGAGCGGGCGTCCGAGCGCTCGCGCGCGCCGATCGCGTGGAGGCAACAAGAGCTGTTGCGGGCGGTGCGCGAGCACGACGCGGATCAGGCGTGGCGAACCCTCTTGGCCGGCGACGCGCGGCGGATCGAGCGTCTCCTCGAGCGAGGTCGCGACCCCTACGGCGACGTGCGCGGCTACGAGCGGATGGCGTTCACGAGCGCGCTCGACGGCACCGCGCAGGAGTACGAGCTGTTCGTTCCGCCGGGCTACCGGGAGAACCGAAGCTGGCCGCTCCTCGTCACGCTCCACGGCTACAAGGGCAACGCCGGCGACTTCTTCCGCAACACGTTCGGGCTCGCGCGCGACTGGGAGAACGACGAGACGCTGGAGGCGCACGGCCGCCACGGGGTGGCGCCGACCAGCGGGCCGATGATCGTGATCGCGCCGACCGGACGAGGACAGTCGTATTACCGGCACGCCGGCGAGACGGACATCGTCGAGGCGATGGCGGACGTCGAGCGGCGCTACGCGATCGATCGGCGGCGCGTCTACATCACCGGCGGCTCGATGGGCGGGACCGGCGCGGCCTACATCCCGTACCGCCACCCCGACGTCTTCGCGGCGAGCATCGCGCTGGCCGGCTATCACGATCAGCGCGTGCGGGTGGACACCGACCACGCGGCGCTCAGCGAGCCGGAGCGCTTCCTCGAAGCGTTCCGCAGCGACGTCGACTGGGCGGAGAACGGCTTGCATCTTCCGATGCTGCTCGTCCGCGGCACGCGCGACCGGCCGCTCGAGTGGACGCGCACGTTGGTGCGGCGGCTCGACGCGCTCGGCTATCGCTACGAGCACCGCGAGCCGGACCTCGGGCACAACGTGTGGACGGACACGTATGCGGAGGGCGCGGGGTTCACGTGGCTTCGGCGCTATCAGCGACCCGAGAGCCCCGACCACGTCCGGCTGCGCACCGCGCGCGAGCGGACGCGGAGCGCGTACTGGGTGACCATCGAGCAGCGCGCGGCGGCGGATCGCTTCGCGGAGGTCGACGCGCGGCTCGACGGGACGACGATCGACGCGACGATCACAGGCGCGCGCGCGGTGACGTTCGCGCCGCCAGTCGCGAGCGACGCGGAGCTCACCATCCGTATCGGGCAAGACGAGCTGCGGGGGCACGCGCCGCTCACGGTGGAGGAGGCGGGCGGGCGCTGGCGCCTCGCGACGCACCCCTGGCCCGAGCCCGGCGCGCGGCGCGCGGGCGCGTCGGGACCGATCCGCGACGTCTTCCACGATCCGCTGACGTTCGTGGTGGGCACGCAGGATCCGCGGCACACGCTGATCAACCGGCTCGTCGCGCGCACGTGGGCGCACCCCAAGGGATGGATCGTCGACTATCCGATCGTCGACGACACCGAGGTCACGGACGCGATGATGGCGGAGCGCTCGCTCGTCCTGATCGGTCCGCCGTCGAGCAACTCGGTGCTCGCGCGCTTGAACGATCGACTGCCCATCCAGATCGACGCGCGCGGCGTGCACCTCGGCGTCGCGGTGCACGAGGGGGCGCAGGTCGGCGTCGCGTTCGTGGCGCCGAACCCCGAGCATCCGGAGCGCAGCGTGCTCGTGCTCGCGGGTCCTTCGCCGCTCGGCACGCTGCGGAGCAACGACCTCCCGGACATCCTGCCGGACTACGTCGTGTTCGACGAAGCGGTCGCGCCCGCGCACGGCCGCTGGGCGTGCGGCGGCACCGGGTGCGCGTATCGCGCGCACGGGTTCTTCGACATGCACATGCGCTTGCCCTCGAACTGATCGGTCGCGGGTTCGGCGTACGGGTCGGGTTCGGCGTTCGTCGCGGCGCCTGCGGCAGCGCCGGGAGACGAGGAGAGCGGGAGACGAGGAGAGTGCGTCGGCTTCGCCGCCGCGGGGGGATCCATGAAATGTCTTTCTCTCCTCTTCTCCTCGTCTCCTCGTCTCCCGGGAAAGAAGAGCTGACGTAGCGACCAACGCGTCGTGTCACCCGTGAGCGACACCTCCACCGCCTGGACCTGTTCGTGGCGGGTGACACTCGTCCCCTCGTCGGTGCGCGCGCGAGTTGGATCGCGGCTTGCTCAGAGGCGCGTCGATGCTTCGCGCGCGCCTCGTCCCTGCGCTCGCCCTCCTCATCGCGCTCGGGTGCGAGGGGACGATCGAGCTGTCGATCGCGGAGGACGCGGGGCCGCGGTCCGGCCCGCGGGTCGACGCGAGCTTCCTCGGCGGGGGCGGCGACGCGGGCGGGGTGCCGCCGAGCGGGTTCGACGCGGGCGCGCCGCCGTCGATCCCGGACGCGGGAACGCCGGGGCTCACGTGGAAGGCGATCCTCGTCTCGGGCGACGACAGCATCACCGCGTTCGACAACGCGCGGCACACCCTGAGCGGGATGTTCGCGGAAGGGGTGGACTCCGCAAACCTCCTTCAGCTCTCGCGCACGCGGAGCGAGCAGGTGGGCGGGGTGCGCGACACCACGGCCGACAACATCGAGCAGGCGCTCACCGAGCTCGCGGTGGGCGAGGGCGACGCGTGCCTCGTGCACATGACCTCGCACGGGAGCCGCGAGGGCTTCTACATCGCGCGCGCGAATACGCTCACGCCGTCACGGATGGCGCAGATCCTCGACCACGCGTGCGGCGACCGGCCGACCGTGGTGCTGATCAGCGCGTGCTACTCCGGGGTGTTCCTCGACGACCTCGCGGCGCCGAACCGCGTGATCCTCACCGCGGCGCGCGAGGACCGGACCTCGTTCGGGTGCTCCGCCGAGGCCGAGTACACGTACTGGGATGGTTGCCTGATCGACGAGCTGCCTGCGGCGACGACGTGGTCGGGGCTGTACGCGTCGGTCACGAAGTGCATCGAGGGGAAGGAGGGCGGGTTCACCCCGTCGTATCCGCAAGTCTCGTTGGGCAGCGAGGTGATGGACCTCCGAATCTTTGGCAGGTGATCGCATACCGGAGCGTCGATCGACCCACAGAAAAACTCGTTCCGCGGCGGCGCAGCCGTCGCACTCTCCTCGTCACCCACTCTCCTCGTCTCCCGGCCGCTGCCGCAGGCGCCGCGACGAAGGTCGAGGCCTCCGCCGATCACCGCGACCGTCCTCCCGCGAGCAAGCGGGGTAGAGTCGCCACCATGGCGCTCGTTTCTCCGATGCCCGCCGTCCTCCGCGGTCGCGTCCCCGTGGTCGGCGCGGGCATCGAGCTCCTCCGCGATCCGACCGCCGCGCTCGAGGCGGCGCGCGCGAAGCACGGCGACACCTTCTATCTCTCCGCGTTCGGGCTCCCGCTCTTCTTCGTGTTCTCGCCCGAGGGGCTGCGCTCGCTCTACGCGCTGCCGGAGCGCGACGCGTCGTTCACCGAGGCCACCCGCACGCTGCTCGGGTTCAAGCTGCCCGAGGAGCTCACCGCGGGCGACATGGGGATGTTCCATCGCCTGTTCGGCAAGGACCGACGGCAGCGATCGATCGAGCACATCGTGGACGCGGTCGACGGCGCGATCGATCGGCTCAACCGCGCCGGCGAGCTCGAGGCGTTCACCCACATGAAGGCGCTCGTCCATCGCGTCGGGTTCCGCAGCTGGGCCGGTCACGAGGCGGCGAGCGATCGCCACCTCGCGCGGCTCGTGCGTCTCTTCGAGCAACTCGATCCGGAGGAGGCGTTCGTCCGCCCGTCGTCGATCTTCGTCACGCTGCTCACCAAGAAGCAGCGCGAGCGCGCGGCGCTGCGCGAGGTGGCGGAGATCTTGACGGAGATCCATCGTGCGCGTCCCGAGGCGGACGAGCCGCGTGACATGCTCGACGAGCTCCACGCGAGCTACCGCGCGCTGCCGCGCGAGGAGCGGGAGCTCGCGGTCGCGCGCGACGTCGTGATCCTCCACCTCGCGTCGCTCTCGAACCTCTACGCGGCGATGGCGTGGACGCTGGTCAACGCGCTCGCGCGTCCTTCGCTCCAGCGAGACATCGTGGCGGAGCTCGCGGCGGCGCGCGCGGAGCACGGGCCCGACTATCTGTTGGACGAGCGGGTGGTGCACGGCCTCGCCGCGCTCGAGGCGTGCGCGTACGAGTCGATCCGCTTCGCGCAGCAGTCCATCACGCTGCGCAAGGTGGTGAACGAGTGCACGCTCGACGACGGCGAGCGCGAGTATCGACTCGCGCCGGGGGTCTACATCGCAACGTTGCTTTCGGTGACGAACCGCGAGCGGCCGCCGCTCGATCGCTTCGACGCGGCCCACTACGACAAGGGGCGCCTCAGCTCGCGCGTCGCGCTGCCGACGAAGGAGACGGTGAGCACGTTCGGGCACGGGATCCACGCGTGCCCGGGCCAGCGCTTCGCGATCGGCGCGATCAAGGTCGCGGTCGCGCGGCACCTCGATCGGCTCGAGCTCACCCCGCGCTTCGGCGCGCCGCGGATCGCGAAGTCGCAGATCGGCGCGGTGGGTCGCGCCGACGCGCCGTGCCCGATCGGGTTTCGGCGCCGGTGACCCCGAGCTCTACGCTCGACGCGGGTCCGCGCCCGGCGCAGCATTCGGGCCATGACTAAGTATGATCGCCACCGCCGCGCCCTCGTGCTCCTCGCCAGCTTCGCCCTCGCCGCGTGCGGCGGTGGGACGGCGGCCGGCACCGAGCTGCTCGACCTCGACGCGTCGAGCGACATGCCCGCCGAGCATCGCCCCGCGGAGCCTCCGCCCGAGGGCGTCGTCGAGGTCGTGGACGGGCCGGGCGAGGGCAGCCGCATCGAGTTCGCCATCGCGGCGATCGCGGTCCCCGACGGAGGTCGCTACGTCCACCACGTGCGCGTGTCGGTCGAGGACTCGGGCGGCTGGGAGCTGAGTGCGAGCGCGGTCGGCGGGCCCACGAACGGCGGGACGGTCGAGGCGCCGATCCACCAGCGCATCATCCTCGTCACCGCGACGAAGAGCGGCGTGACCGGGAGCGAGTCCCACCAGGCGAGCTACCGCGTGAGCGCGGACGGATCGATCACCGCGATCTGAGCGTGCACCCCCTCTCGCGTCCGCGCGTGTCGCGTCGCCTCGCATGGCTCCTCGCCGTCTCCGTGCTCGGGTGCGGCGCCCCCTCGTCCCCCCGCGCGCCCGATCGCGTGCCCGATGCGCCGGAGAGCCCTCCGGAGGACGGCGCAGAGGCGGAGGAGCGAGATCTCGTCACGCTCGACGCCGCGTGGTCGACGCGCGAGGACGGCGTCCCCGAGATCGCGGTGGACGTCGCGGTCGACGTCGGGTTCGTCGATCCCGTGCCCGCCTCGGTGACGCTGTACTTTGCGGAGATCGAGCTCGGCGACGGCGACTCGAGCGCGGTGCGCTTCTTGACCGCCGACGCGCCGGCGAGCGTGGACCGCGACGCGGGCACGCTGACCGCGCCGGTCGTCGATGGCGTGGCGAGGGCGCGCTACCGCGTCGCGCTCGAGCACGGGCGCCACGATCCGGTGCACGGCATCGACAACGCGCCGCATCCCACGGCGGGAGGCTGGAGCGTCCCGGGGTTGGTGGTGTTCCCGTCGATCGCGCGGATCGACGACGGCCGGAGCCTCGACGGGATCGGCGTCGTGCGGATGCGCCTCCCCGAGGGCTGGTCCCACCACCACAGCGTCGGCGCGGACGACGCGTCGCGGGTCGAGCACTTCGGCGAGCTCGGGCAGGCGATCCACACGTTCGGGACGTACGACGTCACGCGCATCGAGCGCGGCGCGAGCGTCGTTCGCGTCGTCAGCAGCGACTACCGCGCGGCCGAGCTCGCGCCGCTCTCGAGCCTCATCACGCGCACGCTCGACGCGGGGGCCGAGCTCCTCGGCCCGCTGCCGCCCGGCGCGCTCACCATCGTGATGGACCGCGTCGGGGCGAGCTACGAGGGCGGCCTCGTCGGGACGACGGGGATCGTGTTGTCCGGTCCCGATCCGGGATCGCTCCGCGCCCACGAGATGCCGGGGCTCATCGTGGTGCACGAGCTGATGCACCTCTGGTCGCGCGGCGAGACGCCCTGGCTCAACGAGGGGCTCACGCGGATGCTCGAGATCGCGCTCGGCGTGATCCTCGAGGACCTCGGTCCCGACGAGGCGGCGGCGCAGCTGGGCGAGCGCGTCGAGCGCTACTACGCGACCGCGGGGACGTCGCGCCGAGTGCGCGGCGACGAAGCCGGCGCGTGGGAGTACGAGGGCGGGCTCGCGGTGCTGCTCTCGGTGGAGGGCGAGCTCCGCGCCGCCGGCACGTCGATCCTGGACGTGCACCGCGCCTTGCGGGAGCAACACGGGTTGCCGGTCACGGTCGCCGCGTTGCGCGACGCGCTCGACGCGCGCGTGCCCGGGCTCGGCGCGCGCCTCGACGGGTGGCTCGATCACGAGGGGCCGCTCGATCTCGCCGCGCCGCTGACCGCGCTCGGCTTCGAGGCGGAGGCGACGACCGCGCGACGCCTCACGCCCCGCGCGCTGATCGTCGACGTGCTCGGGGTGCGCGGCCTCGACACGACGCGGATGACGATCACCGCGGTGCGCGACGGCAGCGCGCTCGAGGTCGGCGATCGCGTGCTCGAGGTGAACGGTCAGCGCGCGCGCTCGCTCCAAGAGATGGCGTGGGCGCTGCTCGACGTGCGGGCGGGTCGGCCCTTCGATGTCGTGGTGCAGCGCGGCGACGGACCGGCGCGCGCCGTTCGGATGAGGATGCCCCGTCTCGGCGACGACGCGCGCGACGAGGTGCCGCGCCTGCGGATCGGGCCCGGGCGGGCGGCGGGGCGGCTGTTCGATCTCCCGAACGAGTGAGCGGTCGGCGCGTGTCGAGCGCGATAGCTGTGCGCGGCGGATGACGACTTTCGCGACGTGCGTGGCGAAACAGCACGCTGGCCCGGTGGCGAGCGGACGCGGAGGCCGCGCGGTACGTGGTTTGCGATGGCGGCCCCTCGTGGACGCCTACCTTCAAGAGACCCTCGACTCGGGCGAGCTCCGGCCGTGCGATCGACCGGAGGGCGCCGCCGGCGCCGTCGAGGTTGCGCCGGAGGGCGAGCTCCCCCTCGAGCGCGCATCCGTCGCGCCGGGCGCGGTGGTCGGGCGCTACCGCGTCGTCGCCAAGATCGGCGAGGGCGCGCAGGGTCACGTGTACCGCGGCGAGCACATGCTCCTCGGCTACCCGGTGGCGATCAAGGTGCTCGCCCACACCAGCAAGCAGCACCCCTCGGCGGAGCTTCGGCTGCGTCGCGAGGCGCGGGTCGGCGCGGTGGTGCGGCATCGCAACCTCGCGAGCGTGCTCGAGGCGGGGCGCACGCCCGAGGGCGAGGTCTACCTCGTGATGGAGTACGTCGAGGGCACGCCGCTCAAGGATCTGATCGGCGACGGGATGCCGACGCGCGCCGTGGTCGAGGTGGGCATGCAGCTCGGCGCCGGGCTCAGCGCGCTCGAGCATCGCGGCGTGGTCCACCGCGACGTGAAGCCCGACAACGTCCATGTCGAACGTACGGTCGACGGATCGACGCTCGTCCGCCTGATGGACTTCGGGCTCGCGAAGTCGCCGACCGACGACGCGGCGATGCGGGTGACGAAGGAAGGCTCGGTGCTCGGGACCCCGTACTACATGTCGCCGGAGCAGCTCCGCGACGACCCGCTCGACAGCCGGAGCGACCTCTACTCGCTCGGCGCGCTGCTCTTCGAGTGCGTGACCGGGCGACCGCCGTTCGACGAGCCGACGCTGGCCGCCGTCCTCGCGGCGCTCGCGGTCCACCCGGCGCCGAAGGTCCGCGACATCGCGCCGGAGTGCGATCGTCGGCTCGCCGAGATCATCGACCGCGCGCTCATGCGCAAGCCGGACGATCGGTTCGAGAGCCCGCGCGAGATGACCGACGCGCTCCGCGCGCTCGCGGCCACGTTGGACTCCACCGGCACCCCGGCGGGGTGGACGCAGTGCTTCGAGGCGTCGCAGCTCCCCGAAGGACAACGCGCGCCGCGCTCGGGCATCTCGCGGCGTCGGCCGAGCCGCGTCAGCCTCGTGTTGCGCTCGGGGCGCGGTCGCGCGGGCGTCGCGCTCGCCGCGTGCGCGCTGGTCGGGATCGGGATCGCCGCGGTCACCGGGATCCCGGGGCGCTCGTCCGCCGAAGGACCGGTCGCGATCGCCAAGGCCCAGCCCGCGGACGGGCTCGCGGAGACGCCGAGCGACGACGGCTCGCTCGACGTCCTCGAAAGGAGCGCGCGCGGCTTGTTCCTGCGCGGGGAAGCCGAGGCGGCGCTCAACCTCTATCGGCAGGTCACCGACCGCGCGCCCACGCGTCCGTCGGCGTGGCGCGGGCGCGGGCTCGTCGCGGCCTCGCTCGGTCGCGAGCCGGAGGCGCGGCGCGCGCTGCGTCAGTACCTCACCCTCGACCCGGCGGCCGAGGATCGCGCGGACGTGTTGCGCGAGCTCGACGAGCTCGACGAGCTCTGAGAGACGCGAGCCATACATATCGCGCGTGAGCCGGCGCCGATTTGCATGTGCCCGCTCGCCACGAGTGAGGCGGTTCGCATCACGCGGCTCGGAGCGACGCGCTCGGCCACGATGGTAGACATCTTGCGTTGGCGACGACCGTGCGGTTTTGCCTACTGCTCAGCCCCATCCTCGCCGGCGCGGTCCTCGCCGGCGCGGTCCTCGTCGGCGGCCCGATGCGCGCGGCGGCTCAAGCCGGGCGCGGTGGCGAGGAGGAGGCGCTCCGGCGCGCGAACGAGCAGCTCGCGTCGGGCGACGCGCCGGGCGCGATCGAGACGCTGCGCGCCGCGCAGGCGGAGGCTCCCTCGCCGCGCATCGAGCTGAGCCTCGCGACGGCGCTGGCGGCGAACGGGCAGAACGGGCGCGCGGTCGAGCTGCTGCGCGAGCTCGTCGAGTCCGACGCGAACCCGCTCGTGCGGGACGCGGCGGAGGAGATGCTCGCCCAGCTGACGCCGCGGATCGCGACGGTCGACGTCTCGGCGGACTCCAGCGTGCGCGACGCGCGGTTCTTCGTGGATGGGCGCCGACGCTCGCGCTCGCTCGAGCCGATCACGCTCCCGTTGGAGCCGGGTCACCACGAGATCGAAGCGCGCACCGCCGATGGCGATGTGCTCGCGCGAGCGAGCGTCGACGTGGTGGCCGATGAGACCGCGACGGTGACGCTCCGAGGCGCGTCCCCGGAGCCCGCGGCGTCGACGTCGCCGCGACCGCTCGCGCTCGCCGAGAGCGCGGCCTCGAGCCCGCGTGCTCCTGCGGTCGAGGTCGCCGTGGACGAACCGGCGTCCGAGCCGTCGCCGCCGGAGTGGGCGTGGTGGGTCATCGCGGGCGGCGCGGGCGTGCTCGTGATCACGACCCTGGCGATCGTGCTCGCGGTGGGCCTCCCCGGGCCGAGCCCCACCATGGGCGACGCGCCTCCGATCTTCGTGGGGCGCATGTGACAGGCGCGCTCGCCCGCTCGAACGCGTGGTCGATCTCCGGGTCGATCGCCTGGTCGATGGTCTGGTCGATCCTGATCGTCGGCTGTCACCCGCCGCTCACCGAGATCGTCGTCGACGTGACCACCGACCAGCCGATCCCGTCCGGCGTGCACGGCGTGCGGCTCGACGTCGACGCGAGCGCGATCGAGGGTGGGGTCGAGCGTCGCGAGGTCCAGCTCTCCGCGGCGAGCGAGCTGCCGGCGCGCTTCGTTCTCGTCCACGAGGGTGGACCGCTCGGGCCGATCGCGATCCGCGCGACCGCGCTCTTCGATGGGCCCGGCCCACCGCTCGATCGGAGCGAGACGGTCTGGTTTCAGACCGAGCGAACCGTGATCGTACCCGTCGAGCTGAGCGACGCGTGCCGCATGGTGCGCTGCGGCCGGGGCGAGCACTGCGCGGGTGGCGTATGCGTCGGCGGCGTGGACGTCGACGCGGGGACGATCGTCGATGCGGGGATGTGCCTCGCCACGACGTGCGACGCCGCCTGCTCCTGCGCGATGGACGGATGCCCGTGCGCGCTCGCGTGTCCGGCGGGGAGCGCGTGCGAGCCGACGTGCGAGGAGGACTGCACGGTCGACGCGCGCTCCGCCTCGCGCGTCCGGGTGGGGTGCGACGGAGTCGCGTGCACCGTCGACGCCACCGGAGCGAACGAGGTCGAGGAGGTCGCGTGCGAGCACGAGGCGACGTGCGAGGTCGACTGCCGCGGCACGTCGCGATGTCGCGTGAAGTGCAAGAGCGAATCGCAATGCCTCTTGCGATGTGACGTCGGCGCCGACTGTCGGATCGACGACTGCATGGGCGCGAGCTCGCTCGACTGCGGCGACGGCGTGCTCGCGTGTCGCCGCGCGTGCCCCTGAGCGAGCGCGTCGGGCACCGCGTCGTGAACAGGCCCTCAGTGGCTCGCCGCGAAGTCCTGGACCCAGTACTCGCCGTAGCGCGAGCCGTCGACGTACGTGTAGCCGATCCCGATCACGTGGTACGCGGGGTTCATGATGTTCGCGCAGTGACCGTCGCTCTCGAGCCAGCCGTCGACCACCTCGCGCGGCGTGGACTGGCCGGCCGCGATGTTCTCGCCCCAGGGGAAGTCCCCCGCGAAGCCCGCGTCGCGCATGCGGTCGGAGAACGAGCGCCCGTCGAGGCTGTCGTGCATGAAGTAGTCTTGCTGTCCCATGTCGAGCGCGTGGCCGCGCGCCGCCTCGCGGATCACGGTGTCCATCTCGAGCGGTCCGGTCGGGCCGAAGTTGCCCTCGGTGTCGCAGTTGTGGCCGGCCGCGCGCGCCTCGTTGGTGAGGGTGAGGACCTCCCACTCGAACGCTTGGTAGTCCATGGGCCAGTCGTCGCCGCCGTTGCACTCGAGCGAGAAGCAGTCGGGGTCGGCGCAGTCGGTGAGCCCGTCGCCGTCGTTGTCCGTGCTGTCGCCGCACGCCGACTCGTGCGTCTTGATCTCGAGCTGGAACGCGCCGCTCTCCATCGCGTTGTAGCCGTCCACCACGATCAGGATCGTCTGGCACGCCTCGAGCTCGATCTCGAGCTCCGACTGCGGCATGCCGCGGCCGATGTCGTCGTTGCACGCGAGCTCCGCCATCCCGCATCCGGCGCGGATCGAGAGCAGCGTGTCGAACGTCGAGCCGACCGTGTTGATCTCGTAGCGGCCCGCCTCCGGAGCGGTGAACTCGTACGCGAAGTCCATCGCGCCGCCGCCCCCCATGCCGCCGTTGCTCGCGCCGCACGTCGAGCCGCCGTACTCGTCGACCGCGCCGCGATCGGTGCGACCGGTGACGGTGACGGGCACGCCGGTGATCGTCTCCGCGGCGCACGCGAGGGGCGCCGGGTTGCATCCGCCGCCGGGTCCCGCGTCGCCGCCGCCGCCGCCGCCGTCGCTCGATCCGCCGCCGCCGTCGCTTCCCGCGGTGCCCGCGTCGCCGCCGGGGCGGGGCTCGTCGCACGCGACGGCGAGGGTGAGGGCGAGGACCGGGAACAGGATCCGACCGAGCCGTGCGGGGGGGTGCGGCATAGCGGGGTCGATGGTAGCGACGGGCCGAGGACCGCGCACGGCGCCGGCGCGACGCGCTGGCGCGCCCGGAGAACGGTCCGCCGGAAAACGAGCGCCGGACGCGATATGGAATGCGCCGTGCTCCCGTTGAGGGGGCGAGACCACGTGAGCGCCGTCGGCACAACCTGGACCAGGCTCGAGCTCGCCCTCGCGGACCGTGAGGGCGATGGAGAGCCCGCGGATCTCGAGTCCCGCGCGCTGACCGGCGATGCCCGAGCGTGGGACGCGCTGATCCGGGTCCACCAGCGGCGGGTCCTCGTGGCGCTGCTCGCGCGGGGGATCCGGCTCGACCGCGCGCGCGACCTCTGCCAGGAAGCGTGGGCCCGCCTGATCGCGCAGTCGCGCGCGGGACGTTTGAGGAGTCTCACGCTCCCGGGGCTCGCGGTGCGCCAGGCGATCTTCCTCGCGCAGGAGGACGCGCGGCGGGCGTGCAACAAGAAGCCGCACGTCGACTGCGAGATGCAGGTGGAGCGCGTCGAGCCTCCCTTCACCGAGCGCCTGCACGATCGCGATCGGCTCACCAAGGCGCAACGCGTGTTGCAGACGTGCTCGCCGTCGGCGCAGCGGGTCTTCGAGCTGCTCTACGCGGACCCTGGGATGCGCCACGCCGAGGTGGCGGACGAGCTCGGGCTCTCCCTCCAGCGCGTGCGCCAGATCGTGTGTGAGGTGCGAAAGGTGTTGCGGGCCGAGCTGGAGGTGGACCCATGAGCGTTCACGCTTTCCATCCGTCGCGCGATGCGATCGCGGCGTTCCTCGAGGCGGGCGAGGGGACCGACGAGCTCGAGCGGCACCTCTCGGAGTGCGACGCCTGTGCGGAGCTCCTCGCGCGCGAGGCCCGGATCGAAGAGACGCTCCACGAGGTCGCGGCCACGAAGCCCGAGACCCGACGCGCGCTGACGGGGTGGACGATCGCGATCCTCGCCGCCGCCGCCTCGGTGCTCGTCTTGTTGGGCTCGGTGAGCGCGTCCCCGCGGGTCGAGCCGGCCTCGACGCCGAACCCGGCCATGTTGGACGCGGGCCTGCCGCTCGACAGCGGCGCGCCGTAGCGAGCGTTCGAGCTCGCGTATCGTCGCGCGCGGAAGGGCGCGCGCGTCATCACATCGCGTGATCACATCGCGTGATCACATCGCGTGATCACATCGCGTGAGCCGTCGACGCTCACGAGAACGGAGCCTCCGTGTACGTCGAGCCGAGCGCTCGGGCGGACCGCGTGCGCGCGGAGCCGTCGCGGCGTGTCGATATCCTTTGCGTGCTCCTGGTCGTGGGCCTCGCGGCGGTGGTGCTCGGGCTGGGGTTGGATCGCCACGGCGCGTGGGATCCGGCGGAGGTCGATCAGCTCTTGGCGCCCGACGCGCTGCGCGCGTGGTTCCTCCGCTCTTTCGGCTCGGCTCGCGCCTCGAACGCGGTCGTGGTCGCGGTGGACGTGTTGCTCGCGACGCGGGCGGCCGCGCTTATCGCGGGACGGCGCGCCGCGATCCTCACCGCGTGCGTGCTGCTCGCGATGCCCGCCGTGGTGCTCGGCGCGCGGCTCGGTACGCGCGATCCGCTCCCGTCGCTCGGCGCGACCCTCGTCGTCGTCTCCGCGATCGCGATGCTCGGATCGCGGGCGCGCCGACCGAGTCTCGTCGACGGTGCGCTCGGCTTGGTCGGCGGCGCGATCCTCGCGGTGCGTGCGCCGAGCGCGCTCGTCGCGCCCGGGCTCGCGGTGGGGGCGCTCGCCGTGGCGCGCATGCCGTCGCGGATGCGGGGCGCGGCGATCGCGACGGCGGCCGGCCTCGCGTCGCTCGGGATCGGCGGCGCGGCGCTCGCCGGCAGCGAGACGATCGAGCATCGGCTCGCGGAGGCGAGCTGGGCGAGCGGGCTCGAGCCGCTGGTGTACGGCGCGTTGCCGTGGGTGCCGCTCGCCCCGTTCGCCGCGCACGCGGTCGGGTCGCGCGCGGCCGCGCATCCGGCGCACGCGGGGCTGTTCGCGTGGGCCCTGGCCGCGCCGTTCGCGTTCGCCTCGCCGCTCGGCGTCGCGGTGCCGCTCGGCGTGCTCGTCGGCGTCGCGCTCGCGAGCCGGGCTCGGATCGGCGCCGGATGGATCGTCGCGGTGGCCATCGCGGTGGTGCTCGCGGCGGACGTCGCGCACGGCGCCTCGCCGCTGCTCGAGGTGGCGGTCTCCGAACCGCCCTCCGCTCCCTCGCTCCACGACGCGTGGCGCGCGCTCGGTCTCGGCGCGGTCGTCCTCGCGGTCCTCGGCTCGCTCGCGTCGCGCGGCACCGTGGCGCTCGCTCTCGCCGGCGCGGCGAGCCTCGGCTTCGCGCTCCTCCTCGCGCATGGATGGCTGCCCGCCATCTCGCGCGAGCTCAGCCACGCCGAGCTGTTCGAAGAGCTGTCGCGCGCGCCCGAGGCACGCTTCGGTGCGCTCGGGCTCCGGAGGGAGAGCGCGCGCTTCTTCGTCGGACGCGAGCCGGAGCCGCTCGCCTCGCCGCGCGCCGCGCTCGACTTCCTCCGGGGCGGCGAGCCGGCGTTCGCGGTCGCTCCCCGGTCGGCGCACTGCGCGATCCGCCAGGACGCGCGAGCCGTCGGTGCGTCGATGCACACGGTGGGGCGCGACGAGGCGTTCGTCCTCCTGTCGAACCGTCCGGGCGCGCGCGACCTCGATCCGCTGGCCGCGATCCTCGGGCCCGCGCGTCCGACCCTGCGCGGGCGCGGGATCCACGCGCGGCTCGACCACGTCGATCTCGTCGACGTCGTCTTCCCCGAGTCGGTGCGCCGCGGCGGCACCGTGCGGGGCGCGCTCATCTTCCGCGTCCGCGAGCGGCTGCCACGTGACTTGCGGGTATTCATCCACGTCGACGGAACCGGCTCGCGCATCCAGGGCGATCACGATCCGCTCGGCGGCGCGTGTCCGACGTCGCGCTGGCTGCCCGGCGATTACGCGCTCGACCGGTTCGAGCTCGACGCGGGCACGCTCACCCATCCGAGCGGGCGCTACGGCGTATACGTCGGGCTCTATCACGGCGTGCCGGGCGGCTGGGCCAACCTCCGCGTCGAGGACGGACCGCACGACGCGCACGATCGGGTGTACGTCGGGGAGCTCGAGCTCCGATGAGCGCGCGCCTCGAGACGCTCGCCGCGCTCGCGCTCGCCCTCGCCATGTTCCTCGTCGGGCTGGGTCGACCGATGCTCGTCGATCCGTGGGAGACCCACTACGGCGAGGTCGCGCGGCGCATGCTCGCGGACGACGATCTGATCCTCACGCAGTGGCAGGAAGAAGGCTTCCGCAGTAAGCCCGTGCTCGCGCCGTGGTTGATCGCGGCGGGGCTCCGGCTGCACGGGCTCGCCGGCGCCGACGCGGATCCCCTCGAGCTGGCGCGGGCGGAGCGGACGTCGTGGGCGGTGCGCCTCCCGTTCGCGCTGTTCGCCGCGCTCGGCGCGTTCGCGCTCTTCTGGGCGATGCGGCGCCTCGTCGGTGCGCGGGTCGCGTGGCTCGCGCTGATCGTGCTCGGTACGTCGCCGATGTATCTCTTGCTCGGCCGCCAAGCGATCACCGACATGCCGATGGTGGCGACGACGACGGGCGCGCTCGCGCTGTTCGCGCTCGCTGCGCTCGACGAGGACCGCGAGGCGCCGCGGAGGCTCGGTCCTTTCCGCGCGCCGCAGCTCGTCCAGCTCGCGATCGGCGCGTGGGTGATCGCGCAGGTCGTCTACGGGCTCGGCCACCTCGGGAGCCACCCCGCGCTCGGCGCCGGCCCGTACGATCCGCGGCCGCTCTTCGCGCTGCCGATCGCGGGGTGCCTCGCGCTGTTCCTCCTCCTCTCGGTCGTCTGGCCGGGACGGCGCGCGCGGCACGGGTATCTCTACGCGGCGTACGCGCTCCTCGGGGTCGGCGTGCTCGCCAAGGGTCCGCCGGGGCTCGCGATGACCGCGCTCGTCGGTCTCTCGTACGTCGTATTGACGCGACGGTGGCGCCTCCTCCTCGAGGTGCGCCCGCTCGATGGGTTGCTCATCGTGCTCCTCGTCGCCGGACCGTGGCACGTCGCGATGGGCCTCGAGGACGGCGCGCGGTGGGTGACCGAGTACATCGGCCATCATTGGCTCGCGCGCGCGGCGGGCGGCGCGCACTCGACGAACGCGCCGGGGAGCGAGTCGTTCCGCTACTACCTCGAGCAGCTCGGCTATGGGCTCTTGCCGTGGATCGGCGTGGTCCCCGCCGCGCTGCTCGGCGCGCTGGCGGTCGCGCGAGAGACGCGCGGTGTCCCGGATGGGCGAGCGGCTCGACGATCGCACGTGAGCTTGCTGGCGCTCCTCTGGGCATGCCTCGGGGTCGCGTTCTTCACGCTGATCGGCACGCGCTTCCATCACTACGTCGCGCCCGCGCTCGGCGGCTTCGCGATCCTCGTCGCGCTCTTCCTCGACGATGCGTTCGCGCGCCGTGCGCCGCTGGCGACCCGCGCGCTGGCCGTGGCAGGGGCGCTCGCGATCGTGCCGATCGTCGTCGACGTGATCCGCGACCCCGCGATCTTCCTCGAGATGGTGACCTACCGATACGATCGTCCGTGGCCGAGCGACGCGCCGTTCGCGATCCCGCTCGCCGTGCTGATGGGCGCCGCGTGCGCGGCCAGCCTCGCGGTGCTCGTGAGCCGCTGGGCACCGGTCGGGCTCACCGCGGTGGCGGCGGGGCTCTGGCTGTTCCTCGTGGGTCCCTACATGGAGCACGCCGCGCCGCACTGGGGCATGCGCGCGATCGTGCGGACGTACGACGCCCACCGCCGAGTGACCGATCCGCTCGTGGCATGGCGGCTCTACTGGCGCGGCGAGGTCTTCTACACGAGCGCGGAGCTGATCGAGCTCCGGCAGGGGACCGCCGCGCAGCTCGCGGAGATCGCCGGACGAGAGGGCATCGAGCGCGTGTACGTGGTCACCGAGGCCGCGCAGCGCGAGGGCGTGCGCGCCGCGATCCCGCCCGCGCTGAGGAGCACCCTCGAGGTCGAGGACAAGAGCTCGAACAAGTACGTGTTGTTGTCGTTCGCCGCGCGCCCGCGATCATGAGCCCTCCGCGCAGCCCGGCGCGTCGCGTCCCTCACCGCGCGTGCAGCGCAGCGCGGAGAGCTCGACGCGTCGCTCGTGGCTGAGCGCGCCGGCCGCGATCGCGGCGGGGTTGCAGACGTCGGGCACCTCTTTGCCGCGCTTGTTGGGCATCGTCGACGCGTAGCCGATCGTGCTGACGAACGCTTCGTCGAGACCGAGCGCGACGAGCCGCGCCGCGACGGCGCGGGCCCGCGCCTCGGAGAGCGCCTGGTCGTGCATCTCCTCCGGGCACGTCGAGCTGTGACCCTCGACGCGGAGCTCGGTGAGGTCGTCGCGCTCGAGCGTCGTGGTCACGATGATCTGGAGCACCTCCGCGTAGGCGTCGGGCACCTCGGCCGAGCGCGGCGCGAACTCGATCCGCATCGGGAGGTGCACCCACGTGCACGCGCACGGCTCGGCGGGCTCGGTGGCGTCCCGCGCAGCGCTCGCCGTCGGCGCGTCCTCCGCGCCTCGAGGGGGGCTTCCGCACGCGGCGCTGAGCGCGAGATACCCGAGCGCGGCGGACGAACGGAGCATCGCGCGCGGATCGAGCATGCGCGCCCGAGGGTAGCAGCGCGCGACCGCGCCAGGGTCACGAGCTCGCGTCGGCCGACGTGCCTTCGGAGCTGGGCGGCGCGAGCGCCTCGTCGATCGCGTCGCGCGCGTCGTCGAGGAGGTCCACGAGGTTGTTCGCGCGGCTCGTGTACGGCTCGTCCGGGTGATCGAACACGATGTGGATCAGGAAGCGGTCCTGCGGATCGATCGGGGTCGCCTCGTCCGGCTTGGGGCGGCCGAACCCGATCGTGCGGAGCCGTGCCCGCAGCGACTTTTGCTGTTCTCCGAGCACGAGGTTGTGCGCGTGGGTGCGGATCTCGATCGATCCCTCGACCCGCGGCTTGACCTCGGGCGGGTGCGGCAGGGTGAGCCGACCTTCGAGGAGCCCGTCGGTGGTGCGGAGCGCGATCACGCTCGAGCGCCCCTCGTCGACCGGCGGCTCGAAGCGCCAGCCGGACTCGACGTCGGCCGCGATCTTCTGGAGCGCGCCGTAGAGCGGGCTCGCGGTGGCGCGGATCCGATCGCGAGCGCGGGTCGCTTCTTCGAGCGCGTCGAGCGCGGCGCGGACGTCGGTGAGGAACGCGGGCGCGGACGGGTCGTCTGCGCCGAGCTCGTGGCGGAAGCGCACCATGATCGCGAGGAGATCCCCGGTGCGGGGCGCTTCGCCGCGCGCGCGATCATGGAGGTAGTGTGCCGCCTCGCGCAGCGTGTGGGCGTCGAGCGTCCGAGTGCCTAGGAGGAGCGCCTCGAAGTCGGCGTCCGAGTCGGCGTCGGGGTCGAGGAGGCGCTCGCTGATCGCGCGGATCTCTTCGGCCTTGAGCCGGAGGAGCGCCTCCCCGCGCCTCGCGTCGTGCAATGATCGTTGCACGATCACGCCGACCAGCACCGCGGCCACGACGGCGCCGAGGAGGGCGGACACGGCCGCCCGGGCGAACGCATCGTCGGTGAGCTGGAACGCGACGAACGCGAGGACGAGCGCGCCGAGAGCGAGCGCCGCGCCGAGGCCGATCGAGGAGCCGGATCGCACGCCGGCAGCATGCCATGGGCCCGGGGTGGGCATCTCGCCGAGCGCTGGTACAGTGCTGCCTCGGTGCTGGGCCCGCGTCTGTTTGCGATCACGCTCCTCCTCGCGCCGGGCCGCGTCGCCGCGCAGGCGCCCTCCGACGCGAGCCGGAGCCGCTCGGTGGGCCGGCCGCACGCGGGTCGTCTCCTCGACGGCGTGCCGCTCCCCGACGGCCCGCGCCTCGCGGTGAAGAACGACCATGCGCGGTATGGGACCTCCGAGCTCGTCGCGTTGATCCGAGCGAGCGTCGACGCGGTGCACGCGGCGCGGCCCGGCACCCCGCGGCTCGTCGTCGGCGATCTCTCGCGCCGACGAGGGGGCGCGTTCTCGCCGCACAGCTCGCATCGAGCGGGGCGCGACATCGACATCGGGTTCTTCTATGTCGACCCTTCCGGCGCTCCGTATCCGGCGGAGGACTTCATCCGCGTTCGAGGCGACGGACGCTGCGCGCTCGAGGGCGAGCCGTGCGCGCTCGACGTCGCGCGTACGTGGGACCTCATGGCCGCGATGCTCGGGGACGAGGCACAGGTGCAGTACGTGATGCTCGCGTCGCACCTCCGCGACCTCTTGCTCGACGAAGCGGAGCGCCGCGGTGCGCCGATGGAGCTCATCGCGCGCTTCCGCCTCGTCACCGCGCCGATCACGGGGAGCCAGTCCCACCGCGATCATTTTCACGTCAGGGTGTATTGCGCGCTCGACGATCGACCTCGCTGCGTCGACGAGGGTCCGATGCATCCGTGGGCGCGGTTCGGCGAACACGACGATCCGCTGTTCGTCTCGCAGGCGACCGAGCGCGGGCGTGAGCGCTACGCCGCCGAGCTCGCGGCGGAGGTGCGCGATCGGGTGCGACGTCGCGCGGTCCGCGAGAGACGCGAGGCGATCGCGCGGAGCGAGGCGGCCGCCGCGGAGCGGGACCGGCTGCATCGCGATCGCGTGCGAGCGCGCCGCACCCGGCAGGAAGCGTCGGCGCGCGAGGCGGAGGAGCGCGCGAGGGCGGATCGACGCGCGCACACGCTGGCGCGGCGCGCGGCGGCGGAGGAAGCGCAGCGCGAGCGCGAGGCGTTCCGTCGCCTGAGCCCGGACGAGCGACGCGCGGTGCTGCGGCAGCGCGAAGCGGAGGAGCGCGCGGAGGAGGAGGCGCGGCGCGCACGCGTCCGCGAGGCGATGACGCGCCGCGCGGAGGAGCGAGCCGCGAGGGTCGAGGCACATCGGCGCGAGGTGAGGGCGCGGATCCGCGCGCGGTTGAGCGAGGAGGGCGCGCGGGGGCGGAGCGAGGAGGGCGCGCGGGGCGGGTGACGTGCGGGGCGGGTGACGTGCGGGGTGCGGTGACGTGCGGGGTGCGGTGACGTGCGGGGTGCGGTGCGATCTCGCGGTTCAGCGATTTGGTGGGGGCGAGGAGACTCGTGGGGGCGTGCGACGGTGTGGGGGCCGGGGCAAGACGGGTGTCGGTTCGAGTTTGCGGGGGACGGTCGACGGTTGACGGTTGACGGTCGACGGTCGAACGGAGGACGAGGGACGGCCGACGGGGACGGTCGACGCGGTCGACGGGGGACGGTCGACGCGGTCGACGGTTGACGGTCGACGGTCGAACGGAGGACGAGGGACGGCCGACGGGGGACGGTCGACGCGGTCGAACGGAGGA
>JBFWYI010000065.1:0-59512 GCA_050186575.1 Sandaracinaceae bacterium | reverse complement strand
GCCCCGACGCGCCGATCTTGAACGTCGGCACTCGCTGACCGCCGCTCTCGCGCATCGTGCGTGGCTCGTTCCACGGATGGATGCGCGTCACCGCCTTCGCGCCCATCACCGGTCGGCCCTTGCGCGCCACGCGCAGCTCGCGCACCGCGTACTCCGTGCCGCGACGCATGTGGTGCACGAGCTTGTCGAGATCGCCACCGGCCGCGCGGTAGAGCAGCGGCGGCGCTGTGAACGCCAGCGGGAGCGACGGCTCGCTGCGCTTCGGGTCGTAGTAGACGTCGGGCCGAGCGACCTCGATCGGGCCGGTCTTCCAGCGGCCGAAGTCGAACGTCCAGCCCGGCATCTCCTCGGGCGAGCGCACGAGCCCGGCCGCGACCGGGTTCACGACGCTGTAGATCAGCTGCGCGACCTGCGCCTCGACATCCAGCAAGCGCATCGTGTGTGTGGGCCGGTCGTCCCAGAGCTGGCGCGGCTCGTCGTAGCGCTCGCGCGCGAGGAGCGCGTTCAGCGACTTGCTGAACTGGCCATGCAGGATGCGTTTGAAGACGGGGAGCTGATCGTTCGTGGCGGTGACGTCGGTGTGGTGGTGCGTGATCACCCGCGTGCTCTGGTGGATCTCCACCCCCGTCTCGCGCTGCGCGAGCGCGAGCGCATAGAGCCAGAGCTGCGCCACGAGCGGATGCCACTCCCCGAGGAAGGCCTTGCGCAGGTTCGTGCGGCGGCACAGCGCCACGGTGGCGCCGCGCACCACGATCGCGGGTGCGGTCACGCCGCATGTGCACAGCAAGACTCGATCCCGACCGGGTGTGGCCATTCCCCTACCTACTCGAGCGGCGAAACACGGCGGTCCGCCGGCCGCCGCCGGGCGCTCGCCGCCACTCACTGGGCGGACTTTCGTGCACCTCGGACCGAACCTCCTGGAGATCCCGAGGACCGAACCTCCTGGAGATCCCGACCGGGTGTGGCCATTCCCCTACCTACTCGAGCGGCGAAACACGGCGGTCCGCCGGCCGCCGCCGGGCGCTCGCCGCCACCCACTGGGCGGACTTTCGTGCACCTCGGACCGAACCTCCTGGACGCCACGGACCGAACCTCCTGGACGCCACTCACTGGGCGGACTTTCGTGCACCTCGGACCGAACCTCCTGGAGATCCCGACCGGGTGTGGCCATTCCCCTACCTACTCGAGCGGCGAAACACGGCGGTCCGCCGGCCGCCGCCGGGCGCTCGCCGCCACCCACTGGGCGGACTTTCGTGCACCTCGGACCGAACCTCCTGGACCGCGGAGGACCGCTGATCTTGTACCCGCGAGGCGCAGCGCCGGGCAGGCTCGCCGCAACGAAATCGCGTAGTCGCGTGAGCACCTGGGACCGATCCTATCTCCTTGATCCTGGGACCGATCCTATCTCCTATAAGACCGATCCTATCTCCTATCCTGGTTTCTCAGATCCTCTTTTTCCTACTCATTTTCCCCATTTCTAGGGCATTATCCTCCGTTTCTATTCAAGATCGTCGCAAGTGCTCCTCAAGAAGCCGGACCAAGTCAGGGTAGCCTACATCATCTAGGACGCGGGCCGTTCTGAAGTCACTCTGCGTTGAGTCGCGGGGCACTTCACATTCGACATAGAAGCGTTCCGCGGGCTTCTCATAGTTGGAAATGTACGCAAGTCGCGCTGGGTCGTCCTTGTGGGCTATACCAATTGCGCACAAATCCGCGGCCCAGTGATCTACGATGATCCATCCCCGCTCGGCGAGCCTGAGCCGTTGGACTAGCGCTTGAATACCCTGGTCTTTCTGTACAGTCACCGGGCGAACCTGCCGTCTGTCAGCAGCTTTCGCACCTTGCTACTGTGAGCAAGCGCCTCCTCGATGTGGTCCTCGTGGTGCTGGGACCGATCCTCTCCTCTCACTCCGTAGGGTCGCGCAACCTCTGCCTCGCGGCAGCTAGCACGTCACGGTAGTTCTCAGCGACGACCGCTGTCAGGCGAGCCTCTAGAGTGGCCTCCAAATTCCACAGTGCTCGCTGCTCAGACTGGTCCTCGAAAATCCGTTGATGATCCTGATTGAAGCGGTGCAGCCAGGAAAGAAGCACGACCGCTTCATCCGACGTCATGCGGACCAAGATCTCATCCTCGTCCATCTAGAGCCCTCCGTGGTTCAGTACGTTCTGGAGCTGCGCTACCAAGAGGATCCGTCCGCCCAAGAGGATCCGTCCGTCCGCCCAAGAGGATCCGTCCGAGGTACTCGGCTGGGCGGACTTTCGAGGTACTCGGCTGGGCGGACTTTCGTGCACCTCGGACCAACCTCCTGGACCGCGAGGACCGAACCCTCCCGGACCGCGACCGAACCCTCCCTCCACTCACTGGGCGGACTTTCGTGCACCTCGGACCGAACCCTCCCTCGGAGCGCGAGGCAGGGAGCCTATCCGCCCGGATCGGTGGGGTACGACATGACGTTCGACTGGGCGCTGGCGGGCGACAACACACTCGTCCAGACGCTGCTCGCCTCGGCGCGTCTCGAGGTCGCGATCTCGGAACGGACGTTGTCCGGTCGCAGCGAGGTCGTCTACAGCAACAGGATGAGCACGGCTCCGCTCGTCGAGGGCGGCAGGCTCGTCACGGGGCCGTGAAACGGAGCGCGGCTACCGACTCGCGACGGTGAGCGACGCGTAGAGCGATCGGCCCGGGAGGGGGAACCCCAGGAGATCGAAGCCGCGCGCGTCGAGGAGATCGTCGACGCTGACGTCGAGGCGCATGCGGCCCTCCCATACCTCGACGCCGATGCCCGCGCCGAGGCGCGCGCGCTCGGCGATGGTGACGGCGTTGGCGGCGTCGGCGAAGACGTCACCGACGTAGAGGACGTCGGCGAAGAACGCGAGGCGCGCAAGGGGGCCGAGGTCGATGACGCGGACCTCGGGGCGGGCGTAGAGGGTGAGGCGCGGGCGATAGGGGAGGCGCCGCTCGGCGCCGAGCCACGGGGTCCAGGTCTCCATCCAGCTCCCGGCGGCCGACAAGGCGACGTACGAGGACCACTCGGCGTGGACGCCGAGCTCGGCGCCGAGGATCGTGGCCTCGTCGACGTTCTCGGGCAGCGAGAGGAAGCGGGAGCTCCTGCGGTAACGGATGAGGTCGTGGGCGAGCGAGAGGAAGCCTCGTAGCTCGGCGCTGCCGCGGAGCTCGCCGGCGTGACCACGGAGCGCGAGGCCGAGATCGAAGCGCTCGGCGCGCTCCGGAGCGAGCGAGGCGTTGCCGCGGAGGAACGCGCGATCGCCGAAGAGCTCGAGGACGGTGGGCGCGCGGGTGGCGCTCGAGGCGCTCGCGGAGATCGCGACGCCGCGGACCGGCTCGATCACGCCGGCGAGGCGAAAGGTCGGCGCGGCGTCGAAACGATTCGTGCGCTCTCCAACTCGCTCTTCGCGCAGCTCGGAGAGCGAAGCGTCATAGAGGCCGACGCGCGCGGACGGACGCAGCTCGTAGCGGACGTCTCCCGTGCGGCCGTGGAGGCGCGCTTCGACGCCGAACGTGCCGCCATCGCGCCGCGAGGGGTCGGCCGGCTGTGCGGCGAGCGCGTCGTGCGGCCAGAGGTGCTCGTGGGTCCACAGCGCGACGCCCTCGAGATCCATCCACTCGGTGAGCGCGCCGCGCGCGGCGCCGCGCAGCACGGTGCGCAAGGCGTCGTCGCGCACGCTCCGCGGGACGAGGCCGATCTCGGCGAGGGGATCGTCGAGGCCGCGGGATCGATACGCGGCGCCGGCGCTGAGGTGGAGCTGCCATTCCTCTTCGCGGTACGCGTACGCGAGACTCAAGAGGCCTTGCCCCTCTTCACGGCGCGCGACCTGGCTCGGATCGACGGCCGGGCCAGGGACGCCGCCGGCGCGGTAGAGGCCGAGGGCGACGCCGCGGAGCTCGCTTCGGCCGAGGGTGACGCCCGCGTGGACGAGGGCGTTGAGCTGGGTGACCTCGGCGTTCTCGCGGGGGCGCTCCTCGGGCGGCGTTCCGTCGAGGAGGGTGACGTCCGATCGATAAGGGAAGTCGTTCTGCGCGTGGGTGACACCGGCGGTGGCGAGGACGTCCGCGTCATCGTGAGTGTCGGTGTGGATGGTGGCCGCGCCGCCCACCCGCGCGTCGACGCGGCCGAACGATCCGCCACCGAGCGTGCCGGTGAGGGTCGGCTCGCGAGCGCGACGCGGAACGAGGACGAGCGCGCCGCCGATCGCGGAGCTCGCGAGCCAGGTGGGCGCGCCGCCGCGGTAGACGTCGATGCGGTCGAGCGCCCACAGCGGGATCGTCGAGAGGTCGAACGCGGAGCCGTCGACGGTGGCGATCGGGAGCTCGCCGAGCAAGACATCCACCTGATCGGCGTCGGAGCCGCGGAGCGCGAGGGTCGAGGGGCTGCCGAACGCGCCGGTGCGGAGGGGGCGGACACCCGGGACCTCGAGGAGAGCGTCGGCGACGTCCTCGTTGGCGCGCGGGCGATCGCGGGCGTCCACTTCGGTTGCGCTCGCGGTGGGGTCGTCGCCGCCGGTCGCGGCGATGGGACGCTCGACCTCGGCGGAGACCCCCAGCTCGTCCTGAGCGCGCGCGGGTGCCGCCGTGAGCAGTGACAACAGCGCGACGGCAGCCAGGACGGTGGCGGCCGATCGGAATGGACGGACGGAAGACGGATCGACGGAGCTCGGGGACGGCGACGCGATCGGCGACGCGGACGCGGCCGACGCGATCGGCGCGGAGGCCGGCATCCGTCTCGCGCTCAGCGGAGCGCGGCGACCTCGCGCGGGGGGAGGCCGCGGCAGCCGGAGGCGTCGATCGGGGGAAGCTCGATGTCGCCGCGCAGGCGGCGGATCACGCCGGCGGCGGCGTCCGGAATGAGCAAGAGATCCTGCGCCAGGTCGTACGCGCCCTCGCCGAGCACGAACGCTTCGCTCGCCTCGAGGACGACCGTGGCGCTCGCGGCGTCGAGGTCGATCGCGAGCAGGCGATCGACGGACTCCGCGACGTCGCCGGCCGCGATGGTGACGAGGCGGCCGCGGCCGAGCGCGACGGTGGGGCCGAACGGGACGCCGACGTCCGGATGCTCGCTCGCGATCCAACGCGCGCGCACCGACACCGTCCCGGCCTCGCCGAGCTCGAGCCACGCGAGGCCGGCGCTCGCGCGGCGGTCCGCTTCGACGCCGAACGTGGGACCGGCGCAGGTGACGATGGCGGACGCGGGCTCACCGACGACGGGATCGAGCTCGCCGCAGTTCGTGAGCGGCGCGAGGGAGAAGCGCTCCACCGCGCGCGTTTCCGGATCGATCACCGCGACCGCGCCCTCCGCCGCGTCCGCGAAGTCGGCGCTCAGCCGCGCGGTGGCCACGATCACCCGGTCCATCGACCCCGCGCGCAATCGCGCCATGCGGCTCGGGCGCGCGTAGCGGGGGCCATCGTCGAGCGCGTCGAGCGCGATCCGATCGATCACCCGGCGGTGACCGAGGTCGACGATCGCGATGTCGTCACCGCGATCGATCGCGCCTTCCTCCGCCGCGAGGTTGACGCTGAGGCGGCTGACCCAGAACGAGCCGTCGTCCATCCGCAGCATGTCTTGCGGGTTCGCAGCAAAGCCGAGGCCCACGGCGACCTGCGCGCGCACGGGATCTTGCCCGCACGGGTCGAGGAGCGTCATGACGTCGGTGCCGAATCGGTCGAGGAGGGCGACCTCGCACTCGGCCTGCGGCGCGCTCGGGAGCGAGACGTCACCGCTCAGCGTCGCGACGATCCCGCTCTCGGTCGTCCCGGAGTCGATCCACTCCGCGCGCACGAGCTCGCCGTCCGCGTCGAGCAGCGCGACCGACGTCGACGCGTAGTCGCTCGAGACCACCGCGTAGGCGGGCGCAGGCCCGGCCACCGGCGACAAATCAGCGTGCGGGCATCCACCACCGTCGCACGCGGTCCCCACGACCGATACGACCCCGCACACGAGCGCGCGCGTCACGAGAACTCCGCCGCTACGTCGCGCTCGACCACGCCGCCGGTCTCCGCGTCGTCGCTCGCGGGCTGGCCACTGCGTCTCGCCCCCCGCGTAATCGACGTCCCCGCCGTCGCCCGCTGGATCGCGGTGCGTCACGAGCTCGCTCCGAGGACGTATCGCGCGGCCACCCCGTCGATGTCCGGGCCGTCGCTCGCCGGGTCGCGGAGGAACGGCGCGCCGGTGTCGGGGTTCTCGTGATCGGGCGCGGGGGTGAGCCGGATGAAGCGCACGCCTTCGTCGAGCACCGCGCGCGCGTCGGGGCCATCGCCGAGCGCGGCGAGATCGAAGCGATCGCCGCCCGCCTCCGCGTCGAACGGATCGAGCGGGTTCGTGTCGGCGTTCAGGTACACCGCCTGGACACCCGCGAAGCCGACCCAGTCCTCGCGGCGGTTCGAGTAGCGCGTCTCGTCCTCCGCCACGTAGTCGTGGGGGAACGCGACCCAGCGCTCGCCGTCCGCGCTCACCTCGACGACGATCGGATCCATGAACGCGCGACCCTCGACGAGATCGAAGCTGTTCTCGAACACCACGAGGTCGTCGCCCTCGCCGTCGAGCACCTCGCCGTCCCACCCGAGCACGAGCGCGTCGCCGTAGCGGATGCTGTAGACGTCGAGGCTCCCGCCGGCCGCGCCGCCGCCGCGCACGCCGTTGATCGCGAGCTCCGGATCGCCGAACGGTCGGTCGGGGCTCGCTCCGGGCGCGTCCACGATCCGGCTCGCCTCGATGGAGCGGGACACGGTCATCGCGCAGCCGCTGGCGAGCCAGCTAGCGACGCACGTACAGACGATCAGCGTGAGGGCCCGAGGGCCCGAGCGGGGTTCCAGCATCGTTCAAGCCCTCCCTCGAGGCTCGATGTGTTCTCCCGGCCAGGTCTTCGGACTCGCGGACGCGCGACGGCGGGAAGGCCCTCGCTCCTACTGGTCACCGCTTCCCAGGGCTGATCCCCAGTGCTTCCCCTCGTCTCCCGAGGGGATGGCGACGTTCGTTTCCGCTCACCGCTGCGGGGCAGTCCCGGATTCGCACCGGGTTCCCTCAACCGAGAGCGCGTCGACTCTGCTACGCCACCCGGGTGCCGTCAACGCGCGCCTCGAGCCGCCAGCGAACGTCCGCGGAAGCGGGCCGGGGCTAGTACATGCGCTCCGAAGTGCGATCCGAGTTTCGAACCCGGAGCGCATGTACTCGATTGGGTGGGGGGCCCCGCGCGATTCACTCGCGCGGCGGGAGGGTCTGGAACAGACCCTCCGGAAGAAGTCGGCTAGTGCGCGCGACCCGAAAGACGGAACGGATTTCGGATCGCGTGTACGAGCGGCGGGGAGGAACTTCGTGAGACGGATCCGCGATCCGCCGGCCACCCAGCGCTGTTTGCCCGTCCGGGCTGCTTTGGAGGCTTCATGCGCGCGCTTGGTATTTCGCCCCTCCGTCGGCTCCTCGCTCTGCCGGCTCGAGCTCGTTGGCTCGTCGCGCTCCCGCTCGCGTTGGCGGGGTGCTCGTTGGTGCACATCGGAGGGGACGACGGCGGCGCCGACGCTGGCCCCCTCCCGAGCGACGGCGGCGGCGTGACGTGCGGCCGGGTGGTCTGCGGTGAGGGCATGGTGTGTTGCAACGCGAGTTGCGGTATCTGCACGCTGCCGGACCAAGGGTGCACCGCGATCGAGTGCGTGGACTCGTGCACCAGCAACGCGGACTGCGCGCCGGGCCAGTATTGCGCGGTCGGCCAGGGCTGCCCGAGCGCGGCGAACGAGGGCACGTGCATGCCCATCCCCGACCCGATCTGCCCGGCCGTCGTCGACCCGGTGTGCGGGTGCGACGGCGTGACGCACGAGAACTCGTGCGCGGCGATCAGCTCGGGCGTCAACATCGCGTACGATGGCGAATGCACGGCCGGCTGCGAGCCGGACGACGCGAGAGGGGTCGGCGCATGTGCGGCGATCGTCGGCGTGGCGTGGAACGGGACCGAGTGCATCGCGCTCGGCGGGTGCTCGTGCGAGGGGACCGACTGCGATCGCTACGACTCGATGGACGACTGCATCGGCCAGCACCTCGCGTGCGGCGGCGACGGGTGTGGGAGCGACGCGGACTGCCCGAGCGGCGAGTGGTGTCACTTCGTCGAGACCGGTGCGTGCGTGACGGGACGCGGCGGCGTGTGCGAGGGCCCGCCTCCTCCCGGCGGACCGTGCGATCCGACCGACGAGGAGGTATGCGGTTGTGACGGCGTGACCTACGGGTGCGAGCGCGAGGCGCTGACCGCGCAGGTGTCGATCCTGCACACGGGAGCGTGCGGCACGGGCGTGTGCGCACCGCAGGACGCCCACGGCGAGGACCCGCTCTGTCCTGCGATCTGGGGCGTGCGCTGGAACGGCGTCGCGTGCGAGTACGTCGGCGGGTGCGGGTGCACGGGCGCGGACTGCGGGAGCCTCTACCCGGATCCGGAGTCGTGCGAGCGAGCGACCGCCGCGTGCACGGCCGACTCGTGCGGCGGCCTGCTCGGTCAGATGTGTCGGCCGAGTCAGTTCTGCGACTACCCGGACTCGTTCTTCTGCGGAGGCTTCGACGGGACGGGGACGTGCATGCCGCGCCCGGAGGTCTGCGACGCGACGGTCGACCCGGTGTGCGGCTGCGACGGCGCGACGTACACGAACGCGTGCATGGCGAACATGGCGGGAGTCGACGTGAATCACACGGGCGGGTGCTGAGAGGCGCGGGTCGCGCGCGTCCGGCGTGACGCCGGCACGCGGGCGCCCTATGCCTCTGGCGTGACTCGTTCCATCCCGCGTCCCGCCACGCGCGAGGTCGGCTGATGTGCACGATCCTCGCGCTCAAGGGTGTTCACCCCGCCGCGCCGTTGATCATCGCGGCGAACCGCGACGAGTACTACGCGCGGACGGCGAGCGAGCCGGTGCTCGTCCACGACGCGCCGCGCGCGATCGCCGGCATCGACGCGCAGGGCGGCGGGACGTGGATGGGCGCGAACGAGCGCGGGATCTTCGCCGGGCTCACGAACCAGCGCGAGTGGAGCGGCGCCGAAGCGGACAAGCGCTCGCGCGGTGAGCTCGTCATGCGCGCGATCGAATGCGAGAGCGTCGACGCCATCGAGGCGTACCTGCGAACGATCGATCCGCGTCGCTACAACTCGTTCAACCTGATGTACGGCGACGCGTCCACGCTCCGCGTCGCCTATGGCCGGCGGGATCGCCCCGAGCTCGAGGTGGTGCGCCTCGACGACGGGCTGTGGGTGCTGCCCAACGATCGCGTGGGCTCCGTCACGTTCGAGAAGGTGAAGCGCGCCGAGACGCTGCTCGAAGGAGCGCTGCCCGAGGACTACGACGCGCTCGTCCTCCACCTCAAGGCCGTGCTCGGCGACCACGACAAGACGCCGCTCGAGCGCATCGAGGCGCCGCCGGCCGACACGGTGTTCACGCGCGAGCTCGTCCGCGAGCTCACGTCCATCTGCATTCACACCGCGCACTACGGGACGCGCAGCTCCACGATCGTCGCGTTGACGCCGGGCGCGCTCGCGAGCTACCGATACGCCGAGGGTCCCGCATGCGTGAGCGAGCTCCGCGACTACACGTCATTGGTTCGATGAGAGGGTGGCTCGTCGCGGGGCTCGCGCTCTCGCTCGTCGCGTGCGATCGCCCGCGCGCGGCGTCGGGCCTCGACGCCGATCCGTTCGCGGTCAGGACCGAAGGGCAGCTCGCCGCGCAGATCTCCGCTGCGCGCAACGACGCCGCGGCGTCGGATCGACGCGTGCTGCTCGACTTCATCGCCGACTGGTGCACCGACTGCCGCGAGGTGGTGCGGCTCAGCCATCTCCCGCCCGCGCGCGAGGTGATCGAGGAGCGCTACATCGTCGTCTATGTCGAGGTCGGCCGCTTCGATCGACACCGCGCGCTCATCGCCGAGCACCACGTCGATCGCATCGCCACGCTCGTCGTCCTCGATCCCGACTCCGGCGATCCGGTCGCCCGCACCACCCTCGAGCCGATCACCGGAGGCGAGCGCGGGCTGACCGCCGAGGACTTGGCGCGCTGGCTCCGCGATCCCAGCTGAAGCGCGCAATCGCGCTGCAGCCCCCTGCCCCCGCCGCGATCGGCGCGCCTCGTGCGCCCGTGGCCGCGATCGGGCGCGCGGCCGTGGCTGCGATCGGGCGGCTCCGCTGAGCTCGCGTATCTCATCGCAACGATGTTTGCTCCTCCATCCCGATCCGATCCGCGGGCAAGGGCAGGGGCAAGGGCGAGGGGCCGAGTCTGGCGGGCTGCTCGACGCAGCCTGCTAGACTCGGCGGCCCGGTGGCGACCTCCAGCACCCTCTTCCTCTTGCTCATCGTGGCGAGCGGCGTCGCCATGCTCGCGCGGCGCCTCGAGCTCCCGTACACGGTCACCCTCGTCCTCGCGGGCCTCGGGCTCGGCGCGCTCGAGACGCAGGTGTCGGTCGTCGATCTCGACGCGGTGCGGCTCACCCCCGAGCTCCTGTTCACCGTGTTCCTGCCCGCGCTGCTCTTCGAGGCCGCGTTCCATCTGAGCTGGCCGAAGTTCAAGAAGAACATCCGCGCGATCTTGCTCCTCGCGGTGCCCGGGGTGGTGCTCGCGATCGCGATCGCGGGCGGCCTCGCGTACGTGCTCGAGCCGCTCGCCTCCGCGCCGCTGCCGCTCATGGTCGCGTTCCTCTTCGTCGCGATGTGCGCGGCCACCGATCCCGTCTCCGTCGTGGCGCTCTTCAAGGAGCTCGGCGTCCCGAAGCGGCTCGCGGTGTTGATGGAGGGCGAGTCGCTCCTCAACGACGGCGTCGCGGTCACCGCGTTCATCGTGCTCGGCGCGACGCTCGGGCTCACCCACACCGGCGAAGAGGTGACCGCGTTCTGGGCGGTCCGGTTCCTGTTCTGGGAGATCGGCGTCGGCATCGCGATCGGCGTCGGGGTCGGGCTCGCCGTGTCGTACGCGACCACGCTGGTGAGCGATCACCTGATCGAGATCATGCTCACCACCATCGCCGCGTTCGGGAGCTACCTCGTCGCGGACGCGGCGCACGCCTCTCCCGTGCTCGCGGTGGTCGCGGCGGGCATGGCGACGGGCAACGTCGGCGCGCGCTACGGGCTCACCCCGACGAACCGCATCGCGGTGGAGAGCTTCTGGGAGTACGTGGTGTTCGCCGCGAACAGCCTCGTGTTCCTGTTGCTCGGCAAGGAGATCGATCTCGCGTCGATGTTCAGCCACTGGCTCCCGATCCTGATCGCGTGGGGGTCGCTGATGGCGGCGCGCGCGGTCGTGACGTTCGGGGTGGAGCTCCTCTTGCGACGTACGGCCGAGCGCCTGCCCGCGCGGTGGGCGACGGTGCTCGCGTGGGGCGGGCTGCGCGGCAGCCTCTCGATGGTGCTCGCGTTGAGCCTGCCCGAGTCGTTCGAGTCGCGCGCGCTCCTCATCGACCTCACGTTCGGCGTCGTGCTCATCTCCATCCTCGTCCAGGGCATGACGATGGGCCCCGTCCTCAAGTGGGCCAAAGCGATCGGCGGCGGCGACGCGCACCGCGCGTACCTGCGCCTCCGCGGCCGACTCGTCGCAACGAAAGACGCGTTGCGCTCGCTCGACGCGGCGTACTCGAACGCGGAGATCCAGAAGAGCACCTACGACGCGCTCAAGGGCAAGCTCGGCGGTCAGGAGGCTGCGCTCGAGGAGGCGCTCTCCGATCTCGAGAGCGACGAGGCGGCGCGTGACGACGAGCTGCTGAGGACGGAGGAGCGGCTCCTCGAGGTCGAGCGCAAAGCGATCCAGGACGCGCAGAGCGCCGGCGTGCTCGACCCCACGGCGGCGCGCGAGCTGCTCGACGAGATCACGACGCGCGAGCTCGCGCTCGAGCGACCGTTGCGCGACGACGACGACGAGCCGCCGATCGGGACGCCGGAGCCCGCCGGCGACGAGAGCGAATAGCGCGGCCTCAGAGGCCGCTGTTGCCCATCAACGCGGCGAAGAACCCGATGCAGCAACACGACCCGATGAGCGCGGCGAACACGATGAAGTACGCCCACCCGGCCATCGCGGCGCGCCCCTGGCTGAGCCCGTGGTGGTGCTGCGCGGTCATCGTGAGCGTGAGCGCGTACCAGACCTCCATCGCGAGGTAGCCGAGCAGGCCGATGATCGGACCGATGATCGGGATCTGCTGGATGATCTGGATCGGCACGTACGCGACGCTCATCGCGCCGCTCGCGTAGGCCACCGTCCAGAACGGGACCGCGGCGTCGACCTGCGCGCCCATCACGAGGAGCGCGAGGTAGTAGACGATGCCTCGGATCGCGACGGTGACGAGGTTCACGATCGCCATCACGACGGGCATCGCGAAGAAGATGAGGACCGCCCCGAGCACCATCGCCGGCCCTTCGAAGTCCGGATCGTTGCCGAGGCCGTACGGGTCGGACTGACCGAGCGCGGCGAACAGGGCGACGATCGCGGCGACCAGGAGGCCGAGCGGCAACCCGATGAACACGCCGGTCATCGCGTTGTAGGTCACCGACTCCATCAGCGCGCCCGGTCGAGCGCGCTCGAACGTCATCTGCGGCGAGAGCAGGACGTCTCGCGTCGTCTTGTACCAACGACCGAGGAGGCCGCCGTCGGTGCGCTCCCATGCGATGCGGTTGCCGCCGGCGTGCTGGCGGCACGACTCGCACCACGTCTCCTCGTCGGCGATCGGGTCCAGACACAGCGGGCAAACGAAGTTGCCGCAGCGGCCGCACGTGCCCACCGCCTGCGCGTCGTGGTGAACGGCACACACCGCCCCGCCCGCAACCGGACGCGTGGCGCCCGGCAGCGGCGCCGTGCTCGCCGCGAACGCCGCCGCCGCGTCCTCCTCGGGGTTGGTCGTCGCACCCGTCGCGGCCGGGCTCGCCGCAGCCGGGCTCGTCGCGGCCGGGCTCGTCGCAGCCGGGCGCACGTCGGCGGTGCTCATGGCGACCGTCGCGGCGAACGGCGACGGCTTCGGCGCGGACAGCGCGGGCGCCGCGAAGGGCGACGCCTGGCCCGGCGGTGGACCGAAACCCTCATTGCGGGGCGGCGCCGCCGGCGTCGCGGCCTCTCCCTCCCCCGCGCTCCCTTCGGAGCCCGGGGCGCCCTCGTCGTCCGCGGCGCTCACTTCGACGGTGTCCGGGCGGCGACGACCTTGGCGACGAACGCGCGCTCGACGCGCTCGAGCTCGAAGCCCTCCTCCTCGAGGATCGCGGCGAGGTCGTCGGCGAGGTAATCGCGATAGAACGGCTCGTGGAAGTCCTCGGGGAAGCGCTCGAGGAACACCGCGAGCTCGCCCGCCTCCGCGTACTGGGCGGAGTCCTCGAGGACGAGGAGACCGCCGGGGCGCAAGACCCGTTTCATCTCGCGCACCACCTTGCGGCGCGCCGCCCGCGGGAGCTCGTGGAAGAGGTACACGCTCGTCACGACGTCGAAGAGACCATCGGCGAACGGCATCGACTCCGCGTTCTCCGCGACGATCGACACGTCGGGGACGTCGCGGAGGTTCTCGCGCGCCTCCTGCGCGTAGTACGGCGAGAGGTCGAGCCCGTAGAGCCGCAGGTCGGGGTGCGCGGCGTGGAGCTGCACCAACGAGCGTCCCGTGCCGCACGCGACGTCGAGCGCGCGCTTGCCGTGCGCGCCGCCGTGCTCGCGGAGGTACCGCGAGATCGGTGGGATGACCTGGCGCCGCATCACGTCGGCGGTGCCGGCGAACAGAAACTCGACGCCGACGTCGTAGATCCGCGCGGACCGCCGGCTGAGGTAGCCGTCGGTCTGCCAATGAAACGTGCGGCGAAAGTACGCGGGGTAGCGGCCGCGGTCGGTGCCCTCGGGGATCTCGCGCCAGTCCTCGGTCCGGCGACGGCGGATCGAGCGCGGCAGATCCATCACGAGCGAGGGCAGCGCGCGCACGTACGAGCCGACGGGCAACGAGAACAACAGCTGCCGTGGATAGTCCCCCGACTCGACGTTCGCGAGGTCGCGCTCGAAGAGCGCGCGCAGCTGCGCGTGCAGCTTGCGCACGTCGCGCGGATCGGGAGCGGGGCGCTTCGCGCCGCCCACCATACGCACGAACCGCTGCGTCAGGGTCGCCGGCACGAGCATGCCGAGCTGCTGCGCGCCGTACGCGAGGGTCGTGACCTGGGATGCGATCGAGGTCATGGCCGGGAGTATAGGGTCAGCTCGACCGGCGCGCCGACCCTGATCGTGCGCTCACAGGTCGGGCGGCGGCGCGATCGCGGGGAGCTCGAGATCGGGATCCGCCGCCGGGCGCTGTGCGAGCGCGAAGCGCCGCAACCACTCTTGTCGTCGCTCGTGCTGGAGCAGCTCGGGCGCGCGCACGTCGACGGGGCGCTCGATCTCGGAGGCGTCGTTCGCGTTGCGCAGGAGCACGCGGAGCTGACCCTGACGCCTCGCGAGGGTCAAGCGCTGGGCGTCCTCGAGCGAGACCTCCAAATTGACTTGCGTGTTATAGGATGTCGTCGGCCGCCCGCGATCCGCGTCGTACTCGCGGACCATCGCGTGGCCGACCGAGAGCACCATGAGCTTCTGCGCCACCACGATCGCGCGACCGGAGTTGGGCTCGCGCGGCGTCGCGACGATCAGGAGCACGTCCACCCGGTCACCCGGCCTGAGGAGCCCCGCGTGCGACGACTCCGGCTGCGCGGTGATCGCGAGCGCGCGCATCGACGACGGGACCTCGCCCGACAGCGTGCGCTCGAGGTCCGAGAGGACCGAGAGATCCGTACGCAACACCGCCTCGCCGGCGCGCACGCTCGTCGCGAGCGGGACGCCGATCAACCGCCGCAGCTGGTTCGCCCGGAGGTGGCGGTCCTCGACGTAGCGCTGGGGGATGAGCCGCGTGCTGAGCCACGCCGACTGCATCGGCTCGCCGAACGGGATGTCCTGGGTGGCGACCACGACGGGGATGCGCTCGCCGCCCGTCTCCTGCTCGATGTACGCGTCGGCGTACACGTAGAACATCACGATGCCCGCCGCGATCAGCGCGCCCGACGCGATGAGGAGGGTGCGGTTCATCCGTCCGCGTCGAGGATACCGTCCCCTGCCTTCACCTGCTCGACGTACTTGCGCACGGTGCGCCGGTCGAGACCGGTGATCCGCGAGACCTCCTCGTACGTGCCGTGGCGCTCGTGGAGCATCGCGCAATAGCGCGCCGCGAGCTCGCGCGCCTCGAGCGTGCCGGCGCGGACCTGATCGAGAAACCGATCGACCGGGCCGAGCGCCCGATGCGCGCCGGAGCCGTCGGCCGCGAAGCGATCGGTGAGGAGCACGCGGCGCACGCACTGCTCGAGCTCGCGCACGTTGCCCGGCCACGCGTAGTCGTCCGGCAGGCTCTCGCCGATCACCTCGAGCACGCGCCCGGTCACGTCGGGCGCCGGCGCGCCGACGATCCGGTCGACGAGGCTCGTGACGAGGACCCCGAGCTCGCGCGGGTCCTCGGCGATGCGGACGCGCAGCGGCGGCACTTCGATCACGTCCGAGCAGAGACGATAGTAAAAGTCGTTGCGGAAGCGCCGCTCGCGCCGCGCCTCGTCGAGGTCGCGGTGGGTCGCCGCGATCACGCGTCCGTCGAAGCGTCGCTCCTCGTGACTCCCCACCGGCGTGAACACGCGGTCCTGCAGCACGCGCAGCAGCTTGATCTGCACGGGGATGGAGACCTCGCCGATCTCGTCGAGGAAGATCGCCCCGTTCGGGCTGCAACGATCGAACGCGCCCTGGTGATTGTCGACCGCGCCGGTGAACGCGCCCTTCTTGTGACCGAACAGCTCCGACTCGATCAGCGACTCGGGGAACTGGCTGAGGTTGAGGTTCACGATCAGATCCGTGAACGACGTGCTGAACACGCAGCCGCGCTCGTCGTACGGCACGAACCCCGAGCGCCCGATCGCGGCGGCGGCTTGGCCCTTCCCCGTGCCGGTCTCGCCGCGGAGGATCACCGAGAAGTCCTCGAGGCGATTCCAGAGCAGGCGCTCGAAGCGCTCGCCGTCGTACGTGAAGACGTCGTTCCAGATCGCCTCGCGCAGCCGTCGCATCGAGGGGCTCACGCCGCTCAGGCCGCCGACGATGAACGTGTACGCGCGGCGCAGCTGCCAGAAGAGCGCGATCATGCGGAGCGACTTCTCGGCGCCGACCCCGCGCCGACGCAGCCGACCGAGGAGGTCGGGCGCGAAAGGGACCGCGAGCGGACGCGAGCCCGCCGCGATCTGCGCCTCGATGAGCGCGTCGAGCGCCCCGACGTAGCGGTGGAACGTCTCGAACAAGACGGCGTGCTCGACGAGCCGCCAGTCCTCGAAGGCCATCGTGTCGGGACCGAGCTCCCCGCGCTCCTCCATCGGCGCGAGGCGCGACTCGATCGCGTAGAGCAGGCGCGGGAGCAGCTCCGGGTCGTCGCCCTCGACCTCCGCGATGCGCACGTCGACCGCATCGCGCTCGGGGCTGAATGGGTTGAGGTAGGCCGCCTTCGCGACGAGTCGGAAGAAGTCGCGCTCTAAACCGTCCATGATCGCGGCAAGGCTACTGTAAGCGGGCCCCGTACGCGATGCGGGGAGCGTACGTGCGCCACGCTCTGGACGCCGGAGGCGAGCGCCGCCATCGTTGGGCCCATGACGCGGCTCCACCTCTCCCTCGCTGCGACGGCAGCGATCCTCTTCTTCGGGTGCGACGACGGAACGCCGGGCACCGACGCGGGCCCGGGCTACGACGCGGGCCCCGGGGACGACCCGCTGCGCGACGACTGCGAGGGGCTCAACCCGGAGCACTGCGCGCTGCCCTGGCCGAGCGACTACTTCCTCGCCGACGACGCGACGACGGCGAGCGGTCATCGCGTGAACCTCGGGGAGACCACGCTGCCGCGGTCGAACGTGCGCGCGATGGCGCACAGCAGCCCCGAGCCCCTCAACGGGCGCGACGGATGGAGCGTCAACGGGACGATCCTCGCCTACCTGCCGGGCGCGACGGCGACGGGGTTACCGAGCCCCGCCTCGATCGGCGACTCGCTCGAGGACACCTCGCCGACGTTGCTCATCGACGCCGCCACCGGCGAGCGCGTGCCGCACTGGAGCGAGATCGACGAGTCCGTCATGGAGGAGGACGCGCCGATCACATTCATGATCCGTCCCGTCGTCCCGCTCGAGCACGAGACGCGCTACCTCGTCGTCATCCGCGGCGTGGTGGACGCAAGCGGCGCGCTCCTGCCCGCGCCGGCACCGTTCGCGGCGCTGCGTGACAACACGTCGTCCGAGGTTCCTTCCATCGAGGGGCGGCGCGCGCACTTCGAGGAGCTGTTCACCACGCTCGACGGCTACGGCGTCCAGCGCGCGGATCTCCAGCTCGCGTGGGACTTCACGACGTCGAGCCTCGAGGACGACACCGGCTGGATGATCTCGATCCGCGATCAAGCGCTCGCGATCGTGGGCACCGACGGACCCGACTTCACGATCGATGACGCGCGCATCGAGGACTTCACCGAGGAACAGAACGCGAACATCCGCCGCCGCGTGTACGGGACGATGCACGTACCGCTGTTCATGGATCGCGCGGAGCAGGGCGCGCGCATCGTGCTCGACGCGAACGGGGTGCCGATGCAGAACGGCTTCGCGGACTACCCGTTCGTCGTGAACATCCCGCGCAACGCGTCCGCCGCGAACCCGATGCGCCCGATCCAGTACGGACACGGCCTGCTCGGCTCGCACAGCCAGGCGAACGCGGGGTGGCTCGCGGAGTTCGGCAACACGAACGGCTTCATCCCGTTCGGCGTCGACTGGATCGGGATGAGCGAGACCGACTTCACGCCGATCACGCTCGCGCTCTCGACGGGCAAGCTCCAGGACTTCGCGACGATCCCCGAGCGGCTGCAGCAGGGCGTCGTCAACTCGGTGCTCGCGATGCGCATGATGCTCGCGGGTCGGCTCGCTCAGGACCCGAGGATGCAGCCGGACGGCGAGAACGTGTTCGACACCTCGGCCGGCTTCTACACGGGCGACAGCCAGGGAGGCATCTTCGGCGGCACGTACATGGCGATCTCCACCGACGTGACGCGCGGGATCCTCGGCGTGCCGGGCCAGCCATACAACCTGTTGCTCAACCGCAGCAGCGACTTCGATCCGTACCTCACGCTCATGCGCAACTCGTTCGACGACGGGGTGAACATCCAGATCGGGATCGCGGCCATGCAGCTGCTCTGGGACCGCGCGGAGCCGGGGTCGTTCACCCGGCACATCAGCGAGGACCTCTTCCCGAACACGCCGATGCACAACGTGATCCTCCAGGTCGCGATCGGCGATCACCAGGTCACCACGCTCGGCGCGCATGTGATGGCGCGTGCGGTCGGCGCGTCGTCCATCCAACCGCAGACGCGACCGATCTGGGGGGTCGAGGAGGTGGTGGGCCCGCACACCGGCAACGCGATCGTCGAGTTCGACTTCGGCCTCCCGCCGGAGCCGATCACGAACGTCCCGCAGCGCGCCGGCGAGGATCCGCACGGTGACGTGCGCAAGAACGCGGCCGCGCTGATGCAGACGCTCCACTTCTTCCAGACCGGCGAGGTCATCCACACGTGCGACGACGTGTGCGACCCGTCGTGACGCGCGCTTGACCCGAGGGGTCGTGGATCCCCACGATCCCGCCCATGGACGAGAGCACCCGCACCGAGATCGAGGCCGCCGCGTTCCGCCGCTTGGTCGAGCATCTGCGCGAGCGCACCGACGTGCAGAACATCGAGCTGATGCAGCTCGCCGGCTTCTGTCGTAACTGTTTGTCTCGCTGGTACGGCGAGGCGGCGGCGGAGCGCGGTGAGGAGATCGACAAAGAGTCCGCGCGCGAGATCGTCTACGGCATGCCATACGACGAGTGGAAATCGCGTTACCAGACGGAGGCGACGCCCGAGCAGAAGGCGGCGTTCGAGAAGCACAAGCACGACTGAGCCGGAGGAGCGGAGCGCTCCATGCTTCTCACGGGGACCGACACTCGGTCCCCGCCTCCGCATCGATAGGCTCACAGAGCGCTCCGTCCGAACACACGCCGGTGGCAGGGCAGGGGGTGGTGCACACGGAGCGAGAGTCCGTCACGTGGGGGACGCACATCACGTTCGCGCCGAAGAGAGGCATGCACTCGGACGCGCTGCCGCAATCGACGAAGCATGCGCCCGCCGCGCAGATCCCGATGCCGCACTCCGCGTCGGAGCTACAGGAAAAGCGGCGCACGCAGGAGTTGGTGGATCCGTCCTCGACACAAGCTTCCCCAGGGCCGCAGTCGAGCGTGGGACGCGCCGGGTCACACGTCACGCATCGACCAAAGAAGCAACGATCGTTGCCGCCCGTGGTGCACATCGCGTCCGTCGTGCACTCGGTGCTCGTCGCGACGCAGGCTCCGAGCGAGCTCCCGTTGTAGGTCGCCGGGCTCGCGCCGCTGAAGATCGGCTCGCAGGTGGTGCCCACGCATCCGGCTCCGTCGAGGCAGTACTCCGTACAGAGACCTGACCCCCCCGTGACACGGCAGAACAGGCCGTCCGCGCACGTACCGGAGGTCGTCGGCGTCGGAGGCAGGCAAGGCGAGTCGACAGGCAGGGTGCCGGAGCTGACGCACGCCGTCCCCACCGCTACGCCGCTCATCGGATAGAACACCTCACACGCCTGCTCGCCGGCGCACCCGCCACCGGTCGGGTCGCAGCCCGCGCCCACGCACACGTATCGGTCGGAGCCGCGGCGGGCCCCGCATTGCGTTCCGATCAGGCTCGACGCGCAGTCGGCGCCGGTCACGCACGGTCGCAGGCATAGGTTCGCCTCACACACCAGGTCGAGGCGACACTCTCCGGAGACGTCACACGCCTCGCCTTCCCCTGGGCGATCGTCGCAGACGCGGCAAGGACGACTCGGATCGAACACGCACGCCGCTTCGCCCGCGCACCCACCGCTGTCGCACTCGTCGCAGGCTACGCTGGCCGCATCGAGGCCCGCGTCGCGCGCGCCCGCGTCGATGTCCGCGTCGAGGGCGGCGTCGAGGGCGGCGGCGTCGCGCGAGCCGGCGTCGACCGATCCGTCCAGGCCGCCCCCCTCGCGATAGCGCCCCCAGTCTTGGATGAACGAGCACGCGCCCAGGAAGAGGAGCGCGGCGACCGCCACGTGGATTCGTCGCAGTGCGCGCATCAGAAGGTCCCCTCCACGGCCAGCCCCGCGTCGCCCGGGCCAGAGACCACGGCGAGCGGTCGACGTCGCAGCCGGGCGCGCTCCCCTCCGCCGCCGCCCGAGTCGACGATGAGGAGGACGATGCCTACGCCGATCGCGATGATCGACGGGAACATCAGGATCGTCGACGTGAGCGCGAGCGCTTCGCCGGTGTCCACGTCGCTTGCTCGATTCGCAGGGCACGCCGCTCCGCCGCAGTCCGTGGCCAGACCGTCGTAGATCACCTGGCTCGCCACCCCGGTGGCGATCGAGGCGATGCCCAGCGCGCCGCCGATGGACAGGACGATGATCCCGGGGACGCTGATCGAGCCGCCGCCGTTCTCCTCGGGCGCACCGCTCGATCCGCCATCGCCCGCTTCGCCGCGGCCGAGCCGGTCGCGGAGCTCGACATATCGCGCGCGCCGTTCTGCGATCCGGGCCTCCGCCGCGTACTCCGGATGGAGCTCGGCGAGGCGGTCGAGCGTCGCGATGGCGTCGTCGAACCGCAGCGCGCGCTCCTCGGAGCGGGCGACGTTCTCGAGCAGCATGGGGCGCTGCGACAGCTCGTACGCCTCGAGGAACTCGCGAGCCGCCTCGTCGTACTCGCCCGACTCGTAATACGCGCTCGCCGCGTCGAAGTGGGCGCGCGCGAGGTCATCCCCCGAGCGTTGCGCGCTCGCGAGCGCAGGAACCACGAGCACCACCCCGAACCCGAGGAGCCCCCACCTGGTCATGCGAGCGCATCCTACACCCGAATCGGGTGGCGCTACCCAGTGCGGGGAGGGCCCACGCGTGCGAGGACTCGGCATGACTCGACCGCCGTTCATCAAGCACTACCGCGAGATCCAGGGCGCGGACGACGCGCGCTACCCGGGGAGCGACGAGCTCCTGAGCATCGGCTCGCCGTTCGGCAAGGCGTTCGGGCTCACGCGGCTCGGCATCCACCACGAGGAGCTCCCGCCCGGTCGCCGCACGTCGTGGCCGCACGCGGAGAGCCACGAGGAGGAATTCGTCTACGTGATCGAGGGCACCCCCGACGCGTGGATCGATGGAACGCTCCATCGCCTCGCGCCCGGCGACGCGGTCGGCTTCCCGGCGGGGACCGGCATCGCGCACGCGTTCCTCAACAACACGGACGAGACGGTGCGGCTCCTCGTGGTCGGCGAGGCGACGAAGAAGGAGAACCGCATCCACTATCCGATGCATCCGGGGCGCAACGCGTCGATCCCGTACCACTGGGACGAGGTGCCGACGCGCGAGCGTGGACCGCACGACGGCTTGCCGGATCGGCTCCGCGAACGGACGCGCGGGTAGGTCAGCGCAGGACGGTGTCGATGGTCTGCCTCGCGTGCTCGGCGCGTGCGGCGCAGAGCTCGATGCCCTCGACGACCGACTCGAGGTTGCGCGGGCCGCCGAGGGTGGCGCCCATCCGCGGCGCGAAGAACGTGCGGACCTCGGTCGCCCGCTCCGCCGTGCAGAAGCTCGATGCGACGTAGGGGAGATAGCCCGCGAACATCGGTCCGGCGCGCGCGACGAGCGCGTCGTAGTGCTGGGTGAGCCACGCGTAGGTCGCTTCGGCGCCCGCCGGCTCTTGCGTCGCGCTGCGGAGGACCTGGAAGATCTCGCCGACCGGCACGCGATCGGTGAGCGTCCGGTCGAGCATCCGCGTGCGGAGCTCGGGGTCGCGCGTGCTCGAGGCCGCGCCGAGGACCGCGCCGCGCGTCTGCGGATCGAGGCCGGTGCCATCGAGGTACGCGAGCGCGCGCTCGAACACCGGCGGGCCGCTGTCCTGTACCGCGAGCTGGACGACGAGCGGCACGAGGTCGGAGTCGACCGCGTCGGCGTGGATCGTTCCGTCGGTGCGCACCCCGAGGAACGCGCGCCCGAGGTCCGCGCCCGCGTTGCGCGCCTGACGATCGTGCGCCGCCTGGGTGAGGAAGTCCGCGATCTCGACGCGCATCAACGTCCGTTGCGTATCTTCACCACGACGCGCGCGCCACCCGAGCTGCCGCTCCGCGTTGCGATAGAGCCGGGCCGCGCTGCGCTCCGCGGTCTCGCGGCGTGCGTCGTCGGTGAAGCCGTGCTCGAGCCCGAACCGGATCAACCCCATCGGCGCGGTGGCGAGCTGGCGCTCCGAGCGCGAGGTCAGCGGGCGGAGCGCGGTGAACGCGTCGGCGTAGCTCGAGCGCCCCGCGTTGAACGACAGCACCACGTTGTTCGCGTAGCCCATCGCCTCGCGCACCGTGAGCTGCGAGAGACCGCGCCGCGAGAGCGCGCTCAGCGCGTCGGGCGGGAGCGTCCACACGTAGTAGCCGATCCCGTCCGCGTTCGGCAGCACCCAGTCCGCGCAGCCGCCCTCGAGCTCCATCGAGCCCTCGGTCTCGGTCAAGAGCGTGCACGCGCGACGCAGCTCGCCGCCCGCCGAGTACCGCACACACACGGGTACGCTCCAGCGCGCGTCGGTGCTCGCGCGCGAGCCCGCCGGGACGTAGCGGCTCTGTCGCATCGCGAGCGTCGTCGTACCGTCGGCGCAGGACGGCGTGACCTCGACGAGCGGCACGCCGGGCTGCTCGAGGAACGTGCGGAACGGCGCCGCGACGTCGCTGCCCGCCGCCTCCGACAGCGCGCTCAAGAGATCGTCGGCCGTCGCGTTGTGCTCGGCGTGCTCGCGGACGTAGCGCCGCACGCCGGCCTGGAATACGTCGTGGCCGAGGTAGCGCTCGAACATCGACAGCACGGCTTGCCCCTTGCTGTACGTGATCGCGTCGAACGCGTTCATGATGTCGTGGTCGCTCTCGATCGGCTGACGGATCTGGCGCGCGCTCGCGAGGCTGTCCGCCCGCATCGCGTGGATCGCGGTGTCCATCTCCTCGAGGTCCGCCGCGTACTCGGGGAACGTCGCGTCGACGATCGACGTCTCCATCCACGTCGCGAACGCCTCGTTGAGCCAGAGGTCGTCCCACCACGCCATGGTGACGAGATCCCCGAACCAGTGATGCGCGAGCTCGTGCGCGGTGACGAACGCGTACGCGCGGCGCTGCGCGAGCGGAGCGTCTTCGGCGAGGAGGAGCAGCCGGCTCCGGAACGTGATCGCGCCGGGGTTCTCCATCGCGCCGGCGCCGAAGTCCGGCACCGCGATCAGATCGAGCTTGTCGTACGGGTAGCCGACGCCGAAGTAGTCCTCGAGCGCGCGCACGATCGCGCCGGTGTGCTCCATCGCGTAGGCGAGCTGCGCGCCCTCCCCCGCCGGCGCCACGCCTCGGAGCGCGAGCGGCGCGCTGCGCGAATCGGTCGGCGGGATCGGCGGGCCGTCCACCACGTCGAACGGACCGACCGCGAGCGCGAACAGGTACGTCGGGATCGGCTCCGTCGTCGCGAAGCGGACGCGGCGCATGTTGCCGGAGATCGACGCGCTATCGACCTCGCGCGCGTTCGCGATCGCGCGGTCGTCCTCGCGTACCACCAGCGTCACGTCGAACGGCGTCTTGAACGACGGCTCGTCGAAGCAGGGAAACGCACGGCGCGCGCCGAGCGGCTCCATCTGCGAGTAGACGTAGTGATGCCCCGCGTGCTCGACGCGATAGAACCCCTCGAGCTGCTGGTCGAACGGCGCGCTGTAGGTCACGCGCAGCCGGACCGTGCCCGGCCCGACCGGACGCGCGGCGCGGACGTGCGCGAGCCCCTCCTCCTCGCGCCCCTCGACCATCGACCACTCGGCCGGGGTGGGATCGCGGCCCGCGTCGGCGACCGACACCTCCGCGACGTGGAGCCCGCGACCATGCAAGTAGATATCCTGTCTACGATGCGGCAGACGCACGTCGATCTCGATCACGCCGGTGAACCGCTCGCCTCGGGGATCGACCGCGAGGTTCAGGATGTAGCGCGTGGGGACGACGTCGCTCGCGAGGCGCGCGCCGGGCGGACCGGTATCGTGCGATTGCTCCGTTGGCTCTTCGGGCCTTCGGGTCGTGTCGGCACCCTCGGTGACGGTGGCACCGCCGCACGCCGTGAGCCCCACGGCGAGGACAACGAGGAGGAGATCGCGCGCTCGCGTCATGCGCGGACGCATAGCACGGCTCGACGATCGCGCCCCAGTGCAGCTACGGCGACGTGTAGCGAAGCCGGCGGTAGTGCAGCTCGTCGGCGACGAGGAGCTCGCACGGCACTACGTCGAAGCGCCGCGTCGCGATCCGAGCTCGCGCGCTCAGTCCACCGATGTCAGACCGCCGACCCCGAGGAGCACGATACGGCGGTGCGGACCTGGACACGGGTGGCCGTAGTCTGCATTCACCATCTCCTGCACGAACTCCCGCGGCGTGCGGTCCTCGGCGCTGAAGACCACCTCCGCGAGGTCGGCGGTCGACGCCTCGATCGTGCAAGAGGCCTGTCCGAGGGGTGCCGCGTCCACCGTGCTGCCGAGATTGACCGCCGACAGAAACGCGTCGTCCGCGGTCATGAAGAGGCCCGCCGCTGCAATCGAACCCGTGTAGTGGCCGCGTCCACAGTTGACCTCCATCTCGTTCCCCGCTCGGTCGTGAGCCGAGAGCAGGAATGCGCCGTCCCCGTTGCCGGACCGCTGCAGCATGCGGAACCGCAGCTCGACCCGGGTGCGGCGACCGCCGTCGATCGATTGGACGACGGGGATCGTCAGCTCACCGCAGATGCGCTCTTCGAATGCATCGTGGAGAAGCGTCGACGGGTTGTCCTCTACCGCAGCCGCGTAACCCCAGTTGACGTGCGCGTCGTGGAGGGCCTGGGGCCACGAGGGCGCGTCGTCACAGCCGACGCCCCAGACGATCACGATCGTCGCGAGCACATGAGCTCCCCGAGCGCGTCGGCCCACTACCGCGCAGCGTTCCATGCCGGCCCCCCCGCTGACGCCGTGACGCGGCGTGCCACCGAGAAGGCTCACCGGCGAGACGCACGGTCGGCAATGAGCACTATCGGAGCGTCGGCGGACGTGATGGGCGAGCGATCAGCGATACCGCGCCGAGCGGCCGAACACCTCGCGGGTGATCACCTTCGCGTCCAGCAGCTTCGGATCGAGCGTGAAGTCGATGCTCGGCGCGCGGCGCTCGATGCGGGGGACGTCGCGCATCGAGCGGCCGACCTCGGGCGCGTTCGCGGCCTCGCGGATCGCCTCGGTGACCGACGTGTGGGTGGGGATCGACGCGTCCTCGAGGAACTCGCTCAGGCCGACGCCCGGGACGTGCGCGCCGGCGTGCATGCGCGGCGCGATGCGGAGGTCGGTGAAGATCTCGTCGCAGCAGCGGCGGATGAGGTGCTCACCGAAGTTCGTGATCTCGGTGTCCTCGTTGAGGAAGAGCGCGCGGCCGGTCTTCCGCACGCTGTCCTCGATCGCGCCCCAGTCGTAGGGGTGGAGCCAGCGCAGATCGATCACCTCGGCGTCGATGCCCTCGCCCGCGAGCTCGGCCGCGGCCTTCATCGCCACGCGCGCGAGGCGGCCGTACGTGACGACCGACACTTGGTTTCCTTGGCGCAGCGTCTTGCTCTTGCCCTGGGGCACGCGCTCGAGCGCGACGTCGGGCCAGTCGGGGACCCAGCCGCTGCGATCGCCGATCGGCGCGTCGATGCGCGTGCGGAGCTCCTTCGCGTCGGGCTCACCTTCGATCAGCTCGTCCGGGCTCTCGGCGCGCGCGCGCATCAGCGCCTTGGGGAGGAGCACCATCACCGGGTTCGGATCCTCGATCGCGGTGATGAGCGCGCCGTACGCGTCGCGCGGGTTGCTCGGCATCACGATCTTCCAGCCGGGCAGCCGCGTCGCCTGCGCGTCGAAGCTGTGCGAATGGTAGAGGCTGCCGTGGATGCCCGCGCCGACCGGCGTCATGAGCGTCAACGGGACGTTCCAATCTCCCGCGCACGCCCAGTACGTGTTCCCGGCGAGCTTCAGGAGATCGATCGTGTTGAACGCGTAGTCGCAGAACTGGATCTCGGCGACCGGCTTCTGCCCGGCCAGCGCGAGGCCCATCGCGGCGCCGACGATCCCGCGCTCGTCGAGCGGCGAGTTCCACGCCGTCCTCAGGCCCTGGGTGGCGGTGAACACGCCGCCGAGCGGCGGGCCGACATCCTCTCCGAACACGTCCGTGACCCCGAGGTGCGCCTCCCCCATGTGGAGCGCCATGCGGACCGCTTGGACGACGGTGGCCATCAGACGCTCTCCCGGCCGTCGTCTTCGGCGACAATATTCGTGTCTGCAAACACGTAGTCCCACATGTCCTGTGGCTCGGGGCGCGGCTCGCCGATCGCCTGCTTGTACCACTCCTGCATCTTGCCCTCGAGGCTCTGCCGGAGCGTCGCCGTCTCTTCCTTGCTCCTCCATCCGCGCGCGGCGAGCGAGTCGGCGACCGCGTCGAGACAGTCGAGCTCTTCGCTGACGTAGTTCGAGCCCGACGAGCTCGAGTGGCCGTAGAGGCGCGAGAGCCGCGCCTCGAGGAGGAACGGCTTGCGCTCCTCGCGCACGTACCGCATCGCGTCCTGGATCGCGAACCACGACGCCTCGGGGTCGTTGCCGTCGCACACCGCCGTCCGCATCCCGAACGACTTGCCGCGATCGGCGATGTGCTGCTCGCCGTGCTGCGGACCGGCGGGGGTGGAGATGCCCCACTGGTTGTTCGTCACGATGATCAGCATCGGCAGCGGCAGCATCGGCCGGCTCGCCCACACGAGGCAGCTCGCGAAGTCGCCCTCCGCGGTGCCCGCGTCGCCGCCCGTCACGACCGTGATCCCGTCGCCGCCGTGGCGCGCCTGCGCGATGCCGGTGCCGATCGCGACCGAGTACTGCACCTCGATCGGCGAGGTGATCGGCACGACGTTCCACGCGCGCTTGCTGAAGTGACCGACGAAGTTGCGCCCTTGCGAGTACGGGTCCGTCTTCGTGTTCGCCATCTGGCGGAGCGCGTCGATCGACGGCGCGCCGAGCGCGAGGAGCGTGCCGCTCGAGCGGTAGTGTCCATGGAAAAAGTCGTAGTCGAGCCCGCGGCCCTTCTTCATCAGGAGGCCGAGGCAGACGTTGAACGCCTCTTCGCCCGGCCCGCCGATCCAGAAGTACCCCTCGCCCTGGCGCTGCATCTTGATGAGGCGCTCCTCGAGGACGCGGCCCTCGAGCATCAGCTCGTGGATGCGCAGCAGCGTTTCGCGCGGCAGGCGGCGCTCCGACGGGTCACCGCCGAGGCCGCGCGGCACGACCGACGGGTTGTACGACTCGGTCATAGAGCAGCCGTAGCACATCCCCGTCCCCGTGGGGCGCCCCCCTCCCAGGCTATGATCGCGGCATGCGCGATCTCCCCGAGGCGCTCGCCGACATCGTGCGCTCGCTCGACCTCTCGACCGAGTTCTCCGACGAGGTGATGCGCGAGGTCGCCGCGCTCGTCCGCGCGCCGGGCATCGACGATCCATCGCTCACCGACCACACCGCGCTGCCCTTCGTGACGATCGACGGCGCGACCTCACGCGATCTGGATCAGGCGGTGTACGTCGCGCGCGAGGGCGACGGCTACGTGGTCGAGTATGCGATCGCCGATGCGTCGCACTACGTGCGACCGGGCTCGGCGCTCTTCGCGGAGGCGATGCGGCGCGGGGCGACCTACTACCTGCCCGGGGCGTCGGTGCCGATGCTGCCGCGCGCGCTCTCGGAGGGCATCGTCTCGTTGAATCCGGACGGCCCGCGGCGCGCGCTCGTGTTCGTCCATCACCTCGATCGGCGCGCCGAGATCGTCCACACGGAGCTGGTGCGCGGCCGCATCCACTCGCGCGCGAAGCTCTCGTTCGCGGAGGTGCAGGGCCTCGTCGATGGCACGGACGCGACGCTCCGAGACGCGCCGTTCCGCGAGAGCTTGTTCCTGCTTCGCGAGGTCGGGCGGAAGCGCATGCAGCTCGCCGAGGAGCGCGGCGTCGTGCGCTACCGGCGCGAGGAGATCGCGATCGAGCTCGCGGACGGCGGCGCGTCGTTCTCCGTCGTCGAGCAGGTGCGCGACGAGGTCGAGCTGTGGAACGAGCAGATCTCGCTCCTCTGCAACGCCGAGGGCGGGCGCCTCTTGCGAGAGCACCCGGCGCCCGCCGTGCAGCCGATCTATCGCGTGCACAGCGGCCCCGATCCGGATCGCCTCCACGCGTTGGCCGGGCTCACCGCCGCGCTCGCGCGCGCGCACGATTTGCCCGACTCGCCGTGGGTCTGGAGCGAGGACACCCAGAGCCTCGCCGCGTACCTCGCGGCGCTGCCGGTCGGGCCGGCCGGCACGAAGGACGATCGCGTGGCGCGGGCGATCACCCGGCAGGCGATCATGGTGAACCTCCGCAGCGAGTACTCGATCGAGCCCGGCCCGCACTTCGGCGTCGGCGCCGAGCCGTATGCGCGCTTCTCCGCGCCGATGCGCGAGATGGTCGGCGTGTTCCTCCACAAGGAGGCGGTCGAGATGCTCACCGACGCGCACCCCACCGAGGAGAAGGACGAGACGCTCCGCACCGAGGTGGTCGAGATCGCGAACCGCAGCAAGGAGGTCCAGCGGCGCGTCGCCGATCTCGCGAACGAGCTCGTGATCGATCGCGTGTTCCGTCCGGAGCTCGCGCGACCGCTCGAGGCGCGCACCCGATTCGCGGCGACGGTGATGGGCATCACGACGAGCAAGGTCCACGTGCGGCTCGATACGCCGCCGATCGACGTGAAGCTCTATCTGCGCGATCTGGGGCGCGACCTCGCGCCGCGCGGCGCGTCGCCGATCTGGCTCGAGACCGACGAGCACGGCGTGGTGCTCCGCGTGCGCGACACGCAACGTGTCGTGCTCACGCTCGGTGCGGAGATCGCCGTGCGCGTCGTACGCCGCGACGACGCCCAGCGACGCTGGGTGCTCGGCCTCGCGAGGTAGAGCGCCAAGGCGTGTTCTGCGAGTCGGGCATCCGCGCACCGTAGCCGCCTCGGGCCACCTCGAGGCGCCCCCTCGGAGACAGGGCGGCCCGACTTGTGACCTTTTGTAAGTAGGACCGGAGCGCCGCCCACCGCAGGCTGGGATCGCATGAGTCCCCGGCGCCTCGCTCCGATCCTCGCTCTCGCCGTCGCCCTCGCGCCGGCGCCCGCCGCGGCGCTCGACTCCCCGCTGCTCACGGTGGCGCGCGGAGCCCTCGAGGAGGGCGACCCCGGGCGCGCGCTCGAGCTCGCGCGGATCAGCCGACTCACCGAGCCGGGCACGTCGACCGACGCGCTGGTGGTGATGGGCCGCTCGCTCCTCGCCCTCGATCGACCGGAGGCCGCGCATCGCTTGCTGAGGCGCGCGCTCGACGGTGAGCCCTCCGAGGCGGCTCGCGCGGAGGCGCTCGCGCTGCTCGCCCGCGCGAATCGAACGGTGGCCTTCGCGGCGATCGAGGTGGATCCGGTCGACGCGGTCGTCACCGTCGACGGCGAGCGCGCGGAGTGGGAGCGCGGTCAACGCATCGTGCTCGTCACGGAGGGCACGCACACCATCCAAGCGCGGGCACCGGGCCACGCGCCGCGCACGCTCACCACGCGCTTCTTCGGCGGGGTGCGCACGCCCGTCCACCTCCACCTGCCGCCGGGCGATCCCGACGACGAGCCGCGACCGCAGCGGCTGCCGCCCGACGAGACTCCCCTCGGCCCGTGGTTCGCAGCGAACATGGTGGAGACGGGCTTCGGCGTCGCAGGCGCGATGGCAGCCGGCGCCTGGCTGGCCGACGCCTCGGGCCGCGCGGACACCGACCTCGGCGCGCGCCTCGAGCTCGAGTACGCGCACTACGAGCTCGGGCTCGCGCTGGGGCTCGCCGTATCCTCGCAAGGTTTCTTGCAGTTGCAAGACACGCTCGTCGATGGGGATGAGCCCTGGCTCACGCTGGCGCTCGGCGCGGGCGCGATGACGCTCCTCGCGATCGGAGCCGCGACGGCGACTTGGTGGACGGGATCGCCCGGCGACGCGTCGCCGACCGCGTTCTCTAGCGGTGCGCTCTTCGGGGCGGCGATCGGCGTGGCCTCCAACACCGCCCTTCGATTGACCCGAGTGCCCTGGCTCAGCATAGGGATCGGCGGGGTCGGGATGTTCCTCTCGCAATTCCCCGTGTTCTCTGCATACGGCGGGCGGCGCTCGTGGGTCGACCCCGACGGCGAGCGACCGGACGCCCAAGACGCGTGTGAGGATCTCCAGGCTCCGCTCTGCCAAGAGCGACGCGGGCTCGCGCGCGTCGGGGACATCGGCTTCTGGAGCGGCCTCGGCGCGCTCGGGCTGAGCGGCCTCGCGATGGGCGTCGGCGTCATCACCGAGCTCGGCGGATCGCACGACGTCTCGATCGCCGCGAGCCCCGGCGGGGCCACGGTCAGCGGACGCTTCTGATCGGCAGCGCGCCGAGGAAGCGGGCGGCTCGGGGTCGCGGTGCACGACGCGACCTCGCCGAAGCGCTGTCCCCCGATCGCGGGCGGTGCGATCGAGGCGAGCCGGGCACGCCTCCGCCGCGTCGGAGCGAGCTTTGGGACACGGCCAGACGCGCGGCGAGGACGTCGGGGAGCGCGATCCCCGCTGAATGCGTGCCGCCGTCCGGATCACAGACCGCCCGTGGCGGTCCGTCGCGCGCTCGTGGTGACGCTGTGGTTGGCGATGACATCGTCGGCCGCCGCGCAGGCCGAGAGCGCGTGGTCCGTCGTCGAGGGATGCCCCGCGCCCGACGAGGCGCGCTCGCGCGCGGACCTCGCGCTGGTCGAGGCGATGCCCGCGACGCTGGACGTCACGATCGCACGAACGCAAGGCCTGTTCCGAGCCGGCTGGGTCCTCCGCGGATCCGTCGCGGCGACGAGCGAGCTCGAGGACGCGGACTGCGACGCGCTGGTCGACGCGGTCATCGTGCTGGCCGCGCTCGCCCTCGGCCTGTCTCCAGCGTCGATCGCGCCGCCCGAGTCGCTCCCACCGGCTTCGCCGAGCGCGCCGACGGAGGCGACGAACGAGGCCCTCACGGAGTCGAACGACACCGAGTCGAGCGCCGCCGACTCGAGCGCCGCCGACTCGAGCGCCAACGGCTCGAACGCCGCCGACTCGAACGCGAGCGACACGAGCGCGACGGTGCCGCGCGGTCGGGTCGGGCGGGGCCCCCGCCTCGCGTGGATCGGCGCGATCGACGCGCGCCTCGAGACGACGCTCGCTTCGCCACCGGTGGGGATCGCACTGGAGCTCGGCGTCGCGTACGACGCGCTGCGCGCGCTCGTCGGGTTTTGGGCGTTCCCGTCGATGGACGCGGACGGCGCGCGCTCGGGACAGTCCGCGTCGTTCTACGCGCTCGGCGCGTCGATTCGCGCGGGGCCGAGCTTCGCGGTCCTCGACGACGATCGCGCGCGCGTCGAGCTCGGAGCGCTCGGGCGGCTCGACCTCGGCGTGCTCCACGGCGCGGGCGCCGGCGTCGCGCTCCCCCGCGCGGGCGACGCGCTCGTCGCGCTCGCCGGCCTCGACGCGTGCGTGACGTATCTCGCGCTCGGCGCGGTCGGGGTGACGGCGAGCGTCGGCCTCAGCGTCCCGCTCGCCCCCACCCCGTTCGAGCTCGACGGCGCGGTGGTGCATCGCCCCGATCCGGCGGGCCTCCGCCTCGCGATCGGGGTGGCCGGAGCGATCGATGGCGGCTGAGGACGTACGCCGAGCGCTTTTCGTGACGGATGCCGAGCCCCCGTCGCACTGCGCGCCGGAGGTGAAGGGTGCGGGCACGACGGTGGACGCCCTGCCGACGTCGGCGACGCCGGCGTTCGACGCGGTGTACGCGGAGCACGCGGCGTTCCTGTACGCGGTGCTGCGCCGCCTCGGGCTCGGACCGACCGCGGCGGAGGACGCGCTGCAGGACGTGTTCGTGATCGTCCACAAGAAGCTCCCGACGTTCGAGGGACGCGGGACGCTGCGCTCGTGGCTCTACGGGATCGCGGTGCGGGTGGCCCGCGAGCACCGGCGCAAGCGGAGCCTGTTCGCGCGGTGGTTCGACGCGCTGAGTCGACGCGACGAGCTCGAGCGAGCGAACGATGACCCGCATGGTGACCCGCACGCCGCATTGTCGGTCAAGCGGGCCGCCGCGCAGCTCGATCAGCTGCTGAGCGGCCTCGCGCCCGAGCGACGCGAGATCTACGTGCTCATCGAGGTAGCGGAGCTGTCGGTGCCGGAGGCGGCGGAGGTGCTCGGCATCAACCTGAACACCACGTACTCGCGGCTCCGCCTGGCGCGAGCCGACGTGGCGAGCGCGCTCGCCCGCCTGCGCGCGGTCGAGGCGAGGGAGACGCGATGAGCGAGCCCGCCCGCGACCCCGAGCTGGACGAGATGCTTCGCCTCGCGCGCGCCGACGTGCTCCCGCCCGCGGGAGTGCAGGCGGTGCGCACGAGGATCGCCCGGCGGGTGGGGCTCCCCGCGAGCATCGCGACGGGGGTGGCAGTGCTCGTCGCGATGTTCATCGGGCTGTGGGCCGCCTGGCCGGGCGAGCGAGCAGACGTGATCGCGAGGAGAGAGACGCACACGGCGAGCCGGGAGCGCGCGGAATCGGATTCGGATTCGGATTCGGATTCGGATTCGGAATCGGAATCGGAATCGGTCTCGGATTCGGAATCGGATTCGGAATCGGATTCGGATTCGGAATCGGTCTCGGATTCGGATTCGGAATCGGTCTCGGATTCGGATTCGGAACCGGAATCGGAATCGGTCTCGGAATCGGAATCGGAATCGGAATCGGTCTCGGACTCGGAATCGGTCTCGGATTCGGAATCGGATTCGGAATCGGATTCGGAATCGGATTCGGAATCGGATTCGGAATCGGATTCGGACGACTCGGACTCGGCGGTCGCCGATCTGGGGAGTCTCGCTTCGCCGCCCTCCCCCGGCTCCACCCTTCGTGAGGAGGTCGCGCTCCTCCAACGCGCTCGGAGCGCGCTCGATCGGGACGACCCGAACGCCGCGCTGTCCGCCCTCTCGGAGCACCGAGCACGCTTCGTGGACGGCGTGCTGCGCGAGGAGCGCGAGTCGACCACGTGGATCGCGCGCTGCGCGCTCGAGCCGACCGCGCGCGCCGCCGGACGCCGCTACGCGATGGCGCACGCGAGCTCCCCGCTCGCCGCGCGGGTGCGAAGCGCGTGCGCGGAGACGATTCCGTGATGGAGCGCCGCGCCTCGTTCCACCGCTCGTCCAAACCCGAGAGGAGAGGGACGATGACGAAAACGAGCTCAGCTTGGATGGCGCTGGCGCTGGCGCCGGCGCTGATGGGGGCGACCTGCGATCCGGTCGACCTCGGCCGCGACCGCGACGCGGGCAACCACGACGCCGGCCCGACCTCGTTCGATGCGGGCACGCCGCGGAGCGACGCGGGCACGACCGATGGAGGGACCACGACCGGGGACGCCGGGACACCGCCGGGGAGCAGCGACCTTCGCCTGAGCGCGCGCGTGTTCTTCGACGTGTTCGACGGAGGCGTCGAGCACGCGCTCTGGGTCGAGGTCAGCTCCTCGCTCGTCGATCCCTCGGGGAGCGCGCACACGATGACGCCGGTCCGGCTCGAGCTGCTCGATGCAGGCGGATCGACCCTTGCTAGCTACACATTCGCGCCGACCCCGACGATGTACCGCGCGGACTCGAGCGGCGACCGATGGTCGGCCTCCGCGCAGATCGCGCAGCGCGAGGGCGCCGCGCCCGCGATCGTCGCCGAGCGCTGTACCGGCGACACGTTCCCCTCCCGCCTCATCGATCGCACCGTGCGCGTCGTGGCCGAGATCGACGGCGTGGAGCAGACCGTCGACTGGACGCCGACCCCCGGGGCCGGATCGTTTCCGCCTACCCGGCCGTTCGTGCTCTGTCACGAAGGCGTGCGGCTCGAGCGCCTCATCCGTCCGGTGGACGCGTCGTTTGCGATGTACACGCGGCGGAGCGACGGGCTGTTCGACGTCGACCTCGAGGAGCAGGTCGGCTGGACGACCTACACCGCGGCCACCGTGCGTAGCGTCGACCCGACGGTGCGCGTCTCGCCGCACGGCGGACGGTTCTTTCCTTCGCTGTTCCCCACGTTCGACGCGACGATGAGCGCGTACCCCTGCGCCGCGGGGTGCAGCGTGCACGAGCTCACCACCCGCTGGGTCGCCGGTGCCGCGCAGCCGCCGATGGAGATCGCCGCGTCCGGCGCGCGCTGGTGCGACCAACCGATCGCCGGCGCCGTGGGCAGCGACGGCTCGCCCTGGCCACCGAGCGCGGCCGATCCGAGCACATGGGAGTGCCAGATGGCGAGCGGCCCGATCACGAGCGACAACGGGAATGGCTTCGTCCGCTTCACCGGGACCACCGACGCCGGACCGATCGCGGTGGAGGTGTTCGTGATGTCGGGGCTCTGGCGGCTCGGCGACCCCGCGCCGCGCCCGTGACTCAACGACGCAGCGCTCCACGACGCAGCTCGATGCGTGCCTCGGCGGGGAGCGCTCGGGTGAAGCGCGCGAGCGCCCGCGCGCCCTCCGGCCCGCGGGCGTCGAGGCGCAACGTCGCGTACTCGCCGGCGGGAAGCACGGCGGCCGGGACGGGGACGAACCGGCCGCCCTCGATCGATCCGATCGGCGCACCGTCGAGCGACACGAGGAGCTCCGTCGCGCCCTCGAGGTGCGCCTCCACCCGCCGAGTCGCAGGATCCCACGGGATCACATACGTGACCCACGCGTCGTCGTCGTCGCCGCACCCCTCGGCGATCGCCCACGGGTCGACCTCCAGGCGACCCTCCGCCCACTCGCCGAGGACGAACGGTGCGATCGTCTCGATCCCGATCGGCACCTCGCCCGCAGGCCTCGTCGCCTCGTCCGGCTCGTGCGCGGCGCCGCGCTTCACCGCGTCGAAGATCACGCGTCGCACCGACGCGGTCTCCTCCGCGAGCTCACCCGCGTAGTAGATCCCGTGCGGGTCCTCGCGGCCGTCCCACGGACGGAACATCCACAAGAGGACGCCGTCGGTCCCGTCTCGCTCCGCCGCGGCGAGGAACGCGCCGAGCCACGCCGCGCGATCCGGATACCGCGCGTCGAGGCGCGGCACGCCGACCTCCCCGACGACGAGCGGGCGCCCGATCGCGCGCGCCTCGGCCGCGCGATCGTCGAGCCAGGCGCCGAGCCGCGCCTCGCTATCGATCAGCAAGAGATTCTGCGGGTACGCGTGGGTGTCGGCATAGCCGATCTCGGGGAGCGCGTGCACCTCGCGCCAGAAGCGCCGCGACGACTCGCTGTTGTACCCGATGCTCCCCGCCGCGATGAGGTGGTTGGGATCGAGCGCGCGGATCCGGCGCGACATCTCGTCCGTCCACGCGACCTGGGCGCGCCCCACCTCGCACGTCGGTGCGCTCAGCTCATTGACGAGCTCCCACGCGAAGATCGTCGGATCGTCGCGGTACGCCACCCCGTTGATCGAGTTGACGCGTCCGACGAGGCGCTCGAGGTGCTCGCGATAGCGGAGCCGCGCGGTCTCGCTCGTGAGCACGTGGCGCAGCTCGGCCGGCATGAGGTGGGCTCCGCGCGGCGTCACCCCGTCCCATCGCGCGTATTGCACGAAGCCACCGCGGTTGCCCCAGCGGTTCGCGAGCACGAGGATCACGCGCACCCCGCGCCGCCGCGCGCGGACCAGCACCTCGTCGAGGTGCACGAACGACTCCTCCACCCACCGGTCCGGCCCGGTCCGAAACGCGACGTCGCGCATCCACGCCGCGTCGCCGTCTTGCTCGCCGAGCGCCCACACCCGCGCGACCTGGACGTGGTCTCGCCCCATCGCGTCGATCGTGTCGTCCGCCGCCGCCCGTACACCCGCGCCGTGGAGGAGGGAGGCGTTCACGCCGAACACCCGGATCGGCCGCCCGCCGAGGGTCAGCCGCGTGTCCTCCGCGCGCGCGAAGACGCCCGCCGTGATCGGGGGCAGCGGGTGGATCGCCTTGTCGGGCGCGGGCGAAGGAGGCGGCGTGCAGGCGAGCCCGATCGATCCCCCGACGAGCAGCCACGCGATGGCGTCGCGTCTCACAGCGTTCGCGAGCATAGCCGCGCCTCGGAGACGATAGGACGATCGATCACGCAACCGCGCGAGGTGCGCTCCGATGACCCGGCATGCCTGCGTCTCGCGCGCGCGGAGAGGTTCGTCGATGGGCTGCTAAGCTGCGTCCGCCCATGCCGAAGCTCACCTTCGTCCAGGGCACCCTCGAGGTGCACGGCCTCGATCCCGCCCGAGAGCTCGTCCCCGAGCTGCGCTGGGATCCGCGGACCGCGTGCCACCGCGCGCCGGCCATCGAATACGCGCGCGTCGTGCTCGCGATGCGCGAAGCCGGCGAAGCGTACGAGGACGAGGCGCGCGCGTACGAGGAGCTCCCGGCCGGCGCGCTCGTGATGAAGGAGCCGCGTCCGTTCCAACGCGAGGCCCTCGCGGCGTGGAAGCAGCGGCGCGGGCGCGGGGTGGTGGTGCTGCCGACCGGCGCGGGCAAGACGCACCTCGCGCTGATGGGGATCGATCTCTGGCGCCGATCCACCCTCGTGGTCGCGCCGACGCTCGATCTCGTGCGTCAGTGGTACGACCGGCTGCGCGCGACGTTCCGCGTCCCCGTCGGGGTGGTCGGTGGAGGATCGCACGAGGTATTGCCGCTCACGGTGACGACCTACGACTCGGCGTACATCCACATGGAGCACCTCGGTGCGCGCTTCGGGATGGTGGTGTTCGACGAGTGCCATCACCTGCCGTCCGAGAGCTACGCGCTCGCCGCGCGCTCGTGCCTCGCGCCGTTTCGCCTCGGGCTCACCGCCACGCCGGAGCGACCCGACGGCCGCGATCAGTGGCTGCACGAGCTGATCGGCCCGGTCGTGTTCCGCCGCGACATCGTGGACCTGAGCGGCGACTACCTCGCGGAGTACGACGTCGAGCGCGTGGTGGTGGAGCTCGCGCAACACGAGCGCGAGGAGTACGAGTCCGAACGATCGATCTACCGCGACTTCATCCGATCTCAGGGCATCCGCATGAGCGCGCCCGACGGGTGGTCGCAGTTCATCATCCAGAGCTCGCGAAGCGAGGCGGGCCGCCGCGCGATGAAGGCGTACCGGCGCCAGCGCGAGCTCGCGTTCTGCGCTCCCGCCAAGCTCGACTACGTCGAGATGCTGCTCCACGAGCACCGCGGCGACCGGGCGATCCTGTTCACGCAAGACAACGCGACGTGCTACGAGGTCGCGCGCCGGTTCCTGATCCCCGCGATCACGCACCAGACCAAGGTCAAGGAGCGGAGCGAGATCCTCGAGGGGCTCAGCGAGGGCCGCTACACCGCGGTCGTCACCTCGAAGGTGTTGAACGAGGGCGTCGACGTCCCCGACGCGAACGTCGCGATCGTGGTGTCGGGCTCGGGGTCGGTACGCGAGCACGTACAGCGGCTCGGGCGCGTCCTCCGCAAGAAGGGCGACAAGCGCGCGACGCTCTACGAGCTCGTCACCGCGCAGACCTCGGAGACGTTCACGAGCCAGCGCCGGAGAGAGCACGTTGCTTACCGCTGACCTCGTCCACACGCGGCGCCAGAAGGGCACGCTGAAGCTGCTGCCGCTCAACGACGAGCGCCGCGCGCGCGCGCTCGATCTCGCGGCCGAGCTGATCGAGATCGCGGAGATGCACGTCGGCCTGACGCGCGCCGAGCTGACCGAGGCGTGGTCGCAGATCGACGCGAACGCGCGCGACCGCAAGCTCGCGCTCGGGCTCCAGAAGCTCGTCGAGGATCGGCTGATCTTCGAGGTCGCGTTCGACACCGATCCGGTCGAGCTGCGCCGCGAGGTGTTCACCCGCGCGGCGGGGTTGCGACGCGAGGCGGGCCTCGAGCGGTTCGATCCCGCGGCGCTGCTGGCGGAGATCGCCGAGGCGAAAGGGGTGAGCGGCGAGGAGGTGTCGCGCGCGCTCTTCGCCGATCTCAAGTCCGAGCACCGCGTGGCGGGCATCGAGGCGCCGCCGCCTCGCGCGCTCGTCGAGGCGTACGATCTCGAGCAGGCGCGCGCCGTCCTCCTGCGCGCGGTGCGCCTCCGCGCGAGGATCCGCGGTGCGAGCCCCGAGTCGCTGCGCTCGCTGTTCGCGACGCTCAAGTTTCGGCGACTCCTGTTCTCCGCGCATCGCGATCCGGACGGAGCGCTCCGCCTCGAGATCGACGGACCGATGAGCCTCTTCGACGCGGTGACCAAGTACGGCCTCGCGCTCGCGATGGCGCTCCCGGCGATCTGCGGCTGCGGCGGGTGGTCGATCGAGGCCGACCTCCGATGGGGCAAGAAGCGCGAGCCGCTCCGCTTCGCGCTGGATGGCCCGGCCCTCTCTCGGCCCGAGGCACCGGCCCGCGCGCGCGACGAGATCGAGACGCTCCTCGAGCGATTCGCTGCGCGCACGAGCAAGTGGACGGTCGCGCCGGCCGACGACGTCCTCGATCTGCCGGGCGTCGGGCTGTGCGTCCCCGACCTCGCGTTCACCCACGCGGAGACCGGAGAGTGCGTGCTCTTCGAGGCGCTCGGATACTGGAGCCGGGACGCGGTGTGGCGCCGCGTCGAGCTGGTGGAGCGCGGGCTCGCGCAGAAGATCCTCTTCGCGGTGTCGAGCCGGCTCCGCGTGAGCGAGTCCGTGCTCGACCCCGACGCGAGCGGCGCGCTCTACGTCTACAAGGGCACGATGAGCGCCGCGCAGATCGAGGAGCGCCTCGACCGCCTCGCCCAGCCGGGCTGATCGCGCGCAGGATCACCTCGGCGGGACCTGGCCCGCGCTGGGCGCGCGCGAAGCGGCGGAGTAGAGTGGCGACACGATGACCGCGGATCGGCGAGCGCCCATCGATCTCGCGATCATCGGCGCAGGGCCGGCCGGCGCGGTGCTCGCCTCGCTCCTGCGGCGCGCCCACCCGGAGCGACGCATCGCGATCGTCGAGCGCGAGCGCTTCCCACGTCACAAGGTCGGCGAATCGCTCATCGCCGGAGTGGGACCGATCCTCGCGCGCGCAGGGCTGCTCGAGCCGATCGAAGCGCTCGCGTCGCGCGCCGGCAACGACGCCGGGATCGTGCGCAAGGCGGGCGCCGTGTTCTCGTGGGGCCCGAAGGAACGCGAGACGTGGAGCGCCGACTTCCGCGAGCCTGACACCGGGTTGCCCGCGCCGGGGAGCTATCAAGTCGATCGCGCCCGCTTCGACGCGTTCCTGTTGGATCACGCGCGCGGGCTCGGGGTCGAGCTCGTCGAGGGGGAGGTGCGCGGCGCACGCGTCGACGACGGGGCTTGCGTGCTCGAGGTCCGCGACGGCGAGCGCACGTTCGAGATGCAAGCGGGCCACCTCGTCGACGCGAGCGGCCAGGCCCGCTGCGCCTCGCGCTTGCTCGGGATCGAGCACGTGGGGCTCGACGACATGAACAACTTCGCGATCCACGGCTACTGGGCCGGCTCTCGGAGGCTCGAGCACGGCGCGCCCCTCAAGCACAACGAGGCGTGGACCTACGTGGCCACCACGCGCGACGGCTGGTGCTGGCACATCCACATCGGCGAGGACCTCGTCAGCGTGGGGCTCGTCACCAGCAAGGACGCGATCCCCCGCGGCGGTGAAGACGCCTTGCGGGCTTTCTATCTCGCGAACGTCGAGGCATGCGAAGGGGTGGGCGAGCTCCTCCGCGGCGCCGCGCTCGTCCCGAAGGCGCCCTCGAGCCAGCTCTTGCACGTCGTCCGGGATTGGTCCTCGCACGCGACGCGGCTCGCCGGCCCGGGGTACTTCTTGGTTGGCGACGCCGCAGCGTTCGTCGATCCGATCCTCACGAGCGGCGTGATGCTCGCGTTGACCGCCGCGGGGATGTGCGCGAACGCGATCACGAGCCTGTGGAGCGATCCCAGCGTCGACGCGGCGCTGCTCGCCGACAGCTACCACGACACGTACATGGACCTCGTGCTCGGCTATCACCGGCTCGCGCAGGTCTGGTATCGCTCCAACGATCGGCTCGCCTCGTGGTGGTGGGAGGCGCGGCGCTCCTCGCTCCGCGGCGGCGCGGATCCGTCGCGCATGCTCGACCTGCGCGGCTTCCTCGGGTTCGCGATGGGCCTCGTGCGCGATCCCCTCGCCGCGCGCGCGATCGAGCGCGACATGGAGATCGACGCGGTGCGGCCCGACAAGGTTCTTTTCGTCAAGAACCTGTTCCGCGACGCGGAGCTCGTCGAGGCGCGCCTAGAGGTCACGCTCGAGCACCTGACCTCGCTCGACCACGGCGAGATCGAAGCGCGCGGGATCCTCTACGCGCACATGAACGAGCGTTGGCGCGAGCTCCTGGACGAGCCGATCACGCTCGTGCCGCTCCGCCTCCGGAGGATCGATCGCTACTACACCGATCGCACGCTCGACCGATGGCGACGCACGCGGTGCGTGGAGTGCGTGGACCCGAGCGCCGATCGCGCGATCGACCGGATCGTGATGCCGGAGGACACGCCGCTGGACGCGCCGCTCGGGATCCGCATCGAGCCGGGCGACACGCTGAGGGGCGCGCTCGAGCGAGCGCTCGCGCCGTTCGACGTCGGCTCGCAGGCGTACCGATCGCTCCTCGAGCGCACGTGGCGGCGCGTCGCGGAGCTCGACGTGCGCGGCTGGATCCGCCCGCTGCCCGATGCGACCGGGGCGCGCGATCCGTCGGAGGACCTCGCGGTGAGCGGCCTCGCGCTCTCGGGAGACGCGCCGGTGCGCGTCGAGATCGACCTGCTCGGACGCTCGGTGATGCTCACGCCCCTCGAGCACGACGTCGCGGTGCAGCTCGCCGTCGTGCGCGATCCGAGCACACCGCCGCGCGCCTATCGCGTCGCCGCGGGAATCGCGATCAGCTATCTGCGCGGCGAGCCGAGCGGACCGAGCGCGCAGATCCTCGCGCGGGTCATCGCCTTGGCGAAGGACGCGGCGCCGGTGGGCGCGCTCGCCGCGCTGTTGGCGCAGGCGGCCGACGCGCCCGGCGCGTGCGTCGAGGCGCGCCGCAGCCCGGACGGATCGACCGAAGTCAGCCCTCGCATGCCCGAAGATCGCCCGCGACGCGGCTGATCCGAGGTCGCGAAAGAAAGATCGCGACGACCCGACCGCGTCGGCGTCCTCGGACCGAAGCGAGCCGATCGGCTCATGGAGGAGGACGCGATGTCGAAGGGTGCGTGGGTTCGTTCCGTCATGTTGACTCTGAGCCTCGTAGGCGCGGCGATCGGCTGCTCGCCCGAGGGACCGTCGGGGAGCTCGGACGCCGGCCCGGGCGGCGGCGGCGGTGGCGACGCGGGAGGAGGAGGTGGTGGCGGCGGCGGCGCCTACACCTGCTGCGTCAACGGGATGTTCTATGACTGCCCGTCGATGAGCGCGTTCGATCAGTGCAGCGGCGGCGGCTCGAGCATCGGGGACTGCCTCGCCGCGTGCACGCCGGGCGACTTCGACTGCATGGACGCCTGCTTCGACGCGATCGGCGATCCCGATCCATCGGCGTGCGCGCGCGACGCGGCCCGCGATGGCGAGTGCACGACGTCATCGTGCTCCAATCCGTCGCTCGGGACGAGCTGCGACTCGGACCTCGACTGCGACTCGCGCAACTGCACGGACGGGCGCTGCTACGACAACTCCGTCGGCAGCCGATGCGAGAGCGACCTCGACTGCGACTCGCGCAACTGCACCGACGGTTGCTGCGCGGGCAACGGCGGCGGTGAGGTGTGTGAGAGCGACCTCGATTGCGACTCGCGCAACTGCTACCAGGGCCGCTGCGAAGGCAACGGCGCGGGCGCCGGTTGCGAGAGCGACCTCGACTGCGACAGCCGCAACTGCACGAGCAACCGCTGTCAGTGATCGCGCTCGGCGCGCGCGGCTACTCCACGGAGTGGCAGCGCGCGTCGCGCAGGACCGCGAAGTTGTTGCCCTCCCAGCACTCCTCTTCGAGACCCTGGGGGTCGACGACGACGTAGAGATCGTGGACCTCGTCCCCCATGCCGGGGAACGTGCCGGTGCACGTCACCTCGGTGCACATCCCGACGGTGAGCGCGACCGGCACCGGCGCGCGGCAGAGCTCCGCGCCATCGGGGGCGTCGACGCGGAACGCGATCTCCGTGCCGGCGGCGAGCGGGAGCGTGCCGCGGTTGCAGATCTGAGCCGGCAGCGTCGCCGTGCGCGCCGCGTCGCAGACGAGATCGATGGGGCCCTGCTGGCTCGCCGCGGTGAGGTCGGCGAGCCCGAGCGCATCCAACGACCCTTGCACGTTCTGGCGGAAGTTGTTGAGCGAGGGATCCGCCCAGTTCGCCATCACCGCGCTCGTGCGAGGCGTCTCGCCGTGATCGCCGACGTGAGTCACCGCGTACGCGTGCTGGTTCCACACCGGCCGCGACGCCGCCCAGCGATCCATGGTGTCGCGGAGGACCACGATGCCGCGGCTCTGCGCGAACGCGGAGGCGGGCCGGAGGGGATCGGTCGCCGGACAGCCGAGCGTGCCCGCGTAATCGTTCACCGCGCTGACGATCTCCGAGTGGAAGTCGCCATCGACGTCGACGATCACCGGGTTCTCGTAGGTCGTCCCGCTCGAGCGCGCCGCGCTGAAGAGCACCGTGCCGTCGGCTCCGCTGTAGATCCGCAAGAAACATTCATCGGCGTACACCGCCTCCGCGGCGCCGTCGGCGTCGAAGTCGAACACGCTCGAGCCGGTCACGTTGGAGCTTCCGTCCTGGCTCGGCTGCGTCCACAGGATCCCGTCGGTGCGTCCGCTCGCGCAGCCGCCGGCCGGTCCGCCGGGCAGGCAGTCGAGGTCGTAGACGACGTACTGGAGCCCGCCCGCCGTCGCGAATTCGCGCCGACCGTCTCCGTCGAAGTCGGCCACCGTGGGCGCCCCGCCGACGCCGCCGCCCGGGATGCCGACCGGCCCGAACACCACCGCGCCTTCGATCGTCTCGACCCGCGCGGTCGACGCCGCGATGATCACGATCTCGGGCGCGTCGCGGCCGAGCGACGCGAGCACGTGATCGCCGAGCTCGGCCACCGCGACCTGGCCACGCATCCCGGTCCCCGTGAACGAGGCCTCCGCCACCCAGTCGTGGGTCGCGGGATCGAACTCGTAGAGCGCGTCGCCGGTGGGAAGCTCCATTCGGCCATCCCCGTCGACGTCCGCGATCACGTCGATGAGCCCGACGTTGTAGGCGAGGAACCCGAGCCGCTGCGTCAGCACGCATCCGTCGCGGTCGTAGACCACGCCGCCGTACGTGATCTCCGCGATCCCGTCGTCGTCGAGATCGTGGATCGAGGGTCCGTTCCACTGGTTCGCGCCGCCGGTGAGATCGTCGGTGCGCCCGCCCGATCCGTCGCACACGCCGGACGTCCAGATGCGCGCGAGCTGCCCCGTGCCTGCGTCGTAGCGAAACGCCTTGACGCCGCCGAGGTGCCCCGCGGCGACGATCTCGGGGTAGCCGTCCCCATCGAGGTCTCCGACCGCGACCGGCGCCGGGCTCATCACCGCGTCCGCTGGATCAGTCATCGAAAATTGCGTGAAGCAGCTCGCGCCGTCGATCACGCGGAGCACGCCCGGCTGCCCGTACGAGCCGGTGGTGGGGAACGTCGCGAACGCGATCGACGGGAGCAGCGTGGCGGGATCGCGATCGAAGTCGAAGTCGACCACGACCGGCGTGGCCATGACGTGCACATGGTCGGGCGCACCGTCGCCGACCGGCGGAGCGGTCCATCGGCACTGCACCTCGGGGGTGATCGCCCCGATGTCGATCGCGCGCGTGCACATCGCGTCGTGGTCGTAGCCCTCGGGGATCCCGTAGGGGATGCAGCGCCCATCGACGCAGTAGCTGTCCCCCCAGCAGTCGTCGTTCGTGGTGCACGCGCCGAGGTCGGAGATGCAGCGATCGAAGCGACAGATCTCGGTGTCCGCGCAGCACAGCACGCCGCATACGGTCCCCGAGCATCCAGGCCCGGCGTCCGGCACACCGTCGTCGGCCGCCATGGCCGCGTCGCGGCCCATGCCCGTATCCGGCCGCGACTCGCACGTGCCGTCGGTGCATACCATCCCCGCCGTGCACTGGCTGTCCGAGTCACACGGCGCGCCGGGACCCGAGCAGTCGCAGCCGATCCAGGTGAGCGCCGTGAAGAGGACGACCGCCCGCATGCCTCGCGTCATTCGGCGAGCGTATCACCGGCGCGGACGCCGTTTTCTTGGGACGCGATCGCAGGCCAGCTACCGTCCCCACCCATGAGAAGCGCCCTCGGCTGGAACGATCCCAAGACGACCTGGAAGCTCGCGAGCTACTTGCCTCAGGACGATCGCCGCGCGGCGAAGGACGATCGGCGCGAGAAGGACGCGCGCGCGGTCTCCGGCGATCGACGCAAGGCTGCTCAACGCGCGTTGACATCGCTCCTGCGCCTCTGACATCGCTCCTGCGCCTCTGACGCGCGCGCGAGTGCGACATGCACGCGCGGCCCGAGACGTGTAAGAGGACGGATGTCTCGAGCCTCTGCGCTCATCGCCGGCGTGTGTCTCCACGTCGGGGAGGCCGGTGAGCCGCGCACCCCCACGCCGATCTGCGTCGGCGACAGCGGATGCACCGATGACCTCGCCTGCACGCCGGTCAACCACTGCGGGGCGGAGTCGACCTGCGCGCCGGCGAAGCCGGAGGGCGCGGCGTGCGACGACCTCCCCGCCGAATGCGCGGGGAACGCGGACTGCGTCGCGGGGGTGTGTACACCCGCGCCCGTGCGGTGCGGCGGCTGAGCGACCCCGGCCGAGGCTTCGCACCGGCGGGCCGATCTGCTAAGGGGCGGCCATGATCGAGAGATATACGCCGGCCGACTTCGCCGACCTCTGGAGCACGCGCACGAAGTACCGGACCTGGCTCGAGGTCGAGCTCGCCGCGTGCGAGGCGATGGAGACGGCGGGGCTCGTCCCCGAAGGCACGGCCGCGATCGTGCGACCCGTCATCGATCGTCTCGATCCCGATCGCATCGACGCGATCGAAGCGACCACGCGCCACGACGTGATCGCGTTCCTCACCCACGTCGAGGAGCTCGCGGGACCGCCGGCCCGCTGGCTCCATCGCGGGATGACGAGCTCCGACGTCCTCGACAGCTCGCTCGCCGTCCTCCTCGTCAACGCGACCGATCGCTTGCTCGATCGCGTCGACGCGGTGCTCGCCGCGTTCCGCGTGCGGATCGAGGAGCATCGCGGGACGCCGATGATCGGGCGCTCGCACGGAATCCACGCGGAGCCGACCACGTTCGGCGTCGCGCTCGCCGGACACTTCGCGGAGATCGCGCGCGCCCGCGCTCGGCTCGCGGACGCGCGGGACGAGATCGCGGTCGGCAAGATCGCCGGAGCGGTCGGCACCTACGCGCACCTCACGCCGGAGATCGAGAGGGACGCGCTCGCTCGCCTCGGGCTCGCGCCGGAGACGGTGGCGACGCAGATCGTCGCGCGCGATCGACACGCCGCGTTCGTCTCCGCGTGCGCGAGCGTGGCCGCCGCGATCGAGCGCTTCGCGACGAACGTGCGGCACTGGCAGCGCACCGAGCTCACCGAAGCCGAGGAGCCGTTCACCAAGGGCCAGAAGGGCTCGAGCGCGATGCCGCACAAGCGCAACCCCGTCGCGAGCGAGAACCTCTGCGGCCTCGCGCGGATCGTGCGCGGCGCGTTGACCCCCGCCCTCGAGAACGTCGCGCTCTGGCACGAGCGCGACATCAGCCACTCGTCGGTCGAGCGCGTGATCCTGCCCGACGTGACGGCGGGCCTCGCGTTCATGCTCGATCGGACAAATAAGCTTGTCGAGGGGTTGGTGGTCTACCCGGAGAACCTCCGCGCCAACCTCGAGAGGACGCGCGGGCTGTGGGCCAGCGAAGGCGTGCTGCTCTCGCTCGTCCACGCCGGCAAGCCGCGGCAGGAGGCGTACGTCTGGGTCCAGCGCAACGCGATGCGCGCCTTCGCCGGCGAGGGGGACTTCCTGACGCTGCTCCTCGCCGATCCCGATATCCGAGCGCACCTCGACGAGGCTAAGGTGCGGGCGCAGTTCGACCTGTCGCACGCGCTCGCGCATTGCCCCACCATCATCGCGCGCGCGTTGGAGGAGCATCGATGAGCGTCAGTCACGAGGTCCTTACGCGCGGGCTCGGCATGACCCTCGAGGGCACCGACTTCGCGGGGCTCGGCGCGAAGATCGAGGGCAAGGTCCGCGACAACTACCTGCCGGGCGACGGCCGTCGGATCCTCGTGACCACCGATCGGATCAGCGCGTTCGATCGCGTGCTCGGGACGCTGCCGTTCAAGGGCCAGGTGCTCAACCAGCTCAGCGCGTGGTGGTTCGAGCGCACGCGCGACGTCGCGCCCAACCACGTCCTCGAGGTCCCCGACCCGTCCGTCACCATCGCGCGCGAGTGCGAGCCGATCGAGGTCGAGTGGGTGATGCGCGCCTACCTCACCGGCGTGACGTCCACGAGCGCGTGGACGGCGTACTCGCGCGGCGACCGCATCTTCTGCGGGCACCGGCTGCCCGACGGTCTCTCGAAGAACGATCCGCTGCCCGAGCCGATCCTCACGCCGAGCACCAAGGCGCTGAAGGGCGGTCACGACGAGTCGGTCGACAAGACGACGCTCTTCGCGCGCGGGGTCATCGACGAGGGCACGTTCGCGGAGTGCGAGCGGATCGCGTACGGCCTCTTCGCGCGCGGCCGCGCGATCTGCGCCGAGCGCGGGCTCATCCTCGTCGACACCAAGTACGAGCTCGGCCGCGCGCCGGACGGAACGATCACGGTGATCGACGAGATCCACACGCCCGACAGCTCGCGCATCTGGTTCGAGGACACGTACGCCGCGCGGCGCGCGGAGGGTCAGGAGCCCGAGGGCTTCGACAAGGAGTACGTGCGGCGCTGGCTCGCGTCGGTCGGCTTCACCGGCGACGGGGAGATCCCCATGATCCCGGACGAGATCCGCGTCGAGGCGTCGCGCCGCTACATCGAGGCGGCTGACACGCTGCGCGGCGAGGCGTTCGTCCCCGAGCTCGGCGATCCGATCGAACGAATCGAGAAGAACCTGGGAGTGAGCCGATGAAGGCGAAGATCTACGTGACGCTGAAGCGCGAGGTGCTCGATCCGCAAGGGGACGCGGTGCGCCGCGCGCTCGCGAGCCTGTCGTTCGGCGGCGTCGACGACGTGCGCATCGGCAAGCTCATCGAGCTCACCCTCGACACCGACGATCGCGCCGAGGCGGAGCGCCAGGTCCAGGCGATGTGCGAGAAGCTCCTCGCCAACCCGGTGATGGAAGACTTCCGCTACGAGCTCGGCTGATCGCGGCGCGCGCGATCACATCCAGAGGATCGTGGTGCCGACCTGCACGGTGGGGTCGTCACCCTGCTCGGTGACGCGCGTGTCGAACGACGCGTCGAGCTGCCAGTTCGGGAGCGCGAGGAAGTAGATCCCGCCTCCCACCTGCACGCGCACGTCGCTGAGCTCGCTCTTGAGCACGTAGCTCTGCACGAACACGCCGAGCGAGTCGATGATCTGCCAGGTCAGCTTGAGGCTCCCGCCCCCGTCGAACACGCGGACCGTCTCGCCGGAGAGCGGATCGAGCTCGGCGTTGATGTGGAAGATCGCTTCGGGCGTGAGCGTGAGCGGTCCCCAGAAGCTCCAGTCGAGGACCGCCTCGCCCGTCACCGTCACCTCGGGTGAGCCGAAGCTCGTGTCCGGCGTGCGCTCGGTCGCGGTGGGCATCGTGAAGTCCCAGACCATGGCGATGCGCACGGTGTCGGCGACCGCGCTGCCCACCTTGAAGCCGAGCGCCATGTCGCCGAGGCCGATGCGCGGACCGCCCGCGCCGAAGTCGCCGATCGCGCTCGGCGCGATCACGCGCGCCTCGAGCCAGTCGAGGAGCCCGAAGCGCAAACGCAGGTTCGGGAGCGAGCCGGTCGGATCGTCGGAGATCGTCGCGACCGCGCCCATCTCGGTGGTGAGGTGGAACACCGCCGCCGTCGCGGTCGTGTTGGCGAAGCCGGGACGGTCGGAGCTGAACTGCGGGGGCAGCTCCCCTTCCTGCGCGCGCGCGACGTCGGCGAGCGCGAGGACGGCGGCGATGGCGGCGAGAGTGGTGAAGCATCGCGTCATCGTGCGGCGACCCTAGCACGCGAGGCGCGCGAGCCCGTCTCCGGCGCCACGAGGTGGAGACTGGCCTCCGAGCGCCGCGCAGAGTAGACACCGCGCCATGGCGGATACTCCGAGCACGGGCGGGCGCGAAGTGGTGATCGAGCTCGACTGGTCGAGCGAGCCGGGCGCGGCGTACGCGAACGGCGCGCAGGTCCTCAACACGCAGCGCGAGTTCTCGATCGTCTTCACCGAGTTCGCGCCGTTCCCGGGCCGCGGGGGCGCGCCTTTGGACCAGCCGCCGCGCGCGAAGATCGTGAGCAGCGTGCGCGTGACGCCGGACGTCTTCTTCCAGCTCGCCGCCGCGATGGCGTCGAACTGGAACAAGTTCGTCAATCAGTTTGGCGATCCGCGGCAGCCGAACCCGAAGTTCAAGCTGATCGGCGCAGGCCAGATGCAGCTCGAAGGCCTCGAGCCTCCGGGATCGAACCCCGGCTGAGCGAGCTCGCGGGTACCGGCGATCAGGCCGCCTTCGCCTTCGGGCTGTACTTGCGGTCGACGCCGCAGATGTGCGAGGCGAGCCAGACCTTCAGGAAGCGGAAGAACGCGTCGCCCAGCGGCTCGCCGCGCGCGAACGCGTCCGCGTGACCGCCGAAGCGCTCGAGGAGCTGCGCGTGGATCAGCTTGTGCGAGGCGAGGCCAGGGAAGCCGATCGCCTCCATGTGCTTCTCCTCGTGGGTGAAGTGATCGACGGTGTACTCGGCGAGGCCCTCGAGGGCCGCCTTCACCTTCGGGCGCGGAGCGCCGGCGCCGACGAGATCGTAGAGATCGTTCATCCGGCGGAGGAGCTCCTTGTGCTCTCCGTCCATGGAGGGCACGCCGAGCGCGAAGCGCTCTTCCCAGGGCATGAGCTGCGTCATGCACGAGGTGTTCGTCGGATCGCGCGGCGGCTGAACCCCGACCCGCGCGTCGCATGCGCACCCTCACGCACGGCTCAGAGCCCGGCCGCCCGGGCGAGCGCCTCGAGGTCGGCGTCGGCCCGCATCTTTCCTTGCGCTTGTTCGGGTCGACCGCCGCCGCGCCCACCGCCCGCCGTCACGATCGCGCGGAGCAACGCGCCGCAGTCGGCGCTGGAGCGCGGTCCGCGCTTGGCGATCACGGTCATCTGCTCCGCGCTCCTCGCGCCGAGCACCACCACGACCTCGTCGGTCGCGAGCCGGCTCGCGAGCGCGCCGAGCAGCTCCGCGTCGACGCCGTCGAGCGCGGCGACGATCGCCGAGCCGTCGCGCCGCCCGAGGAGCCCGGCCGCCAATGCGTCCGCGAGCCGCGCCCGCAGCTCACCCGCCCCGCGCTGCGCGGCGTCGAGCTTGTCCTTGAGCCCGGCCACGATCGCGTCGACCTCGTCGGGCGCGCAGCGCAGCGCCGCCGCCGTGTCGCGCAGCCGATCGAAGCTCGACTTCAGCGTCCGCCGCCCGCGCGGGCCCGCCTCGAACGAGATCCGCGTGCCGCCCTTGTAGCGCTCCGCGGAGGTGATCACGACCAGCTCGATCTGCGCGGTCGACGTCGCGTGCGTGCCGCCGCACGGCGTAGTGTCGAAGCCGTCGATCTCGACCACCCGCACGCGGTCGGTCTCCGGCGGAGGCTTGCGCAGCGCGAGCCGCGCGAGCTCGTCCTCGTCGACGAACCGCTGGCGCACCTCTCGATCCTCGTCGACGAGCGCGTTGATCGCGTCCTCGATCGGACCGAGCTCGCTCGTCGTCAGCCCCGCGCGATCGACGTCGATCGTGCACGCGCTCGCGCCGAGCCGACTGCTCAGCGTGGTCGCGCCGAGTCGATCGAGGAGCGCGCGGCTCAGCGCGTGCTGCGCGGTGTGCAACGCCATGTGCGCGCGACGCCGCGTCTCGTCGACCTCGATCCGCACCGTCTTCGGCGCGCCGTCGATCGGCGAAGCGAGCAGGTGATGCACGCGCCCCCGATCGTCGAGCTGGACATCGAGGACCTCCGCGTCGTCGATCCGACCGTGGTCACCCATCTGCCCACCCGACTCCGGATAGAACAGCGTCGCGTCGAGGATCGCGCTCGGCCGATCCGAGAAGCGCGCGACCTCGATCAGCGTCGCGGCGCCAGAGAGGAGCAGCGGATCGTCGTAGTGGAGGCGCGGCGTCTTCACTCGCGGGTCTCGCGCGATGGCCCGGCGCGGCGTGATCGCACGAGATCGATCAGCGGCGAGATGCCCTCGTCGAGATCGAGGATGACCCAGCCGGCCCGGTCCTCGCCGAGCAGCTCGGCCACGCTCCTCGCGTACGGCAGTCCCGCGCCCCACACCACGCGCGCCGTCGTGACGGGGAGCGGCGCGAAGATCCGGAGCAGCTCGCGCGCGTCGACGCGCGGCACGTCGGTTCCGTCGACCAGCACGATCGCGGGCGCGCGCTTCGCGATCAGCTCCTTGAAGCGCGCCGCGTCCTTCGCCCAGACCGCGGCGACCCGCGCCTCGCCGAGCGTCATCTGGAGGCGCGCCGAGAACCCCTGCGTGGCCGCCAGCACGATCACGTGCACCGCGCGGTCCTCCGTCGGCGTGAGCACCGTCGCGTCCGGCCCGCCGCGCGTCTCGTCGACCAGCTCGTCGAGCGAGAGCTCGAGCGTCGCCGGCTCGACGGGCACGAGGAGCTCCTCGATCCGCGCGAGCAAGCCCGCCGCCGCGTCCGTCTCGAGCCGACGCGAGAGCACCTCGCGCAGCGGTCCGCGCACGACCCGCAATACGTCTTCCGAGCTCTGAGGCACGACGTTGCCGGCCGCCCCGAGCGCCTCGAACAGCACGGTCGAGGCGATGTGCTTCTCGAGCGCCTCCTCCAGCGCGCGACGAAGCACGCGGCTCGGGTTGGGCTCCGTCATCACGGGGGGCGACACGGGGGGCGGAGCATAGCAAACGCCGGCCTCGGAGCCCGCCGGACGGAGACCCGCCTGGCCGCTATAGTCGGGCGCGATGGGCGTCGAGGCAGTGAGCGAGCGGGAGGGCGCGTCGCCGATCGCGCCGGGCACCGTCCTCGACGACCGCTTCGAGATCGTCTCCCAGCTCGGCGCGGGCGGGATGGGCGCGGTGTACGAAGCGATCGACCGCAGTGGCGGCGGGCGCATCGCGATCAAGCTCATGCGACCGGAGCTCCACGACAGCGAGCGCGCCGTCGAGCGCTTCCGCCGTGAGGGCGCCGCGCTGGCGACGATCCGGTCGCCCTCCGTCGTCGAGGTCCGCGAGGTGGGCAGCCTCCACGACGGCACGCTCTACCTCGCGATGGAGCGGCTCGCCGGCGTGCCGCTCAGCACGGTCCTCGCGAGTGAGCGCACGCTCTCCCCCGACCGGCTGCGCACGGTGGTGGCGGGCGTCTGCGACGCGCTCGAGACCGCGCACGCGGCCGGCGTCGTCCACCGTGACATCAAGCCGTCGAACATCCACGTGGTCGATCCCTCCGCGGTCGCCTCGCCGGCGTCGATGACGCGCGGCCTCGTCAAGCTCCTCGACTTCGGCGTCGCGCGCATCGGCGGCTTCGGTCGGATGACGAGCACCGGCGTCGCGATCGGGACCGTGCGCTACATGGCCCCCGAGCAGCTGAGCGGCGCGACGATCGACGGGCGCGTCGACACCTACGCGCTCGGCGTCGTGCTCTACGAGGCGCTCGCCGGGGAGAGCCCGTTCGCGCGCACCGGCGGCGACGACCCGGTCGGCGCGATCCTCGTCGGGCGCACCACGCCGCTCGGCGAGATCCGCGGCGACGTGTCGCCGTCGATCGCGCGCGTCATCGCGAGGGCGATGGCGCGCTTGCCGGCCGATCGGTTCGGCTCGGCGTCGGAGATGGCCGCCGCATGGGAGCGCGCGCTCGCCGATCCATACGCGTTCGCGGAGCCGATGCCCGCGTCGGGCGAACGACCGTCGTACACCGCGTCCCACACCTCGCCCGGTCTCCACGGATGGGCCGAGCCGTCGGGCGTGCCGCTCACCCGCGAGGTGAAGACGACGCGCCGGCGCCCGCCGTGGGTCCTCGCGCTCCCGCTCGTCCTCGGCGTGTGCGGCGTCCCCACCCTCGGCGTCGCCGGCTTCGCGGGATGCAGCCGTTACCTCGCGGAGGTGCAGATGCGCTCGTCCCTTCGCGAGGTCCGGGGCGAGCTCGACCGCCACGCTCCCGAGCTCGACGACGCCCGGCCCGCGATCCAAGCCCTCTCCAGCCTCCACCAAGAGGGCCGTGTGGGGCTGCTCGCGGCGACCGCGTTCAACGCACGTGCGCAAGCTGCGTTGCAAGACACCCAGCTCGACGCTCCCGAGGCGGCGCGCCTCGCGGAGGTCGCGGAGGACATCGTCGCCCACGGCGGCGACTACGACGCGGATCACTACGAGGCGATGACGCGCGATCTCGACGCCGATCGCTGAAGGCTCACGCGTCGCCGAACGTCACGCCGAGCTGCCGCGCCTGCCTCACGAGCTGACCTTCCGGATCGACGAGCCGCGGCTCCGCCGCCGCCTCCCGTAGATCCACCGCCACGATCTCGCCGTTTCGGAGCGCGACCATCTTGCCGAACTCCTCGCGCGCGACGAGCTCCGCCGCCGCGATCCCGTAGCGCGTCGCGAGCACGCGATCGAAGCTCGACGGACTGCCGCCGCGCTGGATGTGGCCGAGCACCGTCACGCGCATCTCGTCGCCGAGCTGATCGTGGAGCAGCGTCGCCACGCGCTGCGCCGCGCCCATGAGCCGCGGCATCTCCCCGAGCTTCGCCTCGATCACGCTCGCGCTCCCGCCCGTCGGCTTGGCGCCCTCGGCGACCACGATGAGGCTGTAGTTCATCCCGCCGGCCCGCCGCCGCTTGATCTCGGAAGCGAGCTTGTCGGGGTCGTAGGGGATCTCCGGGATCAGGATCGCGTCGGCCCCGCCGGCCAAGCCCGCGTGGAGCGCGAGCCATCCCGCGTGGCGCCCCATCACCTCGCACAGCATCACGCGGTCGTGGCTGTCCGCGGTGTCGCGCAGCCGATCGAGCGCCTCCGCCGCCACGCCGACCGCGGTGTCGAACCCGAACGTCTGGTCGGTCGAGCCGAGGTCGTTGTCGATCGTCTTCGGCACCCCGACGATCTTCATTCCCTTCTCGATGAACCGGCTCGCGATGCGCATGGATCCGTCGCCGCCGATCGAGATCATCGCGTCGAGCCCGAGCGACGCGAAGTTCGCCATCACCTGATCGCTGACGTCCGTCTCGCGCTTCTCTCCCGAGTGGGTCTTCGCCACGTAGCGGAACGGGTCGCTCTTGTTCGAGGTGCCGAGGATCGTGCCGCCGCGCGAGATGATCGCACGCACGTCGTCTTCGGTGAGCCAAGCGTTGCCGCGCGGGCTCCGATACTCGAGGTCCACGAGGCCATTCATCGCGTCCTCGACCCCGAGGATCTCCCAGCCGTAGCGGCGCCTGCCGACCTCCACGATCGCGCGGATGACCGCGTTCAGCCCCGGACAGTCGCCGCCCCCCGTCGTGATCGCCACGCGCTTCACGCTCATGGGGAGACCGTACACCAACCACGTCGCCCGGAACCCAAGGCAGACCACGGTGTCGGGTCCGTACCCCGGTACCTCGCCGCAGGTAGCCCAGGGTCGCGCGGAATCATCCGCGAGGTGCCAGCGTAAGACGGACTACGGGACGGGTGGGTCCTGGGTGGGACCGATGCCGGGTGGCGTCGGTGGGAGGAACGCGTGACGATCGATCGATGGAAGGCGGCCTCGGCCGTCCTCTTGGTGAGCACCCTCGCGCTCGGCGCGCACACCGCGGTGGACGCGGCGACACGGCCCGCGGCGCGCATCGCGACGAGCGACGGGCCGATCCCCGCTCCATCCGAGTTCCGGCGTGAGCTGCGGCTCGCCGTACAGCTCCCGGACACCGAAGAGCAGGAGCTCCTCGACCGCCTCGTCACGACCGACCACGCCGCGCGCGCGGTCGCGCTGCTCGAGCAGATCGGCCTCGCGGGGGGCGACCGCTCGGTGCCCGTGGTCGCGAGCATGGTCGAGGATCGTCGGCGCCCCGTCGCGATCGCCGCGATCGAGACGCTCGGTCATCTCGGGACGCCCGCCGCCGAGGAGCGCCTCATCGAGCTCGTGGAGAGCGGTCGCCGCGTCTATCAGTCGGCCGCGCTCGGCGCGCTCGCCGACGTCGGCTCGGCGCGCTCGCTCGAGCGGCTCAGCAGCTACGCCAACGATCCCTCGTGCGTCTATCGCGAGGCCGCGATCGACGCGCTCGGCGCGTCGATGCGACCGGAAGCCGAGCCGCTCCTCGTGCGCTTGAGCGGGTCCGACTCACCGGGCATCGCGGCGGCCGCGGTGGCTGCGCTCGCGCAGCTCGGCACCGACAGCGCGGACGCGCACATCACGCGTCTCGCTCGCGAGGGTCGCGGACACGCGCGCGTGATCGCGCTCGCGCACCTGCCGAACACGTCCTCGGAGGAGACGTTCCGCTCGCTCACCGGCCTGCTCGCCGGATCGGACTGGCACGACGCGCGCGCGATCACGTACGCGATGACGCGGAGCGGTCGCCCCGAGGTCGTGCAGGTGCTCGCGCAGTGCGTGCGGCAGTACGGCAACGAGGTCGCGAGCGCGTGTCTCCAGGCGCTGCCCGACGTCGGCACCGCGGAGGCGCGCGCCGAGCTCACCCGCCTCGCGGAGAGCGACGGCCCGGCCGCTGAAGAGGCGCTGCGCGCGCTGTGCATGTGGCCGGACGCGGAGACCATCGACCTCGTCGAGCGCGCGCTCCGCAGCCCGAACCCGCAACGACGTCAGGCCGCGCTCGGCGCGCTCGTGTCGATCGGTGGGCCCGAGTCGGATCGGCTGCTCCTCGAGGTGGCCGAGGATCCGCGCGCGGTCGGTCGCGCACAGGCGGTCCACTTCCTCGCGCACCGCGGCAACCCGCGCGCGCTCGACATCGCGATGGAGATGGCGACCGGCGCGCGCATGGACGAACGCATGGAAGGCCTCGGGGTGCTCAGCGCGATCGACACGCCGGAGTCGCAACGCCTGCTCGGCGAGCTGCTCGCCCAGAGCACGGGCGCCGAGCGCGCCCGGGTGATCAGCGCGCTGTCCGGCAACACGGACGAGCTCCCGGCCGGGACGCTCGACCTCCTGCTCGAGTCCGCGCACAGCAACGATCCTTCCGAGGTGCAAGCGTCGATGTACGCCCTCGCGCGCTCGCACGATCCGCGCGCGATGACCACCCTGCGCGAGCTCGCGCTCGGTCAGGATCCCGCGGGCGCCGACGCGGCGTTGTTCGGCCTCGCGATGTCCCAGTCGCCGGAGGCGACGGAGATCCTCACCCGCCTCGCCGACGACTCGGAGTCTCGTCAGCGCGGGCGCGCGCTCCAGCACCTGATGTCGATGGATCCCACCGCCGCCGTGCGCATCGCGCGGACGCTCGAGGACAGCGGCGATCGGGAGTTCCGCGCCGCGGCCTTGCAGGTGCTCATGCAGAGCGACGAGGACGCCGCGATGACCGCCGTCGAGCACCTCTCGATGGGCGAGAGCCGCGAGGATCGGTTGATGGCCGCGCAGTCCGTGTACGGGCTCCACGCGGAGGAGGCGACGACGATGCTGCGCCGCCTGACGCAGGACGAGGATCCGAGCGTGCGCGCGGTGGCGCTCGAGTCGCTCAGCGCTCGCGGGGACGAGGACGCGGTGCCCGCCGCGCTCCGCGCGATGCGGGACGAGGACGGCGACGTACGGCGCAACGCGATGTACATGCTCGGCCAGTACTCCGATCAGCCGGAGGTGCGGACCGCGATCCTCGACGCGTTCGACTCGGGCGACGTCGAAGAGAGCGCGGCCGCCGCCCAGGCGGCGACGCGCTTCGCCGACGGGACCGCCGCGGTGCTCGCGCGCTTCGACGACCCGCGGGTCGACGCGGACGTCCGCGCGCAGCTCGCCTACGCGCTCAGCGAGGCGGTGGGCCTGTCGGCCGCGGACCGCCGACGGATCGCGGACTTCCTCGAGGCGCGCCAGAACGAGGAGATGGACGGCGAGGGCTGACGACTCCGAGCCGCGCGGCGAGCGGCGAGGAGCAGGTCAGGCGGAGCTCGCGAGGGGGTCGCTCGATCGAGCGGGCACGCGAGCGACCGGTGGATGGCGCTCGGCCATCATGAACACCGCGCCGAGGAGCGCCGGGACCTGGCCCGTGAGGTAGGTGAGGAGCGCGACGAGGAGCGCGTCGCCCGGCGGCACCGCGATCGCGCTCAAGAGGCCGACGGCGACCGACTCGCGGACGCCGATGCCGCCGATCGAGACGGGCAACAGCACCGCGATCACGATCGCGTTGCCGACCACGAGGAGCGCGGCGACCGACACGTCGACCCCGAGCGCGCGGGCGCTCGCCGCGAACACCGCGCTCAGCGCGAGGTGCGAGATCACGCCGAGCCCCACCGCGCGCGCCATCGAACCGGCGCCGAGGTCGAGCTCATGCAATGCAGCTTGCGCCTTCCCGAGCTTCCCGCGGATCGTGCGCGGCGCGCGCGTGACGAGGAGCCCGAGCCAGCTCGGGTGACGCAAGAGCACGAGGAGCAGCGCGGCGCCGCCGCCGATCGCGAGGGCGGTCCAGACGGCGGATGGGCCGAGGATCGACGCGCCGCCGAACGGCACGAGCACGGCACAGACGCTCGCCATCCCGATCAGGCCGACGAGCTTCTCGACCCCGATCGCGGCCGCGCTCTCAGTCATCTTCCCGCTCGCGCGGCCGGCCGCGAGGAGCCGGTAGCCGTCGAGCCCGCTCGTCGACGGCGTGAACGCGCCGATGAAGCGGCCGATCAGGAACGCCCGCGTGAGCCTGCCCGCGCCGAGCTCGATCCCGCTGACCCGGAGCAAGAGCCGCCAGCGCGCGACGCCCGCGAAGACCGCGAGGAAGTGGAGCGCGACGGCGACCGCGATCCAGCCCACCTCGATCCGATCGAGCCGCTCGAGGAGCGAACCGAGCCCGTCCTGGCGCTGCACCTTGACGGCGAGCCACGCGCAGAGACCGAGGCTCACCGCGACCTTCGCGAGGACGAGCCAGCGACGCGCGGGAGACGGCTTCGACATCCGGGTCGGTGCTAGCCCCTCCCCTCTGGCTCGGTCAACTAATCGATGTTACAGGTCGAGCATGCTCAAACGGCTCGGGCTCGGGCTTCTGAAAGGCCTCATCATCGGAGGCGCCATCGGAGCGGGGCTGCAGTACGGGCTGGGTTGGACGAGCGCGGCGGGGGTGCTCGGGTATCTCATCGCGATGGCCGCGGCGGGCACCGCGGGTGTGTTCGCGGGCAAAGCACCGTGGATCCAGGGCGCGTGGATCGAGGCCGCGCTCAAGGGGATGGTGGGCGTCTGCGTGGGCGCGCTCGCGTACTGGGGTCTGACCAATATCCCGTTCTCGTTCTCGTTCCCGGGCGTGCCGGGAATGTCGACGCTGCACTCGCTCCCGGTGATGTTCACGCCCGCGATCGCGGGCGTCTACGGCTCGCTCGTCGAGCTCGACAACACGGGTGACGACGACAAGGCGAGCGCGTCGAAGGGCGCGAAGGCGCGCGTGGCGGTCGATGACGACGACGAGCTCGAAGAGGCGTCGAGCCGGCGCGCGAAGAAGAAGCAGAAGCGCGCCTAGGCGAGCGCGTTCATGAGCTTTGCGTCGTCCTCGGCTGCGCCGCGGGGCGTCGCGACGAACCGAGGACGACGAACATGGAACCGATCCACTCCTGGGGTCCGCCGAACCCCGATCAGCTCGGCTGGACGCTCGACCGCCACATCCTCGAGCGACAGCGCAAGACGCCTGGCGCCACGGGAGACTTCACCGGGCTATTCCAGTCGATCGCGCTCGCGGGTCGGATGATCGCGTCGCGCGTCCACAAGGCGGGCCTCGCCGACGTGCTCGGCCGGGTGGGCGCGACGAACGTGCAGGGCGAGGAGGTCCAGAAGCTGGATCTGTTGGCCAACCAGATCCTGATCCGCTGCGTCGAGGCGGCGGGTCACGTGTGCGTGATGGCGAGCGAGGAGAACGAGGACATCATCCCGATCCCCGATCGCTTCCCCAAGGGCAAGTACGTCCTGATGTTCGACCCGCTCGACGGCAGCTCGAACATCGACGTCTGCATGTCGATCGGCACCATCTTCTCGATCCACCGCCGCGTCACCCCGAGCGGCCCTGGCACGCCGCAAGACTGCTTGCAGAAGGGCAGCGCCCAGGTCGCGGCCGGGTACATCCTCTACGGCTCGAGCACGATGCTCGTCTACACCACCGGCGACGGCGTGCACGGCTTCACGCTCGACCCGTTGGTCGGCGAGTTCTTCCTCAGCCACGAGTCGATCCGGATCCCCGCGCGCGGCGCGACGTACTCGCTGAACGAGGGCAACACCATCCGCTGGGACGAGCGCGTACGGAGCTGGGTCGGCTGGCTCAAGAGCGAACAGGCCCCCGGCGGCAAGCCGTACGGCCAGCGCTACATCGGCACCCTCGTCGCCGACTTCCACCGCACGCTGCTGAAGGGCGGCATCTTCGGTTACCCCGCCGACGTCAAGAGCCCGCAAGGCAAGCTGCGCCTCCTCTACGAGTGCGCCCCGCTCGCCATGATCGCCGAAGCGGCGGGCGGCGCCGCGACGACCGGCACCGGCCGCGTCCTCGACGTCCAGCCGGACAGCCTGCACGCGCGGGTCCCGTTCTACGTCGGCAGCCGCGACGACGTCGCCGACCTAGAGCGCTTCCTCGCCGGCTGACCCAGCCGCGCGCACGCAGCGCTACGTCGGTCCGCCGACCCAGCCGACGCGAAGCGGCAGAGCCACGCGCGAGCGCGCAGCGCGAAGCGGCGAGGCGGATGCGCGGAGCGTCAAAGACGCGGAGGAAGAGCCGGCCAACGCGAGGCGGCAAAGCGGATGCGCGGAGCGTCAAAGACGCGGAGGAAGAGCCGGCCAACGCGAGGCGGGCAAGTGGGGCTGGGGCCCCACGCGCGAGCGCACAGCGCGAAGCGGCGAAGCGGATGCGCGGAGCGTCGAAGACGCGGAGGAAGAGCCGGCCAACCCGAAGCGGGCAAGTGGGGCTGGGGCCCGACGCGCGAGCGCGCAGCGCGAAGCGGCGAAGCGGATGCGCGGAGCGTCGAAGACGCGCAGCGCGGAGCGAAGCCGCGCAGCGCGAAGCGGAGTTGGGAGGGGGGCCCCATTGGGCTCCGCCCAATGGGGGGAGGGGATGCATCATCCCCTCCAACAAACACAAGTGGGGCTGGGGCCCCACGCGCGAGCGCGCAGCGCGG
>JBFWYI010000064.1:0-59638 GCA_050186575.1 Sandaracinaceae bacterium | reverse complement strand
GACGCGCGCCTTGTGGTGGACGCGCATCCACCAGGTCCCCGGCGGGAACACGACCGTACGGTCGCCCGAAGTCCAGCCGGCGAGCGCCTTGTCGTAGTCCGACTCGAACTTGCGATTGCGTTCTACCGTCTTACGCGCGGCATCGCCGTCGCCGGCCGCCGCAAACCGCGGATTGCGACTGCCGAAGGTCTCCCACGAGCTCGCGCGCTCACCGTGATGGACGCGCTGCGCGCGACGCGCACCGAGGAAACGCAGACCCGTCTGCTTGGACTTCGTGAGCGCGTCGCGCTCCGCTTGTCGCACGTGGGCTTGCACGCGTCGGCGGATCTCATCGGGCTCGATCTCGCCCTCGAGCGCAGGAGGCAGCGTGATCTCGAGCTCGATCTGCGCTGGCCAATTCTCCTCGATCAGGTAGTGCTCTGGCCGTTTCGCGACGATGGTGCGTGTGCCCATGTCGTTTGCGCTCGTGCGAGCGCCCGGCCACTCGTCGGCACGCCGAACGAGGCCGGCGGTGGTGGGATTGGCGATGGCGTAGCCGAGCGCCTTCACGATCGCCGGCTCACTGACGAGCTCATGCGCACTGGTGGCAGACTTGTTGACGACCTCCTCGGGCCAGCCGAGGCGCGCCTTGGTGCAGAGCGCGAGGAGCCGATGAAGGGTCGCATAGAACAGCGGGGCCTCCGCGCGGACGTCGGTGATGACGAGGTGGATGTGGTTCGACATCAGCACCGCGGCGTGAACGAGGACGCCGTGTTCGCGGGCGGCGAAGGCGAGGCAATACCAGAATGCTTGCTCGGTTTCCCCCTGCGGGTCCGGGGCCCAGAGCATGTGGCGGCGAGTGGTGCGCCGGCTGACGGCGAGCACCATTCCCGGCAGCACGATGCGGCGGCGAGACACCTCGTCGCACTGAGCAAGCCCTGTTCCGCGGTGATCGGCCAGGCCATCAGGTCGATGTGGGTGGCGTGGACGCCAGGTTCGCCGGCGGACGCCGGGCGGCCGCCGGTCACAAGAGCACTGCGCTATCGGCTCCCGCTCTCGTCTATCTCGTCAACCACGGTCTGATCCCCCCCCCGGCTATCTCGGCAACCACGGTCTGATCTCCCCCGCCTCCGCCTCTGCATTTCGATGCGGATGGCGTGGACGCGTGGTTCGCCGGCGGCCGCCGGGCGGGCGCCGGTCACAAGATCACTGCGCTATCGGCTCTCGCTCTCGTCTATCTCGGCAACCACGGTCGGATCTCCCTCTGCAACCACCTCATCTGCCTCGGCAACCACGGTCGGATCTCCCCTGCGTGAGCCGCGTAACCCGCTACGCATGACGCGCCCGACGCGGCGTGAATCCGAGGCACGCCGCGCGCCCCGGCCCTCACCGCGAGGAAGTAGAATCATCTCGCGCGACTCACGACGCGGACCCTCCGGGCATGTCGCTTGCGACGAGCGCTGACGTATGCAGAGCCTGGCCGAGCGTTTGCCGTATTGGTCCTGGATCGTCGAGGGCAGCGTCCACGCCACCTCGATCCTGCCCGAGCTGCTCGGGATGGTCGGGCTCGTCGCGCTGTTCGCGATCGTGGTGTGGAGCCTGCGACGCCGCGGCGGGGGGGGCTCGTTCCGTGAATCCTGGAGGGTGCTCGTCGCCTTGTCGGGCGCGTTCTGTCTGATCGTCTCGTGGGGAGCCGCGATGTGGTTCGCGTACGAGGAGCGTCGCGCCGAAGGGATCATGCTGTTCGGGCTCGGCGTCGCGAGCGGCGGCTTCGTCGCCGGCGCGCTCCTCGCCACCGTCGCGCGTACGATCCGTCCCGCGACGCTGCCGGTGGCGTTCGGAGCCGCGCTCGTCGCGCTCGTCCCTGCGGCGCACGCCGCGTGGATCGCAGCCATGGGATTCACGCACCTCGGCGTGGACGGGAGCCACCTCCAGCACGTCGGCACGACGCAGCGCATCGAGGCGCGCGTCTACGACGATCGGTGGACGCTCGTGCGCGCGGGCGGCACCGTCCGCGCCGATCGCGCGGGGGTCGAGCACGTTCGCCTCGAGGCGGTGCGAGGCCTCGAGCGCGTGCAGATCCCGTTCGACGTGCACATCGGCGAAGAGATCGGCGACCCGCGCTTCCCCCTCGCCGAGGGCAGCGAGTGGGACTATCGCGTGCACCGCGTCGGCGCTGAAGGTCCGGCCGCGGTGCAGACGCTCCGGGCGACCGCGCACGAGGATCGCGGCGGCTACCGCGCGGTGCGGCTCCAAGGCATCGGGGTCGACAGCTGGGTGGTCGCGCTCGACGGAGCGCTCTACGTCGAGCACGACGGGGACCTCGTCCCGTTCTCCGTCGAGCACGAGGACGACGCCGGCTCGCGCTACCAGGCCCTCCAGCTGGACTGCGGGAGCTACCTTGCGGCCGATGGAGACTTCGAGCTGCCCGGTCCCACGCGCTGCCGCGGCGAGCGCACCTCGATCAGCGGCGGCGGGGTGCTCGCCATCATCTTCACGCTCGGCCTCGCCGCGCCGTTGGTCACCGACCGCTACGAGATCACCGCCGAGCTGATCCGCAGTCGTGCGTCGACGAGCCCCGCGTTCGTGATTCCGACGCACAAACCGGTCCCGCCGGACGCCACGTGACGGTCACTCGCTCTTCAGAGCGCCCTGGATCACCGACCAGGCGGCGCCGGCGTCCGACTCCGGGTCCGACCAGCGACCCGAGAACCGGCCGCAGAACGAGCTCTTCAAGATCTCGGGGAGCATCCGCGCGCCCTCGGTTTCCATCAGCGGGTGCTCGAGGTACACGCACGCCTCGTCGGTCGCCCGCACGCTGAGCCCGCCCGGCACGTCGGGCGACATCCGCACCTTGTGCGCGGCCGCCACGATCTGCTGGATGATCCCTTTGCCGAGCGTCGCGTGTCGCGCGCACAAAATCTTGACCTCCTCGTCGGGCGGCGGATAGTCCATCTGGAGCGGCGCGAACCGATCGAGCTGGGCCGCGTCGATCCCGAACGTGCCCGTGAACTCGCTGCCGCGGTTGACCGCCGCGATGAACTGTACGTTGTCGGGGATCGCGAGGAAGCGGTTGTCGATCGGGTGATAGACGCGCCGCGTCGCGTCGAGCGCGGGCATCAGCGCGTTGCGCGCCGCCTCGGCGCAGCGGTTGAGCTCGTCGAGGAACACGAGGTACCGCTTCTCCGGGCTCTCGCTCGCGAGCTCCAGCGCCTCCAGCACCTCCGTCTTCACGAAGTCGGTGACGGGGGCACCGCTCTCGCTCGCGCGCACCTGGATCGTCGCGAGGAAGTCGCTCGCCTCGATCACCGCGCCGCAGTTGAAGAACACGAACTCCATCCCGAGCGCCTGCGCGATCGAGCGCGCGAGCGTGGTCTTTCCGCAGCCCTGCGGTCCGTCGAGCAGGATGTTCAAGCCGCTCTCGAGCAGGATCTGCAGCTTCCGCTTCACCATCGGGTCGACGTACACGCCCTCGATGCGAAACGGCGCGGGGCGCACGAAGCTCACGAGGATCGCGCCGCGGTCCGGCCGATCCGCCTTCTCGATCTGATCGATCCGAACCATGCACGGGACCCCGGGTCGGATCTTCGGATCGCCTGACAGCACGACCTTCGGCGCGCGTCGCCCGTCGAGGTGCGTCGCGCGGAACGCGTACTTCGAGTCGTCGACCGGGTTCGCCCAGAACGTCGCCTCGACGACCGCGCCGATGGTGATCTCCTCGATGCGGAGCTTGGTCATGCTCGAGCCTATCCTCTCTTGAGCGTGCGTCCGACGAGGGACGCGATGATGGTGCCGAAGCGGCCGACCGCGCGGTCGAGGTTCGCCTCGTCGACCTCGACGTAATGCGGGAAGCAGACTTCGGCGAGCGGGCGCACCGCGACTTGCGCGCATACGATCGCGTGGCGCGTTACGAGCCGGCGTACGAGCCCGCGCAGCGCGGCGACCGAGCACTCGGTGGGGAGGCCGTCGCTGATCATCACCAGCACCTTGGCCTTGCGAGGGCTCCGCATGGCGACCTGCGCCGCGTGCCAGAGGCCGGCCGCGTCGTTGTTGCCCGCGCCCGCGGCGAGCGAGGTGACGGCTGGGCGCCGCGCGTCGCCCGCATCGAAGATGCGCTGATCGTCGAAGCCGAAGATGCGGAGGTCCGCGTTGCGCACCCCGCGCATCGCCTCCGTGAGCAGCACGCCGAACGCGTGGGCGCGCGCCATGCTCGTGCCGGCCATCGAGCCCGAGCAGTCGATGACCATCCCGAGGAAGAGATCCGTCTCGATGCGCACCTCGCGCGCGATCAGCACGCGCGGGTCGCGGCGGGTGACCAGCGGCAAGAGCCGCGTGACGTCGACGCGCCGCCCGGTGAGCCGCATCCGACGCTCGACGTGGTTGAGCCCGAGCCGATCGAGGTGCGCGCGCAGCCGGCGCGCGTGGCGGTCGACCTCCCGCGCGAGCTCGCGATGGCGATCGTGGTTCGGCTTCACCGCGATCACCTCCTCGATCGTATGGAACGACTCGTCGGAGCCCACGTTGATGACCGGTCGCCTCGGGGTGCCGCGGGCGGGCTTGCCGCTCCGCGACTTGTCGGGCGCGCCGAGCACGCGCTCCACTTCGCCCTGGAGCTCGTCGTCGCCGATCCCTTCGCCGTGCGTCACCGCGTCGTGCGGGTCAGCTTCGATCGACTCGGAGCCGCCGAACGCCTGCGCCTTGACGACCTCGTCGCCGAAGATGTCGTGGAGCTCGAGCGTGATCGAGTAGAGGCGCGCCATCGAGCTCTTGCGGAAGCTCGGACCGAAGAGCGCGAGGCCGCGCGCGACCTTCTCGTCGTCGTATCGGTTCCCGAGGCCCATGCGCAGCGCGCGCATGAACCGAGCAAAGCTCGATCCGCGGCGCTCGAGCTCGCCGAGCACCGGTCCCGTGTCGACGCAGACGGCGTCGGCGCGCGCGCCGGCGCCGAGCCGACAGCCGATGAGGACGTCGAACGCGTCGGCGCCGAGCGCGTCGAGGAGCGTCGGGACGTGGATGTGTCGCGCCGCGTGCTGGAACGCGTACGCGTCGAGGCGCTTGAGGCGGTCGCCGTACGATCGGTCGTACGCCCGGAGGTTGCGCTCGAGGTGCTCGTCCGCGACGAGGTTGAGCAGCCACCCGAGCCCCGCTCCTTGGGCTTGGTTCCAGATGATCTGCTCCTCTGGACCGCGGTGGTAGCGATGGTGGCCGATCTCGTGCAGCACCAGCCCCTCGACGACCTCGTCCCCGGCGCGCTCGCCGCGGAGCACCGGCAGCGGCGAGACGAAGATCCGGTTCTCGTCGAGGCGCGTGAAGCCGAGCTCGTCACCGCTGATCATGTGCGGGCGGAGCGTGCGCCCCGCGAGCTCGCGGCTGAGGCCGTAGCCCCACGCGAAGATCTCCGCGACGCGTCGGAGCTTGCGCGCTCGCTGGGGCCGCTCGCGCATCCGCTGGAGCGCCGCGCTGCGCGTCTTCAGGTCCGTCGCTTCGGCGAGCGCTCGCTCGAGCAGCGGCTCGGCGTCGTCCGGCGCGAGGAGACTGAGCATGGTGAGCGCGCGCAGCTCGCGCTCCCGATCGCCGTCGTGCAACGCGCCTTCCACGCTCGCATGGGTGAGCTCGAGGGCCTCGCGCGCCGGCCAGCGATCGGTGGACACGAGCGGGTGGCCTTCGATCGCGAGACCGGCGACGAGCGGCATGCCCGCGTCGTCCCCGTGCTCGTGCAGCCACCACGCGGCGCGGACGCGCAGCTCGAGCCGCCGATCGGTGCCCGCGTCGAGGAACGCGCGCACCGCGGCGAGGTCGGGGTCGGTCGGCGTTCCCCGCGCGAGCAAGCGCTCGACCGCGCCCGCGTAGAGCGCGGGTTGGCTCGACGTGCTGAGGGCCCGGCACGCAGCGTCGAGATCGCTCGTAGCACGGAAGAATCGTGTCGCGTCGTTCTGCGTCGCGTGACTCTCGAGGCTCGGCGCACACGCCGCTTCGATCGCGTGAGGCTCCGCGTCGGCCTCGCCGCGCTCCATCAGCGCGAGCGCGACCGCGAAGCGCAGCCCGCTCGTCCCGTGACCGGCGCGCAGCCACGCGCGGACGGCCTCGAGCGCGGGGTCGCCCTCGGGCCAGAACGAGAGGCTCGTCGCGATCGCGACCGCGTGGACCGGCTCGGGGTCCTCGGCGAGGAGCGCGGCGAGGATCTCGAGCGCGGCGGGTCCGAGCGCGACGAGGCGCAACACCGCCTCGTGGACGATCGCCGGTCGGGCGTCGCGACACGCGCGCGCGAGCGCGTCGACGTCATGCGAGCTGCGGAGCGACTCCGCGAGCCTCGACCCTCCCGAGCCCAGCCCGGATCGCGCGCCGAGCGCGCGCGGCGCGAGGCCCTCGATCGCGACGAGGTCGCCCAGCTCGGCCCGCACGGGGTCCGCGCAGTCCGCCATCTTCGCGTGAAGCTCGCCGTGTCGCCCCGCGAGCGCGGGCTCGGCGATGGCGGTGTGACTCAGCGAACGGATCAGGATGGCGGCGTAGATCCCCGCGTCGCGATCCAGCTCGTCGATCGCGGCGCCGAGGATCGCGTCGACGTCGCCGAGGCGCGCGAGGTCGGCGGGCGAGCGGCGCCGCCAGATCTCGATCGCGCGCGCGGCGGTCGCGTAGATGCGCGCGATGAGCTCGGGCTCGGCCAGCGCCGCGCTCGCGAACGCGAGGCTCGCGCCGAGGCCTCCCTCGCCTTCCGAGAGCCGTTCCGCGGCGGCGAGCCCGTGGCGCTCGAACCGGAACAGCCAGCACTGTGCGTGGAGCGGGAGCTGCGAGCGCGCGCCGAGATGATCGACGGTCGCCTCCTCGAGCGCGCTCATGAACGTCGCGTCCTGCGCGTCGATCCAGCGACCGAGCTCGGCCGCCACCACCTCGATCGGGTCCTCGCTCGCGAGGAGCGCGACCGCCTCGAGCACCGAGGGTCCCGCGGTGCGCCGCGCCGCCAACGCGGCGGCCATCCCGGTCGTGCGACGCAAGAGGCTCGCGCGCAGCGCCTCCTCGGCGAGCTCGGCGCCGGCGAGGATCGCGTGCGCGTCTTCCTCGCTGAGCGGCGTCGCGCCCTCGCTCGGCACGAACGCCGCGCGCGCGGCGCGTGGCTCGGCGACGCGCAACCGCTCCGCCGCCCACGCCGTGGCGGCCGACGACGGATGGTCGCGCAGGCGGTTCGCGAGCGCGCGCTCCTGGGTGAGGCTGAGCAGCGCCTCCGCGTCGAACGCGTCGAGCGCGCGCCGGAGGAGCTTCGCGGGCAGCGCCGCGAGGAGCGCGGCGAGCGGCTCCGGATCCGTGACGCGTGCGAGCCGCCGCACCATCTCGCGCCCGAGCACGTTCTCTTGCGGCGCCGCGGTCTCTAGCCACTCGGTGAGGAGGCGCGCGCCGTGCGCGAACCGCGGCACGAGACCCTGCGCGAGCGCAGCGGCTTGCTTGTCCGCGGGCTGCAAGCCGGGTTGCGTCGAGAGCTTGAGCATCCAGCTCGCCAGCGCGAAGCGGCGCTCCATGTTCCACGACTGCGCCGACTCGAGCGAGCGCGCCTGTCCGAGCAGCACGCCGAGTGCCACGATCATCGCCTCGTCCTTGGCGGCCTTGCGAAGCTCTCCGATCATCCACTCGCGCCCGCGCGCCGATCGATCGTCGAGGGTGAGGAAGGGCGCGCCGTGGATCGGGTCGGCGAGGAACGCGGCCACGATCGCGCCGAGGTCCACGCGGTCGACGAGCCACGCGTATCGCTCGGCGCGCTTGTAGAGCAGCACCGCGGCGAAGAACGCGAGATCGAGCCGACCGTCCTCGCGCTTGGCGAGGTCGCATTTCAAGAGCGGGACGAGCACCGCGTCGTGGACCCTCTTGCCCCCGCGCCAGCGCAAGATGTGGCTCACCGCATGCTCGCGGATCGGGCGCGGCACGTGGCTCCACGCGAGGATCTGCGGGGCGTGCTCGGCGGCCGCGGCGAACGCCTCGCGCGTATGCCGATGTCGCTCTCCGGCCTGGATGATCGACGCCGCCACCTCCTGGGTGAGGGGCCACGCGACGTGCGCGAGATAGCGCTGCCAGCTGCGGAAGAGCCTCTGGCGGGTCGCGTCGTCACTGTCATGGCGCGCGAACACGTCGAACACCGCGTCGAGTCGGTCTTTGCCGACCGCGTCGGTGTCGCGGTCGACCAAGATGCGATGCGCGTCGTGCGCCGAGCGGGAAGGCGCCTTGCGCGCCCACACGGTGAGCTGCGCCGCGTCGACCGACGAGAGCCACTCCTGGAGCTGCCTGGGTGCGAGCGTGCCTGCGCGGTAGAGCGAAAACGCGACGTCGAGCTGGCTCGCCCCGATCGTGAGACGTCGAGCGAGCACGTCCTCGCGGAGATCGGGGTCACTGAGGAGATGGATGTGCACCGCGATCGTCGCCGGGGTGGCCTGCGCGAGCGAGCGGCGGCGCACCTCGGGGTCGGGGTGAAACACGAGGTGCGCGATGCGGAGCGGTTGTCGATCGACGATCGACGCGAGGGCATCGCACGCGGCCGCGCGCACGCCCGGGTCGCCATCGTGGAGGGCGTCCACCATCGCGCGCACGCCGAGCACGCCGCCGACGGAGCGGAGCGCGCGCACCGCGGCGGCCCGCAGGCGCGCGTCCGGATGGCTGCGCGCACGCGCGAGGCGGCCCACCCACGGCGCTCGCCGCGCCACGGGAATGGCGTCGATCGCTTCGAGCGCGGGCACGAGCGCGTCGACGTCGAGCTCGGGCTCGCCGAGCATCCGATAGAGGATCAGATCACGCACGGGCTCTCCTCGGGAGGGTACCGGTGACGGGTTGGCAGCGTCGGGCCGATCGCGACCCGACCCCGTCCACGAGGGACGAGGGACGGGGCTTCGCGAGCAGAAACCATGTTGCCCGCGCCGGGAGGACCCGACACGGAGCACGCGCGACGCGCGCACGGCACCTGAGGTGACGGCGGAGCAAAGAGCCGCTCGCACCGTCGATCGGTCGTGCGCGTGTCGTGGGGTTACACCCGGGCCATCGAGTGCGCGGATACGACGGAGACGAGTCTCCGGTCCAAAGGTGCCCCGGAGAGCCCTCGGAGAGGGCGCTCACGGTGGTGAGCGGGACACCGGACGACGCGCTCGGCTGCTCCCACCCGAGGAGCCGCCGCGCAGGCGCGTCTCATCCCCGTCGCGCGAGCGCGGCGAGGATCCTCAGTCGTGGAGCCCGTTCACCGACGTATCGCGCGGTGTTGCGCGCCGTCAGCCTAGGGCCCCGCCCGGGTGGCTCGCGGCAGGTTCGAGATGAACCAGCCCCTTCGCGGGTCGAACCGCGATCACCCCGACGCTACCGGCGGAGTCAGCGACGTTCATCGCTGCTCCATGCGGTCGCCTCGACATCCGAGACCCGGACGAGCCAGTCTCGGAGCGATCGATCGTGGGTTTCTCATGAAGGTCATGTTGCGAGCCTCCTCGCGTGCGAGGGTCGGTAAGACTGAGGCGAGGTCCTGAGACGCGCAAGGACGGACTTTGTTTCATCGCGCGCCATACGAGCTCGCGATCGCGATGGATCGCGACGCGCGGTATGCTGCGCGTCGCATGAGCACGAGCACGGTGGAAGGGTTTCCCGAGGATCTGGCGCGCCTCGATCTCGACGAGAAGCGCGCGATCCTCGACCTCAAGGCGGACCTCTATCCCGTGGAGGCGCTGTACGGCGCGGTGTATGTCTTCATCGATCGTTGCTACGTGCTGATCGATCAGCCGGACTCCGACACGCTCCGCGTGGTGCTGAGCCCGAAGGAGCTCAAGGGCGACGACGTCGCGGAGGATCTGCGCCGGGTGGTCGGTGAGCTCGCCAACGAGCTGATCAGCGCCGCGTGGCGCCACCAGATCACGCGTGAGAACCGCGCGCAGATCGAGGCGGTCACCATGCAGGCGATCGCGGGGGCGATGGGTCCGCCGAGCCTCGACGAGCTCGAGGACTTCGACTTCACCGACGAAGCGTTCGAGGACCCGCTCGGGATCGCGATGAGCTGGGAGGAGAAGTACGCCAAGAAGGAGCCCGGGCCCACCGAGGGCGGCGGGGCGAGCGAGCCGGCCGCCGGCGAGGAGAACGAACGATGAGGGAGCTCCGGTTCCATCGCGCGCTCTACCGTGGTGAGTCCGTCGACGAGGCGGCCAAGAAGCTCGATCGGTTCGCGACGATCACACGCGCCGAGGAAGAGGGCCACTGGGTGCTCCGCATCGAGGCGTCGAGCCCCGCTCGCGAGCGGAGGGTCGCCGACGAGCTCGCGAACTTCGCCCTCGGATTGACGATCCGCGCGCGCGGGCAAGCCGGCCCCGAGGCGGGACGATGAGCGCGGCACCGCTCCTCACCACGCTGCGCGGGCAGCTCGATACGAGCTCGCAAGCCTTCTTCCGGCTGCGTCGCCTCGGGCCGGACCGCACGCTGTTGACCAACCTCGAGGGCGCCTGGATCGTCCTCGACGACGCGGAGCTCACGGCCTACGCGACGAGCAAGGTGGAGCGAGGCACCGACCTCCACGAGCGCTTGAGCGCGAAGAACTTCCTCCGCGAGACGTACGACGCGGGCCGCGCGCGCGAGGCGATCGCGACGCGCCGGCGGTTCCTCGGCTACGGGCCGAACCTCCACGTCATGGTGGTGACCCTGCGGTGCAACGAGACGTGCGTCTACTGTCACGCGTCGCGCGCCGACATGGACGCGACGCACACCGACATGACGAAGGAGATCGCGGAGAAGAGCGTCGACCTCGCGTTCCAGACCACGAGCCCTGGCCTCACCATCGAGTTCCAGGGCGGCGAGCCGCTCGTGAACTTCGAGGTGGTGAAGCACATCATCGAGTACGCGCTCGAGAAGAACCAGACCGCGCAGAAGACGCTCGAGTTCACGATGGTGAGCAACCTGTCGTTGATGACCGAGGAGCGGCTCGCCTATCTCCTCGATCATCGCGTGCAGATCTGCACCTCGATCGACGGTCCGCAGACCCTGCACGACAAGCAGCGCAAGCTCCCCACCGCGAGCGCCTACGACGCCGCGACCCACTGGATCCGCCGCATCAACGAGGCGTACGCCGAGCGCGGGCTCGACGCCGGCCTCTATCACGTGGAGGCGCTGCTCACGACGACGCGCGCCGCGCTCGATCAGCCCGAAGCGATCGTCGACACCTACGAGGCCCTCGGCTGTCGCGCGGTGTTCCTCCGGCCGCTCGATCCGTTCGGGTTCGCCGGCAAGACCGCGAAGGCGGTCGAGTACGAGCGGCGCCGATACCTCGACTTCTACGCGCGCGCGACCGATCGCATCCTCGAGAAGAACCGGGCCGGCGTGCAGATGATCGAGCGCTACGCCGCCATCTTCCTCACGAAGATCCTTCGCGGAGAGGATCCGAACTTCCTCGACATCCGCAGCCCCGCGGGCGCCGGGATCGGGCAGCTCGCGTACTCGTACGACGGTCAGGTCTACACGTGCGACGAGGGGCGGATGCTGGCCGCGCAGGGGGATCCGACGTTCCGGATCGGGCACGTCCAACAGAGCTCGTATCGCGAGATCGTCGGGCATCCCACCGTCCGGGCGATGGTGATCGCGAGCAACCTCGACACGCAGCCCGACTGCGTGGCCTGCACGTACAACCCGTACTGCGGGATCCAGACGACGCACAACCACAAGACGCAGGGCAGCATCTTCGGGCGCATGCGCGAGTCGAACATCTGCGCGGTCCACAAAGGCATCCAGGATTACCTGTTCAACAAGCTCGCCGACGCCGAGCCGCACGTGCTGGAGGCGTTCGACCGCTGGACGACCGTGCGGAGCCGCGAGCACTTCCTCCAGAGCGGCGCCCTCTAGCCTCCCCGGCGCCCTGACGGATGTGCGTTCGCTCCGCACGGGCCAAAAAGCGCCTGCTATGCCAAGCTGTCGTTCCGTCTTGCTCGGGTGTGCAAGACCGTTCGTGCGCGGCTCGGTCGCGAAAGCGAGGAAACCTCATGAGAGCAGTATCGACTGGCTTGACCGGGCGGATGGCCGCGGTCGTCTTGGGCCTGGTGGCGTTCGGTCTGTCGGCGTGTGACACGCCGATTACCCTTCCCGACGCGGGACCGGCGTTGGACGCGGGGGCGCCGCCCGATGCGGGGCCGCCGATGACCTGCGACAACGGGACGCATGACGGCGACGAGTCGAGCGTCGACTGCGGCGGCTCGTGCCCGCCCTGCGTCGACGGCGAGCCTTGCCACGAGAGCATGGACTGCCGCTCCGGGGTCTGCGGACGCAGCCGCTGCCTGGTCGCGACGTGCCGCGACGGCGTGCGCAACGGCATGGAGACGGGCGTGGATTGCGGTGGCACGTGCGGCCTCTGCGGCGGCGGCGAGACCTGCACGAGCAACGAGCAGTGCATCAGCGGACGTTGCCGCATGGGCATGTGCACGATGAGCTCGTGCGAGGACGCCGCGACGAACAACGGAGAGACCGACGTCGACTGCGGCGGTCCGACCTGCCCGGCGTGTACCGGCGGCTACAACTGCTCCCGCAATCAGGATTGCGAGTCGCTCATCTGCTCGATGGGCGTCTGCACCGACGCGGCGTGCAACGACGGGATTCAGAACCAAGACGAGTCGAGCGTCGACTGCGGCGGCTCGATCTGTCCGGCGTGTCGCGACGGTCTCGGCTGCGGCATCGACGCGGACTGCATCGGGCTTCGCTGCTACGACGGGGGTTGCGTCAGCTGCATGGACCGCATCCGCAACGCGGAGGAGACCGACGAGGACTGCGGCGGCGGCCTGTGCCCCACGTGCTCCGACGGCGACATGTGCACGATCGGCGCGGACTGCACGAGCGGGTCGTGCGTCGGCGGCGTCTGCCAGTCCTGCATGGACGGCGTGATGAACCAGGATGAGACCGACGTGGACTGCGGCGGTGCGCTCTGCCCCGGCTGCGCGGACGGCGACATGTGCACGACCGGCGCGGACTGCCTCAACCCGGGCGCGACGTGCGAAGGGAGCCTCTGCGTGTCGTGCGCGGACCGCGTGCGGAACCGCGACGAGACGGACGTCGACTGCGGCGGCTCGCTCTGCTCGGGCTGCGCTCCCGGGCTGATGTGCACGGTGGCGGCGGACTGCGCGTCGATGATCTGCGACGGCGCGACCATGCGGTGCAACGCGCCCGGCTGCGGGGACGGCATCCTCAACGGCGGCGAGACGTCGGTCGACTGCGGCGGCGGCAGCTGCCTCGGGTGCAACGTCGGTCAGACGTGCGTCCTCGGCCGCGACTGTCTGAGCGGCGTCTGCACCGGCGGCACCTGTCAGGCGCCGACGTGCATGGACGGCGTGGCGAACGGCGGCGAGACGGACGTCGACTGCGGTGGCTCCACGGCGTGCCCGCGCTGCCCCGACTACGACGCTTGCGTCGCACCGAGCGACTGCATCACCGCGGCGTGCACGATGGGTCGCTGCGGCACCACCGGCTGCATTCCGTTTCCGGGTGGCTCCACGGATCCGTTCGGCTACTTCGGGTGCACCATCCCGCTGACTCCCACGACCCTGCCGTGCCCCGACATCTCGACCACCGGGACGATCGGGCCGACCGGTGACGACGGCACCGTCACGGTGCCGATGGGATTCAACTTCGACTTCTACGGGACCTCGTACGGGATGATGACGATCAGCACCAACGGCGCGGTGGCGTTCGACTCGTCGGGCATCGGCTACTCGAACTCGTGCCTGCCGCTGTCGTTCTCGCCGCTCGTCATGATCATGCCGTACTGGGATGATCTGTACCCGCCGAGCGGGGGCTCGGTGCGCTACCAGACGCTCGGGTCTTCGCCCAATCGTCAGTTCGTCGTGCGCTGGAACGTCCCGCACATCTCGGGCACGGGCGACACGCTGGACGTCACCCTCGTCCTCAACGAGACGTCGGGCGACATCGAGACGTGCTACCGCGACGTCGACTTCGGCGACATGTCGATCGATCGCGGTGCGAGCGCGACGGTCGGGATCAGCGCGACCTCCGCGAATCGCCTGCAGTTCAGCTGCAACACGGCGAGCCTCAGCGACGGCTTGTACGTCCAGTACGTCCATCCCTGATCGAGCTCGCTCGACGTAACGCAAAGAAGCCGCGGGGCGTCTGCTCCGCGGCTTCTTCGTCTCGTCTTCGTCTCGTGGGTCCCGAGCTCTCCTCCTCGTCTCAGTGACGACGGCGACGCGGAGGCGCGGCGTGACCGCCGCGGCGACCACCGGATCCGCCGCCAGCGCCATGCGAGTAGTCGATCGTCTCGACCTGCCCGTCGGTGGGCAGGCTCATCTGCGGGCGCCCGAGGTAGATGTCGAACTCCCAAATCCCGTTGACCCCGACGTTCGAGGTGGAGCAGAGGTTGAGCACCGACTGCGTCCCCGAGCCGGGGAGGATCTCGTAGGTCGACCCGTTCCCCGCGTCGAAGCCGGCCTGGGCCGGGCTGCCGCCGAGGCCGCCGCTCCCTCCGCTGGCCCCGCCGGTGGTCCACTCGCAGCGGTTGTATCGAAACTGGACCTTCCAGAGGTTGTCCTCGTCCAGCGTCGGGTTGCTCATGATGATGAGCTGGAAGCTGTTCTCGCGGCTGTTGTCGTTGGGATAGAACCCGACGTTGTGCCAGGTCACCACCATCTGGCCCGGCGAGAGATCGTAATACACGCCGTTGCGCGACGGTCGGCCGCCTCCGCGCGTGTCCACGTCCGCCCAGAACGGCGCGATCATCCGGTTTCCCGAGACGGGGAAGCGCTGCGGGGTGAACGTCCCGGTGGCGCCGCCGAACGTCACGCTCCCGTTGTTGTTGACGAACACCGTGTGGAAGCGCTGGCCGAAGTATTCGAGACCATTCGGAAATGCGCTTCGCATGTCGATCTCCGAGGTCGAGCCGTCGTCGTTGTAGTCGAGGTGTCCCTCGCCGAAGCCGGCCTCGCCGCCGAGCCCGGTCATCAGCTCGCCCTGGGCCGAGACGGCCGAGGGGATGCCTACGAGAAGCGTCAGCAAGCCAATGAACGCGCTCTTCCGCATGCGATCGATCCCTCCTTCTGGGCGCCGTGCGTCGGATAGACGTCCGGCGTTCGGTTCGGTTTCATTCAGACTACGATCGCCGTCCGGAGGTCCTTCCGCCGCCGACCAGGTCCGCCAGGTGCGACCGATGCCCGCCCTCGACCTTGGGCGAGTCCATGCCCTGACGGATCGGCGAGCAGGATCGACTCACGGGGCACTTCGCGCCGGTAGGATTTGGGGCTAGACTGGCCTCCGATGTCAGACGAGAACCACCCGTCCGACGACGACATCCCGTCGTTCTCTCGGGACGCCGCGGATGTGCTCGACGGCGAGCAGCGGGAGATCTCCGACCGCTCACGAGCGGCCGCGGACGATGCGTCGTCCGCGTTCGACGGTGACGTGCCTCCCGGCCAGCACTGCAGCCACGGCTCGCACGGCTCGCACGGCTCGCACGGCTCGCATGGGTCACACGGCTCGCACGGCAGCCACGGCAGCCACGGCTCGCACGGCAGCCACGGCTCGCACGGCTCGCACGGCAGCCACGGCTCACACGGCAGCTGGTAGCTCGCGCCGCGACGCTCGCGCTCCTCAAGGCGCTGGGCTGGCGAACGGGAAGATCCAGCCGAGCCCCGGGTCGGTGCGCGTGAGCCGAAAGACGAGTTGCTCAGCGCGCCACACCTCGACGTGCTCGCTCTTGAGCTGAAGCCGATCACCGAGCGCGACCGCGCCAGCAAACCGCGCGAAGGGCTCGGACGCGGGCCACGGCATCGAGACGGACCGATACCGGATCGTCGAGGGATCGATGGCGGCGCCAGCGAAGCGCAGCTGATGATCGTGATCGAAGTAGAGGACCGGCCCTCCGAGGTAAGCGTCGATCGCATCACGCAAACGAGGTTGCTCGTCTCCGAGCGCCTTCATCAACGCGCGCGCACTTTCGAGGCTCCGCTCGCAACGATACGTGCACGCGAAGTGCGGCAACAGCTTGAGCGCGGTGTCGTCGAGCAGGACCGGCCACGGCCCGCCGATCGAGGTGCGATACGCGGTCGCCACGCGCGTGTAGCTGTTGTTCGCGCGATCGGCCTGTCCCGCGAACGCCTGTACGCAGCACGCGGGGTAGCCGAGCAGCGCGCCGAGCTGCGTTGCGCTGCGGCTCGGATCCTCGCTCTGCAGCGCGACGAGCTGGTCGAGGACGCGACGATCGCGCGAGGCGAACAGCTCGACGTGCGGGGCGCCGCGATCGCGCGCGTCGATCCAGCGATCGCCGGGCGCGACCTCCACGCGTCGCTCGCGTCGCTCGACGTAGCCGGGGAGGCTCGCTGCGATCCTCGCCTCGTCCTGTGGCTCCACGGTGAGGAACACGGCCGGCTTGAGGTCGTAGCGGTACGCGAGGAGCTCGGGCGGCTCGCGGCTCGTCGGCGGCGGGGTCGGCGCGAGCGGGGCGGTGTCGGCCAGCTCGCCGCTCAAACCAAGCGCCGCGAGATCGCGATCCGTCGCGCCGGGCTCGAACCTCGGCGGAGGCAACGCGCGCTCGAGCGCGAGCTCGACCTCTTCCACGATCGCGCGAACCGCGGCGCACGCCTCGAGGTCCGCGCCGCGCTCCGCGCGCGCCAGCTGGAGCAGGCACCGCTCGCCCCAGGGTGTCGCCGGCATCACGCGCGCCTCCGCGCGCGGGCGTCGCAGCGTCTCGCTCACCTCGTCGACCGCCCACACGTAGTCGCCCTCGGCGGTCCGCGCCGCGAGCTCGAGCCCCAGGCCGTGGGTGGTGGTCTCGACGACCCACGGCGTTCCATCGACGTGGAGGCGGGTCGTCAGGATGTCTTCCTTGGTCATCGCAGCGCGCTCGACGTGCACGTCGCGGCCGAGCCGTCGCACGAGGGTGAGCGCGTGGTAGAGGACCTCGGCGATCCCGCACGATCCGCCCTCGGGGATCCCGCGCACCACCAGCCGCACCGCGCTGACCCGCGGACCCGTGAACAGGCGCTCGATCGCGCCGACGCCGGAGAGCCCGAGCCAGCCGTGTGCGATGCGCACCGCGTCCGTGGCGTCGGCCGCTGCAGCGAGAGGGGGAGGGTGGACGATGCTCGGGCCGTCGTGGGCGCGGAGGAGCGCGGCGGCGCGACTCGCCTCGCGGGGTCCGCGCGCCCACACCGCGACGGCGGCGTCCGGCCAGCCCTCGAGCGCCTGCTGGATCCCGTCGATGTCGCTCGCGGCGAGGTCGATCGAAGCGAGCAACTCGATCTGACGCGATCGGCGGATCACTTCCGACCAGCGCTCGGCGCGATCGAGGTGCGCGGCGAAGATCAAAGGCCCGATCCCCACAGCTGGGAGGCTGCCACGAGGGACGCCGGGAGGTCGGGGATTTCCACATCTTTCGCGTCGGCGGCGCTGATAGAATCGACCGCATGAAGAACCTCGTCGCCTACCTCGCGCTCGTCCCCGTCGCGCTGTCCGGGCTCGTCGGCTGCGCCCCGGCCGACGTCGCCGGTGACTACACGGTCAACCTTCGCAACGGGATGAACGGATGCGGGTTCGACAACTGGACCGAGGGCGACACGTCGATGGGGATCCCCGTCATCGTGCGCCAGACGGACTCCGACGTGACGCTCGACGTCGAAGGCGTGACGGGCGGGCTGCTCGACCTGTTCGCGGGCTCCAGCATGTTCATGGGGGACGTCGGCGGGACCTCGATCGACGCCACCCTGATCGGCGAGCGCTCCGCCAACATGGGTGGCTGCAACTACACCATCACGATCGACCTCACCGCGTCGCTCGACGGCGACGCGCTCGCGGGTGAGCTGGCCTACCGCCCGGTGACCAACCACCACCCCGACTGCGGCGCGCTCGAGGACTGCACCAGCCTCCAGACCTTCAACGGGACCCGGCCGCCGTCGGAGTAGCGCCTCAAGTCGCGACCCTGTTCGCCCGTACAGAGGGGCGTCATGAGCACGCCTCTCTTCACTCGCTGTCTCCACCCCACTTGGTACGAGCTCATCCAGGCCTGTCACGATGCGTCGATCGCGCGTGACCTCAGCCCTTCCGCGCTGAGCGAGGAGCTGGGCGTCCGCGGTGTCGCTCTCGCGGATCCGGAGCGCTTCGTCGCGATCCTCGCGAAGTACTACCTCGAGGTCGAGCCCCACGTCGCGATGGTCCGCCGCGGCCAGGATGGGTTCGTGGCCGTCCGGTTCGGCGAGTCGCTCAACGCGATGCGATGGCTGGCCCGCCTCGTCGGCGCGGCTCCGCAGCTCCGCGGCGTCTCGGTGGAGCGCAGGCCCGAGCTCTCGCTCACCCGCGGCGGCTGGGTGGCGCGGCTCCTCGACGAGATGGGCTGGGTCGTGCTCGCGGAGGTCGTCGAGGCGGCCAACTCGCTGCTCGCGGTGCGCGGCGACGAGCGCTTCGTGCCCCTCCTCGGGACGCGCGCGCACGAGGCCTACGTGCGGGTCGACTTCGCCCGCGCGGCGATCCTCGACGCGGCGGGGCTCCTCGAGGCGGACTGGATCACCGCGTTCGACCTGGATCAGCAGCGCCGCGCCGCCTGAGCGCTACTCGGCGGGCTCGACGCGACCGCGCTGGCCGCCGGGCATCAACGCGGATTGATTCGTATAGGAGAACCCGTCGCGCGGCACCTCGAGCAGGTAGCGCGACGTGATCGCCTTGTCGCGGAAGCTGCGCGAGAGGAAGAACAGATCGTACTCGTCGATCTTGTCGATGGTGCGGATGTCGAGCTGCTCGATGCGGGCGAGGATGCGATTGCGCGATGCGTCGATCGAGTCGCGCTTCTCTTCCCACGTGCGGCCGCCGATCTCGTCGTAGGCGAGCGTCGTCTGGCCCGTCTTGAGGACCGCGAGGCCCTCGCGCAGGCGGATGCCCTCCGCCTCGGGATCGACGCCCATCCCCTCGAAGAGATAGAAGCCCTGGAAGCAGCCGATCACATCGATCGGCTCGGCGAGCTCCTCGACGAGCGAGATCGTGAGGTCCACGTCGGCCTCGGTCTCGTGTAGGTAGCCCGCGATGAGGTTCACGCGGTTGATGATGCCGGCCGCGTGGGTGGCCCTCAGCGTGCGCAGGATGTCGTCGCGCTGGAGGCCCTTCTTCATCCGCGTGAGGACCGCGTCGCTCCCCGACTCGGCGCCGAAGTTGAGGAGCAGGCACCCCGAGGCCCGCATGAGGTGAGCGAGCTCCTCGTCGATCCCGGTGGGGCGGCACGAGTCGGTCCATTGGAGATCCGCGCCCGCGGCGATGAGGCGCTCGCAGAACGTCTTCAGCCAGCGCGGGCCGAGGTTGACCAGGTTGTTGAGGAACACGAAGTCGTCGATGCCGTGGCGCTCGCGGAGCGTGAGCAGCTCGTCGACCGTCTTCTCCGGCGCCTGGACGTCGAGGTGCTCCTTGGCCGAGCAGAACGTGCACTCGGCCGTGCATCCCTTCACGAAGCCGTAGGGGAGATACCCGCGCGGCTCCGTCCCGATCGATGATCGCAAGCCGTCCTGCGCAAGCGCGGCCAGCAGCTCGCGGCTCGGCGCGCGCCGGTAGCGCTCGAGCGGCATCCCGTCGAAGCGCGGGCGCGGCATCGCGTTCAGGTGCGAGCGCACGAGTCGGTTCTTGACGATCGACTCTCCGTCGCGGGTCCACACTCCCTCGATGTCGCGCGCCGCCCGATCGCCGTACCCCGTGAGCTGGAGCAGCGCGTAGAGCGCCTCCTCCCCGTCGCCATCGACGACGTGATCGAAGCACGCGAGCGATCCGAGCGCGCGCTCCCCGTCGACCTGATCGCGCTCGCCGCCGAGCACGGTGACCTGACCGATCCGCTCGCGCACGAGGCGCGCGAGGCACGACGCAAGGTTCATCTGGAAGTGGCCGAAGTAGTCGACGACCGAGAACCCGACGACCGACGGCCCCTCGATCGCGTCGCGCAGCGTCGGCCACATCGTCTCCAGCGCCGACTCGAGCGCGGCGTCGGGCTCGCCGCCGAGCCAGCGATCGACGCGCGCGTCGTCGGCGAACAGCGCGAGGTCGAGCGCGTGATGGTGCGCCTCGAGGTCGGCGACCCGCGCCTCGAAGCCATAGCCGGTGAGGAACGCGTCGAGCCGTGCGATGGCGAGCGACGGCACCATCAGCTCGTCGAAGCGGTTGCGGTAGCGGGGCACGTGGACGAGCACCGCGCGCACCGGCCGGCTCGCGCGTTCGGCCTCCGCGCCATCGATCAGCGCGGCGAGGCGGGCGCGTGCATCGAGGAGCTCGTCGAGCCGCCCGATCGCGGGGTGCTCCGGGTTCTTGAGGAGGTGCCGCACGAGCAGCGCGTCGGCGGAGTCGGGATCGACGAACGTCTCCTCTTTGGTGAGCGGGGCGCGCACGAAGAGGACGCCGCGCTCCTCGCCGAAGCGCGCGAGCAGGGTGCCGCGTGCGCAGCGGGCCTCGATCTCGAACGGCTCGTCGCCACGGATCTCTTCGTCGAGGTCGATCGCGATCGAGACGTCGCCCACGCGCGCGAAGAGCGCGAGGCGCTCGAGACCCGGCGCCCCGATCAGCGCGCCGACGCGGAGCCTCGCCGACGATCCGGGGACGACCAGCTCGGCCGCGCGGACGAGCGGTGCGCCGAGCCCGAGCAGTCGCGCGCGGGCGGCGTCGTTGACGACGAACGACGCCCGGCCGTCCGGGTCGAACGGCGTTCGCTTCGACGCGGCGGGTCGCACGCGACGTCCACCCGGCTTGCGGATCGACAGTTGGCGGAGCGAGCCGCGCTCCTCGCTGCGGATCCGCGCGATCAGCTGGGCGAGGGCGAGGGAGCCGACGCCGTGTCCGCCGACCAGGATCGGTCGCCCCGTCTCCCGCGCGTCGCGACTGCGCGCGATCGCGTCCTCGCACGAGACGACAAACCGCGCGCCGCTCGCCTCGAGGCGCTCGACGAGCGCGCCCGCCTCGGGCAGCGTGCCGTCGAGCCACGTCGCCGCGGCGTCGCCGTGATCGGCGGCCAGCGCGTCGTCCACCCGCAGCGCGACGACGCCGGGGATCCCGCGCAGCCGTGCGCGGGCCTCCGCCTCCGATCGTCCGATCGCGACCACCCGGCCTCGCATGCCGGTCCACTATAGCGCGCCGCCTCGGGAGACCTCGCATCGGCGTCGCGCGGGGGTCCCCGGCGAACGTTCGGTGGTCAATGTAGCTTACGGCGTCGTCCGCGGGCGAACACGAGCGCGGCGAGGCCTGCCCCGAGCCACGCGCCGGCCGGGCGGGCCGGCGCACCGGCGGCCCGGCAGCCGCAACCGTCCTCCATCGTGTCGGGATCTCCCGCGTCGGCGCCGGATCCGCCGTCGGACCCGATCACGCTGCCGTCGAGGCCGGGAGGCCCGGCGTCCGCGAGGGACGGGCCCGCGTCGAGATCGGGCGGGCCTCCGTCCGGCATCTCCATGGTCGGGGGCTCGATCGGCGGCGAGGGGATCGCGATCGGGGCGCGGCCGGCCGGGTCGGTGCCCATGTCGCGCTCGTCGGCGTCGCGCACGCCATCTTCGTCGCGGTCGTAGGCCATGCGGCGGCCGCTGCCCGGCGGGACGCAGGTCAGGGTCATCGGCTGGCCGGGCATGAGGAGCGCGAGCATGTCGCCCTGGGTTCGTGCGGGCTCGCTCGCGCGGTCGGAGTGGAAGAGGCCATCGGCCTCGAGCAGGAATCCGCGCTCCTCGCCGGCCACCACTCCGCGGACGACGAGGTCGCACTCGGTCACGGTGGCGCCGCCCGGCCAGACCATCGGCGCCGACGCGCGCGCGGCCAAGAGCTGCGCGCGCGTGAGCGCGTCCGTCCCGGAGCTGTTCGTCAGCGTCACTTGCTGGCCTACGATCGGTGGGAGGTCCGAGTCGAACGCGAGCACGAACGCGGCGACGTCGTTGCGCTCGGCCTCGCTCGTGAACCCGGTGAACACCGATGCATGGAGGAAGCGTCGTACGTTGTCGACCGAGCCGTCGTGCAGGTATCCGAAGCCGCGCACCTGCGGTCCGGTCGCCGCGAAGCCACCTGGGTCGGTGAAGAACGGGACCTGTGGCATCCCGAACATCCCGACCTTCGTGTACGCGTTGCGGAGGTGCGGGACCTTGAAGTGCTGCGTCTCGCCCTCGAACGTGAAGCGTCCGTCGCCGCCGAAGAAGCCCGTGGCCCGGTTCAGCACGTGGCAGCCGTTGCACGTGGTGACCGTGTCGATGCCGCTGCGCGTCGTGTAGATGTCGCGCCCGCGCACCTCGTTGGCGCGGAGCGAGTTGTCGAGCTGACGGATGGGGTTCGGGGGATAGGTGATCGTCATCGCGAAGTCCGCGAAGCGCCCGATGTCGGCCATCGCGAGCGGACCTTCGTCGCGTCCGAGCAGCCCGCCGAACGCGACGTTGAACTCCATGAACGCGCCGCGCTCGTCGAGCGGATCGCCGCCCGAGTGGCCGGCCGTCCGATCGCCGCGCCAGTGCATCGGGCCGTGGTTCGCGAGCCCGCGCAGGCTCTGCGTGGTCATCGGGCCCTTGAGCGCGTTGAACGCCTGACGCGTCCCGATGACGCCGATCGGGTTCGGGTTGCTGAGCGCGTCGTCGTCGGGGTTGCCGAGGTCCCACGCGAGCTGATCGTTGTCGCCGAAGACGTGGCAGCTCGCGCAAGACGCTTCGCCGTTCGAGGACGTCAGCATCGCGTCGTAGAGGACGGGCCGACCGATCACGACCTCCGCGGGCTCCGGGCTGTGCATGCGCGTGCGGCCGACCACCGCGCGCGAGGCGAGGTCGATGGTCACGACCGAGTCGTCGAAGCGCGTCAGCGCGTAGAGGCGGCCGCGCGCGTCGTCGACGAGCAAGCCGACCGGCCCCGAGGGCCACGGATCGCGCAGGGGGATCGCGCGCGACAGATCGGAGCTCACCGTGCCCGCTACCACCTCGGAGGTCGGGATGACGCCGATGGCCGACGACCCGAGCGCGCTGACGTAGATCGTCCTTCCGTCCCCGGAGAACGCGAGCGCGGTCGGAGTCGCCAGCGTGCGCCATCGGACATCGGCGTCGAACGACGTCGCCGCGTAATCGAGGTGCGGGTTCAGCGCGACCGGCGTGACCTCGCCGCTCGCGATGCGGGTGATCCGCGCCTCGTGCAGGTGGCCGCGCACGGTCGGCGGCAGGCCCGGGCGCGCCATCGTGCTCGTGACGTAGGTGCCCGGTCCCTCGAACCGGACCTCGTTGTGCGCTTCGGTGTTCGCGACGAAAAGCTCCCCCGTCACCGGGTGCGCCGCCATCCCGTAGAGGACGGTGCCGACCCCGGCGTACGCGTCGGTCTGGGCCGGCGGGACCGCCATCGCGTCGATCGCGAAGACGTCCTCGTCGGGCAGACTGAACCGCACCGCGGCGCTCCAGTCGCGGCCCATCTCGTCGACCCACGGCCCGCCCAGCATCGTCTGGCGCACGATGAGCCCGACCTCGGGGCCGGGGATGCCCGCGAAGCTCACGTTCGGGGCGGGCAGACCACCCGGGTACGTCACCCCGCCGACGTTGCACGGCCCGACGCCGGCGCCACCGTCGCACACGACCTCGCCGTGCGCGGTGGTCGTCCGGTTGCCGGAGAAGAACACCGCCGCGTAGACGCGCGCGCCGTCGGGCGAGACGGCGAGCGCGCGCGGCACGTCGCCGAACAGGGTCACGACGGTTTGCGGTGCTCCACCGAGCGCGGTCCCGACGGAGTCGGCGTCGAACACCCACACGTCGGCGCGCCCGACGCCGGGGGTCGTCGCTTGGCCATCGGGCGTCGCGGTGTTCTGTCCGCGGTGGGCGCTGGTGATGAACGCGAGCCCTCGACCCGGACCCGCGAAGACGATGTCGCGCGGCTCGTCGCCGACGAAGAGCGTGTTGACCACGCGAGGCGGCGACGCGGCGACGTCGACGATCGACACGCTGTCGGAGAGGTGATTCACCACCCACACGCGAGTGGGCGACTCCACCGCGACGGCGACCGGCTCGAGCCCGACCCCGACCGACGCGTCGAGCCGTGGCTCGCTCCCCGTGAGGTCGAAGATCTCGAGGCGCGCGTCGGGGACGTTGACGACGTAGAGCTCGGTGCCGTCGGCGCTCATCGCGAGCGGTCGCACCGGGCCGGACTCGAAGTTGATGAACGACGGTGGCTGCGCGCTGGCGACGGCGGGGACGAGCGTGAGGACGATCGCGGCGAAGACCAGGCGCGCGGCGCGTGACGGCATCCGCACACGGTAGACGCGGCGTGCGGCCGCTCCAAGAGGGGTGTGCGCGGCCCCGTCCCAGCCATGCGTGTAGACTCCGAGGGTTGGCTCGGTCCGTCCATGAGCGAAGATCGCGCGGGTCCCGCACCGTCACCCTCGCGCTCGGGGAGCCCTGCTGTACCGGCGTGGTCTGCGCGCACGGCTCGCGCAGCACGGAGGTCGACCGGATCCTCGCCGGCGGCGGGGCGACGCTGCTCTTGCGCGCGGCGCCGCGTCCGTGGCGATCGCTCGTCGAGGGCGCGCGCGGCCACGGCTTCAGCGAGGTGGTGCTCGCGAGCGCGGCGCTCGACCTCGAGGGCGCCGCGTCCGAGGTGTCGGGAGCCGGCTTCGATGCGGTCCGCGCGATCGTGTTCTCGCACGTGCCTCGCGTGCACGATACGTTGACGGGACGCGAGGGCTCGTTGGCCGGCGCCCTCTTCGCGATGCGCGCGATCCGCAGGGTGCCGATCACGATCGAGGCGCCGGTGCTCCCGCTGCGCCTGTCCGACCCGCGCAAGCTCGTCGAGCTCGGGCTGCGCGCCGGCGTGGTGCGCGGGTTTCGCTTCTACGCTCCGTCGGGGCCCGTGCCCGAGGCGCTCGGTCCGCCGCGCTGGACGGACGTCGCGCCCGCGCTCGAGGAGGCCGCGCGGATGGCCGAGGCGGGCGGCGCGGAGCTCCTGTTCGAGCCGTCGCAGCGCGTTCCGCTCTGCGCGTTCGGCGACGAGCCGGCGATGCACGCGCGCTTCCGCTTTCGGAGGGCGCGCGGCAACAAGGGCGAGCCGGTGGTGGACGCGTGCGGGCGCTGCGCGCACCGCGGCGAGTGCGCGGGACCGACCGAGAATTACGCGGCGCGGCATGGCGGGGCGGGGCTCCGGCCGTTCGAGGCGAGAGCGCGGACGCTCACCGGCGAGGCGAAGCGGCGCCCGCGCTACGGCGCAGAGGAGCGGCGCGCGGCGAAGGACGTCCAGTTCCTCGTGTTCCGCCCGACCGTGCACTGCAATCAGGATTGCTTGTTCTGCAGCGCGAACGAGAGCTCCAACAACGCGTTCGCCGATGAGCGCGAGATGCTCCGCGCGATCGCGCGCGCGGGCTCGCGCGGGGTGCGTCGGATCTCGTTCTCCGGGGGGGAGCCGACGCTCGTCCCCGCGCTCCCCGAGTACGTGCGCGCGGCGCACCGCTGCGGGATCGCGGAGATCGAGATCGTGACCAACGCGGTGCTCCTCGCGCGCGAGGGTCGGGCGGCGCGGCTGCGCGAGGCGGGACTCACCCACGCCTTCGTGTCGCTGCACGCGCACGACGAGGCGCTCTCCCGCGCGTTGACGCAGAAGGAGGGCGACCACGCGCGCACGCGCGAGGGGATCCGCCGACTCCTCGACGAGGGCGTGCTCACCGCCGTCAACCACGTGATCACGACGCGCAACCAGGGCTACCTCACCGCGTTCGTCGAGCGGCTCCACGCGGAATTCGACGGTCGCGTGTTCCTCTCGTTCGCGTTCGTGACCCCGCAGTACAAGGCGCTCGAGCACCCCGAGCTCGTGCCGCGGCTCAGCGAGGCGACGGTCCATCTCCGTCGCGCGATGCGGCGCGCGATCGAGCTCGGGCAGCCGTTCGTGGTCGGCTCGCGGCAGGGCGTACCGCCGTGCTTCCTCGGACCGTTCGCGGCGTGGAGCGACATCTTCGGGATCGTCGCGGAGGCGGTGAGCGAGGACGCGCCGCAGAAGGTGCGAGGCCCGGCGTGCGAGCGCTGTCGCTACCGCGCGGTCTGTCACGGCCTCTGGCGTCCGTACGCGGAGCGCCACGGGTTCGCGGAGCTCACGCCGGTGATCGGCGATCCGTGGAGCGACGACGAGCTCACACGGATCCGCGCGCTCCATCGACGACCGCCGTGGGGGGTGCCGATGGCGTTCGAGGACGCGCCGCCGCTGCTGCGCGATCACGACGCCGAGACGCGGCCGGATCCCGCCCCGCCGAAGATCGTCTCGCTCCCGGTGGTCCCCGCGCGGACGCGGCCCCTGCGCGCGTTGCTCGTGGGCAGCGGCCGTCGGGCCGAGGAGCTGGCGCGCCATGCGGAGGAGGTGCCCGAGCTGGCGTGGGTCGGGATCGCATCGCCGCACGCGCCCGACGCGCGCGGAGGATGGTGGGGCGCGCTGCCGACGTTCCGCTCGGCCGAGCGCGCGATCGAGGAGCTCGCGCCGGAGGCGATCGTGATCGCGGCGTCGTCGGACGCCCACGAGGAGCTCGCGCGCCTCGCGGCGGCGGCGGAGATCCCGACGCTGATCGAGAAGCCGCTCGCCCCGACCGCCGCGCGCGCGGCGGCGCTCGCCGACGAGCTGGCAGGACGCAAGCTGTCGTGTGCGCTCCAGGAGCTGTTCCTCCCCGGGATCGCCGAGCTGCTCGATGCCCCCGGCGAGATCGAGATCCACGTCCGCGCGCGCCCCCGTGCCCCCGACTCCCCTCGCGCGTGGGGGTACGCACCGCTCTTCGAGACGCTCCAGCACGCGCTCGTGATCCCGGTGGTGTGCCGCGGGCCGCTCGAGCGGACGATCGCGGTCGACTTCGCGGGCGCGAGCCGGCCCGAGCGGATCTCGCTCCGCTTCGCCACGGCGCGCGGCGAGCACGCGGTGCGCTTCGACTTCACCGCGACGGAGGACGCCCTCGCGGTCCGCGTCGGCGAGCGGCGCTACCTCCGCGACGCGAGCGGCGCTTCGATCGACGGCGCGATGGTCGGGGCCCGCCGCTCGGAGACCGCGCGGATGCTCGCGGCGTTCGTGCGCGCGGTCCTCGACGGCGCCGAGATGCCGGTGCCGCTCGCGCGCGGAGCGCACGTCGTCGAGTCGGCCGAGCGGGCGCTCGCCGCGTTCGTCGATGCGGGAGCGCCGTTGACCCGACCCACCGCGCCCAAGCACGTCGCGTCCCCCCGCTATCGCGAGGCGCGCGGCGCGCGCAAGTGAGCGTCAGACCTCGAGCACCGGGCGCACCACGTCGTCGCCCCAGCGATCGAGGCACGCGCTCCAGAGTCCGGTGCACCGCGCGTCGTAGACGCATCGGGCGCACTGCTCCGGCTTGCGCTTCGACGCCTCGAGCGTCTGGCCGGGCTCGTTGTCCATCTCGGCGTTGAGGTGGGCCGTGCCGAGCGGCATCACGCACAGCGGCGCGCCGCAGCGCGACGGCACGCACGCGTCGACCCGATGGCGCTTCGCGGCGTCGAGCGCGGCCGCGAGCGGGGCGGTGAGCGCGTCGGGGCGCGGGATCAGATCGACCCGCGCCTGTCCGTCGCCCACCGGCGCCATCGGTGACAAGGTGATCTGCGTGATCGACGGGTGCGCCGCCGTCGCTCGTTCGATCACGCCCGCCGCGTGATCGAGGTTGAGCACGGTGAGCACGATCACCAACCGGACCTGGACGCGGTCTTTGACCTTCGCGAGGTTCGCGAGCCCCTCCAGCGTCTTGTCGAGGAGCCGCGGCGCGCCGACCAGCGCCTTGAACGTCCCGCGGTCGAGCGTGTGGAGCGACATCTCGGTGGCGTTCATCCCGGCATCGACGAGGCTGCGCAACAGCGGCTCGTTCGAGAACGAGGTCCCGTTCGTCTGCACGCAGCGGACCCGATAGCGCAGCTCCTTCGCGCGGCGCAGGTAGCGCGGCAGCTCAGGGGCGAGCGTGGTCTCTCGGCCGGTGAGCATGACTTGCGTGTATCCCGCCTCGGCCCCGCGCGCGAGCGCGGCGAGCACCGCGTCGGGTCCGTCGAGGATCGTCTCCGACGACTCCGGCGTGTTGCAGAACACGCACTCCTCGTTGCACTCGCGGTTGATCCGGAGCTCGAGGGTGCGGACGCGTCCGGTCACGCTGCGCCGCGCGACGACGAGACCGCGCTCGTTCGGTTCGCCGACGCGTTCCTGCTCGGCCAGCCGCGCGGCGAGGGCGCGCGTGACCGTCGCGGCGGTGCGGTGATCGACGCCGTCCTCGCCGTAGTAGGAGAGCGCGAGCGCGTCCGTGGTGACGAGGCACTGCGCGCCGTCGACCCGGTCCTCGGCGAACACGAGCAGCTCGCCGCCCTCGGCGTGGCGCAGCACCAGGTTCACCGCAGCGCGCACTCGATCGGTCCGTACCTCGGCGATCGACCACCCCTCATCGAGGGGCGCGGGCAGCCGCGTGAGCCCGTAGCGCTCGGCGAAGCGCTGCGCGTCGTAGGCCATCAGCCGCCGCTCCGCGTGTACGTGGCGATCGCGCGGCGCACCGGCGGGTCCTCGTCGTCGAGGAGCTCTTCGAACGAGGTGAGCGGGACGTCGGCGGACGCGATCGCTTCGATCTCACCGCGGGTGAGCGGCCACGGCATCGAGCCGACGGGATCGTCTTCGTCGCGAAGTCGCGCGATCACGAGGAGCGTGCCACCCGGCGCGAGCAGCTCGGTGAGCGCGGCGCCGAGCGCACGGCGCGCGCCCTCGCGGTGGACCTGCAGCGTGTACACCTCGACGACGAGGTCGAACGCGCCTCGCCACTCGGGCGGTGGCGCGAGCGCGTCGCCGATGGTGAAGCGGACGTCGCCGAAGCGCTGGCGCGCGCGCTCGATCGCGGTGGGTGAGACGTCGAACGCGTCGACGTCGAACCCGCGATGCCGAAGGTACGCTGCGTTGTCTCCGTACCCGCAGCCCACGTCGAGCGCGCGACCGCCGCGCGGCCCTTCGGTCGACATCCAGCGCACGAGGAGCGGGTTCGGCTCGAGGTCGGCCCACGGCACGACGGCGGTTCCGCGCTCCGCCTCGCGATAGAGCACCTCGAACCACGCCGACGGATCCGCGTCCGAGACCGCGCCCGCGGCGAGCTCACGCGCCCGCGCGCGATCCGTCATCGCGCTTGCCTCGCCCGCGCGCGCGCGAGCAGCGCGGTGATCGTGACCGGCCGTAGCTCGTCGAGGCCGTGCACCTCGGCGTAGCTCCGCAACACCTCGGCCGGACACGCGGGGCGGAGCGCGCAGCGATCGGCGTGCGGGCACGGCACGGTGGCGGAGTGGAACGCGCTCCGCGTGATCTGTCGAGCCCGGTGCTGCTCGTCGAGCCGTCGCGACTCGGTGCCCGGCACGAGGGGTGGCGCGTCGGGCTCGACGAGCCACGCCGCCGGGTCGACACCGTCGAACGCGCGCGCGAGCACGCAGGTGGGGAGCCCTCGCACCGACATCGGGCGAGGGAGCCCGGCCTCGTAGAGGCGCCGGAGCTCCGCGGCGATCGCGTCGAAGCGCGGCGTCACCGCGCGGAACGGATCGTCGGGCGCTTCGGTGGTCGGGTACGGGACCTGCGCGTGCAGCACGAGGCCGCGCTCCGCCGCGAGCGCAGCGAGCGGGCCGAGCTGGTCGATGCTCGTCTCGAGGATCACCGTCGTGAGGCGGACCTCCTCCGGCGCGAGGCGCGCGGTGAGGCCGTCGAGCGCGCGCATCACGAGGTCGTACGCGCCGGCGCGCCCGGTGATTCGGTCGTGCACCTCGGCGGTCGCGCCGTAGAGCGGCACGCAGACGAGGCGCCGCTCGGGGAGCGCGTCGATCACCGCGTCGCGGAACGCGTCGTCGGCGAGGCGCGTGCACGGCGAGAACACCGTCACCTCGCGATAACCGAGCGAGCGCGCGCGCTCGAGGATCTCGACGACGCGCGGGTGGGTGAGCGGGTCGTAGCCGTTCAACCGCAGGCGTCGGATGCCCGCCGCGCGGTTCGACGCGAGGTCGGCGAAGAGTCGCGCGAGGCGCACCTCGTCGTGGCCTTCGATCGGTGGACGCACGTCCTGTACGGCGCAAAACGCGCAGCGCTGGCCGCACGCGGTGTCGATCGCGAGGTTCAACACGCCGGGCTGGTCGGGGGCCTCGCCCGAGGTGAGCTCGGGGGCACGGAGCGGCTCGCCCACGTCGGGGAACTCGACGTCGAGGCTCGCATCGTCGCGCACCGCGAGGAGGAACGCGATCGACGAGCACACACGATCGGCGTCCGCGCGGTCGCGGCCGCCGGTGAGATACGACATCGCGATATGCACGCCGCGCGCGAACGCGTCACCGTCGCCGCGCGGCCCGAACGTGAGCCGGATCGGCGCGTCGTCGCCGCGCCGCAGCTCGAGCGCGAGCTCCAGCTTGTGCGTGAGCACGTCGGAGATGTGACTCGTCGGGTAGATCGCGTACGCGATCCAGCCGTCGGCGACCTCCCGACCCCGCTGGACCTCGGGGGCGAGCAGCGCCCAGAGGCCGTCCGGATCGAAGCGCAGCCGCCGCGGCTCGCGCGGCCGGCCGAGCGCCTCCGCGACGGTGCGCGCCCCGTTGCTCAGGCGCTCGTCGATCGGCGCTGCGATGCCGTGCACGAGCTCGCGGATCGCGAGGCGTCGGGCCTCGCTCCGCTCGCGCACGTGCCCGCGATAGCGCACCGCCACGCGATCGAAGACGGCGAACGCGCGCTCCGCCTGGTCCTTGGGCAGGACGGTCAGCTCGATCCAGTCATCGTCGGCTTCGAAGCGCGCTTCGAACCGGTCGTCGCTCGGGAGGCGCACCGCCGTACACCGGAAACGAGATTGCGGAACCTCGAGCTGCGCGAGGATCATGGCGCAGCCTCCGGCGGGGCTCGGTGGATCGGGACCAGCTCGGCGTCGCCGAAGCGCGCGAGGTACGCCGAGGGCACGCCGGGGCAGCGCGAGGCGATCTCGCAGCCCGCGCAGCGCGCGCCGAACGCGGCGCGGCGCTCGGTCCGTGCCCGATCGCGAAACCGACCCATCAGGCAGAGCGGAGCGTCCTCGAGCCACGCCTCGATCCCGTCGGCGCGCGCGCGATCGATCGCGAGGAGCGCGCTCGGCATGGAGAGCGCGTAGCGGGCGAACACCGCGGTGTCGAACGGCTCAGCGGGGAACCCGACGATCCACCGTGCGACCCGGTGCGCGCCGAGCAGCCTCGCGAGCTCGGGCAGGAGCCGTGCGTTCGCGCGGGTGAGCGTCGTGCGAACGGTGGCCCCCGCGCCGGCGCGGGTGAGCGCGTCCATCGCGCGGGCGAAGTCGCCCTCGGAGCGAGCGACCCAGTCGTGGACGGGCGCGGTCGCGCCGTGCAGCGCGATCGGGTTCACGACGAGCTCGTTCGCGAGATTCGCGAGATCGGAGAGAACGATCGGGGGAGCGGCTCAGCCTCGCTCGACGCGAGCATGCTCGAGGGGGACATGGAAGATCCCCGCCGGGAAGCGCGCGCGGCGTTGGCCGTGGGTGAGGAGGCCTTCCGGGATGGGCGCTCCGCCGTCCCTCGCGCGACCGAGAGCGCGACCGAGCGCCTGCGCGCCGAGGCCGAACGACTCGTCGCTCGACTCGTGGCCAGCGCCGCGATTCGACAGCGTGACGGCAAGCCCGGCGGCGAGGGCCACCGGCTCGGGCCCGCGCGGATCGTGGCGGACCACCTCCAGCGCGAAGCGACGACCCGTGCGCGTCGAGAGGACGACCGGGATCGCGCCGCCGCGGACGTCGTAGATCGCCTCGACGCGCCAGTTCCCTTCGAGCTCCGCTCCCGCGGGGAGGGCCGCGAACAACGCGGCGACCTCCGCCGACGGCGCGGTCAGACCGTGCGCCGCGATCGCGTCGGGCATCATCGGCTCGTTGGGGTCGTACCCGGGGGGGAGACCGGACTCCTTCGTCGCCACGTGGTCGGCGCGCGCCTCGTGGGTCATCGGACCCCACGCGGTCGCGGCCACGCCCGCGGTGGCTCCGAGGCCGACGAGGGCTCGGCGGCGTCCGATCGGCTTATCGCTGCGTTCGCTCAATCGACCTCCGACGAGCAAAAGCGTATCGGCGGTCGGGAGGAGCGGTCAAGGAGCCCCGCGCGCGTACCCTTTTCCCGCGCGCAGAGCAGAAGCGATGACCCACGGCTCCGCGCGTCCCCTCGACGGCCCGTGGTGCGTGTCGGATGCTGATCTCGGAGCCCTCGCGTGCTGCTCGACGTCATCCTCGGCTACGACTGCAACTTGGCGTGCGACTACTGCACCATCACTCCGGCGATGCGCGCGCGCGCGTTGAGCGCACGCGATGTCGTCGCGGCGATGCGGAGGGGGAGGGCGGACGGGCTCGTCGACGTCTCGTTCACCGGCGGCGAGCCGACCATCCGCCAGGACTTGCTCGCGATCGTCCGCGCTGCGAAGTCGCTCGGCTTCCGTGACGTCAAGCTGCAGAGCAACGGCCTCCTCTTCAGCCCCGCCAACGTCGAGAAGCTGGTGCTCGCCGGCGTGACGACGTTTCACATGTCCATCCACGATGCCGACGGAGCGGCGTACGAACGCACGGTGCGCCGCGCCGCGACGTACGCGGCGATGCAGGGTGGGCTCGAGGCGCTCGTCCATGCGGGTCTCGATCCGGTCGTCGACGTGATCATGAAGCGCGACACGGCCCCTCGGCTGGCGGAGACGTTCGCGTGGATCGCGGAGCGCGGGGCGCGCCGGATCGACCTCTGGTTCGTGTCGCTCACCGACAACAATCGCGACAATTTCGATTCCATGCCACGGATGACCGAGGTCGTCCCGGAGATCGCGCGCGCGATGGGCGTGGCGGAACGGCTGGGGTTGACCGTGCGCTCGCTCCACGTCCCGCGATGTCTCCTCGGCGCCCACGCGGCGATCGCGTACGACCCGGCGGCGCAGCGCGTGCGCGTGGTCAGCCCGGACGCGGAGTTCGAGCTCAGCGAGAGCCGGCTCACCCCGCAGGTCCACGTGCCCGCGTGCGACGGATGCCCGGATCGACCGCGCTGCCGCGGGCTGCGCCGCGACTACCTCGCGCGGTACGGCGACGCGGAGATCGCGGCCGCGCGAGGGGTCGCGCCGAGTCGGCCGGCCGCGCTCAGGGTCTTCGACCGGTGAGGATCGGCGTCGACCTCGGGGGCACGAAGATCGAGGCGATCGCGCTCGACGCCGACGGCGCGGAGCGGGCGCGGCGGCGGGTGTCGACTCCGGCGGATCGGTATGAGGAGATCGTCGGCACGATCGCGCGGCTCGTCCTCGAGCTCGAGCGGGACCTGGGCGAATCGGCCACCGTCGGGGTCGGGACGCCCGGCGCGGTGGTGCGACGGACCGGGCTCCTGAAGAACAGCAACACCGTTTGCCTCAACGGTCGTCCGCTCGAGCGCGATCTGTGCGACGCGCTCGCGCGCGAGGTGCGGCTCGCGAACGACGCGGACTGCTTCGCGTTGAGCGAGGCGACCGACGGCGCCGCGGCGGGCGCGCCTTCGGTGTTCGGCGTGATCGCGGGCACGGGGGTGGGCGGGGGCGTGGTGACGTTCGGCCGGCTCTCGTCCGGACCGAACGCGATCGCGGGGGAGTGGGGCCACACGCCGCTGCCGTGGCCGACCGACGACGAGCGCCCCGGTCCCGCGTGCTACTGCGGCAAGCGCGGCTGCGTCGAGACGTGGCTGAGCGGGCCGGCGATCGCGCGTGACCACGCGGCGATGCACGGCGAGGCGCTGGAAGCGCGCGGGATTGCGGAGCGCGCCGCGGCCGGCGACCACGCGTCGCGCGACACGCTCGAACGCCACGCGGATCGGTTCGCGCGATCGTTGGCGGTGGTGATCGACATCCTCGACCCGCACGTCGTCGTGTTGGGCGGCGGCGTATCGAACCTGCCGGGGCTCGCGGAGGGGCTGCCCGAGCGGCTGCGCGCCTACGTCTTCAGCGATGAGGTCCACACGCGCGTGGTGCGCGCGGCGCACGGCGACAGCAGCGGCGTGCGCGGCGCGGCGTGGCTCTGGCCCGCGTGAGCTACCCGCGAGGTCGCGTCGGCTGATACGTTCGCCGCGGAGTCGAGGAGGCGACGGAGATGGCGACACCGAGGGGTGAGGACGAGCATCGCGCGCGCGACCTCCTACCGGGCGTGCCGCTCGTCGAGAGCCCGCTCTTCGACGCGCTCTCGCCGTCGCTCGATCCCGAGACGCGCGCGGTCGCCGAGCAGCTGCGCGAGCGCGGCTTCGCGGTCGTCGACTTCCCGGACCGAGACTTCGACGCGGTGGCGCAGCGGCAGATCGAGCACCTCGGTCCGCGCTTCGACTGGGACGAATGGCGCGCCCACGGTCACGCGGCCCACGCGGGCCTTCGGCTCGACGACGCGTGGACGGTCGACGAGGACGCGCGTCGCATCGCCGCCAACAAAGGGATGATCGATCTCCTGAGCCGGCTCTACGGGCGTCCCGCGTTTCCCTTCCAGACGCTGACGTTCCCCGTCGGCACGCAACAGCACTTGCACACCGACGCGGTCTACTTCCACAGCGTCCCGGAGCGCTTCATGTGTGGGGTGTGGGTCGCGCTCGAAGACATCCACGAGGACGCGGGCCCGCTCGAGTACTGTCCGGGCAGCCACCGGTTCCCCGTCTACACCAACGAGCACCTCGGACGTTGCGCGGCCGGCGAAGGCGAGGTGATCAGTCAGAGCGACTACGAGCCGCTCTGGCGTGCGTTGATCGATGCGCACGGGCTCCACACCGAGCGATTCATGGCGAGGAAGGGCCAGGCGCTCATCTGGACGGCGAATCTGTTGCACGGCGGCGCGGCCCAGCGCGATCCCGCGCGCACGCGCTGGTCGCAGGTCACGCACTATTTCTTCGAGGGCTGTGTCTACTACTACCCGATGCGCAGCGACCCGATGTTCGGCTCCATCGAGTTCCTCCATCCCGTCGACATCCGCACGGGCGAGCCGGTCCCCGCCGCCTACGCGGGCCGCCCGCTCGCGCAAGACTTCGTGCGGCAGGTCACCGCGCAGCCGCCGGAGCTCCCGACGGGCTTCGACGCCGCGCTCTATCTCGAGGCCAACCCCGACGTGGCGGAGGCGCGCGTCGATCCCGCGCAGCACTGGCTCACGCACGGCAAGCGCGAAGGTCGCAAGCTCCGGCCCTGAGGTCAGTCCGGATACTCGTCGACGTACGCCTCGCCCGGGCCGGGCGTCACGTTGGCCGCGCACGCGAAGCTCGACCCGAGGAACGAACCGCTCGTCGTGCACGTCGCGGTGTCGACGGAGATCCGCAAACGGCCTAGCCCCCCATCGCCCCCGTCGATCATCCCCGACTCGCCGCCCGCCCCGCCGAGGACGGAGATCGTCCCGACGAGGTTCATCTCCGGCGCGCTCAGGTAGATCACGCCGCCGCTGCCGCCGCCGCCGCCACCCAGCGTGCCGGTCGGGCCGCCGCCTCCCGCGCCTCCCTCGGCGCGGAGCGAGCCCGTCAGCTCGATGCGCGTCGCGCTGGCCAAGCGCAGCGCGCCGCCCGCGCCGCCTCCTCCGGCGCCGCACGAGAACGCCGTGCCGCCGCCTCCGCCGCCCGCCGAGCCGGCGCGGAACGTGGTGCGCACCGCGAGATCGGCGGCGGCGCTGGCCCCGATCGAGCCGCCACCTCCACCGGTCGGGCCGCACGTCGTCCGCGCGAGGCCGTCGGCTCCCGCGAATGAGCCCGGGGCTACGCCGCCGCCTCCGCCGGCGCACGCGCTGCCGGCCGCGCCCCCGGTGTCGCCCGCCGCAGATCCACCGGCCGCACCATCTTGAAAGTTACCTTGACCACCGCCGCCGCCGGCGAAGCCGCCGCCGCCGCCGCCGCCGCTGCCGACCCCCGCGCCGCCGCCGCTCCCTCCGCCGTTGCGTCCGCCGAGCGCGCACATGCCCACGCCCGAGGGCGCGTCGTGCCCGGCCGCGCCGCCTCCGAACCGTGACACGGGCTCGCACGAGTTCGCGATGCCGGCGCCCGCGCCGCTCGGGGCCGCGGTGTCTCCGCCGCTCGCGCTGCACGTCCCGGCCGCGGCGCCCCCGCCCTGGCCACCCGAGACGTCGATGGTCCCTGCGATCACGATGTCGCCCGTCGCGCGCAGCTCGAGCACGCCCGAGGAGCCCGACGTCGTGTCGATCGTCACCGTCACGCCCGCGGGGATCGTCACGCTCGTGAACTCATGGATCCCGGGCGGCAGGCTCGTGTCGCTCGTCGGCATGAAGCCGCCCGCCGTCCCCATGCTCGGGAAGCTCGGCGTCACGCACACGCCGGCTGCGCAGACCTGGCCGGCGGCGCACGGGTTCCCGCAGATCCCGCAGTCGGACTCCGAGCGTGACGTCGGCGTCTCGCAGCCGTCCGTCGCGTCGAGGTTGCAGTCGCCGAAGCCCGTCGCGCACGCGACGGTGCACATCGCAGCGACGCACACCTCGTTGCCGCCGGCGATCCGCGGGCACGCCCGGCCGCACGTCCCACAGTGGAGATCGTCGTTTGCCAGGAACACCTCGCACCCGTTCGTGGGGTTGCGGTCGCAGTCTCCGCGCATCGGCTGACACATCGGGGCCGCGCAGAAGCCCGCCTCGCACACCGGGACGGCGCCATCCCCGGAGGGGCATGCGTTGTCGCAGCGTCCGCAGTGCACGGGGTCGATGCCGAGATCGGCCTCGCAGCCGTTCATCTGCACGCCGTCGCAGTCGTCGAAGCCCGTCTCGCAGGCCAACCGGCACTCGCCGTCGCGGCACTCTCCCGTCGCGTTGGGGAGCGCGTCACACCACGCGTCCGCTCCCTCGTCGGTGTTGCCGTCGCAGTCGTCGTCCATCCCGTTGCAGAGCTCGGGTCCCGCGCAGCCCGACATCGCGTCGCGCGGGGCGCCGGCGTCGCGCGGCGTGCTCGCGTCACCGAGCGGCGTGCTGGCGTCGGCCTCGAACGCCGTCACGTCCTCGCAGAAGCCGCCGATGCACGCGCCCGTCCACAGGCATTGCTCGCTCCCGCGACACGACACGCGGCACAGGCCGGCCGGAGTGCACGCGAGCCCGGCGATGCACGCATCGGCGCCCGCCGCGGGGTCGCACGTCTCCTCGTCCGGAAACAGGCACGAGCCGAGGCCTTCATTGTTGACCGCACAGTACGCGCCGAGCGGGCAGTCGCGATCGCCGGCGCACCAGTTGCGGCAGAGGCCGAGGCGGCAGACGTAAGGGTCCTCGCAGTCGGAGTTGAGATCGCACTGCGAAGACAGCGCTTTGCGAACGTTGCATCCCGAGGCGGTGAAGGCCGCGAACGAGAGGAGCGCGAGCGCCGCGAGGCGGGGAATGGATCGTGCGTCGGGGTGCATGGTCATCGCTGTGGGGTGTCGATACGCAAGTTGGATAGCGAGCTCAAAAGGTCCCCTCGACGCTCACTCCGCCGGGTCCGAATCGTACGCGGGCATGGGCCTCGTCGTCGATCGCGTCCTCGTCCGGCGCGCTCAGAGCGATCGCGAGCCCGACGCCGAGCCCTGCGGCACCGACCGCGACACCCGCGACCCCCGCGCCGAGGAGGCCGCCGGTGAGGTAGTCGAAGCGCTCCCTCCACTGCGTCTCGGCGTCGAAGTCGAACGGTGGAAAGCACTCGTCGGGCACCGGCGAGCGATGGTCCTCGCAGTAGACCGCACGGTCGTAGCGCATCGCGTTGTCGCTCGTGATCACCGCGTCGGCGAGCAGCGTCGCTCCTCCCGCCACGAGCACCACGGCGCCGGCCGCCGCGACGACGAACCCGGCCGTGCGCTGCGCATCGGCCGCCTCGACGCGCGCCTGTCGCGCCTCGGGCGTCCACACCAACGCGGGCGCGTGGTCGAGGCCTTCGCGCGGGATCACCACGGTCTCGTCGCTCGGCTCGCGGTCGACCACCTCGAGGGAGACGCGGTGGGGGCCGACCGGGAGGTCCCACCGATCCGCCTGCGGTCGTGACTCACCGTCGACCGTCACTCGCGCGCTGGCCGCGGGGAGTCGGATCCGCAGGGTCGCCAGCTCGGCCGTGTCCTCCGCGCGCATCGAGAGGGTGACCGCGGAACGCTGACCTCCTGTCGCGACCACTTGCTCGCGTGCGTCGCGGTATCCCTCGCGTCGACCGATCACCACATGCTCGCCGGGCGCCAGCCGGAGCGGTCCCGCGAGCGGCGAGACCCCGCGCTCGCTTCCGTCGACGAGGATGCGGACCCCCGGAACCTCGCAGCGCACGTCGAGGGGTGCGTCCGCCTCGGCGAGCCGCACGAGCTCGAATGTCAATGTCTGTAGCGTATCTCCGGCGAGCCGGAGCGACCGGATCTCCGGATCGTGGCCTTCGGCCCGCACGGCGACGGTGTGCTCGCCGGCGGCGAATCGCAGCGGCGCTTCGAGAGGTGTCCGGGCGACGTCCACGCCGTCGACGCTGATCACGGCGGGAGCGTTCGTGACGATCAGCACGCTCGCGATGCGCGCGCGTTGCTCGGCGAGGAGCGTCTCCACCTCGCGGCGTCGTGCCGCGTCGATCGCATCGCCTCCCTCGTCGAGGTAGCGCGCGTAGGTGTCCGCCGCCTCGACCGCGTGGCCGAGCCGCGCGTGCACGCGCGCGATGTTGAACAGCACCTGCCATGCCGGCGCGACGCGATAGGCCTCCTCGAATTCGGCGAGCGCCGCGTCGTCGCGCCCCTCCTCGTAGAGCGCGAGCCCGCGCTGGAAACGCTGCTGCGCCTCGGTCCGCGCGTCTTGCGCGTGAGCGACCAGCGGGATCGCGCACCCCAGCGCGACGACGAGGCTAAGGCCGCGCATACGGATCCGTGCTGTCGAGCCCGTCGCTCGCGGCGCGCCGACCGGACGCGTCGGTGCGCCGTCGTCCGCTCGCCGTTCCGCGGCGACCCTCGGGCAGCCGCGGCTCGTCCGGGCCACCGGGGTCGCTCGCCGCCTCGTCCGCGCCCGACTCGTCGACGTCGGGGGCGCGATCCTCCGACGTCGGTGTCACCGGCTCGGGCGCGACCGGCTCCGGGCCGACGGACCCGACGCGGTCGACGCTCGGGTGCTCGGTCGCCGGGGTCGATGGCGTCTCCGCGTCCCCACCCCACAGCGCGTAGGCTCCGAGCGCGAGCGAGAGGGCGATCGCGCTGCCGATCGCGAGCACGGGCCAGCGCGGTCGCTCCGCGGTCGGGGCGGTGACGCTCGGCTGCGTGTACGCGTCGGACGCCGGCGGCTCCGCGCTCGGCGCCTCCGGACGTTCGCTCGCATGGAGCGTGTCCGCCGTCTCGATGCGCGTCTGCGGGATCGGCGCGGGCTCACCGCTCGCGAACGGGGCCAGCGCCTCGCGCAGCGACGCCGCGTCTTGGAACCGCGCGTCGGGATCCCGCGCCATCGCGCGCCCCACGATCGCGGTGAGGCGTGGGTCGAGGTCGGGCGCGACGACGTCGAGCGGCGTCAGGTCTCCTTGCTCGATCATCACGAGGAGCTTCGGCAGGCCGACCGCCTCGAACGGCGGGCGCGCGGCCAGGGCTTCGTAGAGGATCGCGCCGAGCGCGTAGATGTCGCTGCGCACGTCGGCGCGCTCGGCGCCCTCCGCCTGCTCGGGCGCCATGTAGAGCGGGGTGCCCATCAGGTGCCCGGCGGTGGTCAGCGACACGTGCTCGCTCGACATGAACTTCGAGATGCCGAAGTCGAGGAGCTTGACGTGCTCCGTCCCGTCGGCGGAGAGCGCGATGAAGAGGTTGTCGGGTTTGAGATCGCGATGGACGATCCCCGCCGCGTGGGCGAGCTCCAGCCCCTCGCACGCCTCCATGACGAGCCGCGCGATCTCCGTCGCAGGCAGCCGGTGCTCGCGCTCGAGGCGCGCACCGAGCGACTCGCCGCGCAGCCGCTCCATGAGCACGTAGGTCGCGCCGTCCTCGAGGCGTCCCGCGTCGAACGTCTCGACCACCCGCGGCGTCTCCAGCGTCCCCGCGACGCTCGCCTCCCGTAGGAACCGCGTGACCACGTCCGGGTTCTCCGCGTAGTGCGGATGCAACACCTTGAGCGCGCGCACGTGCTTCGTGATGCGGTGACGGACCTCGTACACCCGTCCCATCCCGCCCTCGCCGAGGACGGACAGCACCTCGAGCCGGCCGCCGAGGACCCGGTCGCCCACCGCGAGGGGAGTCGGCGCGCTCATCGTCGGCGCAGGGTAGCAGCCGGGCTTCGATCGTCTCGTGCGAACCGGCTCACCGCGTCCACGCGCAGTTGCGGATCAGCTCACCCGCCGACGCGTCACACATCTGCGTGTAGCGGGCGCTCCGGCCGCAGCCGCGCACCTCGACGGTACGCCCGTTGCCGATCGAGCCGTCGATCACCTCGGTCTCGAGCGTCGCTTCATCGCACGCGAGCTCCAGCGCGGCGCGCGCCCGCAACGAATCGTGCGTCGCTCCACACGCGGTGGCCGCGAGGGCGATCGTGAGCGCGAGGGAGGGCCGCCGCATCGGGCGCATCGTGGCACGACCGCGCCCACCTCGGAACGCGACGATCGTCTACGCCGCGGCGTCCCGGAGGACCTCGCGGACCGCGTTGACGACCCGCGCCATCTCGTTCGCGATCCCCGGCAAGAGCCGTCGCACGTCGGCGCCGTCCGGCGCGTCGTCGATCTCCCCGCACAGCCGCGCGAGGCGCGCCGCGCCGACGCTCGCGGCGGCCCCTCGGATGGAGTGGGCGGCGCGCCGGATCGTCCTGTCCTCGGCGCCGACCAGCCCGTCGAGACGAGGCGGCACCTCGGCGAGGAACACCCCGAGCACCTCGTGGAACAGGCCGGGGCCGATGTCGAGCAGCGTCTCTTCCATGTTCCGCAGGTACGCGGGGTCGAGGGCGGGTCCCATGGCCGGAGTGAAACGGCGAGTCCGGTCGTGGGTTGAGTCCCTCAGGGGGTGACGGGCGCGGGCCGGCGCAGCAGGTCTTCCGGCGCGATGAGCCAGGGAGGCTCGGGCACCTCGTCGAGCTCGTAGAAGCCCCCGCAGAAACAGGCGTGCGGGCACGTCTCGCACACGGGCTTGCGGGTCCGTCGCTCGGCGAGATAGGCCGCGAGGTTCACCGTCTCGTTGTTCACGAACACCATGTGCCGCGACAGCTTCGCGAGATCGCCGCTGAGGTGCTCCTCGTACCCGGGCATGAAGCAGAACGGCAGGTTGATGACCTGGATCTTCATCCGGTCCTTCCACCGATCGATGAGCCGCATCACGCGCTCGGCCGCGGCCGCGGTGTCGGGGGCGACCCACTTCGTCGCGCGGCCGAACGGGGTGAGGAACTGGAGGTTGATCCAGGCGAGCCCGAGATCCCACGCGAGCTGGGTCAGCGCCTCGAGCTTGTCGTGGTTCCCCTTGGTGATCGTCACGTTCATCCCGAGCTCGACGTGCTCGGGCCGCCGCGCCACGCAGTGGCGGATGCCTTGCGTGGTCTGCTCGAACGCCTCCGCCACCCCGACCTGCTGCGCGTGCGTGCGGGCGTCGGGTCCGTGCACGCTGAAGAGCAGCGTGGTGAGCCCGCTGTTCACGAGCGCGTCGGCGTAGTCGTCGTACGCGCAGCGCCGCCCGTTGGTCGTGACGTTCACGCGCTCGTAGCCGATCGAGCGCGCGTAGCCGACGAGCGCGATCAGCTCCGGGTTCAGCGTGGGCTCACCGCCGTCGAAGTCGACCATCGTCACGCCGCGCGCGCGGTAGAGGTCGAGGTGCTCGCGCTGCGCGCCCGGGTGCCCGTCGAGCTGGGTCCGCGTTCCCACCGCGCAGAACGTGCAATGATTGTTGCAGACGTACGTCACGTTGACGATCAGCTTCTCGGGGCCGCGCGAGGCCTCGAGCCTCTTCTCGAACGTGGAACGGAACGCCTCGAGGACGGACGGCTCGAGCCCACCCGGCAACGCGGTGGGCCGCTTCTGGAACCGCGGGCCCCAGTCCTCGACCGACGGCGACGCGTACGCCACCCCGTCGATCACGGGGAGCGCGCGCGGATCGGCGAGCCGCGTGCCGGGGAGCGGCGTCGCGAACTGCACGGCGGGCTCCGCGCGGTAGCGATCGAACAGATCGAGCGCGCGCTCTAGCGTCTCGTTGACCTCGACCGCCGTCTCGGTCGGCAGGCCGATCATCCAGTGGACGAGGAGCGGCACCCCGATCTCGTTGGCCTCGCGCGCGACGCGTTCGATCTCGGCGAGGTCGAGCTTCTTGTCGACCACCTCGTCGAGCACGCGCTGGCTCCCGCTCTCGGCGCTCACGCTGATCGTGGTGACGCGGCCGCGCATCCGCTCGAGCTGCGCGCGGTCCACGTAGTCGGCGCGCAGGCCGTTGGGCACCTCGAAGCGCAGGTCGCGTCGCTCGATCGCGTCGAGCACGGCGTCGAAGTGGCTCTTCCGCACGTTGACGAGCTCGTCGAGGATCGCGACGCGCGTCGCGCCGAGGTCGGCGAGCCGATCGAAGATCGCGGCGGGCTCGGGCACGCGACGTTGCGTCTTGGCCTCGCCGCCCTCGAGATCGGGATTCGACGAGCAGTGCGCGCAGGTGAACGGGCACCCGCGCGACGTGATCGCGGGGAGCGTCCGTCCGTCGATCGGGAACTGCCAGCGCGAGCGCCCTGCCTTCGTCATCACGCGCTCGCGGAACGCGTCGTGCGCATCGAGATCGACGAGGTCCCACGCGGGGAGCGGCAGCGTCGCGAGATCGGCGCGCGCCCCGCGATGGATCCCGCGCGGCCGCTCGTCCTGTCCGAGGAGCGCGGACACCGTGACCTCCGCCTCGTACTTCACCCACGCGTCCGCCTCGGGGTAGCTCTCTAGGAGATCCGCGCACTCGACGTAGTGCTGTCCCGACTGGTACGCGTCGGCGAGGATCACGCGAGGCTCGGCGCCGACGATCGCGCGCACACCGCGGAGCGCGCCGGCCAACAGATCGTCGCGCGTCGGCGGTCGGTGGAACGGCGTCACCGTCATCACCACGGCGTCGAGCGATCCCGCCGCCTCGACGCGCGCGAGGAGCTCGTCGAGCGAAGCGCCGAGGTGCGCGCGACCGTCTCGCCGCCAGTGCAGCGTCGCGCTCGGCAGCGCGAACGCGTCGAGGAGCGTCACGTCGAACACCGGGCGGAGCGCGCCCGCGAGCTGGACCGCACCGAGATCCGCGAAATACGGATAGTCGATCCAGTCTTTCGCCACGCTCATCGGCGGCGCGATCACGAGCACGCGGGGCATCGGCGAGACCATCGTAGACCGGCGAAGTCTCCCGAGCGAATCCGGGATCGCGCGGAGCCGTCGTGGTCAGCCGAGAGCGGGCGGAGTAGGATCCGAGCGCGGATGCTCACGGAGGAAGTCCACTCGGCCGGCGTCGCCGACGCGCGGATCGCGCAGCACGAGGACGCGGCTCACGAGAAGCGCAACTGGGTGCGGCTCACGTTCGATTGCAACAACAAGTGCGTCTTCTGCCTCGACTCGCTCGCCCACGACGGTGAGATGCGCGACCCCGACGAGGTGAAGCGGCAGATCCTCGACGGGCGCAAGAAGGGCGCGACACGGCTCATCCTCTCGGGCGGCGAGCCGACGATCCACCCGCGCTACGTCGACTTCATCCGGCTCGGTCGGCTCGCCGGCTATCGGCGCATCCAGACGGTCACCAACGGGCGGCTCTTCGCGTACCAGGAGTTCCTCGACAAGTGCCTCGCGGCGGGGCTTCACGAGATCACGTTTTCGCTGCACGGACCGAACGAGCGCATCCACGACGCGCTGGTCGGGGTGAAGGGCGCGTTCGTCCAAGAGAGCGCGGGGCTCCGGCGCGCGCTCGACGACGGGCGGCCGATCGTGAACGTCGACATCGTGATCAACCGCGGCAACGTCCGCGTGCTCCCCGAGATGCTCGAGACGTTCTACGCCTGGGGCGTCCGCGAGTTCGATCTCCTCCAGGTCGTGCCGTTCGGGAGCGCATTCAAAGAGGGCCGCGACATCCTGTTCTACGACCTCGAGGAGTACGCCGACAAGATCGCGTACGCGCTCGAGTTCAGCACGCGACCGGACGTGCACGTCTGGTTCAATCGGTTCCCGCCGCCGCATCTCGAGGGTTTCGAGCACCTCATCCAGGACCCGTACAAGCTCAACGATGAGGTCCGCGGCCGCAAAGAGGAGTTCCAGAAGCAGCTCAAGACGGGCGTGCCGCTCGAGTGTCGCGAGCCCGATCGCTGCAAGTATTGTTACCTGCAGCAGCTGTGCGACGTGCTCGAGGACGTGCAGACCACGCTGCACACGAGGTCGTTCGAGGCGATCCGGCTCGATCCCGGGTTCGAGGCGGCGCTCCCGCCGGTGTTCGGCGGTGACCCGGCCTCGTCGAAGCGCGCGATGGACGATGAGGCGGTGCGTCAGGGCGAGAAGCGAAGGCTGCCGCTCCTCGCGGCCGACGCGGACGAAGGCGGAGCGCTCGCGCACGTCGCGTTGCGGGACCGCGCGAAGGACGCTCCCCTCCGGCGGCTCGCCGTCCGCGCGGAGGACATCGACCGCGCGCGCGCTGCGCTCGGCCCCTACGCGGACGTGCTCGAGTCGGACGTCGCGATCGAGCTCGAGCTCGACGACTACGCGGGGCTCGAAGGGCTCGGCCATGCCGTCGCCGCCGTCGTGGCCACCACCGCCGCGCAGGCCGACGCGCTGATCGCCGAGGACCGCGACCTCGAGGTGATCGTGCTGCTCAACCGAGACACCGCGCCGTGGCTCGAGGCGTGGGCGACCGGCTCGCGAGGCGGCCGCATCGCGATCCGTCAGCCGAGCTACGAGCGCCTCACCGAAGCGGCGGAGCGCGACGTCGACGCGCCGGCGTTCTTCGCGCGCTTCGCCGCCGACGTTCCCGTCGAAGGGCTCCCCGCCTGCGTGATCGGTCGGGCTCCACGCGCGCCGGAGAAGGCGCTGGACGCCGCGATGCTCGACCCGGACGGTCGCCTGGAGATCTTCCGCTTCGCGCGCCGCTACATCCTCGAGCGCTACCGCAGCAAGTCGCGGCGGTGCCGCGGTTGCGCGCACGACGCGGGCTGCGGCGGGCTGCACATCAACCAGGTGCGCGCCCACGGCTATCGCTGGATGAGCCCGGTCAGCTCGGAAGCCGGTACGCGAAGCCCCCGCTGAACGTCCATCCGTCGGTCCCGATCCCCGAGGCCTCGGGCAGGTCGAAGTACCACTGGTGGTGGACCCGAAGCTCGAGCACGAAGCCCGCGCCGACCTCGTAGCCGAGGCCACCCCCGACGCTGAGGCCCCACGCGTCGTAGCGCTCGCTCGAGGTGGGCAGGGTGACCCGCAGCCCCGCGATCTCGGCGTGCGGGACGAAGCCGAAGAAGTTGGTGTCCGGGCGCAGCTGGAAGAACACCGCACCTCCGAACGAGGCCATCTCGGCGGGGAACCCGAGCGCGCTGACCTGGAGGTACCCACCCAGCTCGAACGGGCCCCAGAGGCGGAACGCGACCTCGGTCCGAGCCTGCGGCAGGATGTCGGTCTGCCCCTGACGGTCGAGCGTCAGGGCCCCCGCCGTGAGGCCGACGTGACCCAGATCGCCCCCTTCTGCGAGGGCCATCGAGGGAGAGAGCGCAGCGACGAACGCGAGCGCGACGAGGACGGAGCGGGAGCGCATGAGCCGAATGAGATCAGGCTCCGTGCCACGCGTCGAATTGCTGGACCTTTCATCGTCCGAAGGCCCGGCCTCGACCGCGGTTCACGATCACCGGTGGAACTATCACATCCGACGTGAACGCCGGATCACGCTCCGCCACGCGGAGGGCTACGGCGTATCGTAGATGCCGTTCGAGATCTCGAGCGAGTACTGGGCACAGTTCAGGGTCGAGCCCTGACGGCGGCGCACCCGCACGAAGTACTGCGCGGTGTCGTCCTGGCACTCGCTGACGTTCGACGTCATCGTCGCACCGGGCGCGTAGCACGGGCACTGACCGGCCAGGCGGCCTCCGACCGTCGCGCGGAAGTCCGAGGCCCACGAGAAGTCGTCGAAACCGTCGCCTCCGCCGGCTCCACCGCCGGAGCACTCTGCCGACGCGCTGCAGTCACCGCGGAAGACGGTGAACTCGAACGTGTCGCTCGGGTTCGTGACGAGCAGCACGCGGACATAGAAGTTGTCGCAGGACGTATCCGCGTTGTCGACCGCGCGGAACGAGTACCAGACCTCGCGATCGTCCGGCATCACGTTGCCGGTCACCGTCATCATCGAGCCGGTGTCGGAGAAGTCGCCGAGCGCGATCGCGCTGGCGCACTCGAGGCCCTGATCGATGGCCGGCATCGCGACACACTCACAGCCGGCGATCGTGCGATCGAGATCGAACGTGCCGGCCGGACAACCACAGTTGCCCATCGCGCAGATGCCGCCGCCTGGGTACGACTCGCAGAGCGCGGCCGGATCCCCGTCGTCGATCATCATGTCGCAGTCGTCGTCGATGCCGTTGCACTCCTCGTCCTGGCCCGGATAGACCTCCGGGTTCGTCTCGTCGCAGTCCATCGACGCGGGCGAGCCATCGCCGTCGATGTCGACGTCCCCCGGGACGCAATGACGGTTGTGGCATACATCGGTGGGGCGGTCGCAGGTTCCGTCCCCGCGGCACGCCGGGTAGTCGCGGCACATCCCGCTGTCGCAGTACTGGAACGCCTCGCACGCGACGCCACCGCAGGGCGCGCCCGCGTCTCGTTGGCCCGCGTCCTCGTCGGCGCCGGAGTCCGTCCGTCCTCCCCCCGAGTCGCGGCGCGGCCCGGTGTCACCGACCGTCCCGGCGTCGTCCACCGATCCGCTCGCGCAGCCGGCGAGGCAGACGAGCGTCGCGAGCATCGTGAGCGACGAGCGGACGCACGCGCCCGAGAGGAGAGCCAAACCCTGCGTAGACGGCTGCCGCATCGTGTACGGCGAGCTTATCACCGGCTCGGCGGCCTCTCCAAGTCGGGCGGCGGCCCGACCCTCTCTGTCAACGCGATCGCCGATGCGCGCGCCGTCGAGGGGGCTCCGGCGGCCCGTGATGGTGCGGCCCAGGGTGATGACCGTGCGGTCCGTGTTGACCGTGCGGTCCGTGATGGTGTGGCCCGTGATGGTGCGAGCCGTGGTGGTGCCCGTGATCGTGGGGGTCGTGCGGGGGAGGGGGCGGGCCGTGCCGAGGTCCCGGCGGGCCGGACGCCATCCTCGCCTCGAGCTCGCGCACCACGCTCTCGGTGGTCAGGCGCACGATCAGATCGACGATGCGACGCTCGTCGAGGTGGAACGCGCAGGTCGCGGGCTCGTCGGACCGCTCGTCGCCGGGGGGGATGCCGACCGCCCGCTCGAGCGCCGCGAGCCGACGGAGGATCTCGTCTGATCGGTCTTCCATCGTGCGAGCGTAGACCCGTTTCCGCGGGATCGAGAGCGCCGGCTTGCGCGTCGCAGCGAGGATCTGTAGGCATCGCCCCCGGGGGCTCGGGGGAGCATCCCCCGAACGGGGACGCCGTGAATCGTCGGCGCCGGAGCTAACGCGAACGCCACGATGTCCTACGTCGCCGACATGAGCTCACGCGCCTTCGCCGGCGAGCTGAACAGCTCGGTGGACTCGGCGCACGATGCGTTCGGCGCGGCGGTGCTCGGCGTGCTCTCGCATCGCGCGGCCACCGCCGGGCACCTCGCGGAGGCGCTCCGTCGCGATCCGTCGCTGGCCGCCGTCCACGCGATCCGCGGGTTCGGGCTCCGGAGCCTCGGCCGCCGCGCGCTCCTGCCGGACGTGCGGTCCCACTTGTCCGCCGGACGCGCGTGTCTACCCGACGACCCGGCGCGCGGAGCGCGGGAGCGGGCGCTGCTCGACGCGCTCGAGGCCTTCCTGGACGACCGGGGACCCGAGGCGTCCGACCTCCTCGAGCGCCGCCTCACCGTCGAGCCGCGCGATCTGTTGACCGCAAAGCTCCTTCACGGAGCTCGCTTCATGCTCGGTGACGCCGAGGGGATGCTCCGCGGGACCGAGCTCGCGCTCGAGGGGTTCGACGACGCGGACCCCCAGCGGGGCTGGCTGTTGGGCTGCCGCGCGTTCGCGCGGTGCGAGCTCGGGGAGGCGGAGCTCGCCGAGCGGGACGGGCACGCGGCCGTGGAGCGGAACCGCGGCGACGTCTGGGCGATCCACGCGGTGGCCCACGCGCGGTGGGCCCGCCACGATCATCGCGGCGCGCTCGAGTGGCTCGTCGCGCACCGCGCGCCGCTCGACGGCGGCAACAATTTCTCGGGGCACGTCGCGTGGCACGAGGCGCTCCTGTGGACCGAGCTCGGCCGGCCGGACGAGGCGCTCCGCGCGTTCGACGCGCGCGTCGCGATCTATCCGACCGACGACTACCGCGAGGTCAGCAACGCGTGTTCCTTGCTGTATCGACTGGAGCGGCGCGGCGTGGACGTCGGCGCGCGCTGGGATCGCTGGGTCGCGATCGCGCGCGAGCGGAGCGGCGATCATCAGAGCCCATTCGCCGATGCGCACTTCGTGTTGGCGCTGACCGAGCGCGGGCTGCCAGGCGAAGCGGATCGGTTCATCGAATCGCTCGCGAGGAGCGTCCGCGAGCACGACGAGGGGCACGATGCGCGGGTGGCGCGCGAGGTCGGTCTCCCGCTCGCGCGGGCGATCGCGGACGGATCCCCGGCGCGCGTCCGCGCGCTCCTGCCGGCGCTCTCCCGGATGGGGGGCAGCCGCGCGCAGCGCGCGTTGTTCGGCTGGATCGCGAGCCGGGGCGACACCGTGCGAGCCGGGCGCGCGCCGGCCGGTGCGGAGGCGTGCGCGTGGCCGACGTCGTGATCTACGCGGTGCTCGGATACCTCGGCCTCGGCGCGCTCTTCGCGCTGCCGTTCGCGTTCGTGCTCGCGCCGCGCACCGTCGGGGGCGCGGCCGGCACCTCGATCGCGTTCCGCGCGCTGATCGTCCCCGGCTGCGTCGTGCTCTGGCCGCTCGTGGTCTGGCGCTGGCTCGCCCTCCGCCGTGAGGGGGCCGCGTCTTCGGAGCCGACCTCGTGAACCGGGCACAGCGCCGCGCGCACCGCGCGATCTTCTGGGTGCTCGGTCCGCTGCTCGCGGCGGCGCTCGTCTACGCGCTCGCGCATCGCTTCGTCATCCCGATCAGCGATCCTCCTCCGAGCGAGAGCGGCGCGTCGCGATGAGCGCCAAGTTCGTCACCGTCCAGTGGAACAAGCGCAAGATCCTTTACGATCTCACGCTGGTGGTCGGCGTCGTCGCCTACTACCTCGCGTTCAAGGGGATCTCGGGCGCGGTGCTGTCGGGCGCTCGCGCGATCAGCGCACCGGTGCTCGAGATGCGCGCGCTCGGGAGCTGCGCGTTCCTCATGCTCGTGCTCATCCTCTCGATCGGCCCGCTCGCCCGGCTCGATCGCCGCTTCGCGCCGCTGCTCTACAACCGGCGTCACTTCGGCGTGCTGTTCTTCTTCGTCGCCGCCGCGCACGCGAACGCGGTGCTCGGCTTCTATCACGCGTTCGGCGACGAGAGCCCGTACGCCTCGCTGCTCCACTGGGACGCCGCGTTCACCGCGCGCTCGCTCCCGTTCCAGCTCTTCGGCGCAGCCGCGCTCGTCGTGTTCCTCGTGATGGCGGTGAGCAGCCACGACTTCTGGCAGAAGCTCCTCGGCGCCGCGCTCTGGAAGTGGCTCCACATGGGCGTGTACCTCGCGTTCGCGCTCGTCGTGCTGCACGTCGCGTTCGGCGCGCTCGCCGACGAGATGGATCCCGGCTTCGTGCTCGTCGTGGTGCTCGGGTGCGTCTTCGTGGTGAGCCTCCACCTCGCCGCCGCGCAAGCCTCGAACGGGCTGCGGCCCGCGCAGGTGCGCGACGGTTGGATCGACGCTGGCTCGCCCGAGGCGATCCCCGAGGGACGCGCGATCCCGGTGGAGGTCCCCGGCGGCGAGCGCATCGCGCTGATCCGCCACGACGGAAAGGTGTCCGCCGTCCACGGGGTGTGCGCGCACCAGGGCGGCCCGCTGTACGAAGGAAAGGTCATCGACGGCTGCCTCACGTGCCCGTGGCACGGCTGGCAGTACAAGCCGGAGGACGGCTGCTCGCCACCGCCGTTCGAGGAGCGCCTGCCCACCTATCGCGTGCGCTTGAGCGCGGAGGGCCGCGTTCTCGTCGATCCGAAGCCGCTCGCGCCCGGCACCGCGACGCCGCCGATCGAGCTTCGAGAGGCCGAGCATGTCTGACCCGAAGGACGACGAGTCCGAGCCGGCGGCAGAGCGAGGCGGAGCCGACGGCGGCATGGAGTTCTTCGTCGGCTACTTCCCGATGACCGCGCGCCAAAGTCGCTTCTCCTGGACGATGGCCGCGATCGGGCTCGCGCTCGTGCTCGGGGCGGGCGCGACGATCGCGATCGGTCAGACCGGAGCGGGTGCGGGGCTCTCCCCGTTCCACCCCGCGTCGGTGCGCGGCCTCCTCCTCGACCGGCCGTATCCGATGCTGCGCACGCGCGACGACGACGGGGCGATCCACCACGTGCTCCTCGTGCGAGGGGGCAAGTTCGTTTGGGATGCTCCACCCGCGGCGGTGGGCCGCGTGATCGAGCTCTCCGGTGGGCTGCTCGAGCGCGACGGCCACCGCATGCTCGAGGTCTACTCGCGCGAGGACGGAGACGACGCGCCGGGAGTCGAGCTCGAGGTCGCGACGACGTCGCTCGGCGAAGTCGAGCTGGTCGGCGAGATCGTCGACAGCAAGTGCTACCTCGGTCGGATGCGCCCGGGCGGCGGCCGCACCCACCGCGCGTGTGCGCAGCTCTGCATCGCGGGGGGGATTCCGCCGGTGCTCGTGACCCACGACGCGCACGGCGGCACGACGCACTACCTGCTCGCGTCGGTGGACGGCGGCCCGGTGGCGCGCGAGGTGTTGCCCTACGTCGCGGAGCCGGTGCGGGTGCACGGCCGGCTCGAGCGAACCGCCGATCTCTACGTGCTCCGTATCGACCCTGCCACCATCGAGCGCCGATGACCGAGAAGCGATCCCGAGGACGCCTGTACTTCGTCGACGTGGTCCGCCTGATCGCGTCGTTCCAGATGATCAACGGGCACACCCTCGATCTCTTGATGGTCGACTCGGTGCGCCAAGGCGTGATCTACGACCGCTACATGTGGATGCGCGGCCTCGTGTCGGTCGCGTTCCTCTCGGTGGCCGGCATCGCGTTCCACCTCGCCACGCTCGCGCGCTTCGAGGCGCACAAGCGCGCGCCCACAGAGGTCAAGCGACGTTTCCGCCGCGCGCTCATCCTCATCGCGCTCGGCTATCTCCTTCGCTTCCCCGGCGCGGCGTTCGGCGACGACCCGGTGGCCGCGGCGGCAGCCTGGGACTCGTTCTTCCAAGTCGGCGTGCTCCAGGCGATCGGCGTCGCGCTGTTCGCGCTCGAGCTCGCGGTGGTCCTCGCGAAGAAGCCCGTGCAGGTGGTGTGGTTCGCCGGGATCGCGGCGGCGGGGATGCTGTTCGGCGCGCCGTATCTCGAGGACGTGCCGATCGACGGCGCGTGGCAGCCGTTCACCGCGTACCTCACCCACGCGAGCGGCTCGTTGTTCCCGCTGTTCCCGTGGTCGGGGTTCATGCTCGCCGGCGCGGTGGTCGGATGGATCGCGATGCCAGAGGGAGGGAGCACCCGCTCGCGCGTGGCGGTGCCTCGCCTCGCCGCGATCACGCTCGGGTTGGTCGCGCTCTACTTCGTGCTCGATGCGCTCGGACCGTTCGGCTCGGCCCACGCGCACCTCGCGACGCCGCCCGCGTTCTCGGTCGAGCGGCTCGCCGCGGTGCTCGGCATCGTGACGGTGCTCGGCGTGGTCTGCGCGCCGATCGAGCGCTTCCCCCGGCTCCTCTCGATCATCTCGGCGGAGACGCTGTTCGTGTACGTCTTCCACCTGTGGGTGCTCTACGCGGGCGTCCTCGGGATCGAGGCGCGCTTCTCGCACAGCGTTTCGCTGCCCATTTCGTTCCTGGCGTCCGCGGTCATGATGGTGATCACCATCTCCGCCACCGTGGCGTGGCATCACCGGGATCGCTGGACCGACGCCGCGCGCACGTGGATCAAGGAGAACTGGCCGCTACCATCGCGAGCACGATGACGGTCACGTTGTCGCGCCCGCCGCGCTCGTTCGCGGCGGCGACGAGCGCATCGGCGACCTCGGTCGGCTCGCCCTGAGCGAGCGCCGCCTCGATCGCGCTCTCGGGCACCATCTTCGTGAGCCCGTCCGAGCACAAGAGGAACCGATCTCCCGAGCGCGCGTCGACCGTCGACACCTCGACGTCGACGTCGTCGAAGATGCCGACCGCACGGCTCAGCTTCCCCGCGCCGGGCCCGCGCACGCCGGCCGTATGCAGCGTGTGGTCGACGGTGAGCGGCTCGAGCGCGCCCTCGCGGAGCCGATACGCGCGGCTGTCACCGACATGTGCGACGTACACGCGCCCCTCGTCGGGCGACACGCGGGCCGCCACCACCGTCGTCCCCATCGCCTTGCGCGTCGAGTCGGCGCGCGCGCGGGCGCGGACCTCCCGATTCGCGGAGCGGATCGCGGCCGCGAGCTCCGCTCCGAAGCGCGGCATGTCCGGCTCGGTGTCGGCGACGTCGGCGTCGGTGAGCGCCTCGCGCATCGCGTCCACCGCGAGCCGAGACGCCTGCTCGCCGCCGGCGTATCCGCCCATCCCGTCCGCGACCGCGTAGACGTCGAGCTCGGGCATCTCGAGGAGGGAATCTTCGTTGCGCTTGCGCGCGCGGCCGGGGTCGGTCCTCGCGGCGTGCGACACCCGGAACGGGCCCGACGGCCCGGGCGTCGAGCTCACGCGCGGGGAGGGCGCGCGGCTCACCCGGGGGGCCGCGCCCTCCGCGACGGACAGGCGGCTCTCGCGCGGCGGCGCCTCGGCGGCGGCCGCCTCGTCCTGGCGGCGCATCAGCACGAACGCGATCGCAGAGAGCGCGATCGCACCGCCGAGCACGAGGACGACCCAGAGCACGGTCATCGGAGGGTGGGGACGATAGCGCAGTAGGCCGCGCCTCGGGCGAGAGGTCGATCGCGGCTCGGTCGGTGGCGGCTCAGCCGGTCGCTGCTCGGCCGGTCGGGGCTCGGCCGGTCGGGGCTCGGTCGGTCGCGGTCGCTCGGTCGCGGCTCAGTCGGTCGAGTCGGTCGGCGGCTCGCTCGACGGCGCGGGCTCGCTCTCCGTCGCCAGGCGGCCGGCGAGGGAACGGATCTCCGCCCGCAGACGCGTCAGCTCGCTCTCCGCGTCGTCGCGCGCGGTCTGCGCCGCGAACAGCTCGGCGTTCAGCCCATCGGCGCGGATCTGCTCGCGCCGCGCGCGCTCCTGCGCGCTGTCCCGCTCGCTCGCGAGTCGGTCCCCGCGCTCGCGCGCTTCGTCGCGGTCGTGCTCCGCCCGCTCGGCGCGGCGGTGGCTCGCCTCGAGCGCGTTCGCGAGCCGCGTGCCGTTCGCCTCCGCCAGGGCCAGCGCCGCCTCTCGCGTCTCGAGCCGCGCGCGCAGCCCGTCGCGCACCCGCCGTGCGGCGGCGAGCTCGTCCGCGAGCGACGACGCGCGATCCTGCGCGCCGCGCAGCTCCTCGGCGAGCTCGCTGCGGCTCATCCGGCTCTGCTCGTAGCGGCGCTGGAGCTCGCCGCGCGCGTCCTCGAGCGCACGTCGCGCCGCGTCCACGCTCAACAGATCGGCGCGCGCGTCGGCCGTCTCGGCGCGCGCTCGTCGAGCCGCGTCCTCCTCGCGCGCGGCGCGCCGGTCGAGCGCGTACACCACGAGCGCGAACGACACGGCGAGCACGGTGAGGAGCGGGAGCAACCATCGCAACACGCGTTGCCGCCGCTCGCGGCGCTCCTCGGGGGCGGTGAGGATCGCCAGCTCGCTCGCGAGCTCGCTCGCGGTGGGCCGGTCCAGAGGATCCACCGCGAGCCAGCGATCGAACGCACCCCGCAGATAGCGGAGCTCGCGCGCCTTGGGCGACTCGGGCGGGCTCTCGATGCGCTGCGCCACGAACGCGCGCACCGCGCCCGACGCGACCTCGTCCTGGGTGTCCGGCTCGAGCGCGTTGCGGAGCGAGAGCGCGAGCGCGAACACGTCGGCCGCCTGATCGACCTCCGGTCCGACGTGTCCCTGCGCGAGGAAGCGCTTGGCGACCTCGGGCGCGAAGTAGAGCGGCGTCCCGCCGAGCATCGACTCGTGGGCCTTCGCGGCGACGCCGAGATCGATGAGCACCGGAAGGATCGTGTCGTCTCCGTCGGAGCGCAGGCGCGCGAGCAGGATGTTGTCGGGTTTGATGTCCTGGTGGCGGATGCCCGCCGCGTGCAGCGCGGCGAGCGCCCGGGCGAGCGGCTCGAAGATCGCCCGCGCTTCGGGGCGGCCGATCTTGCCGCGTCGCATCCGCGCCTCGAGGGTCTCTCCGTCGTACCAGGGCATCACGAACCAGAGGCGCTGATCGAACCAGCCGTGGTCCTTGAACTGCACGAGCGAAGGGTGGAACACCGCGGCGTTGAGCTTGAGCTCACGCAACGCGGATTGACGCGCCGACTCGCTCAAGGCGGGCGTCCGCAGCATCTTGAGCGCGACGATGTGGCCGGGGACCTCGACGTCGCTCGCGCGGTAGACGTCGCCGAACGCCCCCACGCCTACGCGCTCGATCAGCTCGTAGCGGCCGCCGATCAGCGTACCCACTTCGAGCCCCTCGTCGTCCTCGTCGAACGACGCGCTGACCCCGGCGCCTTCGTGCCAGCTGCGCTGGACCGCGAACGCGTCGAGGTACGCGGTCGCCGACGCCGCGCCGAGCTCCGGCGCGTACCCACCGAGGATCTGGCGCGCGCGCGCCTCGGCGGTGTCGAGCGCGAGCTCCACGTCGTGGCGCGGCAGATCGAGGACGAACGCGAGCTCGTCGAGATCGAGCTCGCGCGCGTGGCGCAGCTCGAGCAGCTCGGAGTCGCGCTCGTCGAGCTCGGCTCGCAGTCGCACGAGCGCACGACCCCGCGCGCCGTCGCCGAACCGGAAGCGGACCGGATCGATGGACGCGAACCCGGGCATCGCGCGCTCGGTGTCGATCACGACGCGAGCGAGGCGATACGCTTGCGCGCGCGCACCGGGCGGAGCGATCAGCTCCTCGGTCGGCATCGAGTGCACGAGGCGGAGGAGCGAGCGGAACCCCGCGCGCGCCTTCTGCGCGTCGCCGATGCGGATCGCGAGGTACTGCTTGATGCCTTCCGCCCACGGCCCGAGCGCGCGGCGGCGCAGCATGCCGGGGGATGTCTGGAAGACGCCGGAGTCGGTCGCGGGGATCGCGAGCTCGGGCGGAGGAGTCGCGAGGACGGTGCCGGGCGCAGTATTCATGAGTCGTTCCCGCCGCGATCGTATCGGGGCGATCGGAGGGGACCCAAGAAAGCGGACGGCTACGTCCAGCCGTACGCAGGGCAGAGCACGCGCAGCATCACGAACACCACGACGGAGCCGAGCACGTTCAGCCACAGGCCGGCGCGGATCATCTGCCCCTGGGTCACGCGTCCGGTGCTGTAGACGATCGCGTTCGGTCCCGTGGCGATCGGCAGCATGAACGCGCAGCTCGCGGCGAGACCGACCGCGAGCGCGGGCGGGACGGGCGAGACCCCGAGCTCGACCGCGATCGCGATCACCAGCGGCACGAGCATCGTCGCCGACGCGGTGTTCGAGCAGATCTCGGTGAAGAAGATCGTGAACACGCACGCGAACGCGACGAGGGGCCAGAGCGACTCGATGCCGCTCAAGCTGACGAAGCCGTGGCTCAACGCCGCCGCGAGGCCGGTCTCGACGAGCTGGGTGCCGAGCGCGATGCCGCCGCCGAACAGGAGGATGACGCCCCAGTCGATGCGCGCGGCCTGCTCCCAGCTCAAGACGCGCTTGCCCGCGCCGTCGGGCACCGCGAACAGGATCGACGACGCGACGATCGCGACGACGCCGGACGGAAGGAGCGCCTTGAGGGTCGGCGTGATCTCGAGGTCGAGCGCCTGCGCCGCGCCGGGCAACAGCCACCCGACGACCGCGAGCCCGAACGACACCGCGGTCGTGATCTCGCCGCGCGTCCAGCGCTCGGGCACGTCGGGGAAGAGGTCCTCGGGGGACAACGCAGTTTGGTTTTCGGTCTGCGGCGCGCGAAACATCCGGCTCGTCACCAGGTAGATGAGCCCGAACAGCGCGAGCGCGGTGGGCAGGCCGACCATCGTCCACTCGAGGAAGCCGAACGCGCGCTCGCCCTCGTTGAGGTTGCGGAGCGTGATGAGGTTGGGCGGGCTGCCGACGAGCGTGCCGAGCCCGCCGATCGAGCACGAGTAGGCGAGCGCGAGGAGGCCGCCCGCCTCGGCGGCGGGGATCGTGGAGCTCTTCTCGCCGCGCGCGGGGGCGCGGTGCAAGCGCAACAAGATCGGCACGAGGATCGCGGTCGCGCCGGTGTTCGAGATCCACATCGAGAGGAGGAACCCGACGACGGTGAGCGCGACGCGCGTGCGACCGGGTCGTCCGTCGACCGAGCGCATCGTGAGGATCGCCTTCGCGATGCGGCGATCGAGCCCGTGCACCGTCATCGCCTCCGCGATGAAGAAGCCGCCGATGAAGAGGAACAGGAGCGGGTCCGCGTAGTGCTTGAACGCCTCGGCGGGGGCGCAGATGTCGGTGACGACGAGGAGCGGCGCGATGAGGAGCGCGCTCGCCGCGATCGGGATCGCCTCGCTCAACCAGAGCACGAGGATGGCGCCGAACACCGCGGCGAGATGGTGCGCCTTCGGCTCGAGGCCGAGGTCGGCGACCCACAGGATCGCGAACGTGAGCGGTGCGCCGATCGCGCCGGCGCGCGTTCGCCACGCGGGGTTCATCCGGGAGGGCTCCGATCCACGAGGCGAGCTTCGGCGCTTTCGGCGCGCATGGCCAGCGCGACGCGCGGAGGCTCAGCTCGCGCGCCAGCGGGTGACCTTGCGCGGCCACGTACCCGCCGCGCGGTGCTTGCCGTCGAGGCTCAACAGCAGGCGCTGAGTGAACGTGGCGATCCACGCGGCGGGCGGTCGCTCCATCGTCACGTCGGCCTTGCCCGGCGTGAGGATCGCCTCGCCGGTCGTCAACGTCTCATCCGGCTCGTAGATCTCGACGTCGTAGCGAGCCGAGGCGTCCGAATCCCCCTCCCGCGTCGGCGCGAGCTTCAGCACGATGCGCGCGCCGTGCGTCGGGTGGAGGCCGGGCACTCGGGCTAATCCTCGACGGCGTAGGGGTCGACGATGCCAGGCAGCGCGGCGAGCTCGCCGGTGGCCGGGTCCGGCGTCTCGGGCGCGGGCTCGATCGGGGTGACCACGCCCATCCGGCTCACCGTGACGGGCTGCCCCTCGGCGTTCACGTACGCGCCGACCTCTTCGTCGTAGCGCGGGAGCGCCTCTTCGATCGGCGTCGCGCGATCGCCGCGGATGCGGCCCTCGAGCACCTCGACCTCGATCGGGCGCGCGAGCTCGAACACGTAGCCGCCGCGCTCGATGTCGAGGGAGTAGGTGAAGCCCTCGTGCTCGATCTGGCGATGGAACGCGGTCGCCTGATGACCGACGCGGCGGTGCTCACGGTGATGCAACACGAAGCTCATCATGCGCACCGCGATGTGGTTGTGGAGTCGGTGACAGCCGTGCGAGTGCCGCCGCATGATGCTCATGTAGTCGACCGACCCGTGGGTGCGGATGCCCTCGTCCCCGCGCAGCTGGTAGCTGCCGTCCTCGCGCTGGTCGTACATGCGATGGTAGGCCGCGACAAGACCGTATGCGCTCGCATAGCTCGGCCCCGTCTCGTGGTAGTTCACGCGGTACGCGTCGGCGCCGCCGCGGCCGGGCACGCGGTGCACGAGGTCGCGCGACGGAGTCGAGTCGGGTGGCATCCACACCGGGGCCGACACGATCTGGCTCCAGACGCGCGGTCCGGGGGGCGAGTTCTTGTACCGCCACGCGAGCCGGCCCTCGACCTGCTCGCTCCGCCAGCCACCGATGGTGGTGCCATATCGCGCGAGGCGGATGCGCTGCCCCTCGTACGTGACGTAGAGGTTCAGGCGCGGACGGCGCGCCATCGGCTGGCTGCGCTCGCGTCCCTGCTCGTCGTAGGGGAACTCGTACCAGACGTCCCCACGGTCGATCACGACCGAGAGATCCATGTCGTCGCCGTAGTACTCGGGCATCGCGGGCGAGACGATCGCGACCTTGCGCTCCTCGCCCGGAGCCAGCTCGCCGAGGCCCTCGAGGAAATCGAGCGTGGCCTCCGGTGTGTCGAGGCCGAACGCGGTGACGATGCGCTCGCGGAGCTCCGCCTCGAGGTTCGGGATCTCGTGCGTCTGACCGTCCGCGCCGACGAACGTCGGCACGGTGTCCTCGTCGATCTGCGCGCTGCCGTCCTCGATCGCGCCGAGCGCATGCATGGCGCGCTCGGTGAGGATGCGGATCACGGCCTGCCGCTCCAGCTCCATCGGTGTGTCCTCTAGACGCTCGAGCGTCTCGAGCCCGATGTACCCCCAGCCGTACACGCGATGGCGACGCTCGAACTCCGCGAGCGCCTCGTGGGTCGCCCAGTCCATCGCGCCGTGGATGTACTCGCCCTTGCCCTCGAAGTAGCCCTCGCAGGCGAGGCGCGCCTGCACCGCGTCGATCGTCGCGACGCGCGGCCGCTGCTCGCGGAACTGCGTCACGTTGCGGCGCTCGCGCTCCTCGAGCCTGTCGAGATCGAGCTCGGCATCGCTCGCGACGTGCTGGCGCTCGACGTAGCTCGCCACCTGGTTCCGGAGCACCGCGTAGTTGCGCGCCTCGTTGCGCGCGACGCGGTTGTTCTCGTAGCGGATGAACCCGTCGAAGCTGCGGATCGGCTCGAGGTCGAGGCCCTCCCGGCACTCGAGGTCGCGCACGCGACGGAACCGCTCGCGGAGGAGGCCCAGCGTCGGCGGGATGCCGAAGAGCTCGAGGTACTTGTCGCGCTCCGCGCGCGCGCCGTGGTGGTCGTCGGGGAACTCGCCGCGCGCGAGCGCAAGGTAGGTTCCGCGATACGCATGCGCGATCGGCTCGGGGTCGCCCTCGCTCTGTTCGGTGAAGAGGTAGGGCGTCCAGGACTCGCCGAGGTCGAGCACCAAGAGGCCGTCCTGCCGCGCGGTGGCCGCGTCGACCTGGCGGTCGGTCGAGCCGTTCTCGTAGAACGCGATCGGCTCGACCATCGGCGGCGGCGTCGGCTCCGGCTCGGGCGCGGGACGCGGCGCGGGCGCCGGTCGGGCCTCCGGAGCGGTCGAGGGGGGCGCCGGATCGGTCCCGCCGACCCACTCGAGCCGGTCGCAGCCGACCAGGGTGAGGAGGCCGAGCGCGCAGACGGAGGTGAGTCGACCCACGGTGTGCCGGACACTGGAACATCCGATCAGGGAGCGCAAGTTCCTCGGCCGCCGCGGCGGGGTGGTGTGCATGCCGGCGTGGGCAGCACATCCGGTGCCAATCCGGCGGCGGCCGCGGAGGAAGGGCGGGGCCCGGCGACGTCCCTTCGCGGACACGAGGCGAGGAAGGAGGGACACGGGCGGGTTGGCTTCGCCAACGGGCTGGGAATCGGAGTCGGACAACCGGACTCGGAGTCGGAATCGGAATCGGAGTCGGAATCGGAGTCGGAATCGGAGTCGGAGTCTGACGGCTCCCCTCATTTCGAGGAGGAAAGTTAAGTAGTTCCGATCACTTCGGAGTTTGATCAGCAGGCAGAGCGCGCATGCAGCATCCTGGAGTCTGCAACAACCACAAGGAGTCGCTGCA
>JBFWYI010000063.1:0-60641 GCA_050186575.1 Sandaracinaceae bacterium | reverse complement strand
GTGGGGGGGCGGGCCGCGCTCGCTTGGGCGAGCGCGGCCGGTGGGTGCTCGCTGATCCAAGATCCTGGACAGTTCACGTTCGTCGACGACGCGTCGATGGACGCGGCCGCGCGCGACGCCGGTCCGAACACGGACGGTGGGCCGGGCGAGTGCACCACGGCGAGCGACTGCCCGCCCCGCAGCCACGCGACGCTCGTGTGCACGGGAGGCACGTGCTCGCTCGGATCGTGCGAGCCGGGCTACGGCGACTGCGATGGCGATCCGGCGAACGGCTGCGAGACGAACACCGACACCGAGCTCGATCACTGCGGCGCGTGCGACGCGTCGTGCACCGTGGCGAACGGCGAGGGCGCGTGCGCGAGCGGGACGTGCACGGTCGCGCGCTGCAGCGCCGGCTACGACGACTGCGACGGCGACGCGGCCGATGGCTGCGAGACCGATCTCCGCAACGCCGAGACGTGCGGCGCGTGCGGCAACGACTGCACCGCGTCGGGGAGCACGCCGCTGTGCAACACGCTCGTGATGCCGTTCGCATGCGCCGCGGACTGTGGGACCGCGACGCGGTGCGGCTCGTCGTGCATCGACACGAGCAACGATCCGGGCCACTGCGGCGGCTGCATGATGCCTTGTCCATCTCGTGCGCACGCAGACTTGACGTGCGTATCGTCGACGTGCGGCTTCAACTGCCAGGCCGGCTACGACGACTGCGACGCGGTGGCCGGCAACGGCTGCGAGGCGAACCTCGACAGCAACGTGATGCACTGCGGGATGTGCGGGCGCGCGTGCGCGGGGATGGGCGCGAGCTGGGTGTGCGCGTCGGGTGACTGCGAGGTCGGCGGCTGCGATCCGCTGTTCGGGGACTGCGACATGGTGGACGCGAACGGCTGCGAGCGCGCGCTCACCGACGTGGCCAACTGCGGGCTCTGCGGCCGGACGTGCGGCGGGATGAACGCGACGTGGTCGTGCCCCGCCGGGGTGTGCAACGTCGCGACCTGCGCCGCGGGCTACGACGACTGCGACGGCGTCGACGCCAACGGCTGTGAGTCCGTGCTCGCGACCGACGACCTGAACTGCGGGGCGTGCGGGAATGCGTGCATGGGCGACGAGACGTGCGTGGCCGGGAGCTGCACGCGGTGGCTCGACGTCGACGTGAGCCAGACGCTCGGCTGCGCGGTGAACGCGGCGCACCAGGTGTTCTGTTGGGGCGACGACATCTCCGGTCAGCTCGGGCAGGGCACGGTGCTGTTCTACATGGGGCCGCAGCGCGTCCACGTGCGTGACGCGGCGATGGTCGAGCAACCGATCCAGCAGGTCGCGACGGGCACGTTCCACGCCTGCGCGATCACCGACGCGGGGCGCCTCTATTGCTGGGGACGCGGGCTGTCGGGCGAGCTGGGGGACGGCACCGGGCTCAACCGACTCACGCCGGTCGCGGTCACGTCATCGGACGGCGTGTTCGGATCGAGGACGTTCGTGACGATCCACGCTGGCGGCAACGTCTCTTGCGCGCTCGACTCGACCGGCGACGTGTGGTGCTGGGGGCGCAACGACTTCGGCCTGATCCCGACCGTGCCGGTGGGCGGCAGCTCGTTCGCGCTGTCGGCCACGCGCGTCAGCCTCCCCGCCCCGGCGGCGCAGCTCGCGATGGTCGGATCGAACGCGTGCGCGCTGCTCGATGACGCGACCGTCGTGTGCTGGGGACACAACGCCTTCGGCGGCTGCGGCGTTGGCACGCTCGCCACGCCTTGCACGCCGACGACGCGCGTGACGCTGATGGGAGGCGGCCCGCTCGCCGACGTGCGCGTGGTCGGAGTCGGCGGGAGCTTCGCGTGCGCGGGCGTCGGGCCGACGCGGCAGATGTACTGCTGGGGCCTCAACAACAATCAGCAGTTCGGGATCGCGACGACCCAGAGCAACCCCAACCCCGTGATGATCCCGGGCGTGACGGGCCTCGTGCGCCACAGCGGCGGCGACGGCATGGCGTGCTGGAACGCGACCGGCGGGCCGCGCTGCGCGGGGAGCCGCTTCTACAGCGCGATCGGCGATGGGTTGACGAGCGGCATCGCTTCGCCCACGCAGCCGCTCACCACCTCGGCCGACGCGATCGTGCGCGCCGGCAACTCGCAAGCGTGCGCGATCGATGGGCGCTCGATCCTCTGCTGGGGCGACAACCGCAACGGGCCGCTCGGGCGCGAGCACGTGGTGAACCGGCCCATGCCGACGCCGCTCGGCGGAGCGACCTCGCCGCTCGCGTCGGTGACCTCGATCGCGGGGAGCGGCTACGGCGGGTGCGCGATCGCGGGCGGCGAGATCCGCTGCTGGGGATCGGGCAACGAGGGCCAGATCGGCAACGGCGCGCGTGTGAGCACCGCGATCCCCACGATGGTGCCGAGCCCCGGAGGCATGCCCGCGGGGGTCGGCGCGAACGCCGGGGCGGCCTGCGGGATATTCGGGGGCCAGGCGTATTGCTGGGGACAGAACTTCAACAACCGCCTCGCGATCGGGACGGCGATCAACGTCGCCACTCCGTCACCGACGCTCGTCCAGCTGAGCGGCGCCGAGGACGAGATCGCGCTGAGCGCCAACCACACGTGCGCGCGACAGGGCGGCAACGTGTATTGCTGGGGCCTGAACAACGACGGCGAAGCCGGACAGACGGCCGGGACGCCCTCGAACGTGATCACACCGACGCTGGTGCCGGGCCTCGCGAACGCGGTGCAGATCTCGCTCGGCGAGCGGGTGAGCTGTGCGCGCCGGAGCGACGGTCGCGTCTCGTGCTGGGGGTACAACCAGTTCATGGGGGCGGGAGCCGGCGCGGTCACCGGGCCCAACCCGCAGGACGTCTTGATGATCACGCACGCCGTCGACCTCGAGATGGGGTGGACCCACGGCTGCGCGATCGAGGGCGCGACGGCCGGCGCGACGAGCGGACAGGTGTACTGCTGGGGCAACAACGCCGGCTTCGCGACGAGCAGCAGCGGCAGCGGGTTCATCGCGACGCCGGTCCTCGTGCCCACCAGCCTCCCGGCCGTCTCCGTCGCCGCCGGCTCGACGTTCTCGTGCGCCGTCCTCACCGACGGAACGGTCGAGTGCTGGGGCGACGCCACGATGTCGCAGCTCGGCGACGGATCGTCGATGCCGCGCGCGATGCCGATGGCGGTGCCGACCATCACCGACGCGGTGGAGGTGGGCTCCGGCGGAGTCAACGGCTTCACGGTGATCGTGCGACGCGCGACCGGTGGCGCGGTGACCTGGGGGTACAACGGGAGCGGCGCGTGCGGCACCGGCGAGGTGTTGTTCCGACCGTCGCCCGCGATGGTGCAGGGACTGTGAGGCCGACGATGACTACGCGCGCTTCACTCCTCCTCGCGCTCCTCCTCGCGCTCCTCGTCGCCGCCGCGCCGCGCGCCGCTGCGCAGGAGGCGCAAGAGCTCGTGCTGAGCCCGGCTGACGAGGAGGCCCGCGCGGAGTTCGAGGCGGGCCGCTCCGCGTACCAGGGCGGCCGCTTCGCCGTCGCGCTCACCCACTTCGAGCGCGCCTACGAGCTGAGCGAGCGGCCGGAGCTCCTCTTCAACATCGCGAACGCGCACGACCGGCTCGGTCACCACCAGCTCGCGCTCGAGAGCTATCGCGGCTTCCTCGAGCAGATGCCCGAGAGCACGAACGCGGAGTTCAGCCGAGGGCGCGTCGCCGAGCTCGAACGCATCCTCGAAAGAGAGGCGGAGGTCGCGCGCGGCGAAGCGGTCGGCCCCGCCCCGACCCCGCCGCCCCAAGCGGCGAACGGCCCCGACCTCGCGGGCCCGATCGCGCTCCTCGCGGTCGCGGGCGTCGCGGGCCTCGGCGCGGTGGGGACGGGCGTGGGCAGCTTCGTCGTGCGCGGGGACCTCGAGGCGACGTGCACCAACGGCGTGTGTCCCGGATCGTCGCGCGGGATGGCAGACACGATGCAGGCGCTCGCGATCACGACCGACGTATTGATCGGCGTCGCGGTGGCGGCCGGCGCCGCGGGGCTCATCTGGCTCCTCGTCGCGCTCGGCGAGGGCGACGGCGACCGCGCATCGCTCGAGGACGCCGGCGCGATCCGGTTCTGATCGAGCGGTCGACGCTCAGCGCAGCGTGAACGAGTGGGTGAGCTGCACGCGCCGCGGGGGCGCGCCGCGCACGCGGATGCTGCCCACCGTGCTCGCGAGGCAGGAGGTGGCGCGCGAAGGGGCGCTCGACGGCAGCTGGGCGTTGACGAGCACGAGGCGCCCGCTCGGATCCACCGCGACCGAGAGGGTGGCGGTGTCGGCGATCCCGCCGAGGTCCACGCACCGCGCGAACGCGCCGTCGCGCGCGCGGAGCGCCTGCTCGACCTCGCTCCGCGAGTAGGGCGGGCTCGGACGCTCGTCGTCTCCCGGCGGCTCGGGCCGCTCGTCGATCCGGAACGTGACGTGGGCGCGCGACGGATCCTCGACCGCGTACGCCGCGTTGCGCAACACGTCGTTCACCGTGCGACGCACGCACGACTCGAGCGCGTGGTCCCGGGGACGGCTCCGCACGCTGACCGAGATGCGCGCGTTGTGCATGGACGAGGGACGCGCCCCGCGCGAGACGCGGGCCTGGATCTCGACGAGGTAGGCGCGGCTGTCCTCGCTCGCCGCGCAGCGGGTCACCTCGCCGCGCTGGTGGTGGAGGTGAGCGCTCAGGATCGAGTCGCTCATCTCGCCGACCGGCTCCGCGTACTGCGCGGCCGCGTGGGCGGGGCGACTGAAGAGCCCACAGAGGGCGAGCGCGCTCAGCGCGACGGCGCAACGGGACGCGCGGACGGAGGCCGGACGCAGATCAGCCATGGCGGGTGGACCAGCGTACGCCGAGCGACCTTGGGGCCCCCTCCTCGTCAAATCGTCCACGTGATCACCAGGCTCAGCGTGTCGTCGCGGTCCCCGCCGCCGGACTGCACGCGCGAGGCGATGTCGCGGCAACCCATGCTCTCGAGCACCCCCTCGATGCCACCGATGAAGTCGAGCCACATGAGGTGCGTGTATCCCCAGAACTCCGTGAACTGGAAGTGGACGCGCCCGTCGTCGGCCTCCACCACCGCGATCTTCCCGCCATCGATGTAGCGGCTCGCCACCCGCAACGCCTGCGAGGCCGCGGTGGAGGGCGCGATGAACATCCGCATCACTCGGAACAGCGTCTTGAAGTCGTGGATCACCGCCTCGCGTGCGATGCGCTTGAGGCGCGGGAGGTCCACGCCGGGCTGCGTCAGGATCGCGCGCAGGAGCGCGTCGTACCACTCGGCCGGGTACCACCCCGCGGCGACGATCTCACCGTGCTCCATCGCGGACTTGAGCGGCTCGGTGAGCTCCGCCTCGAGCTTCTGTCGCGCCGCGGCACCCAGCTCGCGCTCGAACGCGGCGAGCGTCCCGAAGAAGTTGATGCCCTTGAGTCGCCGCGACTCCACCCGCACGAGAGTAGCGAACTCGGGACCCGACGACGCGCTTCGCGCGACGATCTCGCGCGTCCCGCGGCGCGTCGCCGGACGTTTCGCGCGCGACCGGGAAATGCCGAGCCGCGGCTTCGCGTCATTCACCCGTGGTGTACGATGGGCCCCTCGTGAGCGCGAACATGGCGGGGCTGCTTCGGCTCTCGACCTCCGAAGTGTTCGCGGGGCGCTTCGAGGTCGAGGGCGCGCTCGCCGAAGGCGGGATGGGGACCGTGTACGCGGTGCGCGACCTCGCCGACGGGGAACGCCGCGCGCTCAAGGTGCTCTTGCCCGAGCTGGTGGCCGAGCCGCGCACCCGGCGCCGCTTCCAACAGGAGGCGCAGGTCGGCGCGCAGATCGACAGCCCCTACGTGCCGCGCGTCTACGCGAGCGGCATCGACTCCGACACCGGCGTGCCGTGGATCGCGATGGAGCTCCTCCACGGGATGGATCTCCGCCAGTTCATCCGCGAGCGCGGCGCGCTCCCCCTCGCGGACGCGATGCCGATCCTCGAGCAGGTCGCGAGCGCGCTCGGCGCGGCGCACCGGCGCGGGCTCGTGCACCGGGACCTGAAGCCCGAGAACGTCTTCTTGCACACCGACGCGAGCGGTGAGCGCGTCGCCAAGCTCCTCGACTTCGGGGTCGCCAAGGTGCTCGACCTCTATCGCACGAGCGGCACCGGCACCGGTGCGATCGGGTCGCCGATGTGGATGGCCCCCGAGCAAACGTCGTCGGGCGGGCGCATCGCGCCGTCCACGGATGTATGGGCGTACGCTCTCTTGACGTACTTCGTGCTCACCGGTCGCTTCTATTGGAAGGCCGCGCAAGACGACTCCGGCGTCGCGGGCCTCTTGCGCGAGCTCCACATCGAGCCGATCGAGCCGCCGTCCGAGCGCGCCGCCGCTCTCGCGCCCGACGCCACGCTGCCGGTCGCGCTCGACGCGTGGTTCCTCCGCTCGATGCAGCGCCACAGCACCGATCGCTACCGAGACGCCGACGAGGCCCTCGCGGCGCTCCACGACGTGTTGGCGAGCGAGCAGGTCGAGGTCGACACCGGCAAGGCGCGCGCCGCCTCGTACAGCGACACGCTCCAGTTCGATCCGAGCGAGCCGCCGAACACGATGCCGATGGAGGCGATCGATCTCGCGAAGGTGATGACGTCGGTCCCCCCGACGCCGCGCTCCGTCGAGCCGATCGATCCGCTGAGCCGCACGACGTCCGACAGCGAGCTGCCGCCCTCCCCGTTCGCGCGGCACACCCCGAGCGGCGTCCGCCCCTCGTCGCGTCCGAGCGCTCCGAGCTCGATGCCGCCCGCGACGGCGAGCGCACCCCCGCCCGCCGCGATCAGCGTACCGCCGCGGGCCGCGATCAGCGCGCCGCCGCCCAGCGCGTCGTCGCCCAGCGCGCCGTCGCCCAGCGCGCCGCCGCCGAGCACGTCGGCGTCCCGCTCGGCGGCCGGCCCGAGCGCGTCGCCCTCCTCCCCGCCGACCGACGTGGAGCCCCTCGCGCGGTGGTCGGACGCCGAGATGGCCACCTTGCGCGACGATACGCCCGACGCGGGGCCCGCCCTCCGCGAGCAGGCCGAGAAGCTCCGCGCGGAGCGGGCGAGCGCCACCTCGGTGCGGCCCCCCGATGCCTCGGTCCCCGCCGTGCCGGTGCGCCGCGGGCCGTCGGTGCTCGTGATCGTCGCGCTGATCGCCGCCGGCCTCGCCGCGATCATGCTCACCACGCTGATCGTCTGGGTCATCCTCAAGGTCACCTGATCGACGCTCAGGTGATGGACCCGGAGCGATCGCGTACCCTGCGCGGCTGGTGAGCACGACGGAGACCAACTCGATCTTCGGCGTCGCCGTCCGCGACGTGACGCGGCTGCGCAAGGTCGCCACGATCGTGGTGCGCCACGGGTTCGGCGAGTTCCTGCTCCGCATGCCGTTCGCGAAGCAGCTCGTCACGAGCGGCGCGAGCGAGGGCGAGGAGGCCAAGGGCAGCGCGCCGGAGCGCTTCACGCGCCTGCTCGGCGCGCTCGGCCCCACGTACATCAAGCTCGGCCAGCTGCTCTCGATGCGCGCCGACCTGCTCCCGAGCGAGTACGTCAAGGCGTTGTCCACTCTCCAAGATGGCGCGCCGGTGATCGCGATCGACGCCGTCCACCGCGCGGTGGAGGAAGGCCTCGGCCTACCGCTCGACGAGCTCTTCCGCGACTTCGACGACGAGCCCCTCGCCACCGCGTCGATCGGACAGACCCACCTCGCGACGACGCGCGAGGGCCGGCGCGTGGTGGTGAAGGTGCAGCGCCCCGGGATCGGCGAGGTCATGCGGGGAGACCTCGATCTCCTCTACCTCGCCGCGCGCGGGCTCGAGGCGAGCATCGACGAGCTGCGGCTGATCCAGCCGGCCACCATCGTGGCCGAGTTCGAGCGGAACCTCTTGCGCGAGCTCAACTTCTCCGCCGAGCTCGCGAGCCTCGTCCGCGCGCACGCGCTCCTCGATCCGGCCCACAAGGTCACCGTGCCGACGCCGCTCCCCGAGCTCAGCTGCCGCACCGTGCTCACGATGAGCTACTTCGAGGGCCGATCGATCCGCGAGCTCGAGCCGGGGAGCGAGGAGGCCAAGCACGCGATCGAGGAGGTCCTCCACGCGATGTGCAAGGGCGTGCTGATCGACGGCTTCTTCCACGGCGATCCGCACGCGGGGAACATCCTCGTCGGCGACGACGGCACGATCTGTCTCCTCGACCTCGGCCTCGTCGGCACGCTGTCCCCCGAGCAGCGCGACGACCTCGTGACGCTGGTGCTCGGCACGATCCTCAACGACGCGTCGACCGTCGCGCGCGTGCTCCTGAAGATGGGGACCCCGACCCAGCGCGTCGACATCGGCGAGCTCAAGAGCGAGATCACGCGCGTCCGCGCGCAGTACGTGATGGTGCGCTCGGTCGGTGAGGTCGACACGCAGGGCTTCATCGACGAGTTCGCGCACGCGGTCGGCAAGTACCGCGTGAAGCTCGCGGTCGAGTACTCGGTGCTCGCGAAGAGCGCGGGCACCGTCGAAGGGCTCGTGCGCTCGCTCTACCCCGACATCGACGCGATGGAGATCGTGAAGCCGTACGTCGAGCGGCTGTTCAGCGAGCGCTGGTCGCCTCAACAGATGGTCCAGGAGGCGCTCGGCGGTGGCGTCGGGATGGCGTCCCTCCTGCGCACGGTGCCGACGCACCTCGATCAGATCCTCCACGACTTCGAGACGGGCAACCTCCAGGTCCGCCCCATCACCGAGAAGCTCGACAAGCTCCCTGACACCGTATACCAGAGCGCGACGCGCATCGCGGTCGCCCTCTACGCGGCGTCGATGAGCGTGTGCGCCGCGCTCTCGCTCCCCGACGGGTACGAGGGGTACATGGACTGGGCGCGCATCGGCCTGTTCGTGTTCTTCACCGCGCTCGCGATCGGGGGCTGGACCGTCACCTGGTGGTGGCACTGGCTGGGCCGCGAGCGCTCGTTCCGGCTGGCCCCTATCCTCAACTTCTTCCGCCGACGGCGGACTTGAGCCCGGATCTCGGGGATTGTCCGGAACCCCGGATCGGGCGTACGATTCCGTCGTTGCCGAACCAACGCGAACGTCCGGGTGCGGTCGCCGGAGCTGAACGCATGGCTCGACTGGCCAGGGAGGCGCTCGAGCGTCTCGCGACGCCGGCCGTCGCCTCGCGGCTCTTGAGCGAGGCGCTCGAGGCGGCCCAGCTCGCGGCGGTGCCGGAGGATCCCGACGAGTTCGCGGACTTTGCGTGCGGAACCCTCCGGATCGCGGTGCGCGAGGCGCTCGGCGAGGAGGCCTCGGAGGCGGTGCTCCAGGACTTCGATCCCGCCTACGCGGAGACCGGGGGCCTGCCGCGCTCCGGGGTGCGGCGCCGCCAGCGCGAGTCGCTCACCCGCCCCGCGGCCGCCGCGCGGGTGGTGGTGATCGCGGCCCCCGATCCGGTGTTGGTCGCGCGCCTGTCCTCGGCCTTCGGCCCCGACACGAAGGTCGCGGCGGCCTACGACATCTTCGGCCTGTTGCAGTCGACGCAGCGCTACCCGTCGACGCCGCTCGTGCTCGTGCTGCACGACGACATGCCGTCGATCCATCCCTCCTCGCTCGCCACCCTCGCGCGCGTGCTGCCTCCGACCGCGACGATCATCCAATTCGGCAAGTCGCGCGTGGAGCCCGAGCGTCGCGGGGAGATCCCGGCGCTCCGTTGGATCCGCCTCGGCGACGCGCCGATCCACGAGGTCCAAGCCGCGTGCCTCGAGGTGTTCGAGCCGCCGAAGGTCCGACCGGCCGGACGCTCGATCGTCCTCGCCCACGCCGACGCGACGATCCGCACCGGCCTCGCCGCGCGCCTGCGGAGCGCGGGCCACACGGTGCACGAGACGGAGACCGGGTTCGAAGCGCTCGATCGGTGCATCGACGAGCCGCCCGACGCGGTGGTCGCGGCGCGCCACGTCCCCGCGCTCGACGCGCACCAGCTGACGGGCCTCTTGTCGACGCGCTTCGGCAAGCTGTGCCCGGAGGTCTGGGTGCTCGGCGGCGATCCCAAGGAGACGTTGCCGATCGGCGCGCGCGGGCGCCTCCGCGACGACGACCTCGAGCCGCTGCTCGCCCGCCTCGACGAGCTCTGAGCGGTGCGGCTCACCACGAGGGTGTGCGCGCGGGCAGAGGCCACTACACTGGCCGCGTGAGCCAGCTCTCCGCCGGCACCGTGATCGATCGCAAGTATCGCGTCGCGCGATTCTTGGGCGCGGGGGCGATGGGCACCGTCTATGAGGTGCAACACGAGCTGACGGGGCGTCGCCTCGCGCTCAAGGTGATGAACCCGGACGTCGGCAAGGACCCGGACGCGAGCAAGCGATTCCTCCGCGAGGTGCGCCTCGCGTCGGAGCTGCGGCACCCCAACGTCGTCGAGGTCGTCGACGCGGGGCACGACCCCGACGCGGACATCCTCTACATGGCGATGGAGCTGCTCGACGGCTCCGACCTCGCGCACCGTCAGAGCGACCCGCGCACCACGAAGAAGCAGGCGCTGACGTGGCTGCTGAGCGTGCTCGAAGCGCTGTCCCTCGCGCACTCGCGCGGGATCATCCACCGCGACATGAAGCCGGAAAACGTCTTCCTCGCTCGACAGGAGGACGGCACCGAGGTGGTCAAGCTCGTCGACTTCGGGATCGCGCGGAGCCTCGGCGGCAAGGGCGTCACCCAGACGGGCACCACCATGGGCACGCCGCTCTTCATGAGCCCCGAGCAGGCGCTCCAGCCCGAGCTGGTCGATCACCGGACCGACCTCTGGGCGATCGGCGTGATGATGTACGAGATCGTGGCCGGCGTTCCGCCGTTCGACGATCCGAGCCCGGTGGCGCTCCTCCTGCGCGCGGCGGCGGAGCCCCACGTGCCGCTGAGCACGCGCTCGCCGGGGATCGATCCGCGCCTGAGCGCGCTCGTCGATCGCTGCCTCGAGAAGCCGCTGCCCAAGCGGATCGGGAGCGCGGCGGAGGTGCGCGCCGCGCTCGCGGAGATCCTGAGCGACCCCGCGGTCGACGCGCACCTCGTGGGCACCACCGTGCGCGCCACGTCGAAGATGGACGCGGCGAGCGAGAGCGACGCGTTCAAGCTAGCGCAAACCGCACTGTCGTCGCTCCCGCCGACCGCGCCGACCTCGTCGCAGCCGGTGGCCGCCACGCTGCCTTCGGCGGGCGCACCGTCGCGCCGGAGCCGCGTCGGCCTGTTCGTGGTGCTCGGCGGCGGTGCGATCGCGTCGCTCGCGGTGGCCGCGCTGGTCGCCGTCGGCGCGGCGACGGGGACCGACGCCGACGCGGCGTCCGAGACGACGGCCGGCGCGCCCCCGGCGGTCACGCCGGAGCCGGTCGGGGAGATCACGCCGGCGGCCGCCGGACCCTCCGATCCCGAGCCCGCGGCGACCGTCGTCGCGGAGACGGACGAGGCGCCGAGCGAGCCCTCGCTCGCCGCGACGGCCGAGACGGAAGAGGAGCCCGAGGCTGGAGCCGACGAGGCCGAGGCCGTGATCGCGGCCGGATCGCCGAGCGCGTCGCGGCGTCGCCGCGGACGAAGCGCGAGCTCCGCCGGAGCGAGCGAGGAGCCCGCCGCGTCGGCCACCCCGGCCCCGCAGACCGCGACCGCGCAGACCGCGCAGACGGCGACCGCGCAGACGGCGACCGCGCCCGCCGCGACGCCCACCCAAACGGCCACGGCTCCCGCGACCGAGCGCCCGCCCCGGGCCGCCGCGCCGAGCCAGACGCCCTCGCACAGCGAGCCCGCGACCACGTCGAGCCGGCGCACCTCGCGTAGAACTTCCCGATCGACGCCTCCTCCCTTTAGCTTCTGAGCCATGTCCGACACTTCCCGAGGGCCGCGCGGCCGCGCAGGCTCCTTCGAGGCGCTCGCCCTCTTCGCCGTCGCCGCGTGCACGGCGTCGGCCGGCATCGCACACGCGCAATGGACGTTGCCGCAGGGTCAGCTCGTGCTGAACGCGGGCTACGACTTCCAGTACGCCGACAGCGAGTTCTTCGGGCAGACCGGCGAGGCGCGGCGCGAGCGCAGCTTCCCGCTCAACGGGCAGTTCTTCGGCTCGCAGATGACGTTCGACGCGCGGCTCGGGCTCACCGACGACCTCGAGGTCGAGGTGCTCGTGCCGCTGCGGGTCGTCGCGTACACGTCGGACCCCGTGCTGCTGCTGCAGCAGCCGATGGACTCGCCGCTCTCGAGCCTCGACTTCTATCAACAGAACATCATCGAGCTCTCGCAGGCCACCGCGGGCCTCGCCGACATGCAGTTCGTCGGGCGCTATCGGTTCTTGCCGGCGCCGTTCCTCCTGACCGGCGAGCTGCGGCTCAAGGTCCCCGGCGGCTACGCGGGACCGCAGGGCACGTTCGGATCGCAGCCCGTGACCGGACAGGCGCTCCTCGACAACATCCAGACCGTCGTCACCCCCGCGAACGTGAGCGACGACGTGACGCTCGGCGACGGGCAGGTCGACGTCATCGCGCGCCTCCTCGCCGGCGCCGCGTTCGACACGGGAACCTTCGTGGCGGGCGACGTCGCGTACAACGCGCGCTTCGAAGACGCGGGACACCAGCTCCTCGCGTCGGTCCGCGCGGGTCAGTTCATCGAAGGCATCGTGCTCCTGTTCGCGGGCGCGTCGTTCGGCATCAGCGTGACGGAGGGCCGCGTCATCGGCGTCAGCGTCGCCGCGATCGATCCCGAGCTCCCCGCCGATCAGTACGGCGGCCTCAACAACCTGATGCTGCGCGAGGTCCGTCTGCAACGTGACTTCCTCGACGTGTACGGCGGCGTGATCTTCCGGCTGAGCCCCGAGGTGGAGCTCAAGCTCGCGTACGCGCGCACGGTGTGGGGCCGCAACACCGCGGCGGTGAGCACGTTCAGCATCGCGGTCGGCGCGCGCACCACCCTCTTCGAGCCGCCCGCCCCCGAGCCGCTCGAGGAGGAGCTCGCCGACGAGGAGCCCGCCTACGAAGAGCCCGCCTACGAAGCGCCCGCCACCGCGCCGCCGGCCGACGAAGCGAACACCGAAGGCGTCTGACTGCGCTCGCGACCGGTTCGACGTTCGTCGGCGCGGTTGCGGCGCGCCGGCGGTTCGACCTTCGTCGGCGCGCCTGCGGCGGGCGACCGGGAGAAGAGGAGACGGGGAGACGAGGAGAGTGCGTCGGCTGCGCCGCCGCGGAAGAGATGGGAAATAAATCTTGCCCCGCGGCCGCGAAGCGGACGCACTCTCCCCTTCTCCTACTCTCCTCGTCTCCCGGGAAAAAGCACCGGCCCGACGTCCGTCGGGCTCGAAGGGACGCCGGCGGTTCGACCTTCGTCGGCGCGCCTGCGGCGGGCCAACGGGGAGACGGCGAGAAGAGGAGTAGAGCGATCCATTCAATTTCCCTCTTCTCCCCTTCTCCTACTCTCCTCGTCTCTCGGTAAGAACTCCCTACCTCCGATCGCGGCGCGCTGTGGCGTGGCCGCGTGCGACGTACGCGGCGTGACGCCTCACCGAGCGGCGCGCGCGTGGCGGGGCGGTGCCTGGTGAGCGGTTTGCAACCCCGTCGAGGTCTCAAGGGACCGCGCGTCCCCCGCATAAGGAGACCCTCGACATGACGAAGACCTTCACGACCACGTTCCTTGCGATCCTCGCGACGCTCGGGCTCGCGCTCGGCTGCGCGTCGGCGCCGGAGACGCGCGCGGAGGCGAACGACCTCGAGACCGACGCGAGCGCCTCGGTCAACGCGATGGTGCGGCGCGATCCGTCGCTCGGCACCCTCATCGCGCGCTCACCCGGCTACGTGGTGTTCCCCGAGATCGGGCAAGGCGGCCTCGTGGGCGGTGGCTCCGCGGGCACCGGCGTCGTCTACGAAGGCGGCGTCTGCGTCGGCTACGCGACCCTCAACGAGGGCACCGTCGGCGCGCAGATCGGCGGCCGCGTGTTCGCCGAGCTGATCGTCTTCGAGACGCCCGAGGCGCTCGAGCGCCTGAAGTCGGGCGACTTCGATCTGACCGCGAACGCGTCGGCGACGTTCATCGAGAGCGGCGCCGCGGCGAGCGCGCACTTCGAGGACGGCACCGTCGTGTTCATCGATCAGGAGACCGGCGCGATGGCCGAAGCCAGCGTCGGCGGTCAGTCGCTCGGGTTCCAGCCGCGCTCGTGACGCGGAACGCGGCTCAGCCCGGACCGGCCACGCACACGTTGCCGATGCAGCTCAGGCCCATGTCCGGGCAGCAGTCGCCGTCGGTGTCGCAGGTCTCGCCCTCGACCCGGCAGCGCTCCGGAGGCGGCGGTGAGCACACGGGCTCGCCGCCGCCGGCCGGCGGACGGCAGTCGCCCGAGCAGCACTCGGTGCCGACCGAGCAGCCGACGCCCTCGGGACGACACGGCCGCGGCGCCCAGTAGGCGGAGATGTTCGCGCTCTGCGCGTTCTGTCCGGGCAGCCAGTACGGGACGGAGCTCGCGTCGGCGCCCGGCGCCGCGTCGTCGCGGATCGCTGTCACCCAGATTTGCTGGTTGCGGTTCGTCGGCCGCGCCGCGTTTCCGACCTGCGCGTTGCCGTACGTGCGACGCGACAGGAAGCTCAGCCAGTAGTACCCGCCCTGATGGAACGGCGAGAACCGCGGCTGGAAGTCGAGGTTGGTGCCGCCGCCGTTCGCGAGCGCGACCACGTCGCTCCCGTCCGCGGCCATCCAGTAGAGCGACGCGTTCGTGCTCTCGCTGCGCGCGCCGGTGCCGTGCGCGAACGCGATGCGCCCCGAGTCCGGCGTCCACGTCGGGTAGCTGTCGCACGCACCGCCCGGCAGCGTGGTGCCGTCGTGGATGCGCGCCGCCGTCCCCACCGCGTCGCGACCGGTGACCGGGAGGACCCACACGTTGCCTTGACTCGGGTTGTCGCCCCAGCCGTTCTGCTCGCTCACGAACGCGATGGTGTTTCCGTCCGGCGACCACGACGGATACGTACCGCTCGGCAGCGCGCCGGTGACCGGCACGTCGTTGCCGTTCATCGGATCGATGAACGCGAGGGTCGGCGCGTCGCGCGCGATGACGAGGCGGTCCTCCGCGGGGTTCCACGACGAGAACCACCAGCGCGAGAAGTTCGCGGGGAAGATCGTGGGCACGGGGTTCGGCGTGAGGTCCGTCGTCAGGTCCATCACGCTGCCGGTGTTGTTGCCGCCGCCGAAGCGACCCGCCATGTAGCGGCCCGACGGCGACACCGAGTGACAGCCGACGCAGCCCTGCTCGGGGTTCGGCAGGAACTCGACGCGCGTCGCGGTGCCGTCGTCGATGCGCACGATGCGGCCGCGCTCGATGTCCCAGTAGTAGACGCTGCCGGTGAGCGCGGCGCGCGCGAACGTCAGCGTCTTTTGCACGCCACGAACCACCTCGCCGCTCGCCGCGTGCAGCCGATCGACGACGAGCGTGGCGGGCGAGTCGGGATCGGTCTGCGCGATCCCGCGCCAGCCGGCCGCGGCGACGAGGTAGTGGTTGTTCCCGTCGAACTCCACGTAGCCAGTGAACGTCGCGTGCGGCTTCGTGAGGGTCACGCGGAACAGATCGCCGGCCTCTCCGACGTTCCACTGCACGTCGGCCGGGTAGACGTTCTGCGGCATCACGACCTGATCGAGCGGGTACACCGGATCGATCGCGCGCGCCGCGTCGTCGACCGGCGTGACCGCGCCGAAGCGCGTCGGCGCGTCCATGATCGTCGCTGGCACGTCCGTGAGATCGAGCAACACGTTGACGGTCGCGGTGGCGCTCAGCGGGCTTCCTCCGTTGGGCACCGTCACCGTCACCGTGCGCGTCCCGCCGATCGCGCCGTTCGCGGTGAAGAGCCCCGACGCGAGATCGATCAGCCCGATGCCGACGTCGTCGATCGCCCAGCTCGGACCCGACGCCGAGCCCTCGACCCCGTCGCTGTAGGTCACGACGGCCATGAACTGCTGCGTCGGCATCGCGCCGTCGGTCGCGATCAGATCCGCGACGGCCGGCTCGATGCGGACCGACGCGATCGTGCGCGCGGTGCCCGCGTCGAAGCCGCCCCCTCCGCCCGCGTCGCGGCCGGACGCGTCGCGCGACTCGCACATGCCGTCGATGCAGGTCTGGTTGGTAGGACAGTCGCCGTCGTTGTCGCAGGGATGGCCGGGACTGGCCGAGCAGTCACAGCCGCCGACGAACAGCAGCGCGAGGGAGAGCGCAAGTCGGGAGGAGGTCGGGGGTCTCATCAGAGGGAAAGCCTACCGGTCCGTCGCCCGCGTTTGTAGGGCAGATCGCGTGACGCCGACGTGTCCGACCACCGCCGGACGCCTCGGCGACACCCCGACGCGAACGGCACGTGGCGTCGGGGCCCCACGCGCGAGCTGCATCAGCCCCTCCGAAAAAAAACTCGCGACGGGTCGGGCGAGCGGGCGTCCCCGGGCTGAGCGCGAGAGTCGCGCCGATCGACGACCAACAAGGAGCCCCGATGCGTACCCCGATCCGTTTCGCCCCGACCCTCGTCCTCGCGCTGAGCCTCGCTACCGCCTGCGGCGGCCGCGCCGTCGTGTTCAACGCCACCACGCCGGTCCTCCTCTCTTCGCCCGTCAACGAGACGGGGGAGCTCCGCGCCGCGATCGTCCGAGCGCTGAGCGCGCGCCGCTTCACCACCGAGGCCGAGCAGCCGGGCCAGATCATCGCTCGCTACAGCGCGCGCCGGCAGACCCTGCGCCTCCAGATCGACTACTCGCCGACCGAGTACCGCCTCACCTACCTCGACAGCACCGGCATGGGCTACCGCGTCGACGAGACGGGCACGCCCGTCATCTCGCGCACCTACGACCGCGCCCTCGCGAACCTCCAGCGCTCGATCACCGACGAGCTCGGCCGCCCCGCCCGCGAAGCGGAAGAGGCGCTCGACGAACAGCGCCGTCACGAGCTCGCGGTGCTCGAGCAGCAGCGCCGCGCGCAGCACGACGCCCAAGAGCAGCAGGCCCGCGAGCGCGAGCGGGATCGTCAGGCGCACCTCGAAGAGCAGCGCCTCGCCACCGCGCGCGCCGTCGCCGAAGCGAACGCCAGCCGCCCCATCATCGTGAACAACGAGGGCGCCGTCGTGAGCTCGATGGTCCGCGCACGCCGCAGCCGCACGCGCTCGCGCTTCGGCAACGTCAACGTGAGTGGACGCGTGCGCGCGCGTTGGCTCCGCGGCCAGGCCGAGGGCGACATCGACAGCGGCTCGCTCGGCCTCCCCGAGAGCTGCCGCGGCTACTACGCGGGCGAGCCCGAGCACGTCCTCACCGTGCGCGCCGACGTCGACTACCTCCGGCTCGAGACCGAGGCGAGCGGCGACCCCACGCTCATGCTCGTCGCCGACGACGGCTCGGTCTACTGCGACGACGACGGCGGCGACGGTCTCAACTCGCGCATCGAGGGCAGCTTCCCGCCCGGCGAGTACCGCGTCTACGTCGGCAGCTACCAGCCCGGCACGAGCGCGACCTACCGCCTCCTCGTCACCGCCGACCGCGCCCCCGTCGCGCGCGCGGAGATCGTCGCGCCGGCTCCGCGCGCCACCGTCACCGTCGCCTCCCCGCCCGACTGCGCGAGCCTCGTGATCGCGATGGGCCACAGCCCCGCCGCCACCATGCACTGCCAGGGCGCCGAGCCTCACTGTGCGGAAGCCGTGTTGCGCGCCGGCCACAACCCCGCGCAGCTCCTCCACTGCCAGGGCGTCAACCCTCAGTGCGCGGTGGCCACCATCGACGCCGGGCATCAACCGGCGCAGCTCCTCCACTGCCGCTGAGCGTTCTCGTTCGATCACCGGGAGGTGCCGCGCGCGCGGGACCTCCCGGTGTCGGCGTTCCGTCCGTCCATCGAGGGCCGCCGGGGTAGCATGCGCCGATGGACGTCACCTTCCTCGGCGCCGCGCAGACCGTCACCGGCTCGATGCACCTCGTGCGCACCGGCCGCGCGACCGTCTTGCTCGACTGCGGTCTCTACCAAGGCCGGCGCCGCGAGGCGTTCGATCGCAACCGCCACCTCCCGTTCGATCCGCGCGAGCTCGACGCCGTCGTCCTCTCGCACGCGCACATCGATCACTCCGGCGCGCTCCCCCTCCTCGTCAAGGAGGGTTACGAGCGTTCGGTCTTCATGACCCCCGCCACCCGCGACCTCTGCGCGGTGATGCTCGAGGACGCCGCGCGCGTGCAAGCCGCCGACGCGCGCTACCTCAACAAGCTCATCGATCGCGGCGACCTCGAGGGCGATCACATCGAGCCTCTCTACGACGAAGAGGACGTCCTCGCCCTCCTCGAGCGCACCGTCTCGGTCCCGTACCACCACGCCTTCGAGGTCGCCCCCGGCGTCCGCGTCACCTACCTCGACGCCGGCCACGTCCTCGGCAGCGCCGTCGTCGTCCTCGACTGCGACGACGGCGCGCGACAACGCCGCCTCGTCTTCTCGGGCGACGTGGGCCGCCGCCACATGCCCATCCTCCGCGACCCCGAGGTCCCCGAAGGCGCGAACGCCCTCCTCGTCGAGAGCACCTACGGCGATCGCCTCCATCCTCCGCGCGACGCCATGGACGACGCCCTCGCCGACGTCCTCACCCGCGCCGTCGAGCGTGGTGGCAAGGTCTTCGTCCCCACCTTCGCCCTCGAGCGCGCGCAAGAGATCTTGTACTCGTGCAAGCGCCTCGAGCTCACCCAGCGCCTCCCCAAACAGCTCCCCATCTACGTCGACTCTCCCCTCGCCATCGAGGTCACCGACGTCTTCCGCATGCACCCCGACTGCTTCGATCGCGAGACCCGCGAGCTCCTCGCGGCGGGCGAGTCTCCGTTCGCGATCGGGCAGGTCGAGTACGTCCGCAGCTCCGAGCGCAGTAAAGAGATCACCGCCGGCCCCGGCCCCGCCCTCATCCTCGCCGGCAGCGGCATGTGCGAGTCCGGCCGCATCGTCCATCACCTCCGGGCCGGCGTGGAGAACCCGCGCAACATCGTGCTCATCGTCGGCTACCAGGCCGTCCACACCCTCGGCCGCCGCCTCGTCGAGAAGCGCTCTCGCGTCCGCATCTTCGGCGTCGAGCGCGATCGTCACTGCGACGTCGTCGTCCTCAACGGCTTCTCCGCCCACGCCGATCAACGCGACTTGATCGAGTGGATCGGCCTCACGCGCGACCGCGGCGACCTCGCCTCGATCGCGCTCGTCCACGGCGAGCTCAAGTCTCAGCGCGCGCTCGAAGCGAAGCTGCGAGAAGCCGGCCACGAGGACGTGCGGATCCCCGAGCAGGGCGACGCGATGAGCTTCTGACTCCAAGGCGCGCGTCCCGCCGACGCTCCTCCTACAGCACACCCGCGTCACGGAAGAAGGTCCGCGCGAGCAACGCGAACGGGCTCGATCGCGCGCAGAGTCGACGAGCCATCCCGAGCGCCCGTGCCTCGTGCTCACTCCCCTTCACTTCGGCGAACAGCGCTGCGACGTCGTCCAGGTAGATCCTCCGGTGCGCGTCTCGGAGCTCGTCGAGATCGTCTCGGTCGAGCTTCGCCGCTTCGATCGTCTCGCGACCGCGCGCCGAGCCGTTGCGCGGCGCGATGCGGTACGTGCCATCCGGCAGCGTCTGGAACGTGATGTGGTCCTCCGGCTGGTCGTTGCCGGGGTCGAGGAGCAGTGCGTCCTCGACCACCGCTGAAGCGAGGGCCCCCTGCGGTAGCGCCGCGGCACCGGGCCCGAGCGGGAAGTAGTCGCCCTTTGGCGTATTGCAGTTCGAGCAGCAGAAGTAGAGGTTCTCGAACTCGTACGCGAGCCACCAGTAGCCGAGCTGCTTCTGCGCTCGGTTCGACGGACGGCTGCGCGCGACGCGCGTCTTCGGTCGGAAGTGCTCGACGGTCGAGAACTTCCGTTCGTAGGCGTGCTCGCAGAAACAGCACTTGTGATGCTGCATCTCCCAGAGCGCCTCCTTCACCGGCGCCGACGCGTACACGTCGCCATCGAAGTGCCCGGACTCGAGCGCGTCGTCGCCCTGCTTGGCGAGAAGGGCGGCGATCGCGGCCTTCGCCACCGGTCCGTCAGCGAGGAGCTTCTCTGGCGCGGGGGTGGTGGAGCGATCGATCTTGATCACGAGCCCCCCGACTTCACGACCGCGCGCACCTTCGCTTCCATGTCGCGGATGCGCTCCTCCAGCGGCAGCGCTGCGACGCTCTGATCGTCGAGCTGCACGTGCTCGCCGCCGCGTGGATCGCGCAGCGGCGAAGCGAAGTATCGCTCGAGCTCTTCGCCGAGCGAGGTCAGTCGCGCGTCTTCGTCGTCGGTGCGCGAGTCCTTCGCTTTCAACTCCAGATAGTCGCGCTCCTTCGCCGCCACATCCGGCCGCGCGGCGACCGGCACGTCGAAGTAGCTGGTGAGGAGCTGCGACGCGCTCTGGGCGGCGGGCTCGAGACCGGTCTGGCGCACTCGCACGAGGCCGTCGTCGTGCATCTGGAGTTGCAGGATCTCGTCGGACTCGAACCCCGTCAGGACGAGCGGGGAGTGCGTCGTGACGACGAACTGAAGCCGAGGGAACGTGCTGCGCAGGATCGGCACCACGCGACGCTGCCAGGTCGGGTGCAGGTGGAGATCGATCTCGTCGAGCAGGACGATGCCTTCGAGCTCCGCCGGATCGACGTCGGCCCCGCGTTCGAGGAACGCGTGCCCGAGCAGGTCGCTGATCCATGCGATCACGGACTGGTAGCCCTGCGAGAGCTGATGCGGCGCGAGCTTGAAGCTCAGGGGCCCGATCTCGAGCTCGAAGCGTTGGGACTCGAGCAGGCGCTCCATCGCGTCAACGCCCGAGTACCCGCGAAGCTCGACACCGGACAGCCACGGCAGGAGGCGTTCGCCCGTGGTGGGATCGGTCGCGATCAGAACGTCACGGATCCGCCGGGCGTACGCACGAGCCAACTCGCGGTCTCCGCCGTTCCGCTGCCGGAGCGCGGTGAAGAAGTCGACGCCCAGCATCTTGTGGCGGGTGTCGAAGAGACCCTCGACCCGATCGTGCACGGGATCGGGGGAGACGGCGACCTCGCCTGGGCGGGGCAGGTAACGACCCACGCCGTAGCCCACGACGAACAGACCCGGCGCTCGCTCGCTCCGGAGGTTCGCAACCCAAGTAGCATCCCCGTGACCGTCGAAGTCGTGCTTGCCGGGCTCGACGCGCATCTCGACCTCGAGCGAGGAGCGCGGGTCTTGAACGCGCGCCGGCGACACCGGGCCGTTCCGCGTGCGGAGCTCGGCAACGATCTTCGCCCCGCGCTCAGTCTCGGTCGCACGAACGTAGTCCGCCGCATCGCCTACCAGTGCGCGCGCCAGCTTGTCGCCCGACGCGGCGATCGCGATCGCTTGCAAGACGGACGTCTTGCAGAGGCCGTTGTCGCCGAGCAGCACCGTCCAGAGCCGTGGTGTCCCGTCGGCGTGTGTGAACGAGAACGTGTCATCGTCCAACAGCTTCAGGTTCTCGAGCCGGAGCGTGTGCAGGTACATGACGGAAGCCTAGCCCGGTTGCCGGGGTGGGCGCCGGTTTAGAAAGCATCCTTCGAGGTCGCGCGCGGGAGTCATCGAGGGCCCCACCCGATTGTTCCTTGACCGCGTCGGCGGCGCAGGCCGATCGATCTCGTACGCGTCGTTGTCAGCCATCGACGCGCGTCTGCGCCCTCCGCGTCACGCCAACCGCAGCGGACCTCGCCGATACACGCGCACGCGGCCGTCCCCGACCGTCGTCACGAACACCGAGTAGTGCTCCGCCTCCGGGTAGAGGTACAGCTTCTTGAACAGCGTCGCCGTGAGCGCCGAGTGGATCTCGTCGTCCGATGCCTCGTGCGGGTGGAACGGCGGCTTGAACCCCCCGCAGCCCGCGCCGTGCGCCGACCAACCCATCTTGCGCGCTCCGTTCTCGTAGGCGTACGCCGCGCGGTTCTCCTCCGCCTCCATCTTGGGCGCGCCGCCCGCGTCGGAGTGGATCCAATACTCCGTCGGCTTCAACCCCGACATCTCGCCGAACACCGTCTGCACCTTCTTGTGATAGCGGCGCTCCATGCAGAGCTGGAGGTAGCCCAGCGTCGCGGGAGCGGGACCGTCCTCCTCGGCATCGAAGATGTCCTCCTCCATCGCCGACCACACCGCCTCGAAGCCGCTCGCGCCGCTCGCGACCAGGTCCTTCTTCTTCTTCTTCTTCGCCATGCCGATCCTCTCGCGCCGTCCGACAGCGAAGCTGTCACGACCGAACCCGACCACACAAGAGGAGCACAGAGCGCGCCGCGGACGAGCGTGGTGACGGTGGCGACTCCCCCTTCGTCTTCGAGGTCACCGACGTCGTTCGAATGCACCCCGACTGGCTTCGACCGCGAGACCCGCGAGCTCCTCGCGGCCGGCGAGTCCCCGCTCGCGATCCTCACCCCCGCGCGAAGCGTCCTCGGTCCGAAGGACGACGTTCCGTCGCGAATGGCTCTCGAGAGCGTTCGATAGCCGGAGTCGCTGGCGAAACACTACCGCTAGCGTTTGAGCGTCGAAATCGACGTCTAGTTGATATGCGTTATCAACTGGCCGTCGAAATCGACGGAAAAACGTTAACGGTAGTGTTTGAGCGTCGAAATCGACGGCCGAACGTTCCCGGGAGTCTTTTTTCGTCGAACCGACGCAACCGCTCTCGACGGGTTGCGATGAGGGGGGCCGTGGCGAGGGAAGCGGGCTGGCGTGGGGCCGGCGCGCGGGTTCCTTCGCGAGGAGGCTCTCATGGAACTGTTCGACGTCGCTCCGTACGTAAACGCGCCCCGCTTCACGGGGCTCTCTGGCGTGTTTCTGTCGCGCGCGCTCCTGCAGGCGGCGCCTTCGTCGCCGACCCCGCGGGTGCGGATGGCCCTCGTCGCGGTGCGCGACTCGGCGGAGCAGCTCCGCCGGGTGGTGCGCGAGCGCATGCGCACGTCGCCGCGCAACTTGCGTCCGCTCGACGCGCAGCTCGACTCGGGCTGGGTGGGGCTGCGCGAGACCCTCGAGGCGAAGAGCCGGCTCGAGGGCACGCCGATCGCCGCGCGCGCGGCCACGCTCTTGAGCTCGCTGTTCCCCGACGGCACCGCGTTCGTGCGCGCGGACTACCGTGAGCAGTGGGCGGCGAGCCAGATCCACCTCGAGCGCATCGACGAGGAGAACCTCGCCGACGAGATCGCGGCGCTCGCGGGGGCCGACTACTTGCCTTTCATCCAGCGCGCGCACGACGCGTTCGGTGAGGCGATGGGGCTCGGCGAGGAGATCCCCGAGGTCGCCGACAGCAACGCGCTCGCCCGCGCGATCGCGGACGTGGCCGGCGCTGTCGCCGACTACGGCCGCATCCTCGCCGGCGAGGTCGACCGCGCCGACCCGGCGAGCGTGAGCGCGTTCCGCCGCGCGATGGCGCCGATCGACGCGCAGCGCCGCGCGAGCAAGCGGAGCGCGCGCAACGAGGAGCCCATCGAGGACATCGAGGACAGCGGCGACGGGATCGGCGACGACGCGACCGAGGAGGACGCGCACCTCGACGAGCCGATGCCGGTGGTGGGCACCGACGCCGCGTAGCGGATCGCGCGCGGCGTGATCGAAGAGGCGCCCGGGCCGAGAGGTCCGGCCGCCTCTTCATTTGCGTAGCGTCCCCACGCGCGGCGGTTCCACTGTCCGGGCATGCGCTCGCGCTCAACACGATTTGCATGCGGAGGGGTTCGCTCCCGCACGCACGAGCTCGTTACCTGGTGTCTCGAGCCCCATCGACGGCTCGAGAGCTCATCAGCTCTCCCACGACACGTAGAGGAGAACGCCGTGGCGATCGAAGTTGGCCACGAGGAGCGGATCGGTCACGGGTCCGCTCACCTCGAAGTCGAGCACCATGAACGGCTCGCGGCCTGGATAGAACCCGGCGCGGCGCAGGCAAAGCGTCGAGACGAAGCGTTCGCGCGTGACCGATCCGTCCATTTCGTCGCGATGGAATTCCCAGAACGGCGTCACCTGCTCGTGCTTGGGCTCTTCGGCGTGCAAGGACTCCTCGAGCTGCCGCAGCGCTTCGTCGCGGTAGGCGTCGAGCGCGTCGACCATCGCGTCGATGTCGGCCACGCGCTCGACGGTGAGCGCATCTGCGTCGTCGACGGTGAAGTCGAGCGTGACGGTGCCGCGGTGCGCCTCCAGCGTGTGTCCGGAGATCACACCGAAGGCGCGGCTCACGATCTCGGTCCGGGGCGTCACGCTCGTGCGCGAGCGTAGCGCGCCCCTCGGAGAGGCGCTTCACCGGAGCGACGCGAGCACCTCCGCTGCGCCGACGACGTTCGCCTGGCCGAGGGAACCCTTCTTGCGCAGCGCGAAGACGACCGGCACGACCTTGCGCCCCTCGAGCTCCGGCACGCGTGCCGCTTTGCCCTCGAGCTCCAGGAGCGCGGCGCTCGCCTCCTTCGCGCTGCACGTGCGCTTCGCCTCGCCCACCAGGATCGTGCCTCCGTCCACCGCTTCGGCGACGAGGTCGAGCTCGAGCGCTGCGCCGTCCGCACCGCGGCCCCACCAGCGGCTCGGGGGATTCCAGCGCCGACCGTGGATCGTCATGCGGGTACCGCCTCGCGCGCGAGCCGCTCCCAGTGCTCGCCGACGTGACGCGGCCACGCCGCCGCGATCTCCTCTTTCACGATGTCGACGTGGCCAGCGCCGAGGCGGGAGCGGTTCGGCTCCACGAAGCGCGCAAAGGTGCGAAGGAACGGATCGCCGATCCGATAGAGCGTGCGCTGGGTGTCGCGGAGGGTGCGTCCGAACGGCACCTCACGCTCGATGAAGCCGAGCTCGACGAGCTGCGCGAGCGGCCTCGAGAGCGAGGTGGCAGGGACGCTCAGTCGCGACGCGATCTCCGAGACGTGGGTCGAGACGAAGTGGCCTCACGCGCCAGAAGCGGTTGCCGCGCGTGCCCGCGGCGCGCTACGAGCTCGCTCGGTCGCCGAGGTTGGCTACGGTGCGGTTCCCCCGGATGGAAGGAGCCTTCGATGGGCACGAGGCGATCAGAATGGGCGTTCGCGTGCGTCGGCGTGCTGGTGGTCGCGTGCACGGACGCAAGTGATATGGACGCCGGATCCGCAGCCGCGGTCGACGGGGGCGCGCGCGCCGATGCGTCGTCGCGTCGCGACGGCGGCGGCGCGGGCGATGCCGATGGGGGCGCAGGCCGCGACGGTGGCCGCGACGGGGGTGGCGGCGGCGCCCCCGACGCGGGAGGTCCCCTCGGCGACGCCGTGGTGCACTTCCTCGATCCGCTCGGATACGCAAAGCCGCGCGGGATCGCGATCGCGATGCCCGACGAGGCGACCTGTCCGAACCGGTACTACGTCGACTTCGACGCGGGGTCCGGGAGCGCGTGCACCGAGAGCGCCCCGTGCCGCGAGATGCGCGACCTGATCGGCAAGCCCGGGCTGAGCGGTGGACCCGCGTACGTGTACTTGCGGGGCTCTGGTCTCTTCTACCTCTACGAAGACACGTTCTACGGCTCGGCGGGGAACGAGATCGTGATCCGTCCATGGCCGGGCGCGGGGCTCGTGTCGCTCCAGTCCACGAGCGGGACGGGGAACACGCTCGATGGCGACATCCACCACGTCATCCTCGACGGCGGCCCCGACCTCGAGCTCGAGCTCGTCACGCACGACGCGCCGCGGTACGGGCTCACGATCCGCGCCGACGACGTCACCGTCTACCGCACGCGTTTCCGCGCGGGGTCGCACGACGGGCCGTTGGTCGACATCGGGAGCTTCACGACGGTTCGTGACGTCCGCTTCATCAACTGCGAGTTCTTCGATGCCGACAACGTGGATGGCGCTCAACAGAACATGTACTGGGGCCCCGGCGCCGGGTCGACGATCGAGGGCGGGCTCGTCCAGAACTGCATCTTCCGACAGCTCGGCGGGGAGGCCATCGAGCTGAACCCGCGCGTGTCGCTGGACGACGTGGTGATCGAGGGCAACGCGATCCACGACGTCGGGAAGCGAACGTGCAGCGGCGGGTTCAACTGCCGGCCCGCGATCACGATCGACGGTCCTTCGGTGGGCGGAGAGAGCCGACACGTGACCATCCAGAACAACCTGATGTGGGACCTCGGCTCGGGAGGCGTGTGGGACCGCTCGGGGACGAGCTTCGTGGTCATCCAGAACAACACCGTGTTCGACTTCGGCCGCGGCGGTTCGAGCGATCCGAACCCCGAAGGGATCAGCGGATACTCGGACGGAGGGCGCGGCACGGTGCGGAACAACATCGTGTACGCGCCGAACGGCACGGCGCCGCTCGACGGCTCGTCCTTCACGCTCACGAGCAACTTGTGTAGCGGATGCGCGGTCGCGTGGAGCAACACGACGTTCGTGTCGACTGACGAGGACACCGCCGAGTTCCTCCGTCTCGCCGCGGGCTCGCCCGCGATCGATGCGGCCGCGACGGTCGAGCTCACGCGGGACTACTTCGGCGAGCCCCGGCCCGTGGGCGCGTCGGTCGACATCGGCGCCGACGAGGCGCCGTAGCTCAGGCGTCTCATCCGTCGCCGGAGCGCGAGTCTTCGCGTCGCGCGATCCAGTGGCCTGGCGTCGTGCCGGTCCAGCGGCGGAACGCGCGGAAGAACGCGCTCGCGTCCGAGAATCCGAGCTCGGCGGCGACGGCGGCGGTCTTGTCCCCGCCGCCTTCGATCGCCGCGATGGCGCGGGCGCGGCGCGCTTCGTCGAGCTCGCGCGACCACGACGTGCCGCGCTGGCCGAGCGCGCGCTGGAGCGTGCGGCTCGACATCTTCAGGGCGCGCGCGACGTCCGCGAGCTTGACGCCGGCCTCGAGCCGCGACGCGATCGCGCCGCGGACGCGCATCTCGAACGGGTCGGGGAACGAGTCCTTCTCCGCCAGGGCGCGGAGCTCGCTGTCCACCGACGCCGCGACCGGGGCCGCGGCGGTGGTGAGCGGCGTCTCGAGCGCGCCGTCGAGGTAGACGAGCGCGTCCTCCTTGGCGCCGAACACGACCGGCGCGCCGAACGTGTCGACGTACCTTGCGGTGTGCGCGAGGCCCGGCCCGCGATGCGCGAAGCGGACCTCGTGGAGCAGCGGCGCGGCGCCCGCGCTCTCGCCGATGCGCCACGCGATCGCGGCGGCGGGCATCTCGATCCAGTGACGGCTGAAGCGGACGCCGGGGTCGCGTCGAAACTGGAGCGCGGAGTGACCGTCGAGGATCGCGAGCTCGGCGCGCACCCGCGTGCTCACCGACGCGTAGTGTCGCGCGAGCCGCGCGACGGCCTCGCCCACCGTGGCGCTCGCGCGCATCCCGTACTCGAGCAGGCCGTACGCGCCCGGTGGCACGCGCCGCGCGACGACGACCCCGATCAGCGGCTCGCCGAGCGCGAGCTCGGCGCGATCGAACATCGCATCGGGATCGCCGGTCGCGTCCGCCCCGAGCTGGGTGAGCACCGCGCGCACCGCCTCGATCACGGAAGGCGCGACGGCCGGCGCGGCGCGGGTTCGGGGCTCCATCGGGCGGTAGGCTACCGGGGACCGCCGGCGGCGATCCACCGCGCTCGACGGCACGCGCGGTCCGACATCGACGCGGAGACGGGGCCGCACGCTCCGTCGCATGCGACGTTGCGCCCCCGCGGTCCGACGTCGAGGCGGCGCGTGGGCGCCGCGCTCCATCGCATGCGAAGTTGCGCTCCCGTCCGCCGCGATCGTCGCGGGGTGCGCACCCGCGCGGTCGCCGCGTCGCGCGGATCGCTCACTCGGGGCGCAGACCGCAGCGCAGCGCGAGGTAGGTGCGGCCCGTGCTCTCGGCGTCCAGGGTCACCACGGCGAAGCCTCGGTCCGCGTCGCTCCATACGATCGTGGGTCGCCAGCTCGAGGGCACGCCCAGCGTCAGGTCGCTCGTCAGCGTGAGACGGCCCGGCGGCGCGAACACGACGGTGACGTTGGCCAGGCTCGCCCGCCCTGCGTACGTCGTCGTGACGGCCATCGCGGGTCCGATCGGCGATGCCGCGACGGCGGCGGTGAGGTGGGCGCCTTCGTCGACGCGGGCCGCGAGCTCGCCGTCCGGCGTGAGCTCGGCGAGCTGGGTGAGCTCCCCTCGCGCGGACAGCCGCGCGAGCATCACGCGGGGGTTCGGTCGTCCCGTCGCCCCCACCACGAGCCACCCGGACGTGTAGGGATCGTACCGCGCGTCTGTCGCGTCCCAGTCGCCGAGCGGCGTCTCGAACACCCTCTCCGACGCGCCGCCCGGCAACGATCGTTGCGATTCTGCGACGAGCTGACCGTCGCGGCGGTACACCACGAAGCCCTGGTCCCCGGTGAACGTCCAGCGCGACCGTGACGTCGGGACGATCGCCGACCGCCGGAACGACCACGACGCGAGGTCGAGCGCGTAGATGTGCGGCGCCGCGTCGCCGCGCGGCTCGTGCGCGACGAGCTGCATGCGCTCGCCGAAGAGCTCGAGCGACTGCCAGTGCGGGGGCACGATCTCGGGCAACGTGAGCGGTGGACCGAGCAACTCGCCTTCCGCGTTGGCGCGATGGAACGTGTCGCCGTATCGGCTCGTCACGAGGAACCCATCGCCGTCCGCGATCGCGTCGAGATAGGGGTGAGTCGGCGCGATCCGCCGACCGTCCCAGGTCGCGATCACGAGCGCCGACCCCGCGGCGGTGGAAGCCGAGGCGGCGTAGTCGGGCCCGCGGCTCACGAGGCGAAGGGTTCCCCCGCCGATCGGCTCGGCGGGAGCGAGCTCGAACGGCGCGAGCGCGCACGGATGAGGCTCGCGCGGCGGTCCTCCGTCCAGCGCGCCAGCGTCGAGGAGCGCGGTGGCGTCGAGGGGCGCGGTGGCGTCGAGGGGCGCGGTGGCGTCGGGCGGCGCATCCGCGTCGGTCCCTGCGCCTGCGTCGCTCGCCGGCGAACCGTCGGACGGTCGCGGGTGGCTCGCGTAACAACCCGAACCGAGCGCGAGCGAGGCGCACAACAGCGACGCCCGGATCGCGAGCCTCGAGCCGGACGACCCGATCGCCGTCCGCGCCGCGTCGAGGGGCGAGCCGTCGACGAGCCCCCCGAGCCACGGTCCGCCGAGCCACGGGTGGCCGAGCCACGGGTCGAAGAGCCACTGTGCGCGTCGGCTGTCCACCGATTCCTCGGCCGCAGCGTAAGCTCCGATCGTCGCGCTCTCACTGGCCTCGGGCGCCAAAGGATGTGGTCCCGCACGACGCCTCGCGGTCGCGGCGCGGCCGTGGCGATGAACGGCCGAGAGGCGGTGGGCATCCTCACGACGCTCGACGCGCTGCGCCCGCTGGGCGCGCCAGCCGCCCCGGCCCCTCCGCCACCCGTCGACTGCCCCGGCGTGGAAGGTCGGCGTGGAAGGTCGGCGTGGAGGGTCGGCGTGGAGGGTCGGCGTGGAGGGTCGGCGTGGAGGGTCGGCGTGGAGGGTCGGCGTGGAGGGTCGGCGTGGAGGGTCGGCGTGGAGGGTCGGCGCCGATCGTCGAGGTCGCCCGCGCGGCCCGCGCGCATCGTCCCGGCCGGGCCGCCACACGCGTCGAGGCGCCGAGCCGAGTCAGAAGCTCGACCGGCTCACGCCCCGCGCGACTCGTCGACGCGCATCGAGGGGAGCTCGAGGCAGGTGAGGAAACCTCCCTTGCTCGCTGCGGTGTCGACGGCGACGACGCCGGGGCCGGCCCACGTGTCGGTCGGATCGGCGGGACCATGGGTCGAGAGCCCGGGCGGGAGGAGCTCGGTCACGGTGTCACCGACGACACAACGTTTTCCTCGGTACGCGCGGAAGCGATCCGTCGGCGCTCACGCCGCGCCTCGCGGGCGGACGGTGAGCGGCACGAGCACGCACGGGACGTCGGGGTCGTCCATGTCGGCGACGACGACGAGCTCGATTCGATCGGGGCCGACGGCGACGAGCTCGAGGCCCTCGAGCTTGAGTCGGGTCGGCGTTCCGTCCGGCTCGAGGACGTCGGTGCTGATCACGCGATCGGGCTCGAGGAAGCCGAGGCGCGCGCCGAGGACCTCACCGTCGCGGTAGGTGTCGGGCGAGTCCTCCGCGCCCGCGAGGAAGAGGACGCGGCCATCGGGGAGCGCGAGCGCGTCGGTGAAGCCGAACGCGACGCCGGAGGCGCTCCCGAGCTCGACCGGCCGCACCGCGCACAGCGCGGGCACCGGGCCGCGCGCGTCGAGCCAGCGCAGGAAGGCGTCGAGGTCGACATCGCCCACCGCGTTGACGGCGCCGCGCTCGCCGCGCGACGCGCCGTTGCCGCGCTGGAAGAGGCGGAGGCGTCGCTGATGCACCACCGCGCCTTCGAGGTTGAGCTCGGAGCCCGAGAAGTCCGCGCGCGCGCGGAGGCTCTCGTAGAAGGGGGCACCGTCCACGATCGTCGCGTGCTCCGGATCGGAGAGCACCACGATTTGCTCACGCCGGGGGGTAGAGCCCGAGCCGAAGGCGACCAGACGACCGTCCGGGAGGACCACGCACGCCTCGAGGTCCATCTTGAGGGCCTTGTTCCCGTCGCGCTCGCTGAAGCTCCGCCGTCCGTCGGCCGCAGCGGGCAGCGGGAGGAAGGTGACGGTGCCCCGTTCATCGATGAAGGCAAGCGCATTGACGTCGTCCTGGATGACCACGAGGTCCCCGCGCCAGCGCACGAGGCCGCTACCGGCGCGCACGTGCGCGGGGAGATCGTGCGCGGGAAGATCGTGCGCGGGAAGATCGTGCGCGGGAAGATCGTGCGCGGGGCTCGGCGCAGAGAGGCGGAGGGGCCTGCGTTCGCCGAGCATCGCGACCCAGTCCGCCGCGACGGGGGGCGGCGCGGCGGGGCGGCTCACGCGGCTCCCCCGGAGCGCCGATCCGCGCGGATCGCGGCCCGGTCGCGGCCCCGCGGAAACAGGCCACGCGCCGTCGCGGAGAGCCGCGAAGGACGCGAGGGACGCGGTCGCGTCCAAAGAGAACGGGGCTCCCGCATCGCGCCGAGCTTGCCTCTCGCGCGCCCGCGCGGGCAACCGGCGGTTCGTGCGGCGATCGCTCAGTGCGCCGGGAGCGCTTGGATCCGGCGCCGGCGTGGCTACGTCCTCGCCATGACCCATCCGACGATCGCCGACTACATGACCGCGAGCCCGCACACGATCGGGCTCGAGCAGACGCTCTCGAACGCCAGCCGCCGAATGCACGAGCACGGGATCCGGCACCTGCCGGTGCTGCACGGCGGCGAGCTGCGCGGGATCCTCTCGAGCCGCGACATCGCGCTGGTGGAGGCGCTCGACGGGGCCGACCCAGAGACGGTGACCGTCGAGGAGGCGATGAGCGCGGAGACGTACGTGGTCGCGCCGACCGAGACGCTCGCGTCGGTGGTGGGGACGATGGCCGATCGCAAGTACGGAGCGGCGGTGGTGATGATCGGGCGCGAGGTGGTGGGCATCTTCACGACCATCGACGCGCTGCGGGCCCTGCGCGAGCGGCTCTGAGCCTCTGCGCCACCGCGGAGCCGCCCCGAGTGGCGGAGCCCCTGGGTTGCGGAGCCCTGCGGCGACCCTCGCGAGCCGCGCGCGCCTGAGCCGATTTTCGGAGCCCGTGGTACCAAGGTTCGGTGGGCGCGGAGTCCGCCGAGGATCGACGAAAAAACCCTTCGGTTTCCGGGGCGGGTCCCAGCGATGGGGCGCTCGTGGTGGCCGCTCGGGCGGGCGAACGGTGGGCTCAGGAGGCGTTGTTTCGACGGTACGCGCGCATGGTCAACGGGATGGCATATCGGATTCTGGGGCGCGCCGAGGACGTCGATGACCTCGCCCAGGAGTCGTTCGCCCAGGCGCTGACCGGGCTCGATCGGCTCGAGAACCCGAACGCGTTCCGCTCGTGGCTCGGCGGGATCGTGGTGCGGCAGGCCGGCAAGATGCTGCGTCGGCGCAAGCTGCGGCAGCGCTTCGGGCTGGAGCGCCGCGAGCCGCTCGACGTCGAGGCGATGGTCGGCGCGAGCGCGACGCCGGAGATCGCGGCGGAGCTGCGCGCGGTGTACGCGGCGCTCGAGAAGCTGCCCGTCGAGGCGCGCGTGGCGCTGGTGCTCCGACGGGTCGAGGGGCTCAAGCTCGAGGAGGTGGCCGAGCGCATGAGCCTCTCGCTCGCGACGGTGAAGCGGCGCCTCAAGGACGCCGAGGATCACGTGGCGAAGATCCGCGAGGGTGAGCCGTGACGCAGACGGACGAGAACCAGCGCGAGCCGGTGCGCCTCGCCGATCACATCCCGTTCGAGCCGACGTCGGCGCGGATCGAGTCGCAGTGGTCCCACGTGCGAGACCGGCTCGATGCGCAGCCTTCTCCGCTCGTAGGTGGCGGGCTCGCGCGCGGGTGGTGGAAGCTCGCGCTCGGCGGGCTGACGATGGCCGCGGCCGTCGCGATCGGCATCCTCGCCTATCGCGCGACGACGTCCGAGCCGCCCGATCGCGTGGCGTTCGACGGCGCCTCGCTCGAGAGCGGCGCGGACGAGGTCGAGGTCGGGCTCCGCGACGGCACGGCGATCGTGCTCGAGCCGTACGCGCAGGTGGAGGTCGCACGACAAGATCCGCGCGAGGTGCGCCTCCGGGTGTCGCGCGGCCGCGCTCGCTTCGCGGTGCCGCACGTCGACGGGCGCTCGTTCGTCGTGAGCTCGCACGACGTGGACGTGATCGTGGTGGGCACGCGCTTCAGCGTCGCGTTGGTCGACGGCAGCGGTGGACAGCAGCAAGTCGCGGTGCGGGTCGAGGAGGGGACCGTCGAGGTGCGGCGCGCGGACGAGACCCCGCGGCGCGTGCACACCGGCGAAGAGCTGCGGCTCGACGTCGCGGGCACCGAGGCGCGCGCGAGCGCCGAGCCGATCGCCCCGCCGACCGAGGACGAGGCGGTGGACGAGTCCGCGCCGGACCACCCGCGCCGACACGCGCATCGGCCCGATCCGTCGGAGCTGTGGGACCGCGCGAGCGAGGCGCGCCGCGCCGGGCGCGCGGCGGAGGCGGCGGACCTCTACGAGACGTTCCTCCGCGTCGCGCCGCGCGACAGTCAGGCCGCGCTCGCCGCGTTCCAGCTCGCGCGCCTGCGGATGGACAACCTCGACGATCCGAGCGGCGCGATCGCGCCCTTGCGCCGCGCGCTCTCGATGGCGCCGCGCGCGCCGTTCGCGGAGGACGCGATGGCGCGGCTGGTCGACGCGACGTCGCGGGCCGGCCGAACGGGCGAGTGCCACGAGGCGCGCGAGCGCTACCTCTCGCGCTACCCCGAGGGCGTGCACCGCGCCCGCGTCGAAGCGCGCTGTCCCTGAGCCGGAGGCGCGCTCCGACGGGATCGCGCGCGCGCAGCGGGAGCGGCGTACGGCGTACCGCCCCATGCGTTCGCGCCCGCGACCGACCGACGACCGGGCTTGTCGTCACGGCACGCCGGAGGGCATCGTGAGCGCTCGGAGCGAGATGGAGCCGCGCCACCGTCAGCTTGCCTTTCTCATCGTCGTCCCCCTCGCGCTCCTCGCGCCAGCGGGCGCGCGCGCGAGCTGCGGCGGCGACGCCCCCTGGGTCTACGTGCGGGTGAGCGACGCGTGGCCCGCGGAGCTGCGCGCGTCGATCCTCGCCGACCTCCGCGCCGAGCTCGACCCGCTCGGCATCGCGGCGTGCGACACGGCGGAGGCGGATCCGGCGAGCGCGCTCGCCGAGGTGCGGCTCGATCGATCCGAGAGCGAGGTCGTCAACGTGGTGATCGAGGTCCACGACGCGGTCACCGACAAGCGCGTGGGTCGCGACATCGCGTGGTCCGAGATCCCCGAGGCTGGTCGCTCGCTCACCATCGCGCTCGCCGCGGTGGAGCTGCTCCGCGCGAGCTGGATCGAGCTGCGGCTCAGGAGCGCGCCCGAGCCCGCGCGCGCGGTGCCCGAGGTGGTCGAGGAGGTGGTCGAGCGCGACGTCGAGCCCACCGAGGCGCCGCCGCCGCCGAGCGGGCCGGCCGAGAACGGGCTCTCGCTCAGCGCGGTGTTCGAGCACTCGATCGGCGGGCTCACCCAGCTCGGCGCGGCGCTGCGCTATCAGCGCTGGCTCGTCGACGCGTTCGCGGTCGGCGTGCGCGTCGGCGGCCGCTACGGGCTCCCGCTCGCGAGCGCGCAGGGGCGGATCGACACGTCGGTGCTCAGCGCGGGGATCGACCTGCGCTTCGCGATCACGCCGCGCGACGAGCTCGTGTACCTCGGCCTCGAGCTCAGCGCGCTCCTCATGGTCGTGCGCTTCGACGGCCAAGGCGGGGCCGGCGTGACCGGGATCGACGCAACGGACGTTGCGCTCTCCGTGCGGGCGGGCGTGCTCGGGCGCATCCGCCTCGCCGACGTGCTCAGCCTCGAGGCGGTGATCGGCGCGGGCGTCCCCGTGGTCGGCCTCGTCGCGACGGACGGCGAGGGCCCCGTCGGCGGCGTCGAGACGTTCGAGATCACGGTCATGCTCGGCCCCGTGCTCGAGCTCTGAGAGCGAGCCGTCGGACCGGAGTCCATCGTCCCCAGCGCCGGGGTACGGAGTCCCGCGAGTCCCCGGACGATTGACCCCAGCGCAGCTTCCATTCGGGGACGTAGCTCTCGTTTTCTCACAGGATCGGCGCGGCACGCGGCGTGAGATGTCCCGGGTATGCGCACCTCGCCGTGGTTGGTCCTCCTCGCGCTCGGCTCGCAGGCCTGCCTCGCGGCGCAGCCCGGCGGCGGGCTCAGCGGGCCCTACGACGATCACGAGGAGATGTCGGACTTCGCGCTCCTGCGCGGCGGCTCGTTCGATCGCAACGACGTGATGTCGAATGGGTTCTTCACGAACACTGCGCTGCTCGACGGAGACGGGATCCAGCGGTTGCTCGAGGAGACGCCGTACGGTCGCCGCTGCTTCCTCGCCGACGAGACGATCGGCGGGCGTCGCTTCGCCGACGTGCTGGTCGACGCGGCGCGCGCCGAGGGGATGAACCCGCTGCTCTTGCTCATCCGTATGCAAGTGGAAAAGAGCTTGCTCTCGCAGTCGACGAGCCCCGGCGGCAACCGCGTCGACTACGCGTTCGGGTGCGGCTGCCCCGACGGTCACTCGTGCAACCCGGCGTACCGCGGGCTCGATCGCCAGGTGGAGTGCGGCGCCCACAACCACATGCGCCTCTATCGCGCGTCGGAGAACGGGAGCGGGGGCTGGCGCGCGGGCGTGCGCAAGAGCTCGCTCGATCCGCTGAGCGTCACGCCGGCGAACCACGCGACGGCCGCGCTCTACGCGTACACGCCGTGGGTGCTCCAGGGCAGCGGCGGCAACTGGCTCGTGTGGAACGTGACGAACCGCTTCGTCACGCAGGGCATCGCGCTCGGCCTGTTCACCGAGGCGGATCTCGACAGCGGCACCGGCTCGGGGGGCACCGGCGGCACACCCACGCCGCCCGCGCCCGGATGGATCGGCAGCGCGTGCACGACGAACAGCCAGTGCGACATGGGCCTCGAGGGGCAGATGTGTCACCCGACGGGTCAACTCTGCGTGTCGAGCTGCTCCGGGTTCTGCCCCGATCGCACCGGTCACGCGACGACGTTCTGCGTGTCCCTCGACGGCGGCCTCAGCGGCACGTGCGTCCCCAAGGCGGCGTCCCAGAACGCGAGCTGCGCGGCGCTCCCCAACACCGAGTCACGCTCGATGGCGCGCTACGTCGGATCGAGCGGCGCGTCGGCGGCCACCGCGACGGTGTGCGTCCCGCGCGAAGCCGCGCCGCCGAGCGAGACCCCCGCGGATCCGACTCCGGCGGACCCCATGCCCGCGCTCTGCAGCGACACGTGCACGTACGCGAACGACGGCGAGTGCGACGACGGCGGCCCGGGATCGACGTACTCCGACTGCGCGCTCGGCACCGACTGCGGCGACTGCGGGAGCCGCGAGGCCGGCGCCTCGCCCGAGCCCGCGATGTCGATGGGGTGCAGCGACACCTGCACATGGGCGCGCGACGGCCAGTGCGACGACGGTGGTCCCGGTTCGGTGTACTCCGAATGTGAGTACGGCACCGACTGTGCGGACTGCGGTCCGCGCTGATCACTGCGGTCCGCGCTGATCGAGGCGCCAGCATCGGTCGTTGTGTTGCGCTCGCGCGCCACATACCATCGTCGCCTCGACGATGTCGTCCGCAAGTGCAGCTGCCGTGCTCGACACCCACCTGGGCGCCTTCCCCGTGCTTCTGGTGGAGGACAACCTCGGCGACGTCGATCTCGTCCGGGATGCCGCGATCGATCTGAGCCTCGACCTCGAGGTCGTCCACGATGGCGAGCAGGCGCTCGCCTACCTCCAGGGCGTCGCGCCGTACGAAGCGCGCCGGCGCCCGGAGCTGGTGCTGCTCGACCTCAAGATCCCTCGCAAGGGAGGGCTCGAGGTCCTCCGCGAGCTCTCGACCGACTCCGATCTCTGCCGCATCCCCGTCGTCGTCCTCACGAGCTCGCAGGCCCCTCAAGATCTCGCGAAGGCCTACCAGTTCGGCGCGCGCGCGTGCTTCGCGAAGCCGGCCACCGGGCTCACCGAGCTGCTGAGCGACGTCCTCGGGTTCATCACCCGCGCGCTGCCTCCGCCCGAGCGCCGGGAGAGCGACCTGCGCAGTGCCCCGAGCCTGGGCCGACCGAACCACGAGGAGGTCCGCCGCAGCCGCAACGTCACCTCGATCGTCGAGTCGGCCGCCGACGCGGTCATCGGCGCCTCGCTCGACGGTCGCATCACGTTCTGGAACCGCGCGGCGGAGATCCTCTACGGGCACAGCGCGGCGGAGGCGTTGGGGCGACACATCCGCATCATCGTGCCCGACGAGCGCGTGCCCGAGCTCGAGGCGATCCTCGCGAAGGTGCGCGCGGGCGACCCGGTGCAGCACCTCAGGACGGTGCGCGTGACCTCCGACGGTCGCGAGCTCCACATCGCCCTCACCATCTCGCCGATCCTCGACTCGGGCGGCACGATCATCGGCGAGAGCGCGATCGCGCGCGACGTCACCGAGCACGCCCAGGCGGAGGAGCGCTTCCGGCTCGCGGTCGAGGCGTCGCCGAGCGCGATGCTCATGGTCGACGCGGACGGCGCGATCGTGATGCTCAACGCGGAGGCGGAGCGCCTGTTCGGATACCTGCGCGCGGAGCTGATCGGACAGTCGATCGATCGCCTCGTCCCTCATCGCTTCCGCGGCGGCCACCCCGATCACCGGACCGCGTTCATGAGCGATCCGCAGGCGCGAGCGATGGGGGCGGGCCGCGAGCTCTACGGGGTGCGCAAGGACGGCACCGAGGTGCCGGTCGAGATCGGGCTCAACCCGATCGAGACGGCGGAGGGCACGTTCGTGCTGAGCTCCATCGTCGACATCACCGAGCGTCGTATCGCGGAAGAGAAGTTCCGGCTCGCCGTCGAGGCCTCACCGAGCGGGATCGTGATGGTCGACGACACGGGGTGCATCGTCCTCGCGAACGCGGAGACCGAGCGGATGTTCGGCTACGAGCCGGGCGAGCTGACCGGCAGCTCCGTCGATCGCCTCGTCCCGCGCCGCTTCCGCGGACAGCACGCGCACCACCGGCGCGGCTTCGCGATGGCGACGGAAGCGCGCACGATGGGCACCGGGCGCGACCTCTACGGCCTCCGCAAGGACGGCACCGAGTTCCCCGTCGAGGTCGGGCTCAACCCCATCGAGACCGATCAGGGGCGGCTCGTCCTCAGCACGATCGTCGACATCACCGCGCGCAAGACGGCGGAGGTGGAGATCGCGGCGCAGACGAAGGAGCTCGCGCGATCCAACGAGGACCTCGAACAGTTCGCCTACGTCGCGTCGCACGATCTGCAGGAGCCGCTGCGGATGGTCTCGAGCTACACCGCGCTCCTCTCGAAGCGCTACTCCGGCCAGCTCGACGACACGGCGAAGCGCTACATCGCGTACGCGCAGGACGGCGCGATGCGGATGCGCGTGCTGATCGACGATCTGCTGACGTACTCCCGCGTGCGGACGCGCGGCGGCGAGCTCGTTTCGATCCAGGTGGCGGGCGCCCTCGAGCGCGCGCTCTCCAACCTGCGGGTCACGCTCAAAGAGACGGACGCGACGATCGACGCGGACATCGACGCGATGGTGCTCGCCGATCCGACGCAGATCAGCCAGGTGTTCCAGAACCTGATCTCCAACTCGCTGAAGTTCCGCGCCGAGGCGCCGCCGCGCGTGGTGGTGACCGCGCGGCGCGACGCCGAGATGTTCACGTTCGCGGTCCGCGACAACGGGATCGGCATCGCGCCCGAGTATGGCGAGCGGATCTTCCAGATGTTCGAGCGCCTCCACACCCGCGACGAGTACGCGGGCACGGGGATCGGGCTCGCGCTGTGTCGGCGGATCGTCGAGCGCCACGGCGGACGCATCTGGGTGGAGTCGGAGGCGGGCGTCGGCTCGACGTTCCTGTTCACGCTCCGCGCAGCCAACGGCGAACGCTGAGCATAGGACGGAGCGCGGGACCGATCAGGGCGTGGTCGCGGTCGGCGTGTTGCGGCGCATCGTGTCGCCCGCGCCGAGCTGACCGTCGGCGTTCGCGCCCCAACAGATCGCGCCGGTGTCGCCCGACTGCGCGCACACGTGGAACCGACCGACCGCCGCGCGATCGAACGGCGTCGCGTAGGGCACCGTCAGCAGCACGCCCGACGGGTTGATGTCGCCCTGACCGAGCTGCCCTTCGATGCCGCGACCGCAGCACGACAGCTCACCGCTCGTGCTGATCGCGCACGTGTTGAACCAGTGCACCGAGACATCCTCGTAGTCGGTGCGCGTCCCCACCTGCGTGGGCACGTGGAAGACCATGTCGCTGCCGACCGCGAGCCCCTGACCGAGCTCGCCGTGGGTGTCCTCGCCCCAACAGAAGAGCGCGCCGTCCGCGCGGATCGCGCAGCCGTGATGCTGCGTGACGTCGATGCGCGCGTACGGCCCGGGATCGACGAGGGTGGGCGCGCGGATCTGAGCCCCCGAGCCCATGCCGAGGCCGAGCTGCGCCTGCGTGTTGCGCCCCCAGCAGTAGACGGCGCCGTCGATCCGGATCGCGCACGAGTGCCCGTCGCCCGCCGCGACGTCGAGGTAGCGCTCGCCCGGCGTGACCTCGGTCGGGACGGCGATGTCGTCCGAGCCGAACGGATCGCCGAGGCCGATCTGACCTTCGTAGTTGTTGCCCCAACAGTAGAGCGCGCCGCTCGAGTCGATCGCGCACACGTGCTCTTGCCCGGCGTCGAAGCGATCCCACGGCCCGCCGGGCACCGGTGTGATGTCGAGTCGATCCACCACGTCGCCTTGTCCGAGCTGACCGCGCGCGTTCTCGCCCCAGCACGCGAGCGTCCCGGCGCGATCGAGCGCGCAGGAGAAACCCTCGCCGATCCCGACGTCGACGAAGTCGGAGCGCTGCCCGATGCGCAGCGGGACGAGCGAGTTGTTGCGCGTCCCGTCGCCGAGCTGCCCGCTCGCGTTGTTGCCCCAGCAGAAGAGCGCGCCGAGGTCGAGGCGACACACGTGGGACCCGCTCGACGCGATGGCGGAGAGCCCCGGCGGAGCGGGCCCCGCGTCGAGCCCGCCGTCCCCTCCGCCGTCCGCGCCGCCGCCGTCGGGGAGCGATCCGTCGGCCCCCGGGACGAGCACCTGCAACGAGCGCGTGCACCCCGACGCGAGCACGAGCGCGACCGTGATCAGTCGAGCGAGCGTCGCCCCTCGTCCTCGTCCTCGTCCTCGTCCTCGTCCTCGTGCACGTGCACGTACCCGTGCTCGTCCTCGTACACGATCATCGAAGCCAGGATCCACGACCCGCGATGTACCAAGGATCGCCTGCGCGCGTCTCAGGCCAACCGCGGCAGCGGACCGCTCATGTCGATCGTCCCGTCGATGTTGAGGTGCGGGACCCGACCGTCGATCGAAGGCGCGTGGATGTAGTCGATGTCGAGCCCCATCCCGCGCAAGAGGCTCACGTAGAGCTGGCTGTGCGGCGTCCCGGTGTGCTCGTTGGAGTAGTTCCGGTTCCACGGGTTCGGGTTGTCCTGACGATACTTGAGGTAGCGGCCCTGCCGAAGCGTCGAGGTGTTGGAGCCGCCGAACACCAGGAACGGGCAGTACTCCGCGCCATGGTTCCCGTTCGCGAGCTCGCTGACGTAGAGCACGATCGTGTTGTCGAGGACGCTCCCGTCCATCTCGGGGAGCTGATCGAGGCGCGTGATGAGCCGGTTGACGAGGCGCGCCTGGAAGAGCTGACGCTGGATCATCCCCTCCTCCGCCGCGACGTTGCCGCCCGCGTCACCCTCGGGTCCGTAGTAGTCGCGCGGATCGCTGTTGTGCTCGTAGTCGTGGTGGATGTCGGTGTCGGCCGCGAGCCCGTACGCCTCGGGCGGGATGCTGTTGAGCGAGAGCGACGCGACGCGCGTGATGCCACACCCGAACCCGGCCGCGACCATGTCGGCGAACGCGTTCCAGTCGGACTCGTACGCGGCCGCGCGATCGAGGCCCGAGACGTCCGGCACGTCGGGCGCCGAGCACGCGATCGGCGGCGCGGCGAGCTGCCGGTCGAGCTCGTTCAAGAGATCGCGGTGCGTCTCGAGCCGCATCTTGTCGAAGCCGCTCATCTTCGACGCGAGGTCGGCGTACTGCCGCTGGAGCCGCTGGAACACCGCGCGCTCGGCCATCTGGCGTCGCTCGGTGTCGGCCGTCATCTCCTCGATGCCGCCGAAGTAGCGCGCAAATACCGTGGACGGGTTGCCCTCGGTGGGGAGGCGATCGACGCCGCCCGCGCCGTTGTCCGAGTAGAGGAAGTAGTGAAAGCCGCTCGTCCCGCTGTTGCGGCCGACGTTCGGGTTGAGGTCGAACGAGTACGCGAGCGGATCGGTGGTCTTGAGGTGATCGAGCACCACCTGATCGAGCGAGCGATACGCGGCGTGCGACTTCACGCCGTCGTACTCGTAGGCCGAAGGTCCTCCCGTCGCCGTCGCGAGGTGGTTCTGCGCGTGGGCGTCGCCGTTGCCGTCCCAGCCCGTGCTGAGCATCGCGAGGCCCTCGAACGCGAGCATCTTGCTGCGGTTGTCCCAGAAGACGTCGAGCACGCGGCTCATGTCGCTCCGGACGAGCGCCGGATCGGTGAAGCTGAACTCGAACTCGCTCGTCTCCGGCGTCGTGTTCGGCATGCCGTTGCCGCGCGCGATCTTGAGGATGTCGCTCCAGTGACCCCAGCTCGGATCGGAGAACCCGGGCCGCATGAACGTAGCCCGCGGCGTCCAGCCCCCGCCGCCGTAGATGAGCAAGAAACGTGGCGGCGTCCCCTGCGCCTCGGCGCGCGGCGGGCGAGCGCCGAGCATGAGCCCGCCGGCCGCGGCGGCGCTCATCGTGAGGAAGCCTCGGCGATTGACGTACTTCTTCATTCCACGATCTCCGCGTCGGCGAACTTGGGGTGGACGGCGATGGCGAGGATCACGTCGAGGAGCCGCGCGCCGGGGCGCGTCGCGATCGCTTCGATCTCCTCGCGGAGGCACGGGTCGTACGCGAGCGCGCCGCCTCCCGTCGCGTAGCGGACCCAGCGATCGACGACGCACGCGCGGACCCGCGAGCTCTGCGCGAGCTGCTCGGTGAGGTCGTCCGCGCCGTCGAACTCGTAGCGGTCGCGCAGCGTGAAGCCGCGCGAGGTGCCGGTCGCGTCGATCGAGTATCCGTGGTCGGTGTCCTGGTACGCGCCGACCGTGTCGTAGTGCTCGAACGCGAAGCCGAACGGGTTGATCTGATCGTGGCACGCCGCGCAGTCGGGTGAGCTCTGGGTGAGCTCCTCGTAGCCGCCGCGATTCGTGAGCGGCGCGCCCGTCGCGTCCTCCGTCGGCGGGACGCCCATCGAGGCGCCCGGAGGAGGCGGGGACGGCGCGTCGCAGAGGATCTCGGTGAGGATGAAGACGCCGCGCAGGACCGGCGAGCCGTAGGTGCCGTGCGCGTACGTCGCGAGGATCGCGGGGTGCGTGAGGAGGCCCGCGCGATCGGGCAGCTCGCGCCACGCGAGCTCCGGGCCCGCGTCGTCGACGCCGAAGATCGGCCCGATGGTGTCGTTCACGTACGCGCCGTGGCTGTTCATCAGCGCCTCGAGCGAGCCGCCCTCGGCGAACACCTGGTTCCAGAGGAAGAGGTCGACGCTCTCGCGGAGGTCACGCCGGATGTCCGCGGACCAGAGGAAGCCTTCGCCCTTGAGGCGCGTCTCGAGGCGATCGAGCTCCAGCCACTCGCTCGTCGCGCTGAGCAGCCCCTCGCGCGCGCGCGGGTCCGCGAGCATCCGCGTCACCTGCGTCTCGAGGCCGGGGCCGGAGAGGTCGCCGCCGCGCGCGGCGTCGAGGAGCGCGCCGTCGGGCATCGACGCCCAGAGGAAGTAGCTGAGCCGGCTCGCGATCTCGAACTGGGTGAGCTTGCCCTCGGGATCGCCGAGCTCCGGTCGATACAGGAACCCCGGCGACTGGAGGAACATGAGGAGCGACATCTCGACCGCGAGATGGAAGTCACCTTGCGCTGGTCCCGACGCGAAGTACGCGGTGTGCTCGGCGACCTCCTCGTCGGTGAGCGGCCGGCGGTACGCGCGCTCGCCGAACTCGCGCACGAACCGCTCGAAGCACGCGGCGTCGTTCGCGCACGCGAGGTCCGCGATCATCGGGTCGGCGACCTGGGCGACGAGGCGCGTGGCGGCCTCGTAACGCTCGCGCACCATCTGCGACGACGGGCTCAGCACCTCGTAGTTGTTCGTGAACCCACCGCGGCGCGCGTCGGGGCTGACCACCGGCGGGTCGACCGTGTAGCCGGCGAAGAGATCGCGAACCGTGTTGCGATACTCCGTGTGGTTCATCCGGCGGAGCGGCGCGTGGTCCGCCTCGCACATCAGCGCGCGCTCACCGGTGCCGGCGGGCGGCCGGAGCGCGATGCCGCTCCCCGTCTCGACGGGGGCCGGCGTACCGGGCCGCCCGATCGCGTCGATCACGCCGTGGCAGCCCGAGACGGCGAGCGCGGCGGCGAGGAGCGGAGCTGCGCGTTGCATGGGGGTTCGTACCCGGGCGAGCGGGGAACGGCTCAGCGTTTGAGCCGATCGCCCCGCCTGGCGGTACCAACCTCGCGAACCGGGTGGCGCCCGACGCGCCGACGTCCCCGCCCTGGATGGTCAAGATGCGGACATCACACACCCTTTCGCGATCGTCGGCCGTGCTCCTGGCCGCCTCCGCCCTCGCCGGCGCCGCCGGGTGTACCGGCATGTTCGAGACGCCCTATCGCCCGGGTCGAGAGATGCCCGACGCGCCCGTCGTCTGCGACCCGGAAGGCGAGACGGCGGCGGTGGCGCCGCTCGATCGGCTCGCGCGGATCGAGTACGAGCGATCGCTGCGCGCGTTGTTCGGCGATGCGGTGGTCGACGGAGCGGCGAGCGAGCTCGCGACGATGCCGGTCGATCACTCGGAGACCGAGGTGCCGTTCAGCCGCACCGACCACCGGCTCTCGCCGACCCACATCGAGGCGTACTACGGCGTCGCGGATGCGATCGCGACGCAGGTGAGCGGCGATCGCGCGCTGCGCCAATCCATCGCGGGGAGCTGCGCGGCCGACGGCGTCGACGACGCGTGCCTGCGCTCGTTCATCGAGAGCTTCCTCCGCCGCGCGCACCGGCGCGATCCGAGCGACGAGGAGCAGGACCGCGCGTTCGAGGTGGCGAGCGCGCTCAGCGGGTTCGAGCGGATGCACGCGGTGATCTTCACGACGCTGATGGGCCCGGACTTCCTCTACCGCTTCGAGAACCAGGGCCAGCTCGTGGAGGACGACACCGCGATCGCGCTGACCGGCTTCGAGCTCGCGTCGCGGCTCAGCTACCACTTCTGGAGCGAGCCGCCCGACGACGAGCTGCTCCGCGCGGCGGCCGACGGAGAGCTCGAGGACGACGCCGGCTACGCGGCGCAGGTCGATCGGCTCCTCGACGATCCGCGCGCCGACGCGACGATCCAAGGCTTCTTCGACGAGTGGCTCCGCCTCGAGCGCGCCGACCTCACGAGCGGCCCGCGCCTCGACGTGCTCCGGGACGGGATGGACGTGAGCCAGCTCGCCGATCAGGCGCGCGAGGAGGTCCACGATCTCATCCGGTACGAGCTCGCCGACGGCGGCAGCTGGCACGACGTGTTGACGAGCCCGCGCTCGTTCGCCCGCGGGGAGCCGCTCGCGTCGATCTACGGGGTGAGCCCGTGGGACGGGACGAGCGCGCCGCCGATGCTCGATCCCGGCGAGCGCTCGGGCCTGCTCACCCGCGCGGGGATGCTCGTCACGACGGACGGCTCGACGAACCCGTTCCGCCGCGGCGCGTTCCTCCGACGCAACATCCTTTGCGACCATGTCGATCCGCCGCCCGGCAACCTTCCCGCCAGCGCGCTCGCGCCGCCGCCCGTCGTCGAGGGACAGTCGTCGCGGGACGCGTTCGCCGCGAAGATCGTCGACGAGCCGTGCGCGAGCTGCCACGCGCAGTTCAGCCCGCTCGGCTACGGGCTCGAGGCCTACGACGGGCTCGGACGCTTCCGCACCGACGAGTGGCTCGTCGACGTCGACGGGACCGACCGCGGCTACGCGGCGGTGAACATGAGCGTCGTGCCCGAGGTCGAGCGCGGCGACGAGTCGGTGGCGATGGGCCCGGTGGAGATGAGCCAGCGGATCGCGGACAGCGCGAAGGCGAACCTCTGCCTCAGCACCCAGTACTTCCGGTTCGCGTTCCGGCGCGAGGACACCGGCTACGACACGTGCATCATCCAGGGGCTCGCGGCCCGCGTCGAGGAGGGGCTGTCGCTCCGCGAAGCGCTCCGCGCTCTCGCGCTCGAGCCATCGTTCCGCGTTCGGCGGTTGGAGGAGTAGACCATGCGACTTTCTTCCTGTGGTCGGAGGCTCTTCTTGACCGGCGCGGGCGGCGCGGTGCTCGCGTTGCCGTGGCTGCCTTCGCTCTTGCCGCGCGCGCTGTGGGCGAAGGCGGAGGCGCAGGCCGGCTCGATCCCGAAGCGCTTCCTCGCGATCAAGACCTACAACGGCACGCCGGTGCTCGACTTCTACCCGCGCGTGGCGCCGAGCGGCTACTCGACGCGGCCCGAGGACGGAACGGTCGTACCGAACCAGGCGCTCCCCGAGGCGACCGGGCAGCACCAGAGCGGCAGCTCGTACTACGGCCACGCGATGGCGCTGAGCGAGTTTGCGTCGAGCGGGATCTCGAACGTGTTCGGCACGAGCTTCAACGCCTACGCGCAGTACATGAACCTCTACCGCGGTCTCGACTTCATGCCGGGGCTCAACCACAACTACGGCGGCTACCTCGGCAACCTCGGGCTCAACACGAACGGCACCGGCGGGCCGGTCGCCGGCGCGCAGATCAACCCGACGATCGATCACGTGATGGCCGCGTCGAGCGCGGTGTACCCGACCACGCCGTCGGGTCCGCGCATCCTCCACGTGGGGAGCCGCACCAACACGTCGTCGTACGCGCCGAGCGATCCGTCGGACGTGCTCGCGGTGGGCGCCGGCTCGGTGCAGCAGGCGCAGGCGTTCACCAACCCGCGCGCCGCGTTCGACTCGGCGTTCCGCGGGGTGGTCACGATGCCGGGCGGGGGCGAGCCGCCGCTCAGCGCGCGCCTGATGAGCGGGGTGATGGAGGACTATCGCCGCGCGAGGAGCCGGCCGCACCTCTCGGCCGCGGATCGCGCGACGCTGGACCGTCACCTCACCCACCTCACCGAGCTCGAGGCGCGGGTGAACCAGATGCCGACGATGAGCTGCGACCCGGTCATGCCGGGCGACGTGGACACCGGCGGCGAGTTCAGCGCGGACCCCGGCCAGGTGCAGGCGCTGTTCGATGCGTTCGTCGATCTCATCGCGCTCGCGTTCACCTGCGACGTGACGCGCATCGCGACGCTCGACGTGACGAAGATGGTCGTCGACGACGGCGGCGACGTGTTCGGGATGGGCGACAGCGAGAACGCGAACTCGGCCGGGCGCGACAACTGGCATTTCCAGGCCCACCAATGGGACGCCAACGCGATCCGCTGGCTCGGCCAGGGCGCGCACTGGGTGGCGGAGCGCGTGGTCCTGCGCCTCCTCCAGCGGCTCACCGAGGCGACGGAGAGCGACAGCATGCCGCTCCTCCATCACAGCTTGATCCTCTGGGGCAACGAGCTGAGCTTCAACCACCTCAACTACAGCGTGCCGACCGCGACGTTCGGCCGCGCCGGCGGCTACCTGAAGACGGGCCGCTACCTCGACTACGTCGATCACGATCGCCCGATCCGCTTCCGTCAGAACGACGGCTCGGTCGTCGAAGGCGTCCAGTACAACCGGATGCTCGTCACCGTCATGCAGGCGATGGGGCTCTCACCGAGCGACTACGAGCGCGTCCCGGGCCGCGGCTTCGGCGAGACGCAGCCGGTCGACAAGGGAAGCGGATTTGCGCTCGACTACGACGACGGAAACGTGGGCGAAGTGCTCCCGGACCTCCGGGCCTAGCCGGCCGCGCAAGCGGCCGGCTCCCGTGCCCCTGCCCTATCCCGTCCCCCCGCTCTCGTATCGATCCGCCGGCGGCGCCATCGCAGCAGCACGACGGCGACGATCGCCCCGACGATCCCAAACCGATCGTCCGTCCCGCGCGCCGCCCGACACCCGCACCCGCTCGCGCCGCCCCCCGGCGGGATGAGCCGAGGCTCGACGCCGGGCCCAGGCCCATCGCTCCGCGGCGCCGTTCCGCTGGGTCCGCCGCTCGGTCCGCCGCCGCTCGGTCCGCCGCCGCTCGGATCGCCGGGCTCCGCGCCGCCGCCCGACGTCCCCGTCGGTCCGCTCCCCGACGGAGCCTGACCGGCCTGCCACCCCGCGGGCCGATGGAGCGTGGAGTCGACGCGCTCCCAGCCGATCCACGCGTAGTGCATCGTGTTTCCTTCGCAACGGATGTTGACGCGCGCGTTCGGCGCGCATCGTCCGGTGTGGGTGTAGCGCTCGACGGTGCGGATCTCTCCGTTCACCACCGTGCACTCCTCGAGCGTGCCGCCGCAGTCGGGGTTGGTGTACTCGACGGTGCCGCAGCGCCCGCCGTCGGGCGCCGAGTTGAGGTGGAGCTCGATCGTCCACGACGTATCGAAGCCGGTGTTGCGCCCGAGCCCGACCCACGGGCCGAGGCAGTTGTGATCCTCCTCGACCGGACCGGCGAGCGCGACGCGCGGCAGGAACGAGAGCGCAACGAGGACGCAGAGGCTCAGGACGACCCGACCGGGTTTCATCGCGCCATCGTATCCGCGGCGCGCGCCGCCGACTACGCGTCTGGCGTGTGGAGGTAGCGGAACGCGTGCGAGCTCAGCAGCGCGACGAGGAGCTCCTCCACGCTCCGATCCGCGACCTCGAAGTCGTACTGCGCGAGGAGCCGCGTGTAGGCGTCGCCGGCTCCCGGATCGACGTCGCGACCGTGGAGGTAGCGGAACCAGTTGTCGACGTAGCAGTCGCGGAGCGCCGCGCTCGACGCGAGCTCGTTCGCCAGCTCGACGGCGCCGTTCACCGTCACCCCCGCCAGCTCGGCCGGCGCGGTGAGCCGTACCTCCGTGTCGATCGGGGCGCCGTTGTCGTCCGCGTCGATCGTGCGACCGACCGCGTCGTACCGTCCCAGCGCGAACCCGTACGGGTTGAAGTCGCCGTGACACGAGACACAAGGCTCCTCGCTCGTCGCCACCTCGATCTGCTCGCGCAAGCTCGCGTGCGGATCTGCTTCGGGGAGCGGGGGGATGTTCATCGGCGGATCGCCGAGCGGAGCGCAGAGCATCCGGCGATAGACGAACGCGCCGCGGTAGATCGCGGCGACCCGATCGTTGGGGACGTGACCGCCGAGGATCGAGGTCTGGGTCAACAGGCCCGCGCGCTCGGACGGCGGGAGGTCCATCCGCGCGTCGCCGTCGGGGAAGGAGTACGACGCGGTGAGGAGCTCGCCGAGCGTGCCCTCGCCGTCGAACACCGCGTGCTCGACGAAGCGCTCCGTCTCGGCGATCCAACGATCCGGATCGTCGCCGGTGAACTCCGGATAGCGCTCGGGCTCGCGGAACGCGCTCCGCCCCTCGTCGAGGTGGAGCCACCACGTGTGGAACCCGACCACCACCTCGCGCGCGCGGGGATCGGCGAGCATGCGCCGCACCTGGTCGCGCACGTCGCCCTCGGTGCGCAGTCGATCGGCGGCCGCGGCCGCGAACAGCTCGTCGTCGGGGAGCGAGCGGTAGATCGCATACGAGAGGCGCGACGCCATCTCGTAGCTGGTGAGCGGTCGGACCCCCCCGCCGTCGCCGGACGCGTCACCGCGCTCGAGGCGATACAGAAAGTCGGGCGACGCGAGGAGCGCGCCGATCGCGACGTAGAGCCCGTCGTCGAAGCTCGCCTGGCTCGCCGCGGCCGCGACGTAGCGGTCCGCCTCGGCGTCGGTCATCGGACGTCGCACGATCCGTAGCGCCTGCGCTCGCACGATCTCCTCCGTGCACGCGTCGCGGTCGGTCGGATCGCACGTCACGAGCTCGGGCCGAGAGGAGACGAGCGCGGCCACGCTCTCCGCGGTCTGGAACGCGGCCACCGCGTCGATCGCCGCGTAGTCCTCGAGGCTCGCTCCGCCGTAGCCCGACCCGGCCGGCACGAGCGCGGCCGCCTCGTCGCCATAGAGATCGCGAATCGTGTTGCGGATCTCGAGCGCGGTCAGCCGAGCCATCGGCGCCGCGGCCACGCTGGGGGGCTGGGGGTCCGGCGCGATGGGGTGGTTCGGATCGATCGATCCTCCGCCGGGCCCGGACGAGCCGGGACGCCGCGGCTCGAGGACCGAGCCCTGGCAGGCGGTGAGGACGAGCGCGAGCGAGGCGAGGGTGACGATGCGCATCGGTCGCTCCTTCACGCGAGCAGCGCGGTCAGCGGACCGGCCTGGTTGCGGTAGGGCTCGCCGAAGCTGTCGCCCGTGTAGCCGTACGCCTGCGCGACCGCGAGGAGGACGGAGTTGCGATAGCGCAAGTCGCGATCCGGCGGGAGGTACCCGCCGTCGTTCTGATCGACCTCGAGCACCTGCCCCGTGCGGAAGTGGCCGTTCAGATCACCGAACAGCACATAGCAAAGATCGCTGCGCCCGTCCTCGTCGACCCCGTGCGGACCGCGCGCCTCGCTGGCCGTCCAGAGCACCGAGGTCCCCTCGAACACGTCGAGGCGCTTGAGCTCGTCGACGAGGAACCCGACCTGCTCGAGGTGCCAGCGCTCGATCTCGCGGAAGTACGGCAACCCGAGCGACCAGTCCCCCGTGCTCGGGTGGTGCGTCCAGCCGTGATGGGTCTGCGACGCGATGCCGGGCAGCCGCGACTCGAGCCACTCGTAGCGCACGCCCGCCACCGCGTGCGAGAACTGGAGCGACGCGACGCGCGTCAGGTCGCACGCCATCGCGAGCGCGATCAGCCGCCCCATCGCCGCGGCGAGCTCGGCGCCCTTTGCGTACTCGACCGGGATCGTGAACTCGCTCGCGTCGAGCGCGCCGCAGCTCGGGCCGAGGCCGGTGATGCTCATCTCGACCGCGCGGAGGTAGTCCGCGTGGTCGCGCAGGCGCCGCTTGTCGCCGCTCGAGAGCCCGACCTCGGCGTCGCGGAAGTCGTCGCGCACGAGATCGAGGATCGAGCGGCGCCGCGCGTGCGTGTCTTCGATCGCCTCGCCGCCGGTGGCCGTGCCGCCGCCGAACAGCGAGGTGAACACCGCGCGAGGGTCGCGCACCGGGCTGAGCGGTCGGTCCGGCCCGGCGTACACCGAGTTCGTCTCGCCCGGGACCGTCGCGTTGTCGTTGCCGAAGAACGCGAGGTTCAGGCTGGGGAACGGGCCGTGATCGATCAGCCCCGCGATCGCTTGATCGAGCGAGATGCCGAAGCCGGATCCCTCCGCGCCCCCGGTGAAGCAGGCGCCGTTCCCCGCGTGATGTCCGTCGGCGCCGTTCCACGCCTTGAGGCCACGCACGATGGTCATGTCGGCGGCGTGCGGGCGGAGCGCGGCGGCCCACTCGGAGATCGTGAACGTCCCGCCCGCGCCCGGCGTGTACCAGAGGCCCGGGCTCATCCCGAGCGGGCTCACCATCTGCACGTAGCGCTGGACGGTCTGCGCCCCACCGCCGACGCGCATCGCGTCGAGGAAGGGGAGCGCCACCGCCACCCCGCCGAGCCCCCTGAGGAGCGTCCTTCGACTCAATCGGCTCGCCATCGCCACCTCCGAGTCGCCCCGTATCCGGGTGGGCGCGGGATCGATCACCGTCCCGGTTACATTTGGTTCGTCGTGTCGCCGGCGAGGTGATCGGTTTCGCGAGCTCGTGGATACGGGGTAGACATGCGCGCGTGGCCCGCCCCGGCGATGACCCTCTCGCGGAGCTCGCGCGCCGCGCGGCCGGGGGCGACCGGGGCGCGCTGCGCGATCTGTTGCGCGAGGTGGGGCCTCCGATGACCGCGGTCGTCCGGCGCATGGTCCCGTCGGCCGACGTGGAGGATGCTGCGCAAGAAGCCTTGATGGCGTTCATCAAGGCGCTGACCGCGTTTCGCTTCGAGTCGGGCGTCCGCCACTTCGCGTGTCGCGTCGCCGTGCGCTCGACGACGGTGTTCAACCGGGGTCGCACGCGCAAGCTCCGCGCCGACGATCTCGGTCGCACCGCGCACGAGCTCGGCGCGCCGACGAGCACGCCGCTCGGATCGGCCCTCGCCGCGCAGCGACGCGCGCTCCTCCTCGAGCACTCGAGCGAGCTGCCGCCCGAGCAGGCGGAGGCGCTCAACCTCCGGGTGGTCCTCGGGTGTACGCTCGAGGAGGTCGCCGAGGCCACCGGAGCTCCCGTGAACACCGTGCGCAGTCGACTCCGGCTCGCGAAGGACGCGCTCAAGAAGCGCCTCGAGGCGGACCCGCGCGCGGCCGCGCTGATCGAGCCGACGGAGGACGCTCCGTGAGCGTCGCCGAGCTGCACCCCGAGGATCTCCTCGATCGTCTTCAGGCCGGGGCCCTGAACGCCGGCGAGCGCGCGATGCTCGACGCGCACTGTGCAACGTGTATGGCATGCGCGATCGAGCGCGAGGCGAGGGCCGACGCGACCGCCGTCGAGGTCACGAGCGAGGACCGCGATCTCGCGCTGGCGCTGATCGATCGCGCGCTGATCGACCGCGCGATGGACGACCGCTCGATGGACGACCGCGCGATGGACGACCGCGCGATGGACGACCGCGCGATGAGCGGCGCGGACGAGCGGTCGCCGATGCGCGCGGCGGGCGGGGCGACGCGCACCCTCGCGATCGCGGCGGCCGCGCTGCTCGCGATCGTGACGAGCGGCGGCCTCGCGTACGCGGCGGTGCGCGCGGGCTGGCTGCCCGATCCGTTCGCTCCCGAGGTGCCCGCCGTCGACGTGCCGCCCGCACCGACGCCACGCACCGCGCCGAGGGACGAAGCGACGAACGACCCAGCGACGAGCGTCCAGGTGCCGAGCGTCGAGGTGCCGAGCGTCGAGGTGCCGAGCGTCGAGGTGCCGAGCGACGAGCCGGCCAGCGGAGCGCCGGAGCCCACCCGCGTCGAGCCGCGACCCGAGGCGCCCGACGAGCTCTACGCGCGGGCCAACGCGGCGCGTCGCGGCGGGGACGCGCGCCGTGCGCTCGCGCTCTATCGCGAGCTCACCGGTCGCTATCCGCGCTCGCGCGAGGCGCAGGCCGCGCGCGTCGCGGCGGGCAACCTCGCGCTGCACGAGCTCCACGACGCGCGGACCGCGCTGTCGCAGTTCGACGCGTACCTCGCCTCGAGCCCGAACGGCGATTTGTCGCTCGAGGCGCGCGTCGGCAAGGCGCTCGCGCTCGGTCGCCTCGGACGGAGGACCGCCGAACGGCGCGCGTGGCAGGACGTCCTCGATCATCACCCCGCCTCGGTGCACGCCGAGCGCGCGCGGCAGCGGATCTCCGAGCTCGAGTGAGCCAGCGCGGGCAGCGTGTGCGTCGGGCGATCGCGGTGCTCGCCCTCGTGGCCGCGCCCGCGACGGCCCACGCGCAGCTCGACGCACCCTCGAGCGACACCGTGGTCGTGACGCTCGGCCACCCGTCGCTCTCAGGCATCGAGCCGGTGATCGACGAGCTCCTCGCGCGCCACGGCGTGACGGCGCGCCATCGACGGAGCGAGCGGATCGATCTCGGCGAGGTGGTGCGCCGTCCCGATCCCACGCCCGAGCCGACACAGCTCGGCTATGCGTGGATCGATCGGCCGAGCCCGACCGAGCTCGCCATCTACATCGCCGACGCGGCGGTCGATCGGATCCTCGTGCGATCGATCGGCCTCGAGTCCGGCGAGGTGGACGAGATCGCGCGCGAGACCGCGGCCCACATCCTCGAGGCGACGGTGGAGGCGCTCCAGCAGGGGGTGCCGATCGGTCGGCCGCGGGCGGAGGTGCTGCGCGAGCTCGGCGTCGAGCCGACGCCGGAAGCGGCGACGGATCCGGTCGCCGTCGCGCCGATCGCGGGGCCCTCGCCGAGCGGGATGATCCTCGGGCTCGGCGTCGGCTACGCGATGCGCGCATGGACCGAGAGCTTCGCCGCGCATGGACCCTCGATCCTGCTCGAGCTCCGCGCGGGCGACGACGTCCGCGGGGGTGCGCGCGTGGAGGGCGGGCTGAGCATCCCGAACGGGTGGCGCGCGAACGAGGCGGGCGCCGATTTCGTGGGCGGCGGCGCGTGGCTCGATGGTCTGCTCGACATCCGGTTCGCCACAGGCGTCTACTTCGCGTGCGCGCTCGGTGTCGGGGTCGAGCTCTCGTCGGTCACCCCGACGGTGGGCGGCGACCGGACGATCCAGCTGCGCGATCCGTTCCTCGTCGCGTCGGTGCTGACGCGCGGATCGATCGGCCTCCTCTTTCATCCGCCCTCGCTCCCGATCGCGATCCGCATCGACGCCGGCGTGGTCGTCGATCCGACGGACCTGCGCTTCGTCGTCGAGACGCCGGACGGGACCGCGCGCGTGCTCGACCCGTGGCTCGCGCAGCCCGGCGGTCGCGTCAGCCTCTTCTGGCAGCCCTGACGGCGATCAAACCGAGTGCGCGGGATGCGACGCTGCGGCAGGATGCGCGCCATGCGGCGCCGGGGCCCGCCGATCGTCATCCTCGTTTCGTTGCTCCTCTTCGCCTGCGGAGGAGAGCAGGTGCTCGGTCAGCTCGACGGAGTGGTCGCGCCGCGGTGCGACCTCGCGTATCGCCAGCGCACTCGGGTGCGCATCGACGCGCAGGCGCTCGACGAGACGCTGCTCGGATTCCCGTTGCTCGTGCGCCTCGACCCGTCGAGCTTCGACTACGCGGCGGCGGGTCCGAGCGGTGAGGGGCTGAGCTTCACGTCGCCCGACTGCACCGTGCTCGCGCACGAGGTGGCGACGTGGGATCCGGAAGGGACGTCGACCCTCTGGGTCCGCGTCCCGGAGCTCGCCGCCGGCGCCGTGCAAGACATCTTCCTGTTCACGGATCAGGTCACGCCGGTCGACACCTCGGATCGCTTCGCCGTGTTCGAGGACGGCTTCGCGGCGGTCTATCACCTCGACGGAGATCCGATCGAGGACTCGTCGCCCGCGCGACGCACCGGCGCGGATCGGAGCACGGAGCTCGTGCCCGGCCAGATCGGCGGCGGGCGCGGCTTCGACGGCGCGGCGGGGATCGTCATCTCGGACGCGGGGTTCCCCGAGGGGCTGGGCGCGCGGACCGCGTGCACGTGGGCGCGATCGACGAATGACGGCAACGCGTTCTTCTTCATGTTCAGCTACGGCGTCGGCGCGGACGAGGCGGGCGGCTTCGGCATGGACCGTCACGGCGAGCTCCTCGAGTGCGTCGGCGGGGACGGCAGCCGCGCGCGCGAGGACGGAGTGTTCGCGGCAGGCGACCGGAGCTGGCGCTACGTCTGTTGCGCGTACGACGGTGCGACGGCGGACCTCTACATCGACGGCGTGCGGCTCGCCCCCACGGCGCACGATTGGCCGGTCTCGCTCGCGTCCGCCCAGATCGGGAGCTCGGTGGGCGGGGCGACGGGCGGCCAGACCGGCGCGTGGGTAGGCGACCTCGACGAGGTGAGGGTGAGCGACGTGTCTCGCTCTCCGGACTGGATCTTCGCCGAGTACCTCACGATGCGCGACGACTCGATCGTCACGCTGTTCGCCGCAGAGTCGCTCTAGCAGGTCGCAAAGCGACCTGCTCCCCTGCCCGTGCCCCTGCCCTTGCCGCCCTGCCCCCTGTGCCGCGGATCGCTCCGGGGCGGAGGCGCGCGAACGCCTGACTTCGGACGGTCGCCCACCGCGAGCGCCGCGGGGGCAGGGAGAGACGCGAGACACAGACGCAACGTGCTTCGCGGGCAGGGGCAGGGGCACGGGCAGGGGCAGGGGGCCGGAGGAACGGACCTTCGGTCCGTCCTCGGCTAGAACATGGGGGCGACCACGCCGAGCACGTCGCCGGGCGGCGAGATCGCGCTCGGCAACGCGTCTTCCACCGCTGCGATCGTCCCGGTGAACGCCGCGTCGTTCGCGCTCAACGCGGGGTTCCGCGTGATCCCGCTGTCCCAGCTGCCGGGCGGCTCGATCGCGAGGCCCCCGCTCGCCGGGCGACCCGCGACCGCGCCGAGCTGGGTGCCGCTCCCCGTCACCGCCACGTTCGTGAACGTCGCGTGCGAGACCCCCGTCGCGCCGAGGTCGAGCACGATCCCGGAGCGCGCGTTCTCCTCGATCGTGAGATCGACGAGCTCGATCGGACCCGACAGCCCGGTGAGGTGGACCCCATCACCGACCCGGAGGACGCCGATGCCCACCGGGCGCTCGACCTCGCGGCTCGCGCGGATCGCGCCGTCGGCGAGGCGCACCCCCGTGCTGTCGGTGACCACCGCGCCGGCGAAGTCGTTGTCGGCGATGCGCGTCGCCGTTCCGCACAGCTCGAAGTCGGTCGTGCTCGCGACCCAGAGCGCCGCGTCGCCGTTGCGCTCCGCCACGAGGTCCTCGAGGATCCCGGTGCCGCCCGAGATGAGCACTCCGTAACGATCATTGTCGGCCACGATCACGCGGTGGCCCTCGAGGCGCCCGCCCTCGGCCGTGATCACGCCGTACGGCCGCTCGCCGCGCAGGCCCGCGCGCGTGCCCTCGACCGAGACGTCGGTGAGCGCGAGCGTGCCGCCCGCTTGGCGCACACCGATCCCGAGCGTGTCGGCCACCGCGCCGCCCGACCACGTCACCCCGCTGTCCACGAGCACCGCGCCCCACTGCGCGAAGCCCGCCACCGTGACGTCGGTGAGCGTCGCGCTCGTCACGCCCGACAGCACGAGGCCGTACGTCGCGGTGAGCGTCGCCCAGCGTCCGTTCGCGTCGCACGCGCGGCCGCCCACCGCGTCGACCTCGCCCGGCTCGCAGTCGCACGGCGCGCTCGGACACGCCGCGGAGGCGACCGGCGCCGCGATCACGCGCACCCAGCGCGAGTCGTCGGCGTTGTCCTGCGTGATCTCGCCGCGCAGCGTGACCCCGCTCATCGTCAGGTCGCCGAGCTCGGCGGCGCCGAGACCGATGCCGCGCCTCACGTCGAGCTCGACGTCGCTCACCCGCGCCGCGCCGCCGCCCCGGAAGAGGATCCCGATGCGGCCTTCGACGCGCACGTCGAGATCGCGCACCACCGTCTCGCCGCCCGCGTCGTCGCCGAGCGCGACCACCGCCGCGCTCTCGGCCGGCGCCACCAAGACCGTGCTCGGTCCGCCGGCGAGCGTGACGCCAGGGGGCACGTGGAGCGGACCCATCACCTCGCACGCGCCGAGCTCGACCACATCGCCGGGCGCCGCCGCGGCGAGCGCGCTCTCCGCGGCGTCGTGATCGCAGTACGGCCCCGCGTCACACGCGGTCACGACGACGAGCCACGCGATGCACCCCAGCCTCCGCATGCCGAGGCTTATCACGTGGCCCTCGCAGCGCGAACCGGCTCCGACGCAACCCGCTCAGCGTCGCGGCCCGTGGACCTCGCCGCCTCCGTCGGAGATCACCTCGAACTGACCTTCGGTGTCGACGTCGATGTCTCCCGAGGTGTCCTCGATCGTCACGTCGCCACGCGCGCGCACCCTGATGTCGCACGACGTGTCCTGGATCGTCACGTCGTCTGCGCCGTCGACCACGATGCCGCCCGAGCCGTCGACGATGCGCACCGAGCCCTCGATACCCGTGAGCTCGAGCTCGCCCGAGTCGTCGGTGACGTCGATCGCGCCGCCGGTCTCGCGCACCGCGACGTCGCCCGAGGCGTCGCGCAGCGCGACGTCGGCCGCGATGCGTTCGAGCACGATGTCGCCGCTGTCATCGTCGAGATCGATCGAGGCGACGTCGCGGATCACGATGTCACCCGAGTCATCGATGCCGCGCACGTCGAAGCGCGACGGCACGGTGACGATGACGTCCGCGTAGTAGCCCTCGGGCGGGTCGATGAGCTGGACGGAGAGGAACGCCTCGCCGTCGCGAGCCTCGAGCAGCACCTCCAGCGCGTCGCGCGCCGCGTCGTCGTCGCGGAGCGCGAGCCACTGCGTCTTCAGCTCGACCGTCAGCTCGATCGTCTCCGCCGCGTCGTCGCCGAGGATCTGGAGATCGCCCTCGCCCACCTCGAACGCGAGCGCGGTCTCCGCTCCGATGTCGAGCGAGGACTGCGAGCGATCCACGAGCCGAGGCTGTCCTACGCAACCGACCAGCGAGAGCACCGCGACGATGGTCCACGAACGTTCCATTCCACACCTACCTTGTTCCTGGGGGGTCTTCGAGCGAGCGATCCCGCGGTTCTCCGCGTGGGGCACCGATGGGCTCGCGTGAGAGGAGAGCGCGCCGCGCGTCAGAACAGCGAGACGCCGGCGAAGAGCGCCGGCCAGCCACGCACGCGGACTTCGTCATCGACGAACGTGGTCTCGAGCACGGGGGCGCCGATGATCGGCTCGGCCTCGGACGACGCGATATGGACGCGGTACGCGACACCGAAGTAGACGCCGAGCTCGTCGAACACCGGCACGGTAGCGGTGATGCGCGCCTCGCCGAGCGTCTCGACGCCGGTCTGCGCGGTCTGCTCGTGCAGCAGCACGCTGCCGAGGACGTCGAAGTCGAGATCGAGCTCGTCGGCGATGCTCGCCCGACCGCCGAAGCCGAGGCCGAGCACCCCGTACGCGCGCTCGGGCGCGAGGAGTGCCCCCGCCTGCAACACGGTGTGCGACCATCCGCCCCCGTGCACGAGGCCGGCCGACACGATGCCGTTGGTGTCGACGCCGCCGCGGAGCTGGGTGCGGCCGCGCGCGTTCACGTTCACGAGACCGACCGACGCATCGGCGCGCTCCGACACGTTGACGAGCCCGAGCTGGAGGCCGTGCACGGTGCCGCCCGCCACGTTGACGAGGCCGAGCTGAAGGCCGTCGATGTCGCCGCCTGCGACGTTGATCACGCCGAGCTGCGCGCCATCGACCGCGCCCGCCACGTTGACGACCGACGCTTGGAGTCCGTGCACCGCGCCGCCCGAGACCGCCGCGACTCCGGCGAGCTGCGCGCCGTCGACGTCACCGCCCGACGCGGCGAGCACACCGCTCGCTTGGAAACCGTGCACGTGGCCGCCCGAGATCGCGGCCACGCCGGTGAGCTGCGCGCCGTTCACCTCGCCGCCGGCCACGGCGATCACGCCGCTCCCGGAGAGGCCGTGGAGCGCGCCGCCGCTCACCGCGAGCACGCCGCCGAGCTGCACGCCGTCCGCGCCGTCGGAGACGATCGAGGCGACGCCGGCCGATTGAAAGCCGTGGAGCTCGCCGACTCCGAGCGAGAGGACGCCCGCGAGCTGAGCGCCGTCGATGTCGCCCATCCCGATGTCGAGCACGCTCGACGCGGCGAACCCGGTGACGCCACCGTGCAGCGCGCCCACCGCGCCGAGGGAGAACGCGCGCGGCGCGAGGGTCGCGCTCGAGAAGCCGACGCCGGGGAAGAGATCGATCGCGAACGGCATCGGATCCGGACGCTCGTCGACGACCGGCTCGGCCGGAGCCTCGGGCGGCGGCGCGGGGGTGGGCGCGACGGTCGCTTCGGGCGCGGGCACGCGGAGCATCGCGAGCACGTCGTCCGACTCGTCGCGCACGAGGTTCGCGACGAGGAGGCTCACCGCGATGGAGAGGCGCGCCGGCTCGCGATCGACCTCGGTGCGCCGCTCGATCGCGGAAGCCTCGTCGTCGGCCCGACGCACGCGGATGCGCAGCGTCCCGTCGGGATCGCGCTCGATGAGGATGCGCGCGCCTCCCTGCACGAGCTCGACGCGCACGCCGAGGTCGGCCTCGAGGGCGGAGCGCAGCACCTCGGGGTCGACCGCGCCGGCCGCTTGCACGTCGAGCGTCATTGTCGGCGCGGCGGACGGCGGCGCGACGTCGGAGGTCGCGGGCTGCGGCGCAGCCTCGGTCGGCGCCGCGTCCACCGGCGGGACACCGACCGCACCGTCGTCGAGCCGCACCGGCGCAGGCGGCGACGTGGGCAGCGGCGACGTGGGCAGCGGCGACGTGGGCAGCGGCGACGTGGGCAGCGGCGACGCGGGCAGCGGCGACGTGGGCGCCGGCACGATCACCGGCGCGGAGGGCTGGCCGTTCGGTCCCGGCTCGGGCACGAGCACCATGAACGGAGGCGGCGCCGGCTGCGCGTCTTGCGCGCGCACGAGCGACGCGGGCAGCCCGAGGAGGACGAACGCGCACGCGAGGACGCGCGGTCCGATCGACAAAGTATCATGCGATGTGTTGGTCACGGGAGGTCGTGCCCGCAGCGCCGACGACCGTTCATCGGTCCGCCGCGATTCGCGCGTCGAGCGCGTCGATCATCGCTCGCGCCTCGCTCCGACGATAACCGCCGTGCGCTCCGTCCGCGAAGGGCGTCAACGCGGCGCGCGCGGCGTCGTAGCGGCCGAGCCGCACGAGCGTGACGCCCCGGTTGTAGCGCGCCTCGAGCTCGTAACGGCCGTGCGGGTACGCGCGGAGGTAGTCATCCCACGCACCGAGCGCGGCGGACGGATCGTGCGCGCGGAAGTGCGCGTCGTGCGCGCTCGCGAACCGGCGCGTCTCCTCGTCGTCCGGCGGCGGCTCCTCCGCGATCGGATCGATCGACGGCGTGGCTCGCTCGGACGGCGGCGCGCTCGCGACCGGGTCATCGACCGGATCGGCGTCGGCCACGGTCGCCCGATCGCGCGGCGGGCGGTGATCGTCGATGCGCGTCGCGTCGGCGCGGACCGGATCGGCATCGCGCGTCGCGAGCGCCGCGCCGCGCGACGAGACCGGATCGACCGGGGGATCGATCGCGTCGGGCTCCTGCGCGCCCTCGCTGTGCGTCGCATGCGAAGTAGACGTCTCGAACGACTCCTCGAGCGGTGCGGCGACGGGGTGCGTGGGCCACGGCAGAGGCGCGGGCGCCGAGGGCCTCTCCATCGGCTCCGCCTCGTCGTCGAGCGTCCACTCGCGGCCGTACGCGTCCCAGAACGCCCACGCGCTCGAGCCGGTGATCGCGAGCGCGAGCGCGATCGAGGCGGCGACCGCCCAGCGCGTCGTCCACGGCGCGCGCGCGGGCTCGCGGGAAGGCGCGCGCTCCGGCTTCGTCGCGGCGAGGATCGACGCGAGCGTCGCGTCGTCGTCGGCGGGCGCGTCCGCGTCCTCGGCCCGGAGCGCCGCGACCGCCTCGTCGAGCACGCGCGGCGACGCGAGGGCGCTCAGGATCGCGTCGAGGCGCGCGTCGTCCTCCGCGGGCTCCTCGTCGGTCGGCGCATCCTCCAGGCGGAGCGCGATGGTCGCCTCGTCCAGCAGACGATCGAGCTCGTCGCTCACCGTACGCCGGCCCCTTCGAGGAACGCGCGGAGCTGACGGCGCGCGTAGAACAGCCGCGTGCGCACCGTCGCCTCCGGCACGTCGAGGATCGACGCGACCTCGGGGGACGTGCGCTCCTCGACCGCGCAGAGCACGAAGACCTCGCGGTGGTCGACGCTGAGCGTGTCGAGGCCGCGCTTCAGCACCTCGGCGAGCTCGCGCTGGCGGGTCTCGCTCTCGGGCGTCGCGGGCGGGGTCGGCACCTCGCGGCGCTGCAAGTTCTCTTTCGCCCGCTGGCCACGCACCCGCGAGCGGATCCGACGTCGGCAGAGGTTGACGGCGATCGAGAGGAGGAAGCTCTCGACCGGGCACTCGCCGCGGAAGCGCGCCATCGCGGCGGGGAGCGCGACGAACGCATCGTGCACCACGTCCTCGGCCGCCACGTCGTCCTGGAGCATCCGCCGCGCGTAGGCGCGCACCGAGCGGGCGTGGGCTCGGTAGACCTCGGTGATGGCCTGCGAGTCCGCCGCCGCGATGGCGCGCACGAGATCCGGGTTCACGTCCGACACCGGTCGCGGGGTGGGAAACGCGATGACATTGCTCATCGCGCGCGCCTCTCCATTCGTGTCGGCCGGTCCACGGAAGCTCGTACCCGATGTCCGGGGGACCGTTCAACGATTCGTGAGGGCGCTCACGATTTGGCTTCTTCCGCCGTCGCGACCGGCCGTTTTCGGAATCGGAATCGACTATGGAGTGGCCCGGCTGACAAGTATGCACCGACGCAAACCCGCAGCAAGCCTTGCGGGACTCGCGGTGTGCTCCGACTCGATGTGTGCAGAGGCCGTTCTGGAACGGC
>JBFWYI010000062.1:0-61266 GCA_050186575.1 Sandaracinaceae bacterium | reverse complement strand
AATCCGAATTGTCGCCCGTTGAGCTCGACGCGCTGCTGCCCGATCGCTGGACACCCCGATAGGCGTTCAACACGACGGCCACTGGTCCGCAACCGGCGAACCCGACGTCGTCCGCCGGACGGTTACGAGTGGACGACGCGATCCGCCTCGCGGGACTCGACTGGCGCGTCGAGCGCGTGAGCCTCGCGGACGTCGACGTCCCGGGTCTGCGGTTCGGTTCGGACCACGCGGCGATCGTGCGCACCGATACGCGCGAGGTGTTGGGCATCGTCGGGAGCCGCTACACGCCGGTTCAGAACGTCGACAAGTTCCATTTCTTCAATCCCATCATCCGCGCGGGGCGCGTGACGATGGAGACGGCGGGCGCGCTCGGCCGCGGCGAGAAGGTCTGGATCCTCGCGAAGAGCGTGACGGCCGAAGTGGTCCCCGGCGATCCAGTCGAGAGCTACTTGCTCCTCGCGGGCTCGCATGATGGGACCTCCGCGATCACGGTGCTCCCGACCGGTGTGCGGGTGGTCTGCCAGAACACCCTCGGGATGGCGCTCGGCGGCAACGAATCGCGGTTCACGGTTCGGCACACACGAAGCGCGGCGCGCAAGCTCGACGACGCAGGCCGCGTGATGGCGGAGTCGGAGGCCGCCTTCGGCGAGACCATCGAGCAATGGAGGTTCATGGCGCGCCGTCGCGTGGATCCGAAGTCCTTCGCCAAGGCGCTCGTTCCGGACGCTCCCGAGGGAACGAGCAACACGCGGCGCGCGAACGCGCGCGCCGCGATCCTCAAGAGCTACGACGAGGCGCCGGGATGCGACAAGGCGCGCGGCTCGGCGTGGGCCGCGTTCAACGCGGCGACGCACTGGATCTCTCACGAGCGGCCGAGCGACAGCGCGAGCGCCGAGGACACGGCGCGCGCCACGTGGCTTCCGCAGGGGAGCGGCACGCAGCTTCGCGAGCAAGCGTTCAAGATCGCGCTCGCGATGGCGGACGGCTCCACGGAGTACGTCACGGCCGCCGAGGCCGTCTCACGGGTGCACGACGTGCGCGCGATGGAGCGTCAGATCGGCGCCTCGCTCATGGCCGAGATGTTGGGGGCCTGAGCGATGGACCCGACGGCATGCGCACGGCGCTTCCTGAGCGCCATTGACGAGGGCGACACCGAAGAGGCGCGCGACGCCGCGACCGATCTCGTGTTCTGGCTGTCCGCGGGTGGGTTCCTTCCGGAGCTGACCGACGGCGAGCATCGGCGCCTGTGGAGTGCGGTGTCCGAGCTGGCGCACATCGCGGTGGCCTGGGAGCGCGCCGAGCTGTGAGCCCGGGCGCCGCGCCGATCGCGTAGCGGCGATCTGCGCGGCGCCCTTCTCGCTCGCGACGCCCCGGCCTCATCGCTGGCCGGGCGTCTCGCTGGGCGCTCCGACGCACGAGCGGAGCGTCCAGCGGGGCGAGTTGCGCTCCCGAGGAGGCATCCACGATGGCTATCGAGTTGCGCGCAGCCGACGAGCTGCGCACCGCGCTGGCGACGCTCCGCGCGGCGGGCTGGTACTGCGAGCACGACTGCGGAGGCGTCTACCGCTGGCGCTTCGATCACGCGGACGGCGGCGTAGCGCTGGCGACCGACGAAACTTGCGGTCCGGACCTGAGCTGCGGCGCAATTTTCGTTGGCGTCTACGCGAGCGACGCGGCGATCGCGACGGCCGACTACCGCGAGGGAACGGACTACGCGGACGTCGCCGCGTTCGTCGACACGGTGGCGCGCGGCGCGCCCTGAGCGGAGCGGGGGCGGCTCGACGCATCGGTCGGGCCGTCCCGCGGGGCGCTCAGACACGCGCTGAGCGTCCCGCGGGGCGACGGTCGCCCGTGGCGAAAGGGAACTTGAATGTCGGTGCTCATGTGCTCGAAGGACCACCTGTCGGTGGTCGCGATCGTGGCGATGGCCTCGAACCTCGGTGAGGGTGTCGAGGGCCTACGGCGTGGGCTGCGCGAGATGCGGAGCCGCGCGATGGAGCACGAGGCGGCGGTCGCGTCGGGCGACGCGATGGCGGCGTGGCGCCTCTCCCTGGAGCGCGCCGAGCTGAGCGCGCTTCGGCCGTTGTGGCTCGCGAACCGTCGCGCGCTCGCGGAGCGCTACGGCAAGGCGCCCGAGGAGGACGAGCCGACGATCACGGCCGCCGACTTCGATCGGCTCGACGCGCATCTCACGGACCCCGTGACCGTCCTCAAGCTCACCTCTCGCTACGAATACCAGGCGTGCGAGGCGCCCGATTGGGCGACGAGCACGGCGCGCGATCACTGCGACGCGGCGAAGGCGATCGCCGGCTACTGCCTCCCTGGGTGGTCGTCGCGTCCGGCCTACCTCTGAGCCCTCCCCCGTCGCGCTCGCGCTTGGCCGCGTAGCGGCCGGGCCCTCGCGCTGGGCGCTCCGTCGCCGCGGAGCGCCCAGCGCGGGGAGACACCCCGCGTCGGAGAGGAACGCAAATGGACGACGAGACGCAATTGGACGACGCGCCCTCGGAGGGGCGCCGCGAGACGGAGCGCCAACGGCAGCGGCGCGAGCGCGCGGAGCGCAAGGCGGCGCGTCTGCACCGCGACGCGGAGCAGCACTGCGCCGCGGCGCGCGCCGAGATCGATCCCATCCCACCCGGGCAGCCGATCCTCGTCGGGCATCACTCGGAGCGCGCGCACCGTCGCGCGATCGAGCGCCACGACGCGAAGATGCGGCGCGGCGTCGAGGCGGCGCGCGATGCGCAGACCGCGGAGTGGACGGCGCGCGGCGCGGGCCGCGCGATCCTGAGCGATGACCCCGAAGCGCTCGACGCGTTGCGGGCCCGCCTCGCCGAGCTCGAGGCCGCACGCGCGCAGCGCAAGGCGATTAACCGCGCCTACCGCCAGGGCGGGTTCGCGGCGGTGGCCCGCGTGCCCGGCGTGACGTCGGAGACGCTCGCGAAGGCGCAGCGCACGATGGAGCTGGCGCCCTGGACGTCGGCACCGATGGACGTGCAGAACCTCGGCGCGAACATCCGTCGCATCCGAACGCGGATCGCGGAGCTGGAATCGGCGGCCGCCCGCGCGCCGGCGGCGCCCGTCGTCGGCGAGGGGTTCACGATCGAAGAGGACCCGGACGACCACCGCATCCGGTTCCGGTTCGAGAAGCGTCCCGAGCGCGACGCGATCGCGGCGATGAAGCGCGCCGGGTTCCGGTGGAGTCGGCAGCACGGCGCGTGGCAGCGGCTGCTCAACGACAACGGACGGTGCGCAGCGCGGCGCGTCGCCGCCGAGCTGTTCGGCTGGGACGGCGAGGGGTCCTCGTGATCGTCCCGCCCGGTCGCCTCACGTCGACGCTCGACCGCTCCGAGCCCGTAGACGTCGATCGCTCCGGAGGGTAGAGCTGGGGCGTGCCGACGCACCGCACGCTGGCCGGAGACGAGTTGGAGTACCCGACGCCAACCGGGCGCCTCGCACAGTTCCTTGACCAGGTCGTCGCCGCGGCCGCCGACCCTGCTGTCGGCATCGCGGCGATGACCGACCTCGTTTACAGCGCCGACAATCCGCTGCTCGCCGCGAGCTCGTCGACGACACTCCCGGGTCGCGGCGCGGCGACCGTGGACACCTGGGCGAGCCCGCACTGGCACGTGATGCTCGATCTTCTCGAGGCGAAGCGGAACCAGGTCGCCGAGACCTCCACCCTACCCCTCGCCGACGCGGCCGAGCTCCTCGGTCTGAGCGAGGACGCCGTCCGCAAGGCCGCGATTACGGGAACGCTCGCCGGAGAGAAGCGAGGCAACCGGTGGTTCGTGACGCCGGGATCGGTTGCAACGTATCGTGAGCGTGTGCAGCGGCGTGGGCGCTGGCCAGCGACGCCGCTGCGCGTCCGGTGTGGAAGCGAGAATGGCTACAGCCTGAGCGTGCGCTCGGCTGAGCCGGGCTCGCAGGAGCGCGTGCGGAAAGGCGTCGTCGACGTGACGATCCCGCAGTTCGAGCGCGTCCTCGTGCGCCTTCGATGGACCGCCGACGACGGGACCAAGGCTCGTCGCGTCCTCGTGCTCGAGCCGGACCCGAGCGCGGAGCCCTTCACCTACCGCTGGCCGCAGGTGGAAGGCGGGCCGGGGTTCTTCATCGAGGGTCGCTTTCGAATCGCGCAGAAGTTCAACAACGGGGCGAAGGCAGCGGAGGCGTGGAAGGCGATCGAGCCGGTCTAACTACCTGGGCGCCGAAAACCGCATGCGGCGAGGAGCGCCTGTTCCACCTCGGCCCAGCGCTCTTCGTCCAGGGTCGTGATCCGCTCGCCGAACTGGTGCCGCTTTGCCAGCGTGACGTGGTCGAGGTTGATCGCACACGCTTCGGGCATGTCGTCCTCGTGCCCGAGGGCCACCTCCGTCTGGATCCCCCGGACCGTTGTCGTGATCGGGGCGACGATGATCTCGCTCAAGACATCAATCACCGCGTCTCGCGTGAGGACGAGGACTGGGCGCCGCTTGTCGGGCGGCTTGAACGTGTACCACCGAATCTCACCGCGGCGGAGCGTGGTCATCCCATCCCTCCGCTTCCCACGCGAGGGCGTCGTCGCCGGATCCGAGTTCGTCCTCAGTCGGCGGATGTGCGGCGTAGGCCGCGGCGTCGGGGTGGAGGATCTCGAGCGCGGGGAGGCCCGCGACGATCCTGTTGGTCTCGAGGCTCACGGTGATCACGCGGAGCAATAGCGAGAGTGGGTAGCGGGGGTCGCCGACCGTCTCGGTCGCGTAGTCGTTTGCATCCCTGACGAAGCCACTCTTCTTGTCGGTGCTGACGCTCTGCCGCTCGACCACCCACTCGATCGCAGACTTGCCGTTGACGACGTAGTCGTAGGCGTCGAGGGGGATGCCTCGGACGGTGACGAAGGCGTTGTAGACGATGACGCTCTTGTCCTTGCTTTTTCCGGCGCCGCCGAAATTCATCTTCTCGACGCGGTAGCGCTCGGCGTCTTGCTTGCTGCCGCGCTCCTCGAGCTCGGCCGGATACTCCGGAGCGTGCTCGTAGCCGACGTGGAGATCGGCGAGCGCGCGTCCCGCCCGGCTAAATGCCCAGAAGTCGTCCCGCTTCGCTACGCGCGGGATCCTCGGCAACTCTTTGCCGAGGTTGTCGGCGAAGCGCGCGCGGTAGTCGGGCGAGTGGAGGAGACCGTAGACGTAGTAGAAGACGTCTTCCTTGGTGATAGCCTCGCCCGGGTAGGCGCTTTGGAAATGTACGAGACCAGCGTCGGTGATGCCGTCGCGACGGGAGCCGCAGTTCGGTGGGTTCTTGGGTGCGGTGAACAGGGAGCCCTGCTCGTCGTCTTCCGGCGCGTCGTCGCCGTCGTAGAGGTAGAGGGGGAAGTACTGCGAGCCGACCATATCAACCGCGTGCATGCTCGGAGTGACGTCGCTGATCAGGACTGAGTAGCCGCTCCGCGATTCGCTCGCCGAGACCCCTATCACGCGGTTGGTCGTCGACGGAGAGGGAAAGAACCGGGGCATTTGGTAGACGCAGTTGTTCCAGAACGAGTCGAAGTAGAGCCACTGCTTGGTGAACGGTCGGTAGAGACTCGCTACGATCCGCGCCTCGTCGAAAGACGATGTGCGGTTGCGCGCGACGCCCGCCTTCTGCGGTCGGTCCCAGGCGATCTTCGTGGAGTCCGTGGTGATGAAATTCTCGACGCGCCCCTCGCGACTCTTCTTGTCGAGCCCGTGGTGCGCCGCGGCAAAGCGCGCCGCCTCCGCGGTGTAGAAGCGGATGGTTGCGCGCATCTTCTCAGCGACGCCAGTTCTCGAGAACCCGTAGGCCCAGGCGTCGCGATTCGTTTTGACACCGTTGGAGTAGCTGGCGAAGAGACCGCCCCCGCCGTCAGAGGAGTTGCCCGCCGACATGTACTGCCCGAACGTTGCATCTCGCTGCTTCAGCCAGTCTCCGTGCGCGTCCGGCTCGATGCGGATCCAGCCATTCAGCTTTGAGATGCCGCCAACACTCCCGAAGCTGGCGATCGTGTCGAGCTTCTCCTCGCGGCTCATGTAGTCGCCGATGTCGCGGAAGAAGATCTGGCCACGCTCTTTCGCGGCGGGGTTCTTGACCAGCAGTGAGATCGCGACTGGCGCGCGCGAGCCGACTCCGAATACGTTCCCTGCTTCTTTGCGTCGAAGTTCCCCTGAGGTGCGTGCGTTGCCCCGAAGGTGGAACACGTAGACGCTGGAGAACTCTTCGGCGAGACATTGACGCACGCCCGTCATCGCGGTGGCCTCGACGAAGTTGGCGTTCGTGACGAAGCCCACGATCCCGCGCCCGCCGAGTCGATCGCTCGCCCATCGGATCGCGCGCACGTAGCTGTCGTAGAGCGAGGTCTTGAGCGTCGCGCTGGACCTCGCCGCGTACGTCTCCGCGATCTGCTGATCGAGGCTCGGGTACGCGACGTTCTGGTTGTTGTCGTTCTGCGACCCCTGCCCGACCGAGTACGGCGGGTTGCCCACGATAACCCGGATGTCGAGCCTTTTCTGGCGAGTTCGTCGCGCGCTGTTGTCAGCCAGCATCCGTGAGATGAGGTCGTCCTTCTCGTAGAGTTGGAACGTATCCGTGAGGCAGATCCCCTCGAAAGGTGAGTACGTCCCGCTAACGAGGCTGTGGTACGTCGCCTCGATGTTGATCGCCGCGATGTAGTACGCGAGCAGGACGATCTCATTGGCGTGGATCTCCCGAGCGTACTTCCGCGGCAGCGCGTCCCGCTCGATGAGCCCGCTCTCGAGCAGACGCGTGATGAACGTCCCCGTGCCGGTGAACGGGTCGAGAATGTGCACGCCCTCGCTCCCGAGCGTCTGCCCGAACTCTTGCGCGAGTAGCTCGGCGACGCTGTGCAGGATGAAGTCCACGATCTCGACCGGCGTGTACACGATCCCAAGGCGCTCGCTCAGCCGCGGGAAAGCGTGGCGAAAGAACTTGTCGTACAGCTCAAGCACGATTCGCTGCTTGCCGGCCGCGTTGTCGATGCCCGAGGCGCGGAGCTTCACCGACTCGTAGAACTTCTCGAGCGTGCTCGCCTCCTTGTCGAGGCGATGGCCCTCAAGCAGCGCGAGGAGGCCTTGCATCGCGCGGGAGACGGCGTTATCGCGGACGAAGCTGTCGCCGGCGAAGAGCGCGTCGAAGACAGGACGTGTGACCATGTGCTGGGCGAGCATCTCCACGATCTCACCATCCGTGATCGAGTCGTTCAGGTCGTCGCGCAGCTCGGCCGCGAAGCGCTCGAACTCCGTCCGTTCGAGCTGGTTCGAAGGCTCCGCGAGGATCGCCTGGATGCGCCCGATATGACGCAGCGCGATGTCGGCGATGTCCTTGGCCCAGTCTTCCCAGTGGTGCCGGTTGCCGACCTTCTGGACGAGCTTAACGTAGATTGCGCGCTCGACCTCGCCGATCTCGAACTCGAGGGTGCGTTGGGCCGGGGGCTCGCTCAGCCGCTCCGCGGCGCTTCCGATCGAGCGGCTGGTCTTCGCCGTCCGGCGGGCGCGTTCCTCCTTGGTCTCGCTTGGAGCTCTGCGGGTGATCTTGTCGACGATCGCGATGACCTCCATCTTCGATGGGTCTTTGCCAATGAGATCGAGCTTGTTGACCATCGCGTCGAAGCGGTCATCGTGCGAGCGCAACGCTTGGAGGACCTGCCAGACGACGCGGTACGTCTCGTTGTCGTTCAGCGCAACGTGCGGCTCGACGCCGGCCGGGATGACGACCGGCAGGATCACGTAGCCGCGCCTTTTCCCCGGCGCATTGCGCATCACGCGTCCGACGGACTGGACGACGTCGATCTGCGAGTTGCGCGGCGTGAGGAACAGAACCGCATCGAGCGCGGGGACGTCCACGCCCTCCGAGAGGCAGCGTACGTTGGATAGGATCCGACAAGTCCCGTCGGGCGCGTCCTCCTTGAGCCAGTCGATGTGATCCTGCTTCTCGGTCGCGTTCATGCCGCCGTCGACATGCCGGACCTCGGTCGAGAGCGGCGTGCTCGCGTGCGCGGTCAGCTCGGCGCGCTCCTCGTCGGTCGCCGTGCGGACGTACTCCTCGACGACGGGTGGGAACATCTCCGCGATCGTCTTGCTAGCGACCTTGTGCACCTTGGCGGCGCGCTTCTCCTCGATGACCTGGCAGAAGGCCACCGCGCGTCGCATCGGATCGCGGTCGCCGAGGAGCTCCTCGTGGAGACCTTGCTTACCGAGCGCCTTCCAGCAGCCGATGATCTTCGCCGCGTCGTCCATGCGAAGCGTGTTGTCGGAGTCGGCGAGCAGACCCTGGAGACGCCGGCTGACGTGCGATTCCTCGATCGCGAGGACGACGACCTTGTAGTCGACGAGGAGGCCACGCTTCACCGCCTCCGAGAACGTGAGAATCTCGAGGTTGGGTCCATAGAGCGCCTCGTCGTCCATCGAGCAGAGCTCCACGCTCTGTTGCTCGGCGGTCGCCTTGGCCGCGTTGCCAAAGACACGCGGCGTTGCAGTCATGTAGAGGCGCTTTGCCGCGCTCAAGAACGCGGCATCGTGCACCTTGGTGAAGTGGCTCTCGTCCACGTCCGCGAACTTCGCGCCCGTCGTGCGGTGCGCCTCGTCGCACACGATGAGATCGAACGCGGCGAGACCGTGCTCGTGCTGGGCGGCGCTCACCACGTCGATCGAGTGGTAGGTCGAGAACACCACCGTCATCGCGGTCGCGACGTGCGTGCGTGCGACCTCCGAGGCGAGGCGCGCAGCGTTCGTCGTGGCGGGATACGCGAGCTCATGGACGTACGTCTGGATGGTGTCGTCTTGCTTGCTTCGTTGTTTCTTCTTCTTGCCAACGTCCGCGTCGGAGCACACGGCGAAGCACCGAAGCGGCACCTCAGCTTCCGCCGTCCACTCGGTCAGCGTCTGCGAGAGCAACGCGAGGCTCGGCACGAGGAACAGCACCCGCTTGTTTTTGCCCGCCACGCGCTCGGCGATCTTGAGGCTGGTGAACGTCTTACCCGTCCCACACGCCATGATGAGCTTGCCGCGATCCTGCGCGGCGAGTCCCGCCACGACCTTTGCGATCGCCTGTTCCTGGTGCGGACGGGGTCGTTTCCTGGGCTTCCGCGGGAGGAGCTCCTCGGTCGGCGCGAACCGCGACCAATCGATCGGGCTCTCTTCGAGCGTGTGGAGATCGATCTTCGTGACGGGCGGGTTCTGCCCTTCTAGGGCTGCCTCCGCGTGATCGCTCCAGCGGCTCGTCGTCGCGACGATGACCCGGCCGGCGTAGATCTCCTTGCCCGACGCAGTGAAGAAGCTGTCGATGTCGGACTTCTGGAGCTGGTAGTCCGCGGGGTAGAGCTTGCACTGAATCGCGTGCAGCTCGTCCGCGTACGTCTCGGCGACGAGATCGATGCCCGCGTCGCGTTGGTCCAGGCCGCGCCGCGCGGCGAACTCCGCATACGGCACCACGCTCCGGTAGCGGCTCGCGTACTTCGGATCCGTCCTCAGGAACTTGGCGGTGAGCTCCTCGAAGTACGTCCCCGCCTCTCGGTTGGTCGGTGCGTCGCGGTATCGGTCCAAAAGTTGACGGAGCGCGGACATGGCAAGGGTCATAGACCGCCGAAGTGCGACCGCGCAAGCGAGCCGGGCCCCCTCCCATCATCAGCTAGCCCGTTCTGCGCGGAGCGCACCGATCCGAGCGGCTTCGTTGGATAGTCACCTCCGGCTGCGGCGGCGCGGGAGACGAGTACTCGAATGTCTTCCATGATCGGGCTCAGGTTGTAGGTGACTTGATTTATGATGTCTTCGTACGAAGAGCCGCTCGCGGGTCGACCAAGTCGGCAATGGTGCTTTGGCTCAGCCCGAGCTGTTCTGCGATCCGGGTCAGGACACCGTCTTCCCGTACGATCGTGAGAGCCTGACGAAGCAGCGTAGGTGGCTCTTCCGGTGGCTCGTGCTTTTCGCTCGTACGTTCACCGGTTGCGTTGAGATGCATGTAGGCGCGTCGGTATGCCGACTCGGAGTACACGCCGAGGTCGTACCCTCTGCGGACAAGCCCCGCGACCGAGACGCGCCAACGACGCTTCATCTCGTAGAGGTGATCCCAGTGAATGCGTCGCGGGCACTCGGCGAGGAACGACTCCCGTGGGATGAGGAACGCTCCTGCAAAACGATTTGCCTGTCGCTCAAGGCTTGGGCTTCCCGGGGTGACGTCGTCGTGCATCACGAGGTGTCCAAGCTCGTGTGCGGCGTCGAAGCGTGTGCGGCTGGCCGAGCCCTTGTACATGACGAGAAATACGAGGGGCCGTCTTGCGTGCCACGTGCTGAACGCGTCGACCTTCCGGCATTCGGTAGGGATCTCAGAAACGACTACCCCGCGGCTTTCGAGGAGCGTTGTGAGGTTTGGGATCGGGCCCATGCCGAGGCCCCAGCCCTTCCGAGTTGCGACGGCACACTGCTCGATCTCGGCGGCGTCGGAGGCGGTAGCGGCAACCTCTGAGATGCGTTCGGGGGGGAAGTCTACGTGCTGACCAAGGGCTTCGATGATCTGCGACCGAAGGCATGCGGTCGCGAGGAGGCGTCGGCGATCGCGTTGCGAGGCGGAGCGGAGGCTCCTGAAGTGGCAGTTGTCGATCGAGGGCAGCGGAGCATGGTGCGCCACCGTGAAGAAGGAGGGAGGAACTCCAAGTGCGAACGCCAAGACGCCCACAGTGCGTGCGTCTGGTCGTACCTGACCAGATTCGAACTGCGAGAGCGCAGCCGGGGTCTTATGGATCTTCACCGCCAACGAGGTTTTCGTTAGTCCCATCCGCTCGCGCGCGAGCGTAAGTCGGACGGGTTGAAAGCGTGCAGCCGCCGTATGCAGGTCTGTCGGACCGACCGGCGTTCCGAGCTCACCGCTGCTCATCCGACTCGTCCTCGTCCGCCTTTCGTCGTCGCACCACCGGTTCCTCGACATTCTCCTCGGGGACGTGTGGCGTGGCGGGCGGTGCAGGAACCACGCAGTCGTCAGCGACCCAGATCGCCCTCGCGAAGGCCCACTCGCGTACGGTCGACTCGTCCTCGTTGCGGATTCCGACGCACGCATGGACCGCTTGGAGACCGTCGTCGGGGTTGCCGTGGTGGGCGATGATCAGATTTCGCGCATCACGAACATCGCGTGGCTTCGGTTCAAACTCCTCGCCAGGGAGAACGAGTTGGGGGTCCACCATGTTCGGTGCCCCTCGTCGGTTCCGAGGAAGCGAGGTCGCAATCGACTCACTGGCCCGTTCGCCGACTCGATAGAACGAGGCGCGGAAACGGCCGACGCGAAACACGAAGTGCGGGCGTTTGGTGATGACGCCCATGCCGAGCTCGCTACCGCGTTCCTCGATCAGGCGGATGAGCTGATGGCGGGCGAACGTGAAGATGGAACTGCCGAAGAGAAAGAGGTCGCTCCCCTTCCCATCGGGGTCGTAGTCCTCGCTCGCGTCATCGTAGGCGAGATCGAACGCCTCCTTGATGAGGTCGATGACCTCGGCCCCGAAGGCGTCATCGAACCCATCCGGCGGCGTTGCGGCTGTTGGATCGTGTTTCACGATGGCACTTGTAGTGGATCGGCATGAATCTGTCTAGATATTAAGTAGGCGATGTCGAAGCTCGCCGAGCGACGAGGCTCTGGCACGCTCATCATAGGATTCGCGGGGCAACGCGAAGGACCAGGGGCCGAATGGATAGGTGCGACTCTCGTTGTCGCTATGTTGTGGCGTCGTGCACGACGTTTGCGGTCCCATGCCAGAGGGCGTCGACCACGTCCGAGTGTCGGACACGAAGTCCGAGCTCGTGAGCACCGCGTTGCCCGGGATCGGCGCTGAGGAAGTTGAAGCTCGACACCACGGCCCAATCGTCGTGCAGAAGGATCTTCGCGTGCGTGTCCAACGTTGCGATCTGCGCACCGGCCGCCGCCAGTAGATCGAGGCGCTCGCGCGCGATGGGCTCGAGGGTCTCATCGGTGCCGTAGCGGATGACCAGCGCGACATCGCGGGCTCGAGCGGCAAGTAGCGCTTTAAATATGGGCTCGGTGAGCCCGTAGGGACTTACACGATGCGATTCCACGAGCAGGCGTTCGCGCACCTGCTCGATTGCACGGACGAGCAGGTCGCGGTGCTCGCCATCATAGATTGGCACAACGGACGCTGTCGCTCTCGCTACGTTCTCCAGCTCGGCTATTCGGGCGTCCCACGCTTTACGCCACGTCTCGAAGCCGACGTTGCCAAAGAGCGGGTTGGGAGGATGAATCGGGTCGCGCACAATCGGCAGGTCAGGCCGGAACTCTCGCAGCCCGAATAGCGCGGGCGCGTCGACACAGCGGTCGCGGGCAGCCTGGTCGGGGATGAGGCGTCGCGCCCACGCGAGGACGGTTTGTAGAGCCAGGGGAACAACACGGTCCTTCATTTGAACCCGCACGCCGACTTCGCGACGCGTGCGTTCCGGCGCTGCGTTGAGGAAGTTGCAGCTCGAGACGACCGCCCAGGTGGCATCGCAGGCGATGAGCTTCGCATGCGAGCGCGCGCCCCGATTCGTGAGGATGACCCTTCCCGCCCACTCACCGCGTACGAGGGTGCACACAGCCTGCCACGACGGGTCGTCTCCCGCGGGCAAGCCATCGTCGATCCCCCAGATGACCACAACCTTCACTCCCCGTGAGACCGCACCTTCAATGGCTTGGCGCCAGGCAGGGTCGCGTCCCATTCGTCCGATCCAGGGGCACGCGAGCACGACCTGGTTCTTGGCCTCCCGAAGCGCCTCGAGTGCGGCATCGCGGAACGTGGCGGCGGTACCCACGATGAGGCTCGCATCCCCCCAGTACGTGGCAAGCTGTTCTGCGGTATCGGCAACCGTGAGCTCGAGATCCGAGAGCTCGCGATGCGTCGTGGCGTGATCGTCGATCGTCTGCGAGAGCAGCGACCGCATGTGTTGCACAACGTTCGATGCGGCCGCGAATCGGGGGCGCTCTTCTTCCGCTTCCTCCGCGGACGCTTCGATGCGGGCGAAGAACTGGCCCGGGCCGCGCGCGTAGCCTCGTATCCACAGATCGTCGAGAGTATCGCGGATCGACCGTCTGACCTGCGGGGACAAGCCGTTCGGCTCGACGATCGTGACTCGCGGTGGTTCGTTGGCGCCGCGCTCGGTCACCGCCACGCGGGCGAGGATCCACATCGCCCGCACGGTGACAGCGCCGGAGCCCTCTGCTGCGGCGCGCGCGAGGCGAACGTTCAGGATGCGCGCGTCCCGTGGCAGCGCTGTATCTCGCAGGTCGTCCGCCTTGGGCAGGTTGCGAGCAAGGCGCTCTGCGCGAAGCCTCGACGTGACGGCCGTGACGAGCCCGGCGAGGGGAATGTCCGCGAGGGCGGGAACCCTCTCGTTCTGTGGCATGGCCGGGAGGCGCTCGCGATTGAGCGGACCGTGCGACAGCGAGAACACCTCGCCGGCGACGAGGTCTTGAACCAGCGTGACGGTGCGCGGTTCCGGCACGCGAGCTGATTGGAATGCGAGGAACCAGTCTTTCGTCGGCGTCGCCGGGTCACCCATTGCCTGGAGGAGGCGATCGTTCGCGCCGAGGCTCCCATCGGCCCGCACTTCGATGAGACCACGCGACAGCAGGTCCACGCCGGCCTCCAGGACCAGGCGGTCCGGCAGAGCGAGGGTGCCTGCCACCGACTCCACCGTGCGCGCACCCAGTGCGATCGCGCGTACGATGTACTGCTCGATCAAGCTCAGACCGTCGTGCGGACCGAGGACGATCTCGACCTCGAAGCGGCGTGCGGGGATGAGGACCTCTTGCAGATTCACCGGCGCCCCCGCGGCTGGAACCGAAACCCATCCGCGGCGACGTCGAGGACGAAGCGGGGATCAGCGTGAACATAGCCCGCGATCTTGTCCCAGAACGTGCCAGCGCCGTTGCGCCGGAAGTGCTCAAGGCTGCCCGCGATGACCAATAGGCGTCGCGCGCGGCTGAACATTACGTTGCCGATGGAGGGATCGGGCAGGAAGCCCAGCGCCTTCTCGGGCGCGCTTGAGTTGTTGCGGACGAGGCTTACGAGCACGACCTCGGCTTGACGGCCTTGGTAGGAGTGCACGGTGTGGACAACCCCATTTCCGTAGCCCAGGTAGTGTCCAAGCTGCTTCGCCTGTGCTCGGTACGGCGTGAGCACGGCGAGGGGCGCGATCTTCGCATCGTGCTCCCGCACGTCCCCAACGCGGTTCCGGAAGTAGTAGGTGAGCAGCTTGATCTCACACAGGTTCCAGAGCCCGCCGTCCGCGAGTTCGTGCGCGTCCGAGCCGAGCCCGCTCGTGTCGAGCCAGACGAGGGCGCGCCCACGGAACGGGCCGATGTCGATGCCATGTGCGCGTGTGGCCTCGGGATGCGATTCGAGGTCGCCGCCATAGAACGCGGTGGCAATGAGGCCCGCGATGTCGGGGTGCATCCGGCGCTGGACATGCAGGCGGTCGCGTGCGGTGGGCCTTCCGTCGCTCGTCGTCATCAGGTGCGCGAAGTGCTTGAGGAGACCGAGCCACTCTGGCTCGGGGACGATCCCGGAGGTCTCCGGGGTGAGGCGCTCGTCGATGTCGCGTTTCAAGAGGCGCTCGTACTCATGGAAGCGATGCGCGGGCAGCTGGGCGTGATCTCCGACGAGCAGCCAACGTGCGCCGTGGACCATCGGAATGAAGAACTCGGTCATCCATCCGTGAGCGGCCTCCTCGATCAGCACCCAGTCGAACGATCCTCCGCCGCGCGACGTCCCGAGGTTGTCTCCCGTGGCCTGCGCGCACGTGCTGAACACGAGCGACGACGCGCGCGCCAGCCGGCGTGAGAGGTCGGCCCGCAGCTCGACCTCCGCGTCGCGGGCGCGTCGTGCCCAATGCTTCGTCAGCTTGCGGAGCCCAGGCTCCTGCGGCGGCGCCGCCGTTGCGATGCTCTTGATCAGGTCCTCGACTCGCTCGAGCTGGCGGAAACGGCGAGCCGGCTCGCTGACCTTCTCGCGTGTGTGTTCGCTGGCGATGCGGAGGGCCGCCACGTCGGGAATCTGTTCGACGACACCTTCCAGCAAGTTGTCGAGCGCGTGATGGCTCTGTGCGGCGACCAAGACCCGCGCGAACCGGTCCTCGGCGAGGATCCGCCGAAGCACCTGCGCAGCGACATACGTCTTGCCGGTTCCCGGCGGTCCTTGCAGCGTGAAGAGCGGCCACGTCTCGTGAACCTTCCGCACGAGGGCGACCGTAGGGTCTGCATCCCGGGGTGCGGCCACCGCGTCCGTTGGGATTCGGAAGGCTACAGGCGCCCTCATCTGTGCGGCGAGGTGACTGTAGCGGCGCTCCACCTCCATCAGGGCCTCGCTCTGGCGCCTGAGCTGTGAACGAGCCCCACGGTCGTTAGGCATCACCCATCCGCTCGTGGGAAGCTGTCCCGACGACCGCACAACGCGGAACGTGCAGGTGTAGGGATCAAGAACCGTGTCGAGTCGCAGTTCCGCGACCGGTTCGCGATCGTCGCGCTGCTTGCGCAGGAGGAACGGGAGGGCTTCCTCGCGCAGCTGGTTCTCGAGCGCCTCCCGGGCGAGGGAGTCGAACAGCTTCCCCATTGGCTCCCGCGGGACGACCGCCGCCCACAGGCGGTCGAACGCTCCGTCGGCGTCGTCGGGCTCCGGCTTCGGCTGCTCTACCTCGCGGATACGCACGACGTCGATTCCGACCTCTGCACACTCCACGGCGTACCAGGCGCGCCGAAGGTCAGCCCGCTGCGCGTCTAGAAGCCAGTGAGCGGCTGCGACCACCGGATCTCGGCGCGCTCGACCGCTCTCGTACTCCACGGTCACCGCGAGGACTGACCAATCGCCGCTGGTTCCATCGACGCGCAGCGGTCGCCGAGCGGTGGGCTCCAAGTATCCGCATGCAACACGCGGAGCGGCGCGCTGTCTCGGCGAGCGCCGCAGCTCACCCGCTCGATCCGCGGGCAGAATGTGCTTGACCACGATGCGCGACCGGTCCTCGCTGGCCTTGCCGGCGTCGAGATACGCGCAGAAGTAGGCGTACGCGTGTCCCATGAGAACGATGCGGGCCGTTCTTGCGACCTTACGGTTGGTGTCCTTCCGCTCCCAGGGCTCGAAGCCATCTGGCGACCAGAGCAGCACGGCACTGACGAGGTCCTCCGCGATGAGCTCGTTGTACTCCGCATGATCGGGGCGCGACGGGTGCGAACGCCCACGCCCGTCGTCGTACAGCCGAAGGACTGACTCGGGGAGGTAGAGCAGTTCATACGTCGGGGCGTCCGCAGCGGGAGGCCACTCGAGGTCGCCCAGGATGGCGCCGTACGAGCTGGCCAGGAGGTCGAGGGCCATTACCGCGTTCGGAAGACGGTTTGCCCGGTCGAACGAGAGCATGTTCTCGATGGCGCGCTCGAGAAGCGTCGGCAGGCCGGCGCTGCGCACAGCCTCATGCTGCCCCTCGGTCCAAGCGCGGTGGCCTTCTCGCGTGTACGACGGAGGGGCCTCGCTGAGCGGACCCGCCAGAAGTCGCGCTCCGATCATGCCGAGACTGAAGACGTCGGTCGCATAGCTCTCCACTTCACGGGTGGCTTCGCCGTCCAGCGCCGCGAGCCGCTCCGGTGCGAGCATCCAACGAGCGATTCCGGTCGGTGCCAGGGTCGACCCTCGTTGCCCCTCGTGTGGACGGAACCAGGCGGCCATGAAAGACGACATCTGAAAGCCGTCGACCACGATCGGACCGTCGTCGCTCGCTAGACGGAGGGCATTTGTCGTCAGGTTACGATGAAGCAAGCCTTCTTCGTGCATCGCCGCCACAGCCTCGACGATCGAGAAGAACACGAGGAACGCCTTCTTCCGATCGGTAGCGAGCTCGGCGAGGAAGTCCTCGCCCCCCTCGAGCTCCGGGCCCGAGTCCGCGACGATGAGGTAGGCGAGTTCCGCGCCTTCCACTACTTCAGCCTCTCGCAGCCGCGGGAGGGTGCGCAGCCCACGGGTGCTGAGACGCAGAAGGGCCCGAGCCTCGTTCCGCCAGTGTGCGTGGAGGAGTGGGCCCGAGGTCGAGTCGAACGCGTAGACGCGCATGAGCTCGAAGGACTGGCTCCCGCTCGGGAACACCGGGAGCTCCCAAACGGCTCCGTCGAGCACCGGGACAGGCTTGTGCTCGGGCGCAGGGGACAGGCGGTACCTGCCGTGGAACCGGCCGCCCTCGGCGAAGAGCGGGAGCACGCGATCGAGCATTGAAGCGGTCTCCACGTTTCGTGGGTACGTCGCAGCGAAGCGCCGCGGCGCGCACCCCCGCGCGCTCCTCTTCGCTCCCCACCCCGATGCCCCGCACGCGGCGACCCGCTCGGCGTCGCTCGGCGATCTCGACGACGAGCCGATCCCGGACCCCGTCACGATCCAGCTTCGTCAGCTTCAGAACGCGCTCGTTCGCGCGGGCTACGACATCGGCCCTTCCGGGGTCGACGGTCGCTGGGGCACGCGCACCGCCGCCGCGTTCGAGCGCTTCCTCGCGCATGACGATCCCGGCGGCACCGGGCGCATCCAGGTGGACACCGCGATCTCGCCGCAGGTGGTGCTGATGGAGCAGTCCGTCTGGAACGCGCTCGCCAACGCCGTCCCCGGCTCGGGCGGCGAGCGCCAATCGCGGCGGCCGGCCAGCACGACGAGCTCGAGCTCGGGCTCGACCACCACGACGTCGACGTCCAGCTCGAGCTCGGCCTCGAGCGGCGCCGACGAGGTCGACCTCGGCGAAGAGCCGACCGCGTGGTGGCAGAGCCCGTGGCTCTGGGGAGGGGTCGCGCTGATCGCCGGCGCCGGGATCGTCTTCGTCGCGACGCGCGAGCCGAAGGACGAGCCCGCCGACGAGGAGCTGCTCCCCGCCTTCTGAGGCCCTGTTTCTAAGGACCCTGCCTTCGGAGAAGACGAGCTCGAGAGGACCCGATGGACCCCGCCTACACGACGTGCGTGAAACGATGCCGCGCCCACCCCGACGCCTACGAGCGGGCGCGCTGCTGCGCCGACTGCCGCGCGCTCTACGCCGCGGTCCTGCGCGCGGAGCGCGAGGCCCCCGCGGCCGCGCCCACGACGACGCCGGCCTATCCGTCACGTCCCTTGCGCGATGCACGCGCGCGCCGGCGCGAGGTCATGTTCGCCGCGAGCTCGTCGGCCGCGGCCGCCCCCTCGCGCCCCGTGCGACCGCTCGCCGGCCTCCGGGGCCTGGGCGACGCGGCCAGCGATCGTCGCGACGCGCGCGCGACCGCCGCCAGCATCGCGGCCGCGGCCGTCCTCGCCTGCCAGGCCATCAACAACACCTCCGATCGCGAGCGCTGCGTCGCCGCCGCCAACGCCGCGCTCACCAGCGCAAACGCGATCATCGACGAGGCCACGCGCGAGTCCAGCACGAGCGACACCACCGCCGACGAGGCCCTCGCCGAGCTGCGCCGCGATCTCGAGGAGGTCCAGAGCCAGGCCGAGCTCCAACGCCAGGCCGAGCTCGAGCGCCAACGCCAAGCCGCCGCGGCCGCGGAGCGCTCCGCAGAGAGCTCGCAGCAGACCCTCTGGCTCGTCGGCGGAGGCCTCGCGATCGTCGTCGCGCTCGGCGTCGGCTACCTCGTGCTTCAGGACGACGACAACAAGGCCGCGGCGTCGTGAGCTCGTTTCCGCTGCTCTCGCTCGAGGTCCTCGGGCAGCCGCCGAGCTGCCCCGACTACGGCTTCCCGGCGCTCCCGGCGAGCGCCGATCGATGCACGCATCCGTGGATCGAGGTCTACGACGCGCCCTGCAACGAGCAGACGATCCAATGCCTCCTCTTTCGCGCGCGTCACTACGTCTTTCGTCAGTCGAAGCTCGCCGCGCTCCTCGCGCGCCGCCCGACGGTCGAGCGCCCCTCGCGCGAGAAGATCACCTGGTGCACCGAGGTGCTCCGCCTGATCGTCGACCTCGCCGACGACACCAACATCCGGCACGGGTTCTTGTCGGGCTACGATGTCCCCGATCACTTCGACGAGACGCGCCGGTACCTGAACGGGATTCGCGCCTACCACGGCGGCGTCGAGGTCCCGCTCATGTTCCCCGAGCTCTGGCTCACCGGGACGGGCAGCGAGGCGGTCCCCTCGAACGCCTCAATGATCGGTCACCACGTCCTGAGCCTGCTCGGCCCACGCGTCGACACCGCGCGCGGCGCGTACCTCTGGATGCCGCCAGGCCGCACGACCGGTTACATGCTCGAGCGCGTCCGCGCGCCGCACGATCTCGAAAAGCCGCGGCCCATCCCGACGACGCTACGCACGCGCGACATCACCGCCGAGGCGCTCACGCAGCACCTCTTCGACACCGCGCCGGGACGGGACGGCTACCTCGTCGGTCAGATCGAGCGCGCGACCGGCAGCGCCCCGTGCCTCTTCGTCGGGCCCTCCGCGCGCGAGTGCTTCACCTACGAGCGCTTCGAGGTCGCGATCGCCGGCGCCGAGGCCACGATGGATTTGCTCGAGGCGAACGCCCGCGACTGGGTCAACACCCCTTTCGGCGTCGTCATCAACGCCGGCTTCCGCCGCTACGCGACCTACCTCCTCCCGTACGCGGAGAGCGGCCGCCTCGCGCTCGACCCCGACGCGCTTCGCGAGCAGATCGTCCTCGCGCAACGACGCCAAGCCCAAGCCGCCGTCGGCACCGCGATGAGCATCGCGAGCGCGGTCGCGAGTGTGGGCGGCGCGGTCGGCGCCGTCGTCGCGCTGATCGGCGTCGTGATCTCCCTCTTGCTCGAGGTCCTCCCGATGGCGTGGGGGAGCGGGACGTGCCCGGTCCTCGGCTTCCGCCGCGCGCTCACCGATCCCGGCTGCGCGGCGCCGACTCCCCAGGGCAACCCGAACATCGCCGCGCTCCTCTCGCAGTACAACACGAGCGTCGCGCAGGCCGGCGCGGGCGCCGTCACGACGCCCTCGAGCACGACCACCGACGCGGCGACGCGTGGATCGAGCGCGAGCTCCGCGCTGCCGTGGATCGGCGCCGCCGCGATCGCCGCGGTGCTCGTCGGCGCGCTCGCCCTGCGACAGAAGCGCCGATCGAGCGCGCCACCCCCCACCGACCTCGAGGAGGAGCCGTGACCGAGACCCGCACGCTCACTCGCGCGCAGTACCACCAGTTCTGCCTGACGGAGCGCGCGCGCCCACACCGCGCGAGCTCGCGCACGCACCTCGTCTACTTCCTCGAGCGCCGTCGCCTCTGGATGACCGCGCGCGCCGGCCGCGGCGACACCGTCCTCGTGCGCTTCTACGCGAGCTGCCCCTGTCAGGAGACAACCTAAATGCCGACACCCATCGACACCGACATGAGCTACCTCCAGCTCGACTCCCCGGTACGCGCCCCGGTCCCGAACCCCGCCGCCTCGAGCACGCCGACCGCGCCGACGCAGGAGTGCGACTGCCCGTTCCCGTGGTGGCTACTGATCCTCGGCGCCGCCGTCGGCGGGGTAGGGGGCTACGCCGCCGGCCGACGCAGCGCGCGATCGAAGGCCTCCTCGCTCGCCCCGTAGCGTCGTGGACGGCTTCGACGACAAGGCGATCCTCGCGCACGCCGCGCTCATCGCCGCGACGGCCGTCGGGCTCACGCTGATCGTCCGCCGCCTCCCTCCCGTCGCCGACTGGGTCGCGCAGGGCCGCAAGCCCTTCGCCTGCAACCTTTGTTGCGCGACGTGGACGACCCTCGGCACAGCGGTCGTCCACGCCCTCGCGACGCACGATGCGTGGATCGCCGCCGCGTGGCTCCCGGCCGTCGCGATCGCGACCTGGGCCCTGCATCACGCCGACCCGCCGCCGCCGCCCGCCTTCGTGCTCCCGGACGCCGAAGAACGCGCCTCGCCCGACGACGCCGCGAGCTTGCAAGCTCGCGCCGCGCGCGCCGAGCTCGAGGGCCCGTGCGAGTCGGAGGCGCCGTGAGCCGGCCCTGGCAGGGCAACGAGGTCCTCCTCCTCGGCCACAGCCAGATGGAGGGCATGGCGCCCTCTCTTCGCGCGCGCTTCCTCGGCGCCGGCGCGCGCGTCGTCCACACCTTCGTCGAGCGCGGCATCGACGTCGCCACCCTCCAACGCGAGGTCGTGGGCGGCCTCCGCATCCTGCCAAGGAGCCTCGCCGACACGATCCCCGTCGTCGTCGTCGCCCTCTCCGGCAACGGCACCGTCAATGACCCGCTCGTGCTCCAGAGCCACCTCGAGTGGCTCCGCGCCGAGTACCCGCGCGCCCTGATCGCGTGGCTCGGCTACACGCGATCGCGCATCGGCACCGCCGAAGACGGCGCCCGCGAGCGCGCGGCCGAGCTCGAGGCGCGCCTCGTCCCCACCCACCGCGGTGTGCTGTGGATCGACATGCGCCTCGATGGCCTCCCGCTCAGCGCCGACGGCATCCACCACACCCAGGACGGCTACCGCCAGCTCGCCGATCACGCCTGGGCGCGCATCCTCCGCGGCACGCGCGAGGCGAGCGTGAGCCCCTGGCCGACCGTCGCGTTGTTCGGCGCGCTCGGCGCGCTCCTCGGCGCCGCGATCGCCTACCGCGCCCGCCGAGGGTAGGGCGATGGCCGCCCAAGAGCCCGGTACCCTCGTCGCCGGCGCCTGGCGCTACCGCCTCACCAAGACCGACGTCCTCTGGGCCGCGCGCATGGTCGAGGGCGAGACGCTCCGCCGCCCCGATCGCGGCGACGACGCCCTCGCCGTCCTCTGGACCATGACCTCGCTCTTCGCGCCCGACGGACAGCGCGCGAAGTACGGAGGACGTCGCTTTGTCACGTTCACGGACCAGATTCGCGCGTACAGCCAGCCCATCAACCCACGCTGGCTCGCGGAAGGGGAGTTCTGCCGGCCGGGTGGGCGCAGCTTCGGGACCGACGCGTGCGCGGACGCGCGGCTCACGGCTCGCGCGCGGCTTCAGCGCACGGCGTGGAAGGAGCTCGACCCCCTGCTCCGTCGCGTCGTGATCGCGTGGGCCCTCGGCCGAACCCGCAACCCGGTCCCAGGGGCGATCGAGTTCGCGGCCGCGAACGTCGCGGCGTCGTTCATCGCGCGCAACGCCGGGTCGGTCGAGGTCGCGCGCATCCACAACACCTTCGTCGCCACGGCCGGGAGCCGGCGCACGGCGTCACCGGTAGTCCTGGCGACGCGCTCGAGGTCGGCGCTCCCCATGGTCGCGCTCGTTACGATCGCAGGCCTCGGGATCGTGGTGCAGAAGTCGCGAAGGCCGTAACCGTGCGCGCGTTCGTCGCTTCGGTAGTCAGTAGGCGTAGATCTCCATGCGCCGACGGAACGCTTCCTCTCCCCCTTCGAGGATTCGCTGCACAGCGTCACGCGTTTGTTTCCGATCGATGGCACCACGCTCGAGCGAGACGCCTCGGTCATCCTGGCGCTGCATCGGGAAAAGCAGCTCCGCGTCGCCTAAGACTGCGATGTTCGCGTTGTGCGTAACGACGATCACTTGTCGCTTCTCCTTCACGCGCCGTAGCGTCTCGACGACGCTCGAGAAGATGAACGCGTTGTCTAGATCATCCTCGGGCTGGTCGATGACGAGCGGCGCGTCCGACTCTGCGAGCATCGCGATCGTGAGGAAGATCGTATGCCGTTGCCCGTCGGAGAGCTGGTTCACGGGGATGGGCTTCGAATCCGCAGGCTTCGGAATCACCAAGATCGCAGGCCGCGGCGTCTTCCAGATCGTCTCGAGGCGGTGCAGCTTGTCGAGCGGCCGGAGCCTTTCGCAAAGCTTCTGCGCGGAGTCTTCGTTGATGCCCGCAGCCGATGCCAGCCCGGTCGCATCACCGGCAGCGACGAAGCTCGCGAGCTGCTGCGGAGTCAGCTCCGCGCACATGCGCCGAATAACATCCTCCTGGAGGTACGTACCGCGCAGTTCTTCGACGACGAAAGTCGCGAAGTCGTCGATGATGCCATCCGGCGTGAGCTGCAGTGCAACCGTGTAGTCCTCGATGACCGTCGCGAGATGCTTGTTGACCTCGCGGACCAGAGACTTGCGTCGTTCCGTGATCTGGTCACGCACTTCCCCGAGTTGCGTGCGGAGTGTGGCTCGTTCTTCACGGATAGTCGCGAGCTGTAACGCGTTCTGATCGATGCGACCGATCTCGCTGGCGAGCTCGCCCCGCCGCTTCACTAGCCGCTGCAAGTCAGCCACACTCGCCGAGAGACCGAGCTTCTGGAAGCTAGCGACTTGCGCGGACAGCTCGCCGTGCTTCGTCAGATGAAGCGCCTTTAGCGCTGCGAGCTCCGTCGCGATCTTCGACGCTGCTTCGCGGAGCTCCGTCGCAATGGCTCGCTGCTCGACTTGCAGGTACGTGTTCGTCGCCTCGATGACGGCCTTGATGTTGGCCAGGTGCGCTTCCACGGTCGGCGTCTCGGAGCGCTGACCAGCTGCGTCCTCGAACTTCTTCGCGTCTCGCTGGAAGTTTGCCAGCGAGATTCCTTTTGCGTAGAACGCGCGGATCTCCTCATAGGACTGGGCGAGCGTCTTCTCGGCACCCATGCGTGTCTGCGATGCGACCAGTTCTTTGAGCTTCCCTTCCTCGGCGACACGCAGCTTGGTCGTGATCTTGTCGTGGTCTGCCTTCTTCGTCGGACGCGTCGCGGCCTGAGCCTCTAGCGGCCGCAACAGCGTTCCATTGCGCGCGAGCTCCTCGATGAGCTCATGCTCCTTCGCAAAGAGATCCCCAAGTCGCGTGTTCCGATCGAGGAAGTCTTGGAAGAGCCTGGGATTAGCGAGTGGATCACGCGCCACATCCGCGAGGTCTCCTTGACCATAGTATTCAATCGGGAACGAGTCCGCGGGAACGTTCGTGATCGTGCCTTCTTCCTTCGCCCTCACCTCCGGCGGAGATCCTCGCATGCGCTCGTATCGGTAGAGGACGCCAGCCGCATCACGACAGTAGACGACGACCGAATCCGGGCAGTTATCGAATCCTTCGAGCGTGTCGTTGACACCGAGCGCGTAGGACAAGCAGCGCAGCGCGGTCGATTTTCCCGTTCCACGGCCGCCAATGAAGCAATTCAGATTGCTACTGAACCTGAGCCTCTCTTCTCGGAGGAATCCACCACCCACGTACATGGCGACGACCTGCGGCACCGCTCGAGGCAACGCGGCAGTCGCCCTCACGCGCGCCTCCGGGTCCGCGAAGGCCGTGCGGAAGCCATCGAACGTGAGTTCGGTCATCTTGATGCGGGTCAGCGACCGCTTCGCGCGCGCGGCCCTAAAATCCGCGAGCGTGTGGGCATCCGAACTCTGGATGTGAGCGAGCGGGGCTGTACGCCCGATCCGCTGATTGCGGTTCTGCAGGAGCTTCCGCCGCTCTTTCGCCTCCGACGTCGCGTCGTCGTTCGAGTACCAGGCAAGGTTCGCGGCATCCGCGAACTCGAAACCGGCGAGGCCTGGGCTTGCGACGATGTCTTTCTTCCAGTTTGGGAACCCCTTCGCGCTGGTCTCGAAGCCGGTCTTGCGGTCGACATGGGCCGCCACGCAGATTCCGTCGAGCCGGGCGGCTTCGGCAATCACGTCCGCCATCGACTTGGTCGTATGGCTGTCGCCAGCACCGATACTCACGATCTCGAGCCGAGCGACGAAGGTCTCGAGCTTCGCCACCGCTTCGGGCGCGAAGTAGACGAGCAGGTGCCCATGGGCGGTCGTGATCTCGACCCCCGCGAGCACCAAGATCTCGCCCGCGTACTGTTGCGCGTGCTCGATGCTCGTCTTCGTGTTGGCGATACTATTGTGGTCGGTAATCGCGAGGACCTTCGTCCCAGCCTTCACCGCCTCGTCAACGATCGCCTGCGGGGTCATCGTCGCGTCTCTCACGTCGTGAGATCCACCAAACGAGTGGACATGGAGGTCCGCATTGAAGAAGTGCGCGCCGTCTGCGATCTGATCGAAATCCTCCAGTGTCACCATGCGATGAGCAGACCCTGCCAGCCGCGCATATCCAGCGTCAACCTCACTAGCGAAGGTTCGTTCCGGCGTCGATCCTGATGCGATCGCGTTGGTACTTCGCCGTTGAGTTCTGGATCCCATCGGAAGCGAACTCCCGCTCCGGCAATAGCGGGTGGCGGGTGGGGCGAGTGGCGCAGCGACGTGGTGGCGCAGCGACGTGCTCGATCGATCCCGAAGCGGGACACGCCACCGGACTCCGAAGACAGATTGCGTTTGAGCAAGTGGATGCAGCGACGCTGCACCCCCGAAGGAGTGGTTGACAGCCACTTGCGCGAAGCGGATCATCTCAGCCTCCTTCTTGGGCGTACGCGAGGGCCATCGAACGGGTGCGCCACTCCCACCACCCCCAGAGCGCGAGGCCGCCGAGGGCGGCGACGGCGATCACGGCGAGGGTGGCCCCGGCCGAGCTCTCGACCTCGTGGAGGCGCTCGCTCAGCGTCGGGCCGGCGCGGAAGCTGCGGAGCTCGCGCAAGATCCACTCGCGCAGCTCGGTCCACATGGCGGCGAAGCCGAGCCACTCGTTGAACTCGCGCAGGAGCTGGTTGAGGTACTCGACGGTGTGGCGCGCGGTCGCGCGGAAGGACGCGATCGCGCTCCGTACGAAGTCGCGCACGTCGTTCACGAACGCGCTCCAGCGGATGGAGATCGCCTCGGCATCGGGGAAGACGGAGGTGAGCGCCGTGCCCGCGTCGCGGAGCTGCGCGCTCGCGCCCTGCCACGCGCGCTCGATCACCTCGGTGCGTTGCCAGAGCTGGTCCACGGTCCGCGCGAACTGGCGGATGCCGGGGATGCGATCGAAGAGGGGCACCGCGAGGACCTCGTCGATCGCGGACGATGACGTCGAGGTCGAGGTCGTCGTCGACGAGGGGGTGCTCGGCGTGGGCGTGTCGGCCACGGGTGGCTCGCTCTACTGCGTCTCGACGACGCGGCCGAAGACGCCGGTCATGTAGAACGTCACCAGCACGTGCGAGCTGAGCCGCACGCACGGCCCGGCGCTGTGGCTGTGCGGCTTGCACGGATCGTTGACGTCGTCGTCCGTGTCCGCGCTCGAGGCGGTCCCGCCCGAGGGCGCGCCGGGTTCGGCCGCGAGCGCGGCGCGGAGCCACTTGCGATGGGGGAAGCTGAGCGTGCCCGTCCAGCGGCCGATCGGGTTCGTGTAGACGAGCGGGAAGCGATCGGGGGTCGCGTCGGCCGCGGCGAAGCCGTTGGTCACTGGGCCGTTCGCGACGCCGTAGCCGATCGGCAGCGTCTCGAGCGAGCCCGCGACGACGACGTGCTCGTTGACCTCGACGTGGAGGTACGCGTTCGCGAGGACCTTCGCGATGTCCTCGTCGCTCGTCCTCTGATCGCAGAGGAAGGGCGCGACACCGACGCCGATGCGGTGGACGATCCCGATCTCGCGCGCGGGGAGCTGGTGGCCCGTCCACGAGCTGTCCATCGGGGTCTGCTCGCGAGCGACGAACAGCGCGAACTCCGCCCCGTGGTCGTGCGTGCCCGCGGGGATGAGCACGCGATAGACCTTGGTGTCCTCGCGCACCTCCTCGACTCGAATCTCGGGCGCGGTGGCGGGCTCGGTCAGATCGCGCCAGCGCGTCGGGTTGGTGGGGTCGGGGATGCTGTAGCGGCTCGTCTCCTTGTACTCAGGCATCGGTCTTGTCCTCGTTCGGGTCCTCGGTGGTGGGGATACGAGTGGGGAGCGGGAGCGCTAGCGAACGCGGTAGCGCGGGTGGGGGTACGGGTACGGGGACGAGGTGCCGGGGCTGGCGCCGCCCTCCCCGGCTCCCGTGTCGGTGACGATGTCACTGCCGGCGCCGCCGCCCGTCGTGTCCGTCGGCTCATCGGGCTGCGGCGGGTACCAGGGGATCGAGTCCGCCAGATCGGAGAGCGACTTGCGTTGCTCGGCGTCGTCGGTGCTCGACGCCTGCTGCTCGAGCAGCGAGCGGAAGAGGCCGAGGAGCCCGACGGCGGAGACGGTGATGCCGTAGGCCGCGGCGAACGAGCGAATCTCGTTCGCGTACTCGCCGTCGGCGAGCGCCCAGATCGCGAGGGCGGGGATGGCGCCGGCGCCGATGTACGCGCCCGCGCGCGCGACCGGCTTGTCGTCGAAGTACTCGATGCGATCGAGGACCTCGTAGGTGGCCCAGAGGCCGGCGCCGGCGAGGACGGTGCCGCCGAGGTACATGGCGGCGAAGTCGCCGAACTCGCGCAGGTGCTCCTCGCGGCGCGGCATCATGACGCCGTCGGGGAGCGGCTCGAACTCGGCGCTGTCGTCCATGAGCGCGAGTTCGACGCTCGGGAGCTCGAGCGCGCCGTCGTCCATGAGCGCGAGGCCGGCGCCGGGCGCGCTCCGACGCTCCTCGCGCGCGAGGAACGGCACGTCGTTCAGCGCGGCCTGCGAGGCGCCGCCGCGCCACGCCTCCCACGCGCTCAGGCCGTCGACGGCGCGGGCGCGCTTCCTCTGGCTCCGGCCCCTACGACGCCGCTCGGCCGAGGGCGCGGTCTTGGGCGTGGAGGCGCTCGCGCTCTTGGCCTTGGCGGCCTTGGGCGAGACGCGATGGGTGCAGCAAATCTTGCCGGTCTTCGGGTCCTTCTTGCAGCCCTTCTTGAGCTTGCGCCGACCCTTGACCTTCTGCTTGAGGAACGGGTGCGGGCTGTCGGCGCTGTAGCAGTGGGTCCGCTCCGGGACCTTCCTGCGCGTCTTGCGTGTGGCGGGCGCGCTCGAGGGCGGCGCCTGGCCGCGCTTGACCTCGATGACGCCGACGCGCTCGGCGACGGCGGGCGTGCACATCACCTTGCCGCCCTTGATGAACCGGCAGCCCTTGGGGACATGGCCGGCGTCATCGAGGACGCGTTCGCGCGCGACGAGCACGTCGGCGCAGCCGCGCTTGTTGGGGGTCTTCGGAAGGACTCGTGTTCGGGCCATGGTGGTCAGCTCCCTACGTTCGCGCGCTGGCAGAACGCGCGCGTCTCCCTCGCCTTGTTGCTCAGCTCCGAGCGGTAACGTGTGTTGCGCGCCTGCGTGGCGCGCTCGGCGTCGGCGCCGGAGCGGTTCGTGATCGGCCGCTGCGCGAGGTCGGCGAGCTCGTCGCGGAGCGCACGGAGCGCGGCCGACTTGCGCGCGCACGAGTCGGACTGCTTCCACGTCCGACGCAGGTGGTTGAGGCGCGCGATCGTGCCGGGCTGCTTCTGCGGCAGCGCGACGATCTGGTACGCGCGGCGTCGCTCGTCGCGGCCGCGTCGGGCGGAGCCCTCGCGGTAGAGGCGCTCGAGCTCGAGCGCGACGTCGCGCAGCGGGACCGGGTGCCCTGCCCTCGCGAGCACCGCGGCGGTCTCGCGCGCGGTGAGCGTCCGGTCGCGATGACGCAGGAGCGCGGCGACCACGAGCTGTCGGACCGATGTGTTGCTCATCGCAGGAGCTCCGCGGGCATGGGTTCGGTGGGCAGCGGCGGATCGAATCGCGATCGCACGACGCGCGACGACGGGACCTCCCAGCCGGCGAGGCTCGAGGCGCTCGCGTCGAGCGCGCGCCAGTCGTCATCGACGAGGGCCTGCGCGTAGATGTGCGAGTAGCCGGAGTCGGTCTGCTCGCGCAGCTCGATGGACCGGAAGCGGACGGCGTGCCCGATCGCGAGCGCCATCCCGCTGAGCAGGATCGTGAAGTCGTCGCAGTCGCCCGCGCGCAGCTCGAGGGTGCGTCGTCCGGTCTGGTACGTGTCGAGGCCGTACGCGTCGCCCGTGTAGCGGACGTTCGCGCGGACGAAGTTGAAGAGCGCGACGAGCTCGGCCCAGCGATCGCGCTCCGCGATGCACCAGCCACCGTCGCCCGTCGAGGCGTTCGGCGTCCGACAACGTTGCGTGACGATCTGTAGCGCGAGCTGGCGGATGCCGCGGTCGGTGAGGGTCTTCCACGTCTGGTGCTGGATGAGGCGGATGCGGTCGTCGAAGGTGTGGATCCGAACGATGCGCGAGGGGGCCGCGGCCGCGTTGCCGAGCGGGCGGCTCGGGCGTCGAACGCGGAGGGGTCGCGGCGAGGTCATGCACCCAGCGTGGGAGCGAGGGGGCGTCGCAAACCATCGCAAGTGGGGACACGGGCGCGAGTTCCTCGAACCGAAGTTGTGTGGCGGCGGGGTGCCTCGCGCGCGCGTACGCGCCGCCGGGCGCGCCCGCGCAGAATGCGCGCGCGCGTAGGAAACCACCCGCTCGTGCCTCCGATACGGCGTTCGTGACGAGCTGGATTTGTCTTGCGTGGGGGACTTGTCTCGGCCGCTCGGCGGGGCCGACGAGCCCGTATTTCCGGGCTCGGAACGCTCTGCCAGGGGTGTCGACGAGGGGTGTCCTCGGGGGGAGGGGCAATTGTCGACCGTGAAGGACCCGCACCAACTTGCGTTCCGCCGCTGGCTCGAGAGCGGCACCTACAGTGCAAGCACGATCCCGCAATACGTGACCGCCGCGCGGCACGTGCTCGGATTTGCGCACGAGCAGGGCTACGACCTCTACGCGGGCGAGGTACCGCGCGCGTTCTTGCGGGAGTACGCCGACGCGCTCGAGGGCCCGAACGTCCGACGGCTGCTTCGCGGCGCGTCGCTCTTCGTCGCGTTCCTCGCGGACCAGCGCGGCGTCGCGCTCCCTGAGCTCGACGCGCCGGGCGACGCGTTGGATGCGGAGCAGCTCGATCGATTCCTTGCCGCGGCGGCGTGCGAGCCGGAGCCCTACGCGACGTTGCTGACGTTGCTCCCGAAGAGCGGCCTTCGATGCTCCGAGCTCGGACCGCTCGCGCTCGATCAGGTGCGCTCGAGCGAGGCCGGCACGGAGCTCGTGCTCGCTCCCGATCGGCGCGTCGCGCTGAGCGACGAGGCGCACGAGATCCTGCGCCGCTACCTCGTGGGGTGGCGTGCGTCCTTCTCGGTCGCGTCGAGCGCGCTCTTCCCCGTGCCGCGCACCGGGAACGTGTTGGGCGCGCCGGCGATCAGTCGTCGGTTGCAGCGCGTGCAGAAGGCGGCCGGGCTCTCCGAGTTTCGGATCTCCGCGCTGAGTGCGGCGCACCACGTCGCACGCGAGAGCGACGACGACGTGGTCGAGCTGCGCGGCGAGGAAGACGACGCACCGCGCGACGACGGACCGCGCGCGACGACGAGGAGCGTGCAGCCGACCTCGTCGGGGTTGGCCGGCATCGAGGTGTCGGACTCGGACGTCGACGTCGAGACCGACGTGGCGTTCGAGGACGACGTCACGGCGTCACGGCCGCGCTCTCGCTCAGAGCCTCCGCCGACGGACGGCCTGATCGAGGACGACCTGACCGACGACGACCCGATCGACGACTCGATCGACGACCCGACCGACCACCACCCGACCGAAGAGGACGACGCAGCGAGGCTCGAGGAGAACACCATGATGGACCACGACGACGAGGATCGGCGCACCCGCAAGCTCAACAAGAGCAAGATGAATGGACGGTTCCGTTCACACGCGAGCAAGGAGATCGCGAAGATCCTTCCGCGCTCGGGGAGCGTGGTGATCCGCAAGCGGTTCGACGGCGGGCGACTCGGTTACATCGGCCAGTACAACGTGACGGACTTCGGCGAGGACGGCGCGGTCGAGCCGTTCGTCCATCGTCACCTCGCTCCGCAGTACGGGGGAGGCGACTACCTCATCTACCGCGACGCGCTCACCGACCAGCCGCTGCACGTCGTGCACATCCTTGCGCCGCAGCACGGCGACGCCGCGCCGTGGACGCCGCCGCCCTCCCCTCCCTCGGTCGCGGGGTTGCTGCGCGAGCACCTCGAGGCCGCGAAGGTCCTCAAGGAAGCGAGCGAGTCCACGAACCCCTACGAGCTCGTGAGCGCGGTGACGCGCATCGCCGCGCTCCAGGGCCAGGGAGGATCGCACGACGAGTTGCGGCGGCTTCGCGAGGACCTCGAGCAGCTCCGGCGCGAGCTCTTGAGCGTCGGTCCGATGGGAGGTCCCGCCCTCCCCTTGCCCCCGGCGACCCCGTCGTTCGAGACGACGCTGACCCAGCAGCTCCTCGCTCGGTTCCTGGACAGCGCGCCGCCTTCGTCGTTCGAGTCGACGCTGACGCAACAGCTCCTCGCTCGGTTCCTGGACAGCGCGCAGCAGGATCGCGAGCGACTCGACGCGCTGATGCGCTCGCAGGTCCAGGCGGCTGACCCGGCCTCCAAGCGCCTGACGGCGGTCGATCACCTCCGCGAAGCGAAGCAGGTCGCCGACGCAGCGCAGACTCTCGTGGGTCCGCAGTCGTCGGGCGACAAGATCGATCGCTTCCTCGACATTCTCGCGGGACCGGCGGGAGCGAAGCTCATCGACGCGATGGGCGCCGCGCTGCCCCCGAAGCGTCCGCCTCCCAACGGCAACGGCTCGCTCCAGGGCTCGCGCGCGGAGCGTCGTCCCGCGCCGACGCCGGAGCCCGCGCGTCCCGCGCTGCCGACGGAGGTCCCCGCGCACTTTAAGCCGTGGGCGGAGAAGATGAACGCGGCCGAGACCGAGGAGGAGCTCCTCGAGGCGATGCTCTACGGCCTCGCCTCGCTGCACCTCGATCAGCGCTGGCAGCCGACGGTGCGCGCTGCGCTGGGTGCGATGATGCGCAACGCGCCGACGGAGACCTTCGTCTTGACGTGGGACGTGCTCGAGGCGCTGGTCCGCGCGGGCCATCTCGAGGAGGACACGGCGCGCATGGCGATTACTGCGTGCCGCGATTCGTGGGACGAAGTGCGGGCCCGCGTGAGCGCGCTCCTCCGTCAGCAGATGGGCGGATCGCCGCGCTGAGGCGCGAGGCGATCGCCGTGGACAGGTCTCGGTCGCAGGAAAGGGCCGCTTTTGGGCCGGAATTACCCGTGACACTACATGAAGGGACTTGTCTTGCTACGGCGTGGGGGATAAAGCGAACCTCGGTGTGGGGTGTGCACAGAGCACACCTCGATCACCCACGCGGAGAGACCTAGCGGGAAACCCAAGGCCTTAAACGACAACACCCCCCGAAGCTTTGGCCGGCGAGGGGGGCGGAGTCTGCAGGGACCGGATTTGCGATGACGGTACGGGCGAGATGCCCGGCGGTCAAGCGGATACCGGCGAATGGGGTGGTCTGTACCCCGTTCGCCGTTTTCGTTGATGCGCTCGTCACGCGGGGAACGGTTCGTATCGAGCTGGTTCGGAGCATCTCTCCGAGCCGGCCCGAACCGTCCCGGTGTGTCCAGCCCCCCGAAAATTGGGGGGTTACGGCGCCCGTCCGTCCGGTCTCGGATCGGCCCCGGAGCCCGCGATGAGCGGCCCGAACGGCTCGCCGCCCCCGACCCCCGAGCCGGACCGAGGGCGATCGCCAAAGCGATCGTCGGAGGGTTCGGAGTACCTCGCGGCGCTCATCGCGCGAGGGGCCCGCGCGGTCGGCGGCGAGGACGCCTGGGCCGAGGAGCTGGCGCGCGAATACCTCGAAAAGGCCCACGAAGCGGCGCCCAGCCAGCCCGACACCCTCGATCCGCTGACGCGCCACGTCCCGCGCGAGCCGAGCCGCGTCGGGAGCCTCCTCGACGTCGTCCCGAAGAACGCGCCGGGCACCCTCCCCTCCCCGGCTCCCGCCGCCTCGCCTCCGATCTCCTCGCCGCCCTCGAGCGCCCTCGAGTCGACGCAGGCCGGCTACCACCGGGGCCCGCAGCGGCGCCGTACGCGCCGGCCGCGCCGCGCCTACGACGGGAAGCGGCTCGAGAACGTGCGCGAGGGGCTCTTCAAGGCTCATGGGCAGGTGGCGGACGTGCCCGATCTGCCGCCGCTCCGGCCCGAAATCCGCGGCATGAACCTCCAGGTCATGCGCGACGGGACCGGGCGCAAGGCGCGCGAGCTCGTCGCGCGGCTGCCGATCGGGCAGCAGATGGCGATCTATCGCCTCGCGTACGCGGCCCTGCTGCGCGTCCGAGCCGGGACGGCGTGCGCGTTCAGTCGAGAGGAGCTGGCGACGGCGGAGCCGCTCCCCGAGGCGCCGGCCGAACTCGCTGCGGCGCTCGCGACGGTGCGTGACGAGGTCGCGCCGAGCGAGTGGTTCCGGCGGATCGCCTGCGCGGCGTGGGGGATGTGGACCCACCGCGGCCGCGCTCTCAGCAAGAAAGCGCGGAAAGCCGCGCGCGGCGGCGTGTTCATGATCGAGGGGTTCTGCGCGAACGCGCTGTCGTGGCTCGTCCCGCGCGCCGACGGGACGCCCTACTCGCGGTCCGTCCTCTGGGGGCCGAACGGACCGTTCGCGCTTCTCGGCGCGGCCGCGCGGCCGCTCGGGCGAAAGGTCTTGGGTGAGGCGGGCGTCGGCCTCTGGACGCGATGGCAGCCCCCCGTCGGAACGGCCCGTTTCAAGGGCCCTACCCGCAAGAACCCGAAGACCGGGCAGCTCGAGCGCTTCGCGCTCGCCCAGGGCCGCTACGACGAGCCGATGTCCGGTCGAACCGCGGCGAGCCTCGCGCGTCGGGCGCACGGAGCGCTCCGCGCGCTTGCGCGGACGATCGTCGAGGCGATGACCCCCTGGGTCGAGCTGCCGACCGAGCGCAAGCGCAAGGGGACGAAGGCCCCCGAGGTCGTGGTCGAGCCGCCGAGCGCGGAGTCGCCGAACGCGGTCCGCGAAGCGCGCGCACCGCCGCCCTAGCTTGGCCCGATCGGCGCTCACGGAGGGACCTCGCGGCTCCCAGGCTGGGGTCCGTCCGCCCCGCGAAAAGCGCCAAGATCGGGCGGTCTTGGAGCGCGTCGGACCGCCATCGGGACCGGCTCGTGACGACTTCGGGGGCCTGGAAGCGGGGTAGCTGCGAAGGGAAGAGGGCTCCGCCACGAGTCAGCTTCGAAGAGAGTGTGCGGCTGGCAAATACTCCCACCCTCTTAAGGGCGGTAGGGGACTTCGTCCCCCTACCCCGTGGAAGTTTTCTAGCGAGCTCGCCTTGCTCGCCAACCTCCCGCGGGACCTTCGGTCCCGTTGACGAGACCCCAAGGTCCTTGGCCGCGCCTACGGCGCGGAACCTAACCCCTGCGGGGCCCGTGCAGCTTAAGAAGGCAGGGGTGGAAGATAAATTCTCGGCATCCGTAAAAGTTGCGAGTCCGATTTTCCGAAAAGCCCACATCTCAGGAAGCCTAGTCTCCGAAATTTCCGGAGCCGGACATTCTCGGCGATTGGTATGGTAGGAGTCACGGACTCCGGAAGTCCCGGAGGGCAGGGGTCTGGGCTTTTGCGATGTAGGGAGCTTGGGACGCCCGGCGAATGGGCTGCCGGGCGTCCCGAAGGTTCGGCGGCTCGGCGGTTCAGAATCACGGTCCATGGGCTGCTGGGTCGCCGGGCAGTTCGACCGCCGGGAAATCAGGCAGCCAGAAATTTCGGATGAACGTCGAGTCGTGCTAGGGAGGCGTGTATGAGGAAAGTTGCGATCACAAACCAGAAGGGTGGGAGCGGCAAGACCACCACGGCGGTGAATCTCGCCGGTGCGCTCGCCGAACAGGGGTCACGCGTCCTCGTGGTCGACTTGGACCCGCAAGGGAACGCCAGCCGCTGGCTCGGTCGTCCGAGCGACGGTCGCGAGATGCTCGACGTCCTAGCCGGCGACAAGACGCTTTCCGACATCATCGTCCCGACGAACGTCGTCGGTGTCGATGTCGCGCCGGGCGGTGCGTGGTTAGCCACCGCGGAGCGAGCGCTCGCCGCCGAGGTCGGCGCCGAGCTCGGACTCAAGGAGTCCCTCGGCCGAGTTCCGAGCACGTGGGACTACGTGCTCGTCGATACGCCGCCGACGTTGGGCTTGCTGACGATCTCGGCGTTGGTGGCGTGCGGAGAAGTTCTCGCGCCCGTGGAAGCCTCGAGCCTCGCGGTCGTCGGACTCGGAGACCTTCTCAAGACGGTGGAGCGTGTCCGGACTCGGCTGAACCCGGAGCTTCGACTGCTTGGCGTGTTCGCAACTCGCGTTGACTCGCGGACCAAGATCTCTCGCGAGATCATCGACCTTCTCCAGGGCCGTTTCGGGCCCGACGCTCTGGCGACAACGGTTCGTGAGTCTGTGCGCTTCCGGGAGGCGCCGTCGCATCAGTCGTGGATGGGAAGCTACGATGCTCACGGCACGGGTCACCGTGACTATCGTTCGCTCGCGATCGAGGTCCAGCATCGGAGCGTCGCGTGAGTCGCAGCGTGCTCGGAGACGATGCGCTGGACGCACTGGTTCCGATTCCCGCGACGGCGGCGCCCGTGTCGCGGAGCGAGCCGAATGGCCGTCCCGGCAGGGTAGGGGAGGGGTCCCCCGAAGATCGCCCCGAGGCGGATGCGACCGCTCTGATTTCTCCCAAGAAGAAGCGCGGACGTCCGCGCGGGTCAGGGTACGGGGAGAAGAAGAGCACGAGATGGCAGCGCTCCGACGGGGCCGAGATGCGAGCGCGATCCGTCCACATTCCTGTGGATGTCGATCGACGACTTCGGCAGCGCGCAGCTGAGGAAGACAAGCCGGTCGGGCAGGTCATCGTCGAGCTGCTTGAGCGGCACGTGTAGTCGCCGCGACGGTCTGAACTCTGCCGTCAGCGCGTCGCGTTGCCGCAGGAAGCACTCGCGCTCCTGCGCGAGCGCTTGCGCATGCGACGCAGGTGTACAGGATCGTATCGTCTTGTCGAGCACGCACTGCGTACGAAGCGCGCGCGTGCTCGAGACGCGCTTGCTGTCAGCCCGCCGCTGCCAGCCACGAAATCGCTCCGCCCACTGCTCTCGACTCGCCCCGGTGACATCCCGGGTACGCTGTTGCGCATGCCTAACGAACTGTGCGTGCTCGGCTTCGCGCACCCGCGCGAGCCGACGGAGGAATCGAGGTCAGGATCGTCGACGCGCAGACAGATCCTTCTCCGAAGGCTGTCAGGACCATGGAGCCCAGATCAACGTGGCAATAGAATTTGTTATGGACATGCGCCTGAGATCGTCACCCGATTCAATCCCGTAGGTAGGCCCTCGACACGAAAGGAGCGGGGGGCTGGGTCCGTAGAACCCCCGACGATCCCGTACGTAATCAATTCGCCAGGACGAAGCGTGAAGCCGCAGTTCGTGCCCGAGGTTCCGCCGCAAGCGATTGGGCTGCACGTTCCTGCGATGGGGCAGGGGTAGGTGATGCTCACCCCAGTTTCGTTCGCGGGCGTCAGCGGGTCGTCCGGTGTCCAACTGATAGTGAGATCTTGGTATTGGAGCGTTCCTGCCGGTCCCGTGAGACCCCGTCCTGTTGCGGCTTGCACGACAATGGGATCGGGGCCGGCCGAATCGAGTCGACGGAGCCGAACAACGTCGGAACCGGTTTGAAACCATTCAACTGCAAATCCATCAGCGCCCCGATTCACGCCCAACTCCGAAGCCGCGCCGATGAGGGGGGACGGGGTGGGTGCTTGGTAGGCAACGAATGCCCACCCGGGTCCCGGGTTGCTGCCGCCGGCCTGTGATCGAACTGACGCGGAGATGGTGCCGCCCGACCAACCGAGCGGAGCCGGAGAAGCCATGAAGGTTCCGCCAACACCCTGGCTACCGAATGCTAGGTCGACATGGCACCACTCGGTACAGGTGGCTATGGCCTCACCCCCCTGGGACGTCGGATTCCCCGTACCGCCGACGGCTGGAACGACATTGTAAGAGCGCTCGACGTTCGCGAAGCCAGACGCGCGCTCTCGAAAGCCGCTCGGGTCATCGTCGCAGTAGTCGCACGTCGCCGCAGACTCGACGAGTACATAGGGCCCCCAAGAGCAGTCTTCCGTACAGGTTCGGGGTGCACTGTTGCCGCAAGCGTTGAGGCCGGACCCGCTCTCGCCCGGCATGCACTCGCCAGTGCACCCGCCATCCGCTCGCGCCCCCGCGTCTCGCGAACCAGCATCAGGACTTGACGCGTCGACATTGACTCTTGCATCGACACCTACGGAAGCGTCAGTTCCGGAGTCGATCTCCGAGCCACCGTCAAGTGGATCTCCGAACTCCGCTGTGCTGTTGATAAGCGTGCAGCCAGAAAGAACGACGACGGTGGCCACCATGGATGTGCGAGTCATCGTCAGAAGCTCCCTTGCGCGATCGCAAAGCACCCATTGAAATCGCAGCTTGCTCCCGCGACTGGTGCGTCTTCGTCCAAGTCCTCCGTAAGCAGCAGCGTAAGCAGCAGCCCTCCAGCAGCTACAATGCCGCTAGCGACCATGAGAACATCGGCCGCGGTCGAGTACGCACGCATCTCATCGTATTCGGGGCGGAGTCGGGTGGGGCACATGGCGAGGTTTTCGCAGTCCGCCCGGAACTGAGCGTCGAGGCTGAGGCTGACCGCCCCCACGATGAGGCCGGCAATGAGGCCGGCTCCGCCAACGCCGAGGATGACGGGCCCGATGGGAGAAATGCGTGTTTCCGGTTCGCTCGAGGCCGGTGTTTCCTGCGGGTCGGACAGCGAGTTGGCGTCGGATGGTCCGACGCGGGCCTCAAGCTCGGCGATGAGGCGCGGAGCCTCGGCCCGGTAGCCGGCGATCTCAGGATCGCTGGCGAGCGCGCTCGACTCCGCGAGGAAGCGTCGCAGGGTGTCGCTCGCTTCGCGTTCGCGCCCAGGCACGCGTGCGAGATCGGAACCGGAGGTCCAGAGCGCGACGGAAGCGCGCGGGAGCCCCGCTTGGCTCATGAGGTCGTAGAGCTGCTGGTAGGTCTGCGCAGCGAGGACCCAGCGCCCGCCGTCCTCATGGGCTTGAGCTTCGGCGACGAGCGCGCGGGCGCGCTCGCGCGTGGCGTCGTCCTGGGCGGACGCGATGGCAGGGACCATCGAAATCAAGATTGTCAGTAGGGCAAGACGCATGTGTCTCAGAGTCCGAAGGAGTTGGTGTCGATGCGGGGACGAGGGGGCGGGCGTGTCGGGGGATAGCTCGACGAGCCGAGCGGGCGGACCTCAGGGGTAGGGGAGGGCGGAGGCCGCGGAGGCCTCGTGTGGTGCACGGGTGGAGTTGTCGGCTCGGGCGAGGGGGAGGTTGCCTCGACCGTCGGCTCGACCTCCGCGGGCGGCGTGGGATCCGTCCCCGTCGCCACGGGCTCGGGCGAGCTCGGCGGTGGTGCGGTGGGCGTGACGGCCGTGTTGGCGACGGGCGGTGGCTCCGTCGGCGGGGGTGTCGTCGTACCCGTCGAAACCCCTCCCACGGGAGCGGGCGAGGGGGTCGTCGTCGTCGCAGGAGTCTCGGGGTGCGTGAGACGCGCGAAGCCTCCACCCAGCGCAAAGGCGGCGACCACCGCGAACACGACGACCCCCGCGATTCCGAGCCCGACGGCGACCGAGAGCACGGTGCTCCGCGTGTCGTTCAGCGCAGGCGCAGCCGCGGGGACCGCGTGCGACACCGACGCGGAGCCCGTGCTCGGCGCCGGCGTGGCCTCTCCGCCGAGTTTCAGCGTGCCGACGGGAGGCGTGGACGCGGCGAGATTGCGGTTGGTGGACGGATCGATCGGTCGACGCGTCGAGCGCGCGGGGACGCTCTGGCTGAACTGCGGTGGCTCGAGCGCCTTGTGCGTGTCGGAGTCGCCGCCGTAATGAGGCTTGATGCGTGCGGCGAGCTGCTCGCGCGCGAGATCGAGGTCACCGGACAGGCCGCGCACGATCTCCTTGAGCGGACGGATGAGCTCCTTCGCGGTGCGGGGACGGCGCTCGCGATCCGCCTGAACGAGGCTCTCGAGGATCGCGATCAGCTCGGGCGGCGTACCGGGGGGCGCGATCTGCGCGATGGGCGGTCGGTCCCCCTGAAAGACGCGGTAGACGATGAGCTCGAAGCTGTCCCTCGGGCTGTTGGCGAAGAGCTGCCGACCGCAGAGCGCGACCGCGAGCGTGGTGCCGAGCGCGTAGAGGTCGGTGCGCGCGTCGACCTCGTCACCGCGCCACTGCTCGGGCGGGTGGTAGTAGGGCTTGCCGGCGGCGGTGCTCGTCTCGGACGCGATGCGCTCCTCGCCCCGCAGGGCCTTGGCGATCCCGTAGTCGAGGATCTTCGCCGAGCCGTGGAGATCGAGCATGATGTTGTCGGGGCTGATGTCGCGGTGGACGAAGCCGGTGACGTTGCCGCGCGTGAACGTGTGCGCGTAGTGCAGGCCCTCGGCGACCATCGCGCCGATCAGGGCGACGTCGACGGCGGGGATGGGGCCGATCTTCGCCTCTTCGCTCGGCGCGACGGCCTCGAGGTAGTCCATGAGCGTGATGCCCCGGACGCACTCCATCTCGATGAAGTAGTCGCCGTGGTAGTTGCCCCAGTGGTGGACGCCGACGATGTGCGGGTGGACGAGCGCGGCGGCGGTGGCGATCTCGTCGAGGAAGCGCGCGACGCGGGTGGGGTCGCTCGTGAACTGCGGCAGGATGCGCTTGAAGGCGACCTCCTTGAAGGCGCCGCCCGGGGCGAACTTGTGGGCGAGGTAGACCTCCGCCATGCCGCCGCGACCGAGGAGCTTGATGAACTCGTACTCGGGCGCGGCGCCTTCGAGGGGGCCGGTCGTGCTCGGAGCCGCGTCGGATCCGTCGGGGGCTGGGGTCATGCCTCGCCCTTTTCGGCGGGCGGGCGGACCTGGATGCGTGGCTGGAGGCGTTTGGGTCGCGGGGGATGGACGGGGGGCAGCGCGAGGGTGACCCCGTGCTCCTCGAGGACCTCGAGCGCCGCGCGGTGGAGCACCTCGCGCACCCAGCGTTGGGGGGACGTGCCGACGAGCCGCGCGACCTCGCGGTAGCAATCCCACGTGCCCTTGGGGGCCTGGACGCGCAAGGTGTCGTGTTTGCGGGCGTTGTCCATGAGGCTCGCGTTCGAGTCTAGCCCGCCTTGTTGCTGCGCTGCTTGGGGCTCTTGGCGGATTTCTTCGTCGGGCGCTTACGCGCGCGAATCTGGCTGATCTCGGGGGGGACGAAGAGCTCGTGGAGCTGGACGCCGAGCGCGTCCGCGATGCGCAGCGCGGTGCTCATCGAGATGTTCTTCTGCCCGTGTTCGATGCGGCTGAGGTGGGTGAGGCCCACGCCGGAGTACTCCTCGAGCTCGGCGAGGTGAAGACCCTGCATCGCACGCAACTCGGCGATGCGTTCGCCGATACGGCGCAAGTGCTCGGTCAGGAGGGCCTCGAAGTCGGGTTCATCGGTCATGGGCTCAGGGTGCCATAGGAGGCCGAGTTATGCACTTGCATTATAGTACAAACCCGATCATGGTCGGTCCTGGGGAGGCGCGCATGAAGGGTTGTCCACCATCGCGAGGCGTGTTGCACAAGGCCTTCGCTCCCGAGGACGTCCTGTGCGAAGGGGAGCCCGGCGCGCGGACGACGCTCGAGCCGCCGAAGTTCATCGAGGCGCGACTCCGCGAGGTCGCGCGCACACACAGCGGCGAGCTCGTCCCCGAGGCGCGGGCGACTTCGACGCTCCTTCGCAGGCTGGTGCTGGCGTGGGCCTTCGTGGCGCTCGTCCTCGGGGCGGCGCTCGGCTACGCGGTGGCGAGCGTGTCATGAGCCGCGCCGCGCCGAGCGTCGCCCGCGTGCTCTTGCTCGCCGATCCGTCGCGTCACGCGGAGCTGGTCGGCTGGCTCGCGGAGGTGGAGGACGACGACGTGATCGGCGAGGCGCGCTACGACGTGCACGTCGCGGCGCCCTCAGACGAGTGCGATCCGGGCGTGTGGGACGTCGTCGTGATCGACGGCGAGTCGCTCCCCGATGCGCGTGCGCGGCTCGTGCTGTTGCGTCGCGTCGCGGTGCTCGGACGGCGCGCGTCCGTGCTCTACGTGTGCGGGCGTTCGCCGCTCGAAGCGGAGATCGAGGAGGCCCACGCGTGGGTCGATGATCTGATCGAGGCGGGTTGGGGCGAGGCGGTGCAGCGACGCGTCCGTCTCGTCGCGCTCGCGCCATGGCGTCGGTCGATGTCGTTGCGTCGGCACGCGGAGCAGCAGGGCGACGCGCGGCTCGCGGTGCTGCCGGGAGGTCGCGACGCGAGCCCGTTCGCGACGACGCTCTCACACGTCGATCCGGCGTACCCCTTCACGCTGCTCGAACGCGCGCACGAGCACGGCGCGAGCCCGCAGATGGTCGCCGAGGCGTTTCATGCGGGGCGCCGCGCGGGGGTCGGTGCGCTTCACGATCGGACCGAGCGGATTCTCGAGGGGCTCGAGGACGAGCTCGATGCGACCGAGGCGGAGCTGAAGTCCGGCCGCGTCGACGAGGACGATGCGAGCACCGATCCGCTGCTCCTGTGCGCGCGGCTCGGCGGCGCGCGGGGCGCGATCGAGGCGCTGCGCGGAGAGCTGCGGCGCATGGCGCGCCATCAGCTCGCGGTGATCGCGCGCCGCGGACGTGGCGAGCGATGAGTCGGTTGCCGAAGGCGATCGGACCGTACGTGCCGGTCGCGCGCGTGAGCCGCGCGGCGGCGATGCACGCGGAGGTGTTCAAGGCGCGTGACCCGGACGGCGGTGTCGTGTGCCTCAAGCGCATCCACCCGAGCGTCGGCGAGAGCGTGGAGTTCGTGGCGCGCTTCGCGGAAGAGATCGAGCTCGCGCGCCAGCTCGATCACCTCAACCTCGTGCGCGTGCTCGATCACGGCGAGGACGGCGGCCACTACTTCGTGATGGAGTGGGTCGACGGTGCAGACCTCGGCGTGCTCCTTCAGGCGGGACCGTCGTCGACGCCGGCGCAGGGGACGTTACCGGCCGAGCTCGTCGTGTACCTCGGCGTCGAGCTGTGCCGCGCGCTGGCCTACGTGCATCGCTCGGAGTGGGCCGGGGAGGGCGTCCGAACGCGCGGGCCGGTGGTGCACGGGGACCTCTCGCCCAGCAACGTCCTCGTGGGTCGACAAGGCTTCGTGAAGCTGGCCGACTTCGGCCTCGCGCGTGCGCTCGGTCGGACGGGGGCACGCACGTTGACGGAGGCGCGCGGCAAGCCCATCTATTGGGCGCCCGAGCAGTTCGCGGGGGAGGCGATCGGCGTGGAGACGGACTTGTTCGCGCTCGGGCTCGTGTTGTGGCGCGCGCTCATCGGCACGCAGCCGTACGCGGAGGGGCGTCCGCGCGGGCGCATGCTCAACGACTGGATCGCGGAGCGGACGCAACAGGCGGCGACCTCGCGGCGCTCGGTCCGCGAGGCAGCGCCCGACGCGCCCGCGACGCTCGTCCGCGTGATCGAGGGCCTCCTCCAACCGATCGAGCGACGGATCGGGAGCGCCGAGGAGCTGTACGAGACGTTGCGGTCGATCGAGCCGCTCGATGGGCACGCGCGGCTCGGCGCGCGCGTCGCGCAACTCGCGGGAGGACGCCCATGACCGCCGCCGGTCCGTGGGGAGGATGGACGTGGGTGAGCTGGCTCGAGCAGCTCCTCGCGTGGGTTCGCGCGCTCGTGACGAACTTCGTTGCGTTCCTCATCCGAGTCGGCGCACACAGGCGATCCGCGTGAGCTCGCCGTTGGGAGACAAAGCGATCGAGGTGGCGGCCGCGCCGAGCGGCGCGTACGTGCTGACGCGCGGTCCCGACGGCGTGCTGGTCCTCGAGCGTACGGAGCGCAAGGACCTTTGGGGTAAACGGGCGGCCGTGGCGCTGCTCGGCACGTTGGCGGTCATGGCCGTGCTCTATGGGGTCAACGGCGTGCTCTCCTTGCTGGGTGATCCGCGCGAGTCCTCGTGGCACGAGCGGATGGACTACCTGATGGCGGCGGCGCGCTACGTGTATCCCGTCGTCGGGCTGGCGTTGGGTCCGCTGCTCGCATGGCGGGTGGTGCGCCCTTTCACACACGTGCTCACGCGAGTGCGCCTCGGGGTTCCGGTCCAGGTCGAAGGACGTTCCGTCGGCGCGCTGCTCCGACTGAAGAAGGACCTCGAACGGGGGAGCCTGACACTCCACTGCGAGTTCGAGTCCATCTCGCTCGCCTGCCGGTCCGCCGAGGGCGTCACCGCGCTCGCCAACACGATCGATGCGCACCGCACGCGCGTCGAGGACGCCGCCCAGCAACAAGCAATCGAAGTTTCCGCCGCCTCCGGCGGCACGTACTCGCTCTCGTGGGAAGACGAGGTCCCCGTCTTGACGTGTACGGAGCGAGTCCCTCCGAGGGGCCGGCGCGTCCTTCGTACGCTCGGAATCGCAGCGGCGACCACGCTGGGCCTCTATGGCATCGGGTTCGGGCTCAGCCTCTTCCACCCCGCCAATCCCGGCGCGTTCGGGCTCATCGCCTACCTGTTGTATGCGGGGCAGTGCTTCTATCCCTTCGTCGGACTGGCCGTAGGGTGGATGGCCACGGCCAAGGGGCCGCCGCCTCCGCCGCTGCGCAAGGTGACGTTGGGTTCTCCTCTGCAAGTCGACGGTCGAGTCGTTGGCGAGCTGCTCCGAATCGAGCGGGCCCCCCAACGTCGTGCGCTGACCTTGCACTGTGAAGCGGAGACAGTCGTGCTCACGTGCCGTGAGGCATCGGGGGTGGATCGGCTCGCGGATGTCGTCGAGGCTACGCAACGAATCATCCTATCTCGAGGGGCAACGTGACGACCATCCTGGTGGGGATCGACGGGACGGGGACCGCCGACGATGCGGAGTACGAGCGGCAGTTCGCGCGCAGCTTCGTCCACCGGATCTGCACAGAGTCTCCCGTTCCTGCGCCCGACCGCTACTACACACGCGGACCGGGAGAGGTGGTCTCGGGGAGTGACACGCTGCACCTCGTGCACGAGGCCGTCCGCTTCATCGAGGCGAGGTACATGTACATGGGCACGCGCCCAGGCTTGTTTTCGCTCCCCTCGACGAGGACGTCGGTGTTGCTCACCGGGTACAGCCGCGGCGCAGCCGCCGTCGTCGCGGTCGCCCAGGTGCTGCACGACCAGGACATCCCCGTGAAGGCCATGATGCTCTTCGACTGCGTCGACCGCTGTCCGGAGATCGACACGTTGACGATCCCCTCGAACGTGGATGAAGTCATCCATGTTTCACGCGATCCACGGACCGGATCGCGGTGGACGTTCCAGAACAGCGGGCGCTACGCCCACCCGCCGACGGTCTACAACGGGGAGCGCATCCGGAGCCCTGGCGAAGAGGGACGCATCCGGCGGTTCTTCGGTACCCATGGAGCGATCGGAGGTGTGCCGTGGCCCGTGCCGCATGGCGACGATCCCAACGGTCACATCTGGGAGATTCCCGATGGGCTGACCCACGTCACGTACGCGCAGGATCGCGAGTGTGCGGACCGAATCTGGGGCGAGGTGTATCCGGACCTGTGCCGACTCGGCTTCTTGTGAGAACTGCGCAAAGAGAGTAGACGCGATGAGCAACGACGAAGGCGAAGGCCAAGGCGGTCAGGGTTCGGAAGGACGAGTCGTCGGTCAGGTGGCGGGCGGCGTCGCCGAAGGCCTCGAGGGCGTCGCCGACGCCGTCGACGACGAGGACGCGAAGGAAGGCCTCGAGACGGCGGCCGCGGTGGCGAAGGCCGTGCAGCAGGGAGCTGGCGCGGCGCAAGGGATCCAAGGCGCGGCGTCTGGGATCGCGAGCGGTGACGCGGGCGCCGCGGCGAGCGGGATCGGGGGCGCGGTCGGCGCGGCCGGTTCCGGCGTCGGGACGCTGCTCGGCGGGATCGGGGGCGCGCTCCCCGAAGGGGAGGCGCGAGAGGCGCTGAACACCGCATCGCAGGTTGCGCGGACGGTGGGCACGGTCGCGCGCGGCGCGGGCGAGCTGTTCGAGCGCGGATCCGAGCTCGTCGAGTCGTTGAGCGGAGGCGGCGAGACGCACGACGTGCGGTTCCATCTCGAGGTGCAGGGCTCGGACCTGAACTGGGCGGTGCACCACGTCAGCGTGCACGAGCGCCTCGGCGAGCTGAGCTCGTGCCTCGTGGAGGCGAGCCTCCCGAACGACCAGGCGCCCGAGGAGTCGGAGCTGCTCGGCAAGGACGGCGGCCTCGTGATCGAGCGCGGCGAGGAGCGGCGGAGCTTCCGCGGGGTCATCCGGCACGTGGACATGCAGCGCGGAGAAAATCGGACCTCCGTCCGCCTCGACATCGCGCCGGCGCTCTGGCTCGCGGCCGAGACGCTCGACTCGCGCATCTACCAGGGGCTCAATGTGCCGACGCTGGTCGAGCAGATCGTCCAGGAGCTCGTGGGCAGTCGGCAGCGCACGGTGCGGCGCGAGCTGGCCGAGAGCTATCCGGTGCACGAGTACCTCGTGCAGCACCGCGAGTCGCACTGGACGTTCTTGAAGCGGATCTGTGAGGAGGAAGGGATCTTCCTCTACTTCGACCACGACGAAGAGGACGTCGAGGTGCTCGTGCTCGGGGACTCGAACGACAATCGACCCCCGGTGCGCGCCGATCACGACGGGGTGATCGACTACGAGTCGGGGAGCAATCAGGCCGCGGGCCGCGAGGTGGCCACGCGCGCGACGCGCGATCACCGAGTCGGGGCGACGGACGTGGTCGCACGCTCCTACGACTGGACGAACCCGAGCCTCAGGGTGCACCACGAGCGCGTCGATCGCGGCGCGTGGGACGGCCCGCGGCTCGAGCACTACGTGCACGATCACGCGGTGCGCCACCACGAGTACGACGATGGGGGAGGGAGCTACCAGTCGCACACGGCGGAGCGCGTCACGCGGATGCACACCGAGCGGCTCGACGTGCAGCGAAACCTCGTCACCGTCGTCACGACGGTGGTCACCGCGATGCCGGGGCACACGTTCCAGCTCCGCGGTCATGACACGCTCGACGGCCGCTATCTGATCCTCGGCGCGACGGCGAGCGGCCGCGCGGGGACGCATACCGACGGCGGCGGCGGGGAAGGCGGACACGGCGGGAGCTATCAAAACACGCTGACGTGCATTCCCGTGGACGTGCCGTACCGACCCCGGCAGCCGGAGCGGTTGCGGATGCCGGGACCCGAGACCGCGACCGTGGTCGGTCCGGCCGGCGAGGAGATCCACACCGACCAGCACGGGCGCATCAAGGTGCAGTTCCACTGGGATCGGCAGGGGCAGAACGACGAGCACTCGAGCGCGTGGATCCGCGTGAACTACGGGTGGGCGGGCCCCGGCTGGGGACAGATCTTCATCCCGCGGATCGGGATGGAGGTGATCGTCGCGTTCCTCGGCGGCGACCCGGACCGACCCATCGCGATGGGCGCGGTCTACAACGGTGAGAACCGACCACCCTACACGCTGCCCGACGACAAGACGAAGTCCACGATCAAGACGAACACCTCGACGGGTGGCGGTGGCTTCAACGAGCTGCGCTTCGAAGACAAGGCGGGGAGCGAGGAAGTCTTCATCCACGCGCAGAAGGACTTCAACGAGGTCGTCGAGCACTGCCACTCGACGCACGTGAAGGTCGACCAGACGAACAACGTCGACCACGACCATCGCGAGACGGTCGGCCACGATCAGCACCTCGAGGTGAAGGGCGAGCGTCGCAAGACGATTCACAAGCCCGAGACGACCTACGTCTTCGACGATCGGACCGAGTGCGTGCACGGCGTCGAGACGCTTGATCTTCGGATGACGCGTCAGACGACGATCGGCGAGGACGAGGACCTCACGATTCTCCGCGACCGCAAGAAGCTGGTGAAGGGCGACGAGAACCAGCGGGTCGAGAAGAAACGGACGGTGTCGGTCAACAACGATGACACGCTCATGGTGCGCAAGGGGAATCGCGTCACGCACATCGAGCAGGGTGAGTATCGGATCAGCGTCAAGGGGAAGTACCTGCTCGTTCAGAACAGCACGGAGAAGGTCATCCTCGACTCGAAGCAGGTCTACATCGAATCGAGCAAGCACATCCACCTGCACGCGCACAACACAGACATCAACTTGAAGAGCAACGGTGAGGTCTCCATCACGGCGGCGCAGAAGATCACGCTCGACGGCGGCGGGACGAAGCTCGAGCTCTCTCCGAGCGGCGCGGTGATCGAGGGTCCCGAGGTGCAGGCGGTGGCGGGCGAATCGTCGCTCAAGCTCGCGTCGAGCGGCGCGACGCTGAAGGGCAGCAACGTCGACATCCTCGCGGACATGTTCGCGACCATCAAAGCGATCCTGGCGCGCATCAACTGAGGCGAGGGGAGGGCGCGGGGATGCAACGTCGGTTCGAGGAGCTGCACGCAGCGCTCGCCGAGCACATCGAGCAGCGCGAGGCGCTGATGCTGGTGCTCTGGCACTGGACTCCGTCCGCGATCGCGTTCGCGCACAAGTACTTGGAGGCGATGGAGCAAGCGACGCGTCGCGACATCTTCCTCGTCTTCCATCACGAGTTCGTCGATGGCGCCGGCTACGTCGACGCGATGATGAGCACGTGCGAGGTCGACATCGAGGTCGCGAACCGCGTGCTTGCCGACGGCGCGGGCGGGGAGGGCACCTTCCCGTGGGAGGGGCTACCCACGGCGTGCTTCGATACAGCGCGACGTCCCAAGGATCGCGTCCGCGCGTTGGTGGAGCACATCCGGCGCTACTACCCCGAGGCGCGTCACCGGATCGTGTTCGGGCTCTTGCCGCCGAGCATCGAGGACCACGACGCGTACGCCGCGCTCGTGAGCGAGCTCGTCGCGTGGGATGGCTATGAGCCGTGGATGGCGGGCGTACGGATGGTCGCGCTCGACTCGCGCGGTGCGCCGCGGCTCGTGCCGCAGCTCGCGGATCGCGAGGCGTTCGGCGTGCGGGTGCTGCCGGTCGACTTCCGATCGGAGGCGATGCAGGCCGCGCTCGATCAGACGGCGTCCGACCCCGACGCGCCGAAGGAGGATCGGGTCAAGGCGCTCATCCAGCTCGCGGCGCTCGACCACGCGTACAACCGCATTCCGGAGTCGATCGCGAAGTACCGCGTCGCCTACCACTACTACACGCGCGAGAAGAACGACGTGATGCGCGGCCTGTGTCTGCTCGGGCAGGGCTGGGCGCTCGAGCGCGCGAACCAAGTCGTCGATGCGCGCGAGCGCTTCCGCCAGGCGCTCGAGATCGGCATCGCGAACGAGAGCGGCCAGCTCATGCTCAACGCGCTGATGTCGCTCGGCGGCCTCGAGCTGCGCGCCGATCAGTGGAGCGAGGGCGCGACGTACTACGACACGGCCGCGGGCGTCGCGAAGCACCTCAACAACCCGTTCTCGTGCTCCGACGCGCTGCTCTACGGCGGCGTCTGCCGCGTCGCGCTCAACCAGACGAAGAAGGCGCGCGAGGGCTGGGAGGTCGGCGTCACGATCGCGGGGCAGGGCCAGTCGTGGTCCCAGCAGATCCGCCTCCTCGAGCACTTGATCGAGATCGAGCGTCGCGAGGGCCTCGACGAGGAGCGCCGCGCGCACGAGCGGCAGCTCGAGGTCGCGCGCCGCGAGGAGCTCGTCCAGAACCACGAGATCGATCAGGCCAAGCGCGCGGTCGAGGCGGCCGGAGGGCTGAACTGATGCCGGGCCCAGGACCCAAGGCGCCCGGACGCACCGGCAGCACGCGCGGGGGCGCGGGCTCGGGCGGCGCGGTGTCGCCTGCCGAGGCGATCGCGAACGAAGCGGCCACCGCGGTGTACGACGCGGCGGCTGAGTACGTGGCCAACGCCGTCGATATGCAAGTGGAGTTGTTCGGGGAGACGTTCGAGGAGGCGTTCCAGCCGCCGCCGTCGTCGAACCCGGTCTGCGTCGCCGCCCACTACGCCAGCGCGATCATGGGCGTGGTCGGCTACGTCGAGGAGGTCCAGAACGTGGGCCTCGCCGCGCTCACGGCGCCGATCGCCGCGATCCTGCCGCCGCTGCCCGCGATGACGCTCGGCGGCGTCTCGCTCGGCATCCCGCACACGCACATCCATCCGCCGAGCCTGATCCCTCCCGCGCCGCCGATCCCGCTGCCGTCGATCGGCGTGGTGACGGCGCCCGGCGCGCTGAGCGTCGCGGTGAGCGGGATGCCGGCGGCGCGCGCAGGCGACGTCGGGATGATCATCACGTGCGGGACGCTCGCACCCCCGTTCGAGCTCGTGCTCGGCTCGAGCAACACGTTCTTCGCCGGTTCGCGCGCGGCGCGCATCGGCACGGACATGCAGTTCCACGACAACCCCGTTCCCATGGAGGGCTTCAACGCCCTCATGGCTGTCGCCGGCGCCGTCACCGCCCACCTGAACGCCGCGAGCCAGGTGATCCAAGCGAGCCCGGGCGCGGCCGCGATGACCGAGCTTCAGCAGGCCGCCGAGGCCGTCGCGCTGATCCTGAAGCAGACACGCAAGCTCGACTGCGGAGGTCCGCCGGACATGGGCCCGATCCTCGTCGGCGCCTTCAACGTGCTCATCGGCGGGATGCCTCTGCCGCCGGCGAAGGACCTCGGCGACGTCATGGCGGGCCTGCGTCGCGCCGGTCGCGCCATCCATGAGCGGCTGAGCGGCGACAGCGAGGACGGCAACAGCGACGGCACGCACCGCGAGCATCCCGAAGAGTCGACGATCGGATCGGTGTGCCCGACATGAGCCGGGGTCTGCGATGAGCGAGCGCGGCTCCTTCTGCGCGAGCTCGCCGACGTTCGTCGGGGATCCGATCGACGTCGTCACCGGCGCCGTCGTCGACGAGCTCTGGGACTTCGTCTTCGACGGACCACGATCGGATCGCAAGGGCGCGCCGGCAGCGGCGCTTCGCGTGGAGTGGTGGCGCGCGTACGACAGCCGCTGGTTCGAGGAGGATCGGGGCGTCGGCTACGGCTTCCGCCACAGCTACGACCAATGGCTCGTCTTCGACCTCGACGGCATCACCTATCGCTCTGCGCGCGGCTACGAGACGCACTTCCCGCACCTCGCGCAGGATGGCGAGCGGAGCCTGCGGGGCGGCTACGTGCTCGAGCGCCTCGACGCCTACCGCTACCGGCTCAGTCGCCGCGCGCAGCCGGTGCGGCTCTTCCATCGACTGACGCCCACCGCGCACGACGCGAGGCTTGCGGAGGTTCAGACCGAGGATGATCCCGCGACGCGCGTCGCCCTCGCGTACGACGAGGCGACCGGGCGGCTCGACAAGATCCTCGCGAAGGGTCCGACCGGCGCGGACGAGACGCTCAAGATCGAGTGGAACGACGAGGGCCGGATCGCGCGCGTCGTGCACTGGGCGAAGGGTGGCGAGCGGACGCCGTTCGTCGCGTACCGCTACGACGAGCGCGGGTGCCTCGAGCTCGCGACCGACATGTACAAGCAGCGCTGCCGCTACGCGTACACGGACGAGCGGCGGCTCGCGCAGAAGACGGACCGGCGCGGCTACTCCTACCTCTACACGTACGACGCCGAGGGTCGCTGCATCGCGAGCCAGGGCGAGGACGGCACGAACGCGGTCCAGCTTCGCTACAAGCCGTTCGAGTACGAGACGACCGTCCTCGACGCGAACGGTGGTGAGTGGCTCTACCAGTACCGCCCGAACGGTGTGTTGACGTTCCGGACCGACCCGTACGGCGGCAAGCGCTACTGGAAGTACGGCAAGGACGGGCGTCTGCTCGCCGAGTTCGACGAAGAGGGGTGCGCGACGCGCTACGTCCACGACGACGCGGGCGCGCCGGTCGCGAGGATCACGCCCGACGGCAAGCGGGTCCCGATCCCGGAGCCGAGCCAGCCCGTGGGTCACCGCGTGCCGCGGCTCCCGATCGAGGTCGAGCTCGGTGACCTCTGGAATCCGGACTTCGCGCTCCCCGACCGCTACGAGCCTCTGCCGGGCGTCCCCGCCGCGGTGCGCGCCTCGCTGATCACGAGCGACGATCCGCTGCGCGGGACGGTTCGCGAGGTCCGTAACGCGCAGGGGCTCCTGCTTCGCGACGAGCTCGAAGACGGGCGCGCGCGGACGTACGCGTACAACGAGAATGGAGGCCTCCGGCGCATCACCGACTTCGACGGGGGCGCCTACAAGCTCGAGGTCGAGAGCGACAACCACATCACGCGCGAGGTCGACCCCGCCGACAACATTACGAGCTTCGTCTACTCGTTCAGCGGCGAGGTCACCGAGGTCGTCGATCCGAGCGGCACGCACACCGAGTACCGGCGTGACCTCAAGGACCGCCTGACCGAGGTCCGGCGCGAAGGCCACATCCGCGAGACCTACGCCTACGACCACGCCGACCGCCTGACCGAGAAGCGCGACGCGAACGGCGAGCGGATGATCGCGCTCGAGTGGGACCGGCTCGGCCACCTGATGACGCGCAGCCTCATGGTAGGCGGCGATCAGCACTATCGCTACGACGCGCACGGGCACGTCACCGAGATCTTCACCGACGACCACCATTGCACCTTCGCGTACGACTGGCGGGGCCGGCGCATCGAGGACAAGCGCGACGGGAAGGGCGTCTCCCACTACTTCAGCGCGGAGAGGCTCCAGAGCTCGGTCGTCCTCGATCGGTTCCGGACGACCTACCGCCACCAGCCCGACGGGAGCGTTGTCCTCGTCGACCCCGCGGGCGCCGAGCATCGGATTCGACCCCACGGTCGCGGCGTCGTCACGCGCGACTTCGCCAACGGCCTGAGCGAGACGACGCAGTACCACCCGCGCGGCGGCAAGGTCCTCCGCCGCGTCCTCTACGAGCGCGAGACCGGCACGCCGCGCTGGGAGCGGCGCTTCGAGTACAGCGGAGAAGGGGACCTTCTCGAGGTTCGCGACACCGATCGCGGCATCACGCGCCACGAGCACGACGCGGCCCATCGCCTCGCCGCGACCGTGCATCCGGATGGTCGGCGCGACGCCTACCAGTACAACCGTGCAGGTGCGCTCTTCGAGTCGCCGTCGCTCGGCCAAGCGACCGTCGGTCAAGGCAACATCCTGCGCTACGCCAACGGCGAGCGCTTCGAGTACGGCGGCCGCCATCACCTCAAGAAGCGCATCCGCCACGACAGCGAGCTCACCTACGACTACGACAGCCGCGATCAGCTCAACGTCGTCTTCTGGCAGTCCAAGACCGGCCAGACCTGGGGCTGGGACGCCGAGTACGACGGGCTCGGCCGTCGCGTCCGCAAGAGCCCGGGCTACGAGCACCACCACACCTACTACTGGGACACCGACCGCCTCGCCGCCGAGGTCCTGCCCGACGGGCGCTGCCGCGTCTACGTCTACGCGGACGCGTTCGCGATCGTCCCGATGCTCTTCCTCGACTACGAGAGCGCCGACGCCGATCCCGCCAGCGGCCGCCGCGGATACGTCCTCACCGATCAGCGTGGCTGCGTCGAGCGCGTGCTCGATGATCACGGCGCCGACCTCTGGCGCGCGCGCGTCGATCCGTACGGCGTTGCGCACATCGAGGTCGGACAAGACTTCTATCAGCCGTTGCGTTTCCCCGGACACTGGTACGACGCCGAGCTCGGGCTGCACTACAACCGATTCCGGTACTACGACCCCGCGCTCGGTCGGTACCTCGAGACCGACCCGTGGGGGCTGAAGGGAGGGCGCAACCTCTACGCCTACACGAACAACCCGCTCACGCAGCTCGACGTGCGTGGACTGACCGGAGGCACCTGCCCGAAGACCACGGTCGGTGAAAGTCCACCAGAACCCGAAGGCGGACCCGACGCCGAGGAACCGCCGCACGATCCATCGAGCTTCGGCTACGGGCTGGCAGATCACCGACACCTTCACGGGTCGGCGCTCGACGAGACCGGGATGTCCGTTGTGGATGTGCCAAACACCCGAACACCCGTGAGCAACGGCGCTTGGGACGGTATCGAAGGGGATTCGAACTGGCACTCCTCAGATCCGCGTGTGCTGTCGGTCACAGGCGGCGAGCCCGTTCCATACTCCGATGGCTATCCTGTACTCAATCAATGGTCTGAACATGAAGTAGGAGTGAGGCATACTCGAGATCGTGGGCGCGACTTCCGCGCCGCAGATCGACTCCTGGCCAGTGATCGCGGATGGTACCGAGACAATGGGACTCCCGACCGCGCGCGTGCGGCTGCTTACAGAGATGAGCACGGTCTCACGTGGCACCATCACGAAGACGGCCGAACAATGCAGCTAGTCCCGCAGGACCTACACAATAATGTCCCTCACCAGGGTGGAGTCTCCGAACACGGGAGCGACCACGATGACTGATCTATCAGCATCATTGCTGGAAAAGCTGAAGGAGTTGCGCATCCACGCCCGCCAGGACCCAGACAGGGTGGCTGTCGCGGAAGACGCGATCCGAGGTCTCGAAGCGAGCAGCAGACTTCAGCTTCCCGAGGACTACCGCACGTTCTTAACAGCCATCGGTCGCGCCTTCTTCACAGATGTTGTAATCCGAGATGTAGGCACGTATCCGTACGACAACTTCCCGATTGAGCTGTTCTTCGGTGCTGACCCAGCTACCCGGAACAGTATTTCGGAGATGCGTGACGTGTTCAGGTTGCAGCTTCCGGACACAGTCATCGCTATCGGCGCCGACGCCGGTTTCGATTGCGCCTGCATCGAGTGTGGTGAAGAGAACTACGGCGCCGTCTACCTGATGGACAAGCGGTACCGGACCACAACTCGACAGCGGATCATCGAAATGACCGAGAGTCTGCGCAGCTCTCAGGTAGACACGTCTCGCCTCAACAGCTGGCAGATCATCCAGGAGTGGGAGCTGCGGAATCCTGCCGAGATCACGCACCGGCCAGGCTACGGAAACCTCCATCAGGTGGCGACGAGCTTCTCGGAGTTCGTGATGAAGCTGGAGTACCATCCGTTCGACGACGACGAGTGAACGGCGGCGATCCCGCCAGTGGCGTGTCGCGAGACACAGACGAGGCTCTTCGCAGCGGACGAACGAAGACTGCCACCAGCGAGCGCTATGTACGGCGCGGAGCGGAGACGTCAAGATGACGACCACGCGCACGTCGTAGTTGCGACTTCCGACTCGATCCCGAGTGAGAGCGGACCGCCTGCATCACCGGCGCTGACCGGCGGGTCCCCGCGGCGAGCCGCCCTGGGCGCTCCGCAGCAAGCCTGATACCTTGCTGCGGACGTTCGCATATGTATACGGTCTTGCACGCAAGTACACTGGAGGAAGTCATGGCCGTCAAGCATGTACCCACGGGAGAGGTTCACAAGGGAACGAAGGGTGGAACGACCGGCTGCGGCGCCGACACGAAGAAGCACCCCGACCACTGGGTGGCGACTTCTGAGAGGCTCACCTGCGACAAGAACGGTTGTAAGAACTAAGTCCGCATCATGCGGGCTGGTAAGACTGCGAATGCAAATGAGAGTTGCTAGGCGCGACGAGTCAGCCTCCGCGCGAAGCCACACGCTGAAGCTGGGTCCCCTCCAGCTCTGGACCTTGGAGATGCGGGACCGCACGGTCTCGGCCTGGGTCTACACGGAGCCGAGGCGATGCACGTGATCCAGTGTCTATCCGCGCAGGCGTAGGGAGTTCTCGGCAGGGGGAGTCATGGCGAAGGGGTTCGTGAGGGGGCTTTGCTCGCGTGGACGAGAGGGTGGTGCCACATCGGCACCGTCTCTTCGTCTTCTGGTGGCAGTCAGCCTGACCCCGGTCCTCGGCTGCAATCCTCCGCCGGCCGCCGAAGAGCCGACGTATACCCTCGACACATCGGGTGACGAGGGTCTCGCGATGAGCGCCGCGCCGCCGGAGGAGGCCACGCCGCCAGAGCTGGCGATCCAGATCATCGCGATCGACGTGGGCCAGGGGGACTCCACCCTCGTGGTCGGGCCCGAAGTGGACGATCACCGCGTCACGATGCTGATCGACGCGGGAGATAACCGAGCGGGCATCGACGGCTCCGCGTACGTCGGAGCGCTCCTCGAGCAGATCGGCGTGACTGCGCTCGATTACGTCGTGCTCTCACACTACGACGCCGACCACATGGGCGGCTTCGTCACGATCGGCCAGGGGAGCAACTCGCTTCTGTGGACACGCTCGGGACCCGATACGAACGTTGCGTGCACGGCCAAGCCCCTGTTCCCGCGGCTCGCGATCTTCGATGTGGGCGAGCCGATTAGGGCGTCGCACTCGCGGACGGAGTGGCGAGCGTGCACCTCACAGCTGGCCTCGACCCATCCCGAGCCCGCCTCATCAACCACGGAGCACGCTGAAGTCCGCAACGGCGCGCACATCGGACGAGAGCTGACTCTGGGTGGAGAGTGGACCGCCACGATCGTGGCGGGCGGCGGCTACGTCCTCGGCGGAACCCAGCAGGTGTCGAACGTGAACACCGCGAACGAGCTCTCGATCGCGGTGCTCATCGCCAACGCTTCGGGCTTCGAGTTCCTCGTGACCGGCGACCTCATCGGACAGCCGGCGGGGGCCGAGGATGCGCTGCTCGAGCCAGCACTCGCACGGGGGCTCGCTCAACGTGGAGTGGATCTAGAAGTCCTCCGGATCGGCCATCACGGCGCGCCGAACGCGACGGCGCCCGTGTTCATCACGAGTACGCGACCCGAGGTCGCCATCATCTCCACCGGGGACAACAACCGCTACGAGCACCCGTCGTGCGAGACCCTCCGAACCCTCGCGGCAGGGGAGGTGGAGGTGTTTCAGACCGAGGCCGGGGAGCCAGACTGCGGCGAGCTCCCGGGTGATCCGCACGTCGCCAACGGCGACATCGAGATCGTCGCGCGCGGGACCTCGTACACGGTCGGCTCTCGTTCGCAGCAAGCCTCCCGCGTGACGAACGTGCCGACCGTGCAGTTCGCGGTCGAGTGCAGTCTCCAGGGCTGCGCGAGTATCTCACCCGCAGCGGAGGAGCCGCGCGAGTGCTGTCGCGTCTGCCGGACGAGCGTCGCTTGCGGCGACGCGTGCATTTCTGTGAACCATCAGTGTCATCAGGAACCTGGGTGCGCTTGCAATGCCGAAGACTAAGTTAGTTCGGGGCATGGCTCGTGCTGAGGCCCCCAAGCGGCGCGGCAAGCGAAGCAACCGAGCGCCGGACGACGTGCGCGAGGCGGCGCTCGCAGCAGCTCGGCGGCCCTCGGCGAGCTGCCGCAGCACGCTCGCTCGGTCCAGTTCTCGTCGGCCATCGTCACCCGCGCGGTGGGATCGCGCGAGCCGCGCGGCCTACGTCGAGTGGGCTCGCCAGCGATGAGGTGTTCCGGCCGGCGTGCTCTGCTACCGTTGCGATGTGCAAACACAGCTTGCCCAGGCCGACGATCCCGACTCGTGCAGCGTCGTCCTGACGCGAGGGGACTTCCAGCTGTGGCTCCTCGCACCCTCGGGCATGAGAAGCCGAACGGTCTCGGCCTGGGTGTACGTCCGAGAAGACGCGTACCTCGTGCTCGAGTGGCGGCTGTCCGCGTCAGCGTAACTGTTTCACCACGCGACTTCGCGGAATGTGGATTATGTAAACTTATCATGCGCAACTACCGGACAGGAACGTCACGGTCGCCCCTCCTCGTCGGAAGCCCGCGCTCAAGCCGGATCTCTTGCGAGCGTGAGGGCTCAGTTGACGTCGCACAAAGAGTTGTCTGCTTTCCAGCGCAGCTACGTTTGCGTTGACTTTTCTCGGCTGCCCGGCGCAGCATGCGGACATGCAGCGGCGCCCGGTTCGACTCCGACCAAACGATCATGCTGCCGCCGCACGACAAGCGCCGCGCGTTCCAGGGGGGCTTCTTGCCAACGATTTCGACGCAACCAATCCCGGCAAGTTCGAGCCGCGGATGCAGTCGACGTTTGCAGGTGTCGCGGGGCGCCCCGTCGAGGCGCTCCGAGCGGCGGCAGAACATTGGCTGACAGACCCGCCTACGGCACGTGCATTTGCTGAACTCTCCGTGACAGGCCGTGCCGCTCGTGGGGCACTTGAGTCGAACTGGCCAGAACTGCAGCTAGGTGATCTGCTTCGGATGGAGGGTGTCTCGCCCGCAGTGGCGGACGAACTGCTTGGGTACGTTGGGATGGTGCGGGCGTACGTTTCGTCCTCTGCTTCCGCTCGACCTACTAGCGACCTGGTTCGCCACCTGCAGGAGCGGAATCCTTGGCTTGCCGTCGTGGGGGAGATGGACCCGCCACGATACCCGGTGAACATAGCGGTCACTGACCAGACACAGCGAGAAGTGGATGTGCTCATACGTGGACAGCGAATTAGGTCACGTTACGTCCAGCACGGTTCTGGTCCGCTCGTCCTTTTCCTTCACGGTCTGGGTTCGCGACTCGAGGAGAGTGAGCGAGTACGAGCGCTGCTCTCGCCCAGATACACCTGCGTTGCGTTGGACCTCCTCGGCCACGGCTGCACCCAGCGCATCAGGCCCGAGGCTCTGGGGATTGACGCAGCGCAAGAACCCCGGTGGAGAGAAGAAAGTACATTTCCCTTCCTGCAGGCACAAGACGAGTTCGTTAATTCGTTCATTGAGGCAATTGGCGCGAAGGACGATCTGCGGATCGTTGCGGGAGGAAGCCTCGGTGGCACACTGACTCTCCGCCAGGCAATGCGTGATCAAGATGAGAGATCCAAACGCCGGTACCTGCCGTGGTCGCCTGCATCGTGCTGGGAGAGCATGCAGAAGTTTGAGCCACTGAGGAGAGGTACCGAAAAGCGCGTAGGTGGCCGACTACGCAAGCCAGAGCTCCGCGTTTGGGACCTCGATTCGGAGCCAGCACGTGCGGACACGAGGTTCGACTTTGTCTATTTCAATTTTGTTGAGCGCATACCAACCATTGGTCCAGCGTCGAACACTTGGTGGAGTGATGCGATCGGTGCGGCGCTCAAAGCGCAGTATGTCTGGTTGGCACGGCTTGACCGCCGGGAACTGCTCGACGACGCCATGCGCTTGTGGAATCTGGGGCTAGCATATGAGCAAACCTACTTTTCATTTATTGAACGGGAGCGCGGCGGTGTACGACGCATTGATAGGATCAAGCGGGGCACGTACGTGGTCGTTGGGGACGATGATCGTGCAGGGCAAATTCTCGCGGGTACCGACATTGCTGGAAATGTGGAGCGCTTAATTGGAACAACTCCACTCGTGCCGGGATGGATTTCGATCGTGCCCCAAACAGGGCATTCTATCCACGATGAGCGCCCGGGAACTTTGGCGCTCCTAATTGATGACCTGTACAATGCTCCGACGCTTTCCGGCTAGGCTCAGCGCGAGTGTGGTTCTCGAGGAACTCGGCTTGACCTCGACCGGCACGAGCGACTTCGACGGCTTCGCGCTCGTGCTCCAGCGGCGCAGCGTCTCGTCGCCGATCGTCGCCCAGCTCACGCACGCAGCGCTCGCGGATAGCGACGCCCTCGGCCCCGCTCCAACGTCGCGATCTCTCGCCTCAGTCGCTCCACCTCTCGCATCGCGCCTCCTCGTCGGCGCGCGATCGGAGCACACCGCGATCACGACGTCAGCACCGGGCAAGGCGAGCACTTACGGAAGACTTACTCATCCGCTCGTGCAGCGGACTTCTTAAGGCCAACCACCGGTACCTCGAGCCGATTGTGCGGCCCTCGCAGTTCGGTGCAGGCACCGATTAGGCCTTCGACGGCCACTGCTACAGTGAGGTCCACCGTGAGACGTTGTAGACCCCGCTCGACCAGAAGCGTCTGCATGAACAACTGGTCGCCGTCCATCGGCTGGTCGCTTCGGAAGACCTGAGTCGCGGAGGCCGAGCCGTACCTGCCCACCGATACGACGTTCTTGCTCCATACGGCAAAACCGCCATGAGCCACTATTCCGCCACTAGTGCTCCCAGACGCTGAAGCCGTTCCCACCAGAGGAGCCCCGTGAAACTGGGCGGTGCTTGACAGTGGGCCAATATTCCCGTCGAGGTCCACCCCGAAGGAGCAGCGGAAGCTGCCTTGCGCACTGGAAACGAGGTCTGTTCGGGGCGCCATATCCACAATCGACACGCGGCCGTTGGCTGTGTCGGGGTAGGAGACCTCAAGACTGACAGAGGCGATCCGGCGCCACCACGTGCTCCCCAGGTCACGCACGCCGACCGAATAGACTACGGCGATGAGGCTCCACTCTGCCGAGATCTGGACGATCGCAGCGGGTGCGTCAGCGACTCCAGCAGCGTCGACCTCGTCGGTGAGTCCATACGCCAACGGCCGATCGCCAAGCCAGGCCTTGACTTGCGGTGTCGACACGTCGGCGGGTCTGGCCCCGAGGTGGGGTAACCGTGGATCATCTGGTGGCAGTAGCAGAGAGAGCTGATGCGCGTCCGGTTCAAGGTTGATTTCAGGCATAATATGCACCGCGTTGTGAGGACAGGCTCCGCCACGAAACCTGAGGTATTAGTTGGAGGAGTTCTCTGATAGAGGGCCGGATTGATCGATTTGATGGTTGCTGGGCGGCTCGTTCGACGGCCCGTCTAAATAGCGTGAGAATATTTTGGGGAACATATCCGGACTCAGAAACAACTGAGACTAGTGAGCGCAATACCGCCCGAGCTGCAGAGGGGCTGATCCGTTCGCGAAAGTAGCCCACGGCTATCGGAGCACCACGGCGCCAAGAGAGCATCTCCGAGTGTTGGATGGGTTCACCACCCTCGCCACACGAGAGTTCGAGGAGAAATCGGTCGCCAGTTTCGATTCCGACGACAACCTCATTGAAGTGTGGGTTTCGTACACCGAGTGCAAGCACAATCGTATTTCCTTGTGTGCCGGCTCGAGCCTCATCAAATGACACCAGGCGAGCACCGGTGGCAAGGAGCTCCTGTCGGAGGCCGGTTGTCATGACCAATGTTCTCGCTCCAGTTCCAACGGGAATAGATCGATCATCGATAATGGCAATATCTTGAAGACTTCGAACCAACGGGATTCTCGCCATGTTGCGTACGGCGAGGTCGGGGCGGTCATCCAAGTAGACGCTCGTATCAAGCACAGTTGCGAGTCGTGCTGAGAGCAGATCAGCGCCAAGATAGCCTTCGGTCCGCCCGTCAGATTCGAGGTCCCCAACTCCTGATCGCTCTACACGCCCTCTGAGAGCGACAATCTGGGACGAAGTGTCGCTTCGAAGCTCTGGTCGAATCGCGCTTGGAAGTGGGCCGGCTTCAAAGAGGAAGTTCGTGATGTCTTGGCGAGGCACGAGAAAGTCTCGATCGCCGATCGTGATGCGCACGCTACTGCCGGCCAACGGACCGACCGAGATGAAGCGCGTGGTTGGATAGGCAGCATGAGCGGCATGTGTGTCGCGTCTGTCCAGTTCGTCCAGCGCCAAGAGGCTCTCGCTCGCGGTAGGATCGAGTCGTCCGTTTCGACGGTGAGTCGCGAGCGGCTCGTATCTGGGAGTGCGAGGATCCCCCTCCATCCGTGCAACGATTATCGGATGGTGACGGGGCTGATGCGCACCGTCGCCATCCTCGGCCAGTGGGTCGGGAGTTCCACCTGTTCGCCACGCAGCTTCGCCTGGGATCCGGCTCAACAACACGGCGCGTCCGTCGCCAGGCGTTCCCAGGGGCGTCACCTCGTGCTGCGCGTGGCTATCAGGGATACTCCCACTAATGATGGCCGGGATGATGGTGTCTCGGTACCGCACGTACTGCGCTTCCCATACCGAGCCTTGTCGCTCTTGACTGAATGCGGATTCGCCCACGAGGCTCACCAGAGCAGGCAGATCCAGTGTGATGTCGTCACCGGCTTCAGAAAAGACTACTGGATTAGTGACCACCAGGACTGCGTCTTCGGTGCGCCCTTGCATCTGAAGGCTCAGTTCGGATGAGTTGGTACCTCGGACCTCTAGCCCTGAGGACATTGCGTCCGCTAGCGGAAGGGTGGAATCGCCGATCGTCAGCACAGCGTTCGCTCCTCCGAACAGAATGTGATGAAGTCTTGTGTTCGGACTTGGGTAGTGTCTCTCTCTGTTGAGACAGAACCCGGGGACAGGAGCGTTCAGTGGATAGTTCCCTCGTGGAATCAAGATTCGTTGCGACTGCGCGGTAACCGGAGTCGGAGAGGTCACGCCAACGGCTGCTGCTGTCACGAGCATCAGCAGGCAGTTGCGGATGCTCGCTGAGTCTCTGCGTTTCTGTCTTCGACCCATGTCTTCTCCTTGGCGACACGACAACAACAGTTGTGAAGACGCGTGTCAATACCTGTCGCATGGGTGCATAAGGACTGGTGTCTGCGGACACTGGCCCTAGTCTCATTTTCTGGATACGTGAGCGTAGAGTGGTAGCTGCGGTTGATTCGCACGGTTCTCCACTAGAGAGGGCGACCTCTGATTTTCTGAATAACTGTTTCCACGGGTCGTCTACCCCACGAATCGCGAGATTCCGAGGCCCATCGCCTCAGCGCTCCCCCGGGCGCTTTCCTGGGGAAAGGGAGCCAAAATGGCCGCCAACGTTCAGAGCATGTTCTCCGTCCGCGAGACCCCCTGGCATCGCCTCGGGGTGGTCTTGGACGACGCACCCGGAGTGGACGTAACCGTCCGGCGGACGGCGTCGTTGCGTCGAGCTTCGTGAGGGTCTGCGATCGCGGCTCGGAGGTGAGCCGTGTCGTCAGATCGTCCGGTGCGACGTTCGCGTTCTTGGTGGGCGCAGGCG
>JBFWYI010000061.1:0-62167 GCA_050186575.1 Sandaracinaceae bacterium | reverse complement strand
GGTCGCGTTCATCGGCGTCCTCGCCGCTGTCGCGATCCCGAGCTACCGGAGCTACCTCCAGCGCTCTCGGACGACCGAGGCCTTCACGTTCCTCGCCGAGTTTCGTCAGCGCCAGGAGGCGTATCGCGCCGAGTTCGGACAGTACTGCTCCGTCTCGGCCGCCCCGGGCTCGAGCATCGACTCGGGCGCGTGGGAGCCGGCCAGCCTACCGACCAACGGGGACAAGATCGGGTGGACGGGAGGCGGCGGCTGGTCGCAGCTCGGCGCCAACCCCGACGGACCGGTGCGCTTTCAGTACCGCACCACAGCCGGCCCGCCCGGCACTACCCCAGGGATCCCCGGATTCACGGGCAGCGATTTCTGGTACGCCGCCCAGGCTCAAGCGGATCTGGACGGTGACGGTCGGCGCATCGTCATCGAAGTGCAGAGTCTCAACAACCAGCTCTTCATCGGGGACCAAGGCTACACGCCGCTCTACGATGGCTGGGAGTGACGAGAATTGTCAGCGAGCGACGACCGAGTGCCGCGAAATGGCAAATAGTCAAGGCGGCGCGCCGTGTGTCGCCGACGGCGAGGCTGGCACACGGATGGCATCAGCGCGACGCAGCGGTGCGCGCGATAAACCGAACGCGCCGTCCCCCGACGCGCTCAGCCGCGAGCGCCGATTCGATCAGCCCATCACCAGACGGCGGAGAACCAAATGAAGAACTTCATCCAGCGACGAGGCCTCCTCCGGAAGCGCGAGGGCTTCACGCTCATCGAGCTCATGATTGTCGTCGCGATCATCGGCATCCTCGCTGCGATCGCGATCCCCGCGTTCATCGGCTACCTCACACGTTCGAAGACCTCCGAGGCCGCTTCGAACCTCAAGAACATGTTCACCGCTGCGGCGGGCTACTACGCCTCCGAAAACTGGGGCAGTCGCGCCGTGAACCTTGCGGGCGGCGCGATGGTTGCGTCGTCGGCCTGCACCGTGGGCCCGGCACAGAGCGGAAACACCATCGGCAGTGGTAAGTCGGTCGTGGACTGGAACGGCGAGTCGGCCTCGTTCACGGACATCGGCTTCTCCATCGCCGATCCGATCTACTACCGCTACATCATCAACGGGTCCGACGGTATGTGCGGCCACATCATGGGCGAGACCCTGTACAGCTTCCGCGCGGAAGGCGATCTCGATGGGGACGGCGCCACGAGTCTCTACGAGCTCTCGGCTGGCTCGAGCTCGCAGAACGAGCTGATGCGCTCCCCTGGCCTCTATCGCCAGAGCGAGCTCGAGTAGCCCGGCCATAGCTCTTGAGCCAATGCTCCGCCGATCTCGATCGGCGGAGCATTGGTCGTTCTAGGGTACGGTGCACGTGTGCGCGCGACAGCCTCTGCAACGCTCGCGACCTGCGGACTCCTCGTCATCGCAGCCGTCGAATACCTACGAGAAGAGGCGCACAGTTCGTTGCGGTCCTCCGAGCGTTACGAGGATGTGTACTATCTGCCTCCAGACTCGGCGCTCCGGTGGTTCAGCCTCGGGCACGACTCCGCGTTCGCTGACCTGATCTGGATGCGTGCGCTCGTCTACTACGGCGACGAGCTCTCCCACAGCGGCGATCTTCGCTTCGTGTTCGACTACGCCGACGCCATCTGCACGCTCGATCCTGACTTTCGCGCGACCTACTTGTGGGCGGGGACGGCGGGCATGTACCGGCCCGGGGACGTGACCCCGCACGACATCGAGCGGACCATCGACTTTCTGGAGCGCGGCGCGCGTCGCTTCCCCGACGACGGGGAGCTCGCGTGGGAGCTCGGTGCCGCACTGGTTTTCGAGCTTGCGCCGCGTATCGATGACCCTGAGGTGAAAGACCGCATCCGCGAGCGCGGGATTCCGCACTTGATGCGGGCGATCCGTCTGGGTGCAGCGCCCCCATGGGCGTCACTCACGAGCGCCTCACTCCTCGACAGGATCGGGCACTCGGAGCAGGCGGCCGCGCACCTCGAGGAGACCATCCTCAGCGTCGACGACCCGGCGCTGCGCGCGCGGATGCAGCGCCACATCAGTGATCTGCGGGCGCGGGCACAGCGCAGTGCGGACGCTGCGGCGTCCGATGCGCTTGAAGCGGAGCGGCAACGCAACTTTCCGTACCTGACCCCGGGCCTGTACGTGCTCGTTGGGGCTCGCCCGGTGGTCGACGTCACGAGCCCCATGCGTGACGGTCTATCCTCCGCGCTCGCTGGCGAATGAGCGACCCGCGAGTGGCACGCGCGTGGGTCGCGCCCGCGTGCCTTGCGCTCCTCATCCTCGTCTCGACGGGGATGAGGAGCTCGAACGACTTCGTGTTCGACGATCTCGCGGTGCTCGTCGACGGGGAGCTCGTGCACCATCCCGAGCGCATCGGCGAGGTGTTCACGCGGCACACCATGGTCGCGTCGAGCGCGGATCCGGGCGTCGTCCAACCGGTGGACACGTATCGACCGATCCCGCTGGCGAGCTTCATGCTCGACGCGTGGATCTCCGGCACCGGCACGACCGCGTTCCACGTCACCGACCTCGTCCTTCACGTCTTGGTCTCGTGGTTGGTCTTCGCCCTCGCCGTCCGCTGGCTCGGGCGCGAGGCGCGGATGGCGGCCCTGTACGGAGCAGCGCTCTTCGCCGTGCACCCGTGGGCGGTGGAGGCGCACGTCTGGATCAACGGCCGCTCCGATCCCTTGAGCGCAATGTTTGGCCTCGCGGCGATGCTCGCGTGGTTGCGCGCGGAGGGTGACCGCAAAGAGAGAGCGTTCGCGTGGCGAAGCGCGGCCGGCGTCTCGTTCCTGCTCGGGCTGCTCTCGAAGGAGACCCTGGTCACCGTCGTTCCCCTCGTCCTGCTCATGCCGCCCGCCGCGGGCACGCAGCTCGACTGGCGACAGAGGCTTCGAAGTCGTGGGCCCGGGCTGGCCGCAGCGACGCTGATCTACTTCGTGGCGCGCGCGCTGGTGCTGGGCGGGCTCCGCGCGAGTCGCGACGCGTCCATGGTCGCCGACGCGGCGACGCACTTCCCATGGCTGGTGCTCGACGGGCTCTACCACGCCGTGGTGCCCGGCTTCCCCGCGCTCCGGAGCCTCGGCGATGAGTATCGTTCGCTCGAGGCGTGGCAGACCGCGCTAGGAACATTGTCACTCGTGTTCCTCGTCGCTCTCGCCATCCGCTGGCACGCGCGACGACCGATCGCCGCGTGGTCGATCGGTTGGTTCGTGGCGCCTTGGGTCCCCATCGCGGTGATCACGACGGTGCTGTGGCCCGGGTTCGGTCGCTACCTCTACCTCCCGCTCGCCGGACTCGCGTGGGCGCTCGCCGAATGGGTATCTCGGGCGGTCAACGACCCGCGCGTCGAGCCTCGTCGTCGCGCAGTGATCGCCCTGATGTGCCTCCACATCGGCCTCTACGCCGCGGGCGCCGCGAGCTTCACGATGGACTTCGGCGACGAGGATCGGCTCTATCGCGCGGCGATCGAGGCCCACCCCGAGGTCGCGATGGGCTACGGCTGGCTGGGGTTCACCCGCGAGCGCGAAGGCGACCACCGCGCGGCCGCGGCGCTGTTCCTCCGCGCCTCGGAGCTCGACCCGAGCACCCACCGCTACCTGATCAACCTCGGTCGCAGCGAGCTCGCCCTCGGAGATCGCGATGCCGCCGCGCGAGTCGCGGAGAGAGGCATCGAGCGCTTCGCGGATGCTCCGGAGGAGGCGAGCTACCACCTCCTCGCCGTCAACGCGATGTCCTCACGCGATCCGAACGCGGCCGTCGGACACCTCGCGCGATGCCTGGAGATCTGGCCGGACCGCCCCGACTGCGCGTCCGCGCTGCGATTCCTGCTCGAGGAGGCGCCCGACCGCGAGGAGAATCGCGCCGCGCTCGAGGCGTGGCGACGCCGGTGATGGGGAGGCGGGCGTGACGCAGCTCGCCGCCCCAGGGCACGCAACGCGCCGTGCGGTCGCTACTCCACGCGGTCGCGGATGTAGAGGATGCCGAACGAGTGCAAGACGCCGTGCTCGTCGGCCGCCATCCGGCGCTCGAAGAGCGAGCGCTCGCCGTCGTCGTCGAGGTCGCCCTCGGCGCGGAGCGTGAGGAGGTAGCTGCCCTCGGGGCTCCGGAGGCCGCAGCCGGACGAGGTCGGCTCGAACGTGTACGCGTAGCGGACGTCGTAGCGAGGGGAGAACCCGAGCGCCTGCCAGGTCGCGTGACCGGGGGTCTCCTCCGCGTCGAAGCGGACCGGCGCGGGATCGACGGTCGGGGCGCGGGGCGTCGGGCCCGCGGTGGGCGGGAGGCATCGGCGGAGCGTGGGGCCTTCCTCCTGCGGAAACTCGGTCGCGAAGTACGCCGCCGCGCGGTCGCTCAGGATCGAGAGGTGCTCCACCGCCTCGCTCGTCTTCGACGTCCGCAGCTCGCGTACGAAGGTGGGGATGAACACGGCGAGGACGATGCCGACGACGCACACGACCACCGCCGCCTCGACGAGCGTGATGCCTTCGCGCCGGCGCGCGCGCGGTCGAGCGCGCTGCGCGCGGCGGTCAGGAAGCGAAGTCAACGGACCGGCTCCGGGCCGGACCGTCGTGCACGCGTACGTGCACGTGCACGTGTACGTGCACGTCCACGAGGACGTCGACGCGCACGGCATCGCCGGGCTTGGAAGACACCCCTGGCGCTCCTCAGCCGCCCGTCGCGAACGTGTGGATCAGGCGCTCGGTCTGACCCGCGCGGATCGTCACCGACACGCGCTCGCGGAGGTTGAAGTCGGGGTTGATGAGCGTGATCGTGTGCCGCCCGGCGCTGACCGGGATCGACGTCTGCGGGGTGTTCCCGATGCGACGACCGTCGACGTAGACCTCGGACCACGGCCGGCTGTTGACCATCAAGGTTCCTTGCCCCCCGCCGCCGCCGCCACCGCCGCCGTTGTCGTTGACGACGGTGTCGTTGCCGTTCGGCACCTGCACCGGCCCGCCACCGCCACCGCGCCGCGTGCGACCCTGATGGACGGCCACCGCGCGGGGCGCGAGCGTCGCGGTCACCGTGTGACGAGGCTGGTTCGGAGCCGGCGCGAGCGCGGCGGACCAGTCCTCGTAGCCGCTGCGGCTCATCTCGACCGTCCACTGACCGCCCGAGACGTCGACGGCCTCCGTGATCGGCGTGTCGCCGATGCGGCGCCGCTCGTTGCCACGCACCAGCGTGACCTGCGCGCCGCTCGGCTCGGACTCGAACCGCACCGAGACCTGACGCAAGGTGAGGACGGCGCGTGGGAGCGCGGTCACCTGCCCCTCTACGACGTCGATCTGGCCGGTCCACGGCGCGTAGTTCTCGAGCTCGGCGCGGACGGTGTGCGTGCCCGCGCTGAGGTCGGTGATCGTGACCGGGGTCGTCCGACCGAGGGCGGTCTCGTCGATATAGACGTGCGCTCCCGCCGGCACCGTCTCGAGACGGAAGCCGGTGCCCGCGACGGGCGCCGTGCCGGAGGTGCCCGAGCTCGGATCGGTCCCCGTCCCACCCTCGGCCGAGAGCTGGACCGCGGGCAGCTCGAGCGTCTGGCCGCGCTCGACGGTGACGCGCGTCGCCCACGTCAAGAAGCCGTGCTTTCTGACCTCGACCAGGTGCTCGCCCGGCTCGACGCCGGCCAGCACGAACGGGCTCGACGTCGATGTGACAGGTTCGTTGTCGAGGTAGACCACCGCGTCGCCGGGGGTCGTGCTCAGATAGATCGTGGCCGGGTTCGAGCGGAGGAAGAACCACCAACCCGCGAAGCCACCCGCCCCGAGGAGGAGGAAGCCGAAGAGCCCGATCACGGCGATCAACGCGCCGGCGCCGCCTCGCTTCTTCTCCTGCTTGGTGACGGAGGTCGGTTCGCGGCCGATCGGCTGCGAGTGGGGCTGTGACTGCGGCGCGTACGGATCCGCCGGCAGGTCGTCGAACGGCGAAGGCGCGCCCGGGTGCGACACGCCCGGCATCGAGGCGGCCTGCCCATAGTGCTGCGGCGGCGCCGACGGGGCGGCCGGATACGACGGAGCGGACGAGATCGGAGTCGGCGCGTAGCTCGCGGCGGGAGGTGGGGTCGGGTTCGTCGATCCGAACGCGGGCGCCGCCACGTTGAGATCCGGGAGCATCGGGAGCCCGTCCTCGGGCTTGTCGTAGATCTGGGTCGACAGCTCCTCGTCGTCCCAGTCCATGTCCATCTCCATCGATGGGCTGGACACGGGTGCCGTCTGCGCGGGCGGCGCGGACGGAGCCTGCGGGGCGGCGTGCGACCCGGAGATCTTGCGCTCGCGCGGCGGCGGCGGTGGCGCGCTCTGGCGAGGCGGCGGAGGCGGAGGACCGCTCGTCCGCGGCGGAGGAGGCGGGACCGCGCCCATCCCCATCATCGTCTTCTTGACCGGTGGCGCGGGGGGCCGGCGCGGTCCGCCGACCGGCTGGGAGCTGATGTTCGCGGCCTTGGCGCGGTTGCCTTCGGGCGCGGCCGGCTCGAGATCGGCGAACGCGTCGAGGCCCGAGCTCTTGGCGCCCGTCGGCGCGGGGACCTGCGCCTCGAGCTGCCGGTACTCTTCCTCGCGCTGGCTCTCCTTCGCGATCTCCTCGGCGAACGCCTTGCGCATGTACGCGGAGAGATCCTTACGACTGAAGAAGTTGCCGCTCGTGTACATGAACGACTGCAAGTCGTCATGCAGGTCCATCGCGGTCTGGTAGCGATCGTCGACGTCCTTGGCCAACGCCTTGAGGACGATCTGCTCGAGCTCCTCGGGGATCCGCCGGTTGTAGGTCGACGGCGGCATGATCTCGACGTTGCGGACCTTCTCGAGCGTGGAGAAGTCGCTCTCGCCGACGAACAGGCGCTCCCCGGTCAACAGCTCGTAGAGGACGATCCCGACCGCGAAGATGTCGCTGCGACGATCCAGCGGGAGCCCGCGGACCTGCTCGGGCGACATGTAACCAAACTTGCCCTTGAGGATCCCGGCTTGCGTCTTCCCCGCCTTGCCGGCCGCCTTGGCGATCCCGAAGTCGATGATCTTCGTCTCGCCGTCGTAGCTGATGAGGATGTTCTGCGGTGAGACGTCGCGGTGGACGAGGTTGAGCTCGCGGCCCGCCGCGTCCTTCTTGTTGTGCGCGTAGTCGAGGCCCTCGCAGACCTTCATCACCGTGTAGCAGGCCATCGGCACGGGCACGGTCTCGCCGCGCTTGCGCGCCCGATCGAAGATCGCGCGGAGGTCCTTGCCGTGGACGAACTCCATCGCGATGAAGAACGAGTCCTGGACGCGACCGAGGTCGAAGATCTGCGCGATGTTCGCGTGCGTGAGCTGCACCGCGATCTTCGCCTCGTCGATGAACATGGTGATGAACTCGGAGTCCTCCGCGATCGACGGAAGGATCCGCTTCACCGCCACCTGCCGCTCGAAGCCTTCGACGCCGAACGCCTTGGCCTTGAAGACCTCCGCCATGCCGCCGACGTTGATGCGGTCGAGCAAGACGTACTTACCGAACGGGATGGGCTTCTTCACCGCTCCCTCGGCGCTCGCGCGTGCTCGTTCGATGCGTGCTTGGTCATTCTGATGTCGACTGGGCTCGGGACCCCTCGGACGCCCTTGGATTGGCTCGATCTGCACCGCTCACCCTACGCGCCGGCTGCGCGCCTGCTCCCTATCTAGGCTGCTCCGCGTCTGCCCTTCGTCGGCAGGTCGGAAGCTCGGTCCCCCGTGATCCCCCGGTCGGTGGCTGCGATCAGGGCGAAGCCCCAAGCCAAAGCGGGCGGACTGTACAGGCCGTGCACACCATGCGTCAACCGAGGGGCCGTGCGGTGACGAGTCGTGTTTCAAATCGCGCTGTTGGGTAGCTGCTCGCTCCATGCGCAGGTCGACCCGACCACCCTGGCCGGCACGCGCCGCGCGACTCGCCCGGATCATGCAGGATCGATGTTCAGCGCGCCAACTCGCGGCGGCTTACATCGCACGGTCGTGAGTTAACCCACGAGGGCCGCGGGGGCAAACGCGATCTTCGATCCGAGAGCGCTCACTCGGGCGGGCGCACGAACCGCGGACCCTCCTCGCTGGACTCGCGGCGGTATCGCACGCGCTGATCCTGGAGGTAGCCCCACACCGAGTAGGGCTGCGGCGTGTTGTCGGGGAACATGACCTCGGCGGCGGGGCGCTCCTCGGCGAACAGGGTCACCGATCCGGCGCGATCGAATCCGTCGCGCGCGTAGCCGTCGGGACCGACCGCGGCGTCGCCCACCGCAAAGGAGAGCCGCGCGCCGTCGCCGAGCGCGATCGCGTGCTCGACGCCCGCGAGGCGCATCCGATCCGCGAGCGACTCCGGATCGCCGGCGCGCTCCGCGTAGACGAGGAAGCCGTCCACGTCGACGCCGATCGCCGCGCCCGCGTCCGGCGCGTCCTCGAGGCGCGTGCCCCAGACGATGGCGGGCTGCTCCGCGTCGGGGACGCCGACCGCGAAGCGCCAGCCGACATCGCGTCGTGCGGCATACAGCGCGGCGCCGCCCGACGGGGCCGTGACGTCGGCACCGCCGAGGTACGCGAGCGGCGTCGTGTGATCGTCCCGGCGGATCGGCTCGGGCACCGCGCGGCTCGGGTCGATGCGCACCATCCACGTCCGCGCCTCCTCCGTCCCGAGCCCGAGCCGCGCGAACGCGTGCGGGAAGCCGGCATGCGGTAGGCCCTCGGTGGAGAACCGGCGCTCCTCGTCGGACACGCCCTCGATCGGCAGGTCCGGCCCAGGCAAGAGCGGCTTGAGCGTGAGGTAGAAGAAGTCGCGGCCGTCGCGATCGGAGTAGCGCGGGAACGGCATGCCCATCGAGCGGACGCCTCGCCGCATGCGCACTCGCCAGTCGTCGGTGAACGGCAGCCGTCCCTCGAACTCGCTGTCCGCGCGCGGCCGGCGCGAGAGCTCCGGGAGCGTCTCGCCGGGGCCGTAGGCATGGAAGAACTCGAAGCCGCAATGCGGGTTGTTCATGTCGAGGTGCATCGAGCGCGTGCACCGCGCCTGGATCATCGCGGTGCCGAGCGTGTCCGGGCCGATGCCCTGGCTCCAGAAGTACGCGAGGAAGCCCTCTTGCGTGAGGCACATCGCGCTCCGCGTCGTGTACGTCTGCTCCTCGACCTGTCGCGGCGCCGCGCCCCAGTACCAGCGCTGCCAGGGGTTGAAGACGCCGTCCTCGACCACGCTCGTGAGGTTCTGGCGCATGTCGACCATCTCCTCGGGGATCTGGCGGTTCGCGAGCTGCTCGTCGTAGTAGCGGCCGCGCCAGTTCGGGGCGGGCCAGCTGCCCATGCCGACACGGCCGTCGTCGAACACCGCGATGGTGGCCGCCCACGGCTTGGGCGGGAGGTAGATGCGGTCCTCCGCCATCATCCCGAACTCGCCGTGGAGCGCCTGGAAACCACCGTTGAACGCGCCGACCACGCGGCGCAGCACCTCGGGCTCGCGCGGGATCAAACCCGAGCCGCGCTGACCGGTCGCGCTCTCGGGCTCGCGCACGCCGGACTGGATGCGGAGCTGGACCTGCCGCGGATCCCAGAGCGTGATGTAGACGCGCGTGTACTGTCGCTCGGGATCGGCCCGCAAGAAGGTTTGATAGAACGCGGGCGGCGCGTTCGGGTAGCTGTTGACGTACGGATCGTCGACGACCGGGATCCAGCCGCCCTCCCCTTCGACCGACGGCGAGTCGATCACGGGATCGAGCGCGGCGGGCGGCCAGCCCAGCTCGGGGTCGGTGACGGTGAGCATCGCGATCCGCTCCTCGCTCACCTCCTCGGGCATCGCGAGCTCTTCGGCGACCTCCTCCGCGGTGTCGGGCGCGCCGAACACGCCGTGGTAGCCGCGGGTCAACGCGTCTTTCACCGCGAACACGCGGTTCTCGAGCCACTCGATCGGCTCCGGGCCGACGAACGAGAGGCCGCGCACCGTGTCGACGATCCAGCTGACGGTGCCGGGCATCCCCTTCGTCTGCTCCTGGATCTCGACGAGCTCGCCTCCCTCGCTCGGCGCCGATGCACGGCGAGGATCGATCGTGAGACGTCCCTCGGGGAGGACCGCGACGAAGCGCCCGTCCTCCGCGTCGAGCGCGAGCTCCGCGGCGGGGCTGAGGAGCTGGTAGCGCGTCACGCCGAAGCCGGCGGCACGGCCGGTCTCCTGCAGGTTGCTGACGCGGTTCTGCGCGCGCGCGCGGCCCGGCCAGTCTCGGGTGAGCGAGTCGGGCTCGCCGCGGAGATCGAGCACCACCACCGCGTCGTAGGCGTCGGCGACGCGGCTCCGATACGCGACGAAGTCCCCGGCGCGCACGAGGCCGGACTCGGCCGCGCTCGCGGTGTGGCTGATCGGCGTGAGGAACGCGACATCGAGCACGGTGTGCTCGGAGCTCGCGCGCACCTCCGCGTAGTAGAGGTCCGGAAGCTCGCGCTCGCGCGCCCCGAGGAAGAACGTCTCGCGCCACCCGAGCGGTCCCGCGTCCTCCTCGAGCCACATCACCGTGTCCGGATCGACGCGGATCCCATCGCGCAGCGCGACCGCGGCGACCGCCTCCTCGAGCGTCGCGGCGCTCGCCCCGCTCTCCATCGCGCGCATCCCGACGAGCGCGAGCAAGCCGACCGAGAGCGCGATCCACAGCCGTTTGCGCCGCCCGAACGCGCGGACGAGCGCCGCCTTGACCGACGGGGTCGCGGCCTGGCGAGGCGGCGGCGTCGATGCGCTGCGCGCGCGGGAACCGTCCGATGCGCTGGTCTGCATGGGGCGACCCTCCGGGGGTTAGCACGTCGCGTTCCGGTCTGTTCACAACGTTGCACCGAACGCCCCGAGAGAATGCTCACGTGAGCCTCCGCGAGGTGGGCTCCTGTGGGAGACCTTCCTTGCTGGCCCCCGGATTCGCGACCAAGCTCCGGGCGATCCGCTGCGCCTGAGCGCCCCCGCGCTCGATCCGGCGCGCGCTGACGACGGACGACGCCATGACCTCCGTGCTCGCTCGATGCTCCGCAATCCTCACGATCTCGTTGATCCTCGGCCTCGCGGTCGGAACCGCCGAGGCGCAGCGACGGCGCGGCAACCCCCGCGGCGGCTCGGATAGCGAGAACGCGCAAGCCGCGCCCGAGGGCCCGCAGCCGACCGTCAACGACATCGACGAGATCGCCGCGCGGCTCAACTCGTCGAACGAAGACGAAGTGCGCGAAGCCATCGACCTGCTCAGCGTCATCGACCACCCGCGGGTGGTCCCTCCGCTCGCCGATCTCTTGCGCAGCGGGCGCAGCGACGAGGTGGTCGACCGCGCCCTCAACGCGCTCCGCGGCCTCGCGTCGCCGACGTCGATCGACGTGCTCGTCGAGTTCTCGCACCACCGCCGCGCCCGCGCGCGGCGCCTCGCGTATCAGGCGCTCGCGGCCATCGAGGACCGCCGCATCCCCGCGCTCCTCGAACAAGGCTTGCGCGACAGCGACCGCAGCGTGCGCGCCACCTGCGCGCGCCAGCTCGGCGAGATCGGAGCCACGCGATCGGTCGACACGCTGTTCCTCGCGTTCGATCGCGGCGTCGTCGAAGCGGCGGCCGCGATCGGCAAGCTCGGCGACCGCGGGTCGGTCGCGCGCTTCACCGAGCACCTCGGTCAAGTTCCCTTGTCGGTCATGCTCAGCGGCTACACCGAGTACGTGCGGCGCCGCGACATCCCGGAAGAGGTGAAGATCCAGATCGTCGATCGCCTGGGCGAGGTGTCGGGCCCGCTGGTCCGTCAGTTTCTGCAGCGGTTCCTCGACACCCTGCCGACGCGGGGGCGCAACCGCCTTCGCGACACGGTGGTGAACACGCTCCGTCGGATCCCTGGGCACGCCGGATCGGCGCGCGGGGAGACCGTCTCGGCGGAGAGCGACGCGGCCCGCGATCAGGCGGCGGGAGGTGGAGAATGATCACCGAGAACCCGAAGGCGATGGCCACGCGCGTCGCGCTCTCCCTGGCGGCGGTCGGTGCGGCCGGCCTCACCGCGCTCGGCTGCGGACCGTCCTACCGGAACGCGTTCAGCCATCACTTCCTCGACAACCAGGAAGCCGACATGGCGGCCGCGCTCGAGCGGCTGCCCGCGCCGGCCAACGACGACCACCCGGAGAACACGCTCGGCCAGCCCCTCGTCGCCATCGCGACGTACACCGAGGACGGCACCGGCCGACAGGTCGCGGTGTACCGCGTCGACAGCGGCGAGCAGCTGTGGTCCACGGCGATCGACGCGGCGACCCAGCCCGAGATCCTCGGCGACGTCCTCGTGGTGAGCACACGCGAGCAGCTGTTCGGCTACGACCTCTCGAGCGGCCGCGAGCTCTGGCACCGCGACCTCCCCGATCTCGCGTACGTCGGCGCGACGCGCGACGGAGACACGATCTACTGGGCGGCCACCGTCGGCGCGCTCGGCGGCGCACGGCGCGTCGGTCACGTGGTCGCGATCGACGCGCGCGGCGGCGGCGAGCGCTGGCGCCACGAGGTCGAGGGCGTGTTCGGTCAGCCGGCCGCCAAAGGCGGGCTCGTGTTCGTCCCGTGGGAGCGCCAGAACATCGCGATCCTGGACGGCGTGACGGGCGACGAGGTCGCGCGCCTCCGATCGACCGACGACGTCATCGCGTGGGCGTTCGACCACCCGACCGGCATCTACTACGGCGGGCGCGGCGTCTACCGGCTCACGCCCCGCAGCGCGTCGGGCACCCGCGAGGGATCGACGCACCTGCGCCCGGACCTCGGCGAGCTCCCGCGCCAGCCCGAGTCGATCTTCCCCGACGGATACGTGCCGCGCCCCGGTGGCCGGAGCGCGCGCGGTCGGATCCGCGTGTACTTCAACCCGGCGCCGACCGACGACGCGACCGCGATCCACGTCGAGGGCGACACCTACTACTTCGTCTACTTCCGTTACGTGTTCGCGTACGACCTCGACGGGACGCTCCGTTGGACCCGCATCGTGGAGCAGGACATCGCGAACGCGGAGGCGATGCCGCACGGGTTGTTGACGGTCGGCGAGCAGGGTCAAGTCACGCTGCTGGATCGCGACACCGGCAACACGCGTTGGGAGCAGGCCCTCGACGTCCAGGTCGCGTCGGTCGCGATCGACGCGGCGGGCTTCGCGCCCGGTGGAACGAGCGGGGACGAGCGCGCGCTGAGGCAGTCGCTGAACGAGCTCGTGCTCGACCCCGACAATCGCCTCGTCGCTGCGCGCGCCTACGCGATCAATCTCCTCAGCGCGATCCCCGAGGAGGAGATCACGCGCGATCTGCTCGACCTCTACCAGCAGCGCTCCATGCCGGGCGCGCTCAAGGAGGCCATCCGCGAGGCCCTGCGCACCCGCAACAGCGGCGCCCAGTATCTGATGGCCGCGCTCGAGCGTCGCTACGACTTCCTCGAGGACACGGAGGCGCCTCCGCTGGAAGCGATCGTCCCGGCGCTCCTCGAGATGGAGCACCGCGAGGCGGTCCCGCTCCTCATCAACCACATGATGGATCACGAGACGCCCGCGGAGGCGCTGCCGCTCGTGGTGCAAGCCGTGGTGACGCTCGGTCAAGCCGACGCGCTCGACGCGCTGCGACGGTTCGTCGTGTTGTATCGCGCGGACAGCCTCACCGCCGGGCCCCTCGGCGAGTCGGCGGCGGCGAGCCAGGACGTCACGGTGGACTCGGGGCCGGCGAGCGAAGACGTCGTCCGCGCCCGAGAGTGCGCGCAGCGTGGTGACAACGCGTGTGTCATCCGCACGCTCCGCGACCACGCGACCACCCCCGACGCGATGGCGCTCCTGATCGACGCGTACCGCGCGTCGGGCCGCGCGCAGCAGGCCAGCCCGCTCATGCACACGTACGTCGAGCGCTGGGGCAACACGGCGCAGGGCCGCGCCTATCAGCAGATCCTGGCCGGGGACGCCCCCGCGGAGCCCGCACACGAGCAGGAGGAGAGCGCGACGCCCGAGGCGCGCGCCCTCGCGATCGCGACCCGCGGCATCTTCGAGCTCGGCGGTGACGACGGACGGGCGATGCTCAGCTCGCTCGCCGCGGACGCGCCCCGCACGCATCCGCCGCTCGGCGAGTACATCCAGGGCCTCTACACGGCGGAGCAGCGTGCGCAGGCGGCGGCGGCGGCGCGCGAGGAGCGCGACGCGGCGAACGCGCTCGCCGAGCTGCAACGCCAGCAGGAAGCCGCGTTGCCGAGCCGACTCTCGCAAGACGAGATCAACAACACGTTCGCGGAGAACGCGGACACGATGCGCGAGTGCGTGGCCAACGAGATCGCGCGCCTCGAGGAGGCCGGCGGCGAGACCTCGCTCAACCAGGTCCGCCTCCTCTTCATCCTGTCGAGCGATGGTCGCGCGAGCGAGATCGCGGTGACCCCGAACCGCGAGCAGTTCGCGGGTTGCATGCAGGAGCGCGTGGCCGCGATCCAGTTCCCGCGATTCCGTCAACGTCGCATGCGCGCGCGCTGGGTCGTCTCCATCCGGGGCAACCAGTCCGCGGAGGACGGCAGCTCTGCGCTCGCGTCCGGGCTCTCGGCCGACGCGCCGTGGTGGGGGCTCCCACAACACGTCTATCGCCTCACACACCGCGACGCGAGCGCGGACGCCGCGCCCGTCCCCGAGGGGATCGCGGCGTGGTGGGAGGAGCGCGACCCGCCGGCCAACGCGGTCGTGCGCGAGACGCAGCCCGAGCAGATGGAGTGTCCGCCGGGCATGCCTCCGGAGATCTGCCGGCGTCGCATGCAGCACCAGCAACAACAGCAGCAGCAGAACGGCGGCTCCGGCGGGACGAGCGGCGGGACCGGCGGCACGACGGCGAGCGCGGGCGGCACGGGCGGCACCGGCGGCACGGGCGGCACGGGCGGCACGGGCGGCACGGGCGGCACGGGAGGCACGGGCGGCACCGGCGGCACCGGCGGCACGGGCGGCACGGGCGGCACGTCGGGCGGCGGTGGCACGCCGTGGTGGGCGGCGACCGGCGGCGGCGACGACGACGAGCCGGAAGAGCCGGAAGAGGAACCCGAGGAGTGAGTGGGCGCGCGCGGGGCGTGGTTGGCGGCCGCGATCGCGCTCGCCTCGTGCGGGGGTGAAGCGCACGTGTCGACCAGCACCCCGGCGCGCGCGCGTACCCATCCGGCTCCGCCGACTCCGGCGTCGCCTCGCCCGCAACCTACGTTGCGAACGGCGACCGTCCGACTGGAGCCGGAGGGCGCCGAACCGGTCGAGGTCGAGGTGGAGCTGGCCCGCTCGGAGCACGAGCGCGCGCGCGGCCTCATGTTCCGCCGCTCGATGCCCCCTGACCACGGGATGCTGTTCGTGTTCGATCATCCGGAGCGGCAGAGCTTCTGGATGCGCAACACGTTTCTCCGACTCGACATCGTCTTTCTCGATGCGGATCGGCGCATCGTCGGGATCGTGGAGAACGCCTCTCCCTTGACCACGACGTCGCGGGCGGTCGAAGCCGACTCGCAGTACGTTCTGGAGGTGCACGGTGGATTCTGTAGTACCCACGCGCTGGCCATCGGAACGCCGGCCCAGTTCATCGGGATCGACGAGCCGGAGGAGCCCCATGCGACGCCCTGAGCTCGCCCTCGCGCTATTCGTCACGCTCGCCGGCTGCGACGGCTCGGTCGAGGTGGAGGGCACGGCGGCCGCCTCGCGCGAGGCGCCGCTCACCGGCGTGACGAACGAAGGCGAGCAGATCGTGTTCGCCGGTCGACAGCCCAACGAGGCACGGCGGCCCGTCGCCCGACCGAACGAGGAGCGCTTGATCCGCGAGCCGAACAGCCCGGATCCCGAGAACGGCCAGTTCACGCTCGAGGAGGCGGTGGTCGGGCTGCCGATCGACGGCGCCCTCATCGCGGAGATCGAGACGGAGCTCGGCAGCATCCTGTGCGAGCTCGATCCGCAGCGCTCGCCGATCGCGACGGCGAACTTCGTCGGCCTGGCGCGAGGCGCGCGCCCGTTCTGGGACCCGCGCGCCGGCGAGTGGGTCACCCGACCGGCGTACGGCGGCACGATCTTCCATCGCGTGATCCCCGGCTACCTGATCCAGGGCGGCGATCAGCTCAGCGACGGGACGGGCACCGTCGGCTACACGATCCCCGACGAGCACGACGACACGCTCTCGCACGATCGGGCGGGTCAGCTCTGCGTCGCCAACATGGACGGGCCGAACACCGGCGGCGCGCAGTTCTTCATCACCGACGGTCCGCAGCCGCAGCTCGACGAGGGCGGCTACACGATCTTCGGGCAGTGCCGTCCGCTCTCGCTCATCAGCGAGATCGCGCGCGTGCCGCAGCGCGGCGAGGACGGCAACCGCCCGCTCACCGACGTGCACCTCCGGCGCGTGTTGATCCGCCGCGTGGTCGGGGGCCTCGCGGCCGCCGAGCCGACGCGCCCGCAGCTCCCCGAGGGTGAGCCTGAGGTCCCGCGCGAGGCGAGCCCGGACCCGTCCGACCGGCGGGGGCGCTCACGGTTCAACCCGCTCGACTACGGGACGCCGAGCCCGATCCCCGAAGGCGTGACCGGTCCGCCGGTGCACAACCACGGGCACTCGCACTGAGCTGGCGTGGCCGCGCCCTGACCGCGCTGTCCCTCGCAATCCGCGCTGTCCCTCGCAATCCGCGCTGTCCCTCGCAATCCACATAGCGTGCGATCGCGTGTGACGGCCACATCGCGACCTACGGCCCTGCGATCCGAGCGACGACTCGCCGTCGCGGCCTGACGCCACGTCGCAGACGCAACGTCGGTTGTGCGCGCTACTCCTCTTCCTCGCGGCGCGGTGGGCGCGAGGTGGCGCGGGTCGGCCGCTCGCTCTTATGGCGACCGTCGACCCTCTTCGGATCGACCTCCGCCTTGACCACGGGCTTGAGCCCGCCCGACTCGTTCGGGATGAAGCGGATCTCGGTTCGGATCTCGAACGAGAGCGAGGTCAGCACCTTCTGGAGCTCCGTGCTCAGGTCGGTCGCTTGGAGGAAGTCGCGGATCTCGTGGGCCGCCACGCGGACCATGAGATTCTTCGTCTCGTCGACCTGCGAGAAGACGTAGCCGACGAGCTCCTTCGGCAGCTTGCCGCCGTCGTCGAAGATGTCGCGGAGCTTCTCGCCGCGGTTCGACAGGGTCTCGATCCCCGTCTCGAGGCCGCGCTCGATCGCGCGCTTGAGCACCTGCGGGAGGATGCGCTCGAGGCGACGGCGGCGTCGCTCCGGCTCCGGGATCTCCTCGTCGCGCACGTCGTCGCGCACGTCGTCTCGATCGTCGTCGTCGGGCTCGTCGCTCATCGGGCTCCCTCGCGGAGGTCCCCGCGGTGAAGGCAGCGAGACGGGGACGAAATCCGACGAGTGCCTAACTCCCGACCCTCGGAGCGTCAAGCGCGGCCGGAGGAGCGTGATATAGGCGCGGGATGCCGCGGGTGCTCTTCGTCTCCAAGCCGGTGGTCCCGCCGTGGAACGACAGCTCGAAGAACCTCGCCTTCACCCTGGCGTCGCGCCTCACCCGGGTCGACGTGACGGTGATGACCGACGGCACCGATCCGGGGCTCCCCTCGCGCGTACGGCGGCGGCCCGTGTACGCGAGCCCGGGGCGCTTCTCTCCCGCCGGGCGCGCCCAGCTCGCGGTCCTGCGCGAGCTCGCGGCCGGACCGCCGATGGATCTCTGGCACTTTTTCTTCGCACCCAACCCGCGCACCTCGACCGTCGCGCGGTCGCTCGCCGCGGTGCGCCGCACGCGGGCCGTCCACACGATCTGCAGCCGCCCACTCGCGATGCGCTCGGTGCCTCGCCTGCTCTTCGCGGAGCGCAACGTCGTCCTGTCGCGCGCAACGTTCGATGCGATCCTCGACGCCGGCGTGCCGCGCGAGCGCGTCGCGCGCATCGCGCCCGCGGTCCCGCCGTTGCCCGCGCCGACCGAGGACGCTCGCGCCGCCGCGCGCGCGCGCTTCGATCTCTCGGCCGGCGCTCCGCTCGTCGTGTACCCGGGTGACCTCGAGGTGGGAGGCGGCGCGACGCTCTGTGTCGATGCGCTCGCCGCGCTCGATCGGAGCGACGCGATCCTCGTGGTGGCGTGCCGGGCGAAGACCGACCGCGCGCGCGAGGCCGAGCGGGCGTTGCGGGCGCGCGCCGCGCCGCTGGGTGAGCGGGTGCGCTTCATCGGCGAGACGCCACACATCCATGCGCTCCTCGGCGCAGCCGACGTCGTCGCGCTCCCGAGCGTCGATCTCTACGCGAAGATGGATCTCCCGCTCGTGCTCCTCGAGGCGATGTGGTTGGCGCGCCCCGTGGTCGTCGCGGCTCGATCCGTCGCGGCCGAGCTCGCCGATGGCGGTGCGGCGATCGCGTGCGGCGCCGATCGCGACGCGCTGGCCGACGCGTTCGCGCGGCTGTTGAACGACGACGGGGCGCGGATCGAACAGGGGGCGCGAGCCCGCGCGGCCGCCGCCGAGCGCTTCGACCCGGACGCGATGGCCCGCGCGTACGAATCGATCTATCAGGAGTTGCTGGGATCCTGAGGTGACCGAACCGAGCCGCGAGCGCGCCCAGCGCTACTACGACGACTTCAGCCAGAGCTACGAGCGCGGGCGCGACGAGGGCTATCACGCGCTCGTCGATCAGCTCGAGACCTCGCTCATCGCGCCGTATGCGCGCGACCGGGAGGTGCTCGAGGTCGGCTGCGGGACGGGCCTCATCCTCGGGCGGCTCGCGCCGCTCGCCACTCGCGCGGTGGGCGTCGACGTGTCCGAAGGCATGCTCGATCGCGCGCGCGCGCGCGGGCTCACCGTCGTCCATGCGAGCGCGACCGAGCTTCCCTTCGGCGATGAGACCTTCGATACGGTCTACAGCGTCAAGGTGCTCGCCCATGTGCCCGAGATCGATCGCGCGCTGTCGGAGATCTCCCGTGTCCTTCGCCCCGGCGGCCACGCGATCCTCGAGTTCTACAATCGCTACAGCCTGCGGTACCTCGCCCGGATCGCGCAGCGCCCGCGGGCGATCGGCGAGGCGCACGACGAAGCCGACATCCCGACGCGCTGGGACACGCCGCGCGCGATGATCGATCGGCTTCCGTCCTCGCTGACGCTCGTGGAGACGGCTGGCGTCCGCGTCGTCACACCGTTCGCGACGGTCCACCGCGTCCCCTTCGTGCGCGCGGGCGTGGCCTCGCTGGAGCGCGCTGCGCTGCGATCGCCGCTGCGGTGGCTGGGCGGCTTCCTCGTGCTGTTCGCGCGAAAAAGAGCGGGGTTGCCAAGGAATTTCACGCCGGCTATAGGTCCTCGGTGAGCGAGTCGCGAAACGTGGAGGCGCTTCGCCGTCGGGCCGAGCGCGCCATCGATGAGGGGCGCAGCCGCCGCACGCTGGAGCCGATCCTCGAGCAGATCCTCCGCGTCGCGACCGAGGACCACCCCGCGCGCATCTTCGCGCATCGTCACCTCGCGGAGCTGCGGCTCGAGATGGATCCGTGGTCGGCCGCGCTCCACCTGCGCAAGGTGATCGTCGCGAATCCACGCGACGACATCGCGCAGTCGCTGATGGCGCTCGCGCAGGCGCTGCTCGGCAACTACCGATCCGCGGTGACCGCGTACCGCCGCGCGCTCCAGGTCGCGCCGCAGAACCCGTGGTACCACCACAACCTCGGCCACCTCCTCGACGTGGCCCTCAACGAGCCCCGGGCCGCGCTGCCGCACCTCGAGCTCGCGCTCCGCGAGTCGGACCCCTCCGAGCACGAGATCGCCGCGAGCGCCTCGCACTGTCTGGCGCGGCTCGGCCGACTCGAACGCGCGCGCGAGCTCGCCCTGCGCGCCTGCGAGGAGGCGCCGGACAGCGAGGACCATCGCGCGTTGCTCGCGTGGATCGACGCGGGGGCGCCCGCCGATCTCGAGAGCCACGGCGTCCGCGCCGGCGCGCACGTCCAGAAGGTCCCTCCGCCCGACGTCGAAGACGACGACATCGTCGTCGAGGTGAAGAAGCCGCCGCGCCAAGCGAAGAAGGGCGCCGCACGATCGCGCACCGCGGCCCACACGGCCGCGTCGAACCGCGCGTCGAACCGCGCGTCGAACAGCTCACCGAACAGCGCCTCGAACACCCCGAGGGACGCCGCCGCGTCGACCCGCGTCGGCTCGACGTTGGGCGCAGCGGATCCCGACGCGGCGATCGACGCGCAGATCGCGGAGCTCCTCGAGGCGCAGCTCCTCGCGAGCGGGTTCACCACCGCGCACGTCAAGCAGGCTCGCAGGTTGTGGAAGGGGTACCGCTCGGCACGCCAGGTGCGCGTCTACAAGCCCGCGGTGGCGGCGGCGGCGGTGCACTACGCCCTCACCGTGGCGCTCGCCATCCCCGCTCGCGAGTCGCAGGCGGCTGTCGCGCAGCGCTACGGGGTGACCGCATCGGCGCTGTCCGCGCGCTTCCTCGACATGCGCCTCGCGATCCCGCTCGACCTGCGTCAGCTCGACGACTGATCGGGCTCCCGACGCTCGCGCAGCGCGACGCTCGCGCAGCGCGACGCTCGCGCAGCGCGACGCTCGCGCAGCGCGACGCTCGCTCAGTGTGACGATCGCTCAGCGCGACGATCGCGGAGTCGCGACGATCGCTCGGCCCGACGCTCGCTCAGCCCGACACACGGCGGCGCGCATCGTCGAGCGCTCGCATCACGTCGTGCGACGCCGCCTGGATCGCGAGGTCGGGATCACGCGTGAAGCGATCGGGATGGAGCTGGCCGGCGAGCTTGCGCCATGCACGCTTCGTTGCGCGGACATCCGCGCGCGCAGGGAGCTCGAGGAGCTGCGAGGCGCGCACGTGGCGGGCGAGCTCACGCTTCTTGCGGAGGAGCAGCGAGTAGCCGCCGCTCGACGCGGGCGGTCCGCACGCGCTCAAGAGCTTGAGCCCGAAGAGGAACCGATAGGCCCGCGCCTCGCGGCGCGCGAGGCCGAGCAGGGTATCGACGCTGGCGCCCCGCTCGAGCCCCGCGGCGATCGCGTGCTCCTCGCCGAAGAGCGGCGCACCGTCGAGGAGCTCCCGGCCGAGCGGGGTCAACGCGTAGAACCCGCTCCCCAGCCGCTTCTGGATCAGGACGAGCGGCGTCCTCGCCATCCGCGCGCGAAGCGCGCCCACCACGAGCTCCGACGCGGTCGGCGGCTCGTCGAGCATCGGGACTCCGAGGTCACACGGGCCCGCCGTGAGCCGCAGCTCGGGCGGCTCGAGCGCGAACAGAACGGCGAGGCGCTGCCGCATCTGTCGCCGGAGCGCACAGCTCACCGCGGCCTGGCTCGCCACCCCGACCCGGCTCACCCAGCGCCCGAGCGACTCGCCCTCCTCCTTGGGCTCCGCGTCCTCCGCCGCGCGGTGGTCCCAGGCGTCCATCGCCCGCAGCTGGACGCCGAGCCCGTCTGCCCGCGGCGCGACGCCCTCGACGGTGAGCGCGACGACCCGACCATCGCGCAAGGCGATTCGCGCATGGACATCCTCGGCGACCGCGCTGAGCACCCCGCTCGAGCGCGAGCGGGTGAGCACGAGCAGGCCCCGCGTCAACGCGGCGGCACCGGGGAGAGCGTCCATGTCTCCGTCGGTACCGGACGCGGATCCGAACGGGCAACTTTCTTGCGGTACGACGCGGTGGGGCGAGCCGCTCGTCTTCGTTTCTGCGCGGGCACGGGCACGGGGCCGGCGCGGCCTTCGGCCTTGCCGGCGAGTCCCCTGGATCAGAAGTTGTTTTGCAAAACAACTTCTGATCCAGGGGCTCGATTGGGTGGGGGGCCCCGCGCGATTTGCTCGCGCGGGGGGAGGGTCTGGGACAGACCCTCCGAAGAAGATCAGCTAGTCCCCGCATCCGTGATTCAGGTCATGAATCACGGATGCAGGGGACTAGCGGCGCTGGATCTTCATCTTCGGCTTGGGCGCCATGCCCTGCGCCTTCAGCGCCTTCTGCGCCATCGACGCGTAGATGGGTCGCGCGCCCTTGCCGAGGAACGGCGCGAGCTGGTTCGGGTCGAGCTTCGCGAGGCGGTTCATCGCGGTCTGCGCGCGTCCGCGCTTCTTGTTCGCCATCGCCGCGTAGACCTGCGCGCGATAGAGGAGCGCCTGCACCTCGCCGAACGACGCGTCGTCGGCGTCATAGGTCTCGAGCAACTTGTCGGCCTCGTGCGGGCTGCCCGTCCGCGCGAACGCCTCCGCGCACACCGCCGCATAGAGGCCCTTCGCCTTGGCGTTCGGCTGACGGTCGAGGCGGATCTTGTCGGCGAGGTCGCGCGCCTCTTTGGCCTTGCCCTGCATCAGGTACAGGAGCGCGAGGTTACAACGCACGTCGTCTTGCACGACGGCGGGCGCCTTGTCGATGTCGACGCCCTCGAGGATGCGCACCGCCTCGAGCGGGCTCTCACGGCTGACGAGCTGCGCGCGCGCGAGCGCGTTGAGGGCGTCCTTGCCGTCGCCGGCCTCGAGCTTCTCGAGCGCGCGCTTGCGGCCCTCCGCGTCGGTCGCCTCGGCGAGGATGTCCGCGATGCCGCGCGAGCGCTTGGTGAGGCGCCAGATGTAGATGCCGAAGCCGATCGCGACGATGGTGAGCACCCCGACGACGCCGAGGCTCACGTACCCGAGCACGCCGCCCTCGGAGTACGAGTACATCATCGCGGCGGTCGCCCAGAGCACGACGAACGCGGCGACGATCAGCCCGATGGACCGCCACTTGATCTCGGGCTTCTCCATCTCTCGGAGCGCCTCGTTCGGGTCCTTGGGGGGCGGGATCTTTCCCTTCTTGGCCACGGTGCGGGGGGTTACCGCGCGGGCCCGAGCTTGTCGAGGAGCCAGCGCGCGCTCGGCCGCTGCGCCGGATCGGCCCGCATGCAGGCGCCCGCGATCTCGGCGAGGTGGCTCGGCGGCTCGCTCCTCAGGTGGCCGAGGATCTCGCGCACCGTGACGCCGAACGCGTAGACGTCCATCTCGAGGCGGGCCGGGGCGCCGGCGCGCTGCTCGGGCGGCATGTACGCGAGCGTCCCCTCCCCCTGCTGCGCGCCAGGCATCGCGTCGCCGCCCGACTCCGTCGCGAGCCCGAAGTCGGTGAGCACCACCCGGTCGTCGCTGCGCCCGAGGAGGTGCGACGGCTAGAGGTCACGATGCACGATACGTTGCCCGTGGATGCAGAGCAGCGCGTCCGCCGCCGTACGCAGCCATCGCTCGATCCGCGCGAGCGGGAGCGAGCCCTTCGACAGCTCCTGACGCACCGAGCCGCCGAGCACGCGCTCCATCGAGATCGCGGCGAGGCCCTCGTCGAGATCGAAGATGCGAACCACGCCCGGGTGCTCCACGCGAGCCGGCATCCTCGCCTCGGCGAGCAGTCGCGCACGCTCGGCCCGACCGCGCCGGTGGTAGACCTTGAGCGCGACCTTGCGACCGAGCGAGAGGTCGTCGGCCAGGAACACCGTCCCCGCACCCCCCCGGCCGAGCTCGCGCTCGACGCGGTAGCGGCCGCGGGTGAGCGCTCCATCGGCCATCAGCGTCGCGCCGAGGTCGCGCTGGTGTCGCTCGCCCTCGCGAAGCTGGCGCACCCGCGCCCGCGCCCTCGGGTAGTCGAGGTCCTTCGCGAGGATCCGTTCGTACAACATCAAGGCGCGTTGCGCATCGCCGCGGCGCTGCGCGACCTCGGCCGCGAGCATCCAGAGATCGAGCGAGGCGTCGCGCCGATCCACGAGCGGCGAGAGCAGCGCATCGGCGCCCGCGTCGTCGCCGCGCGCGGTGAGGAGCTCCGCGACGGCGAGCTGGATCGCCAGGCGCTCCGGGTGATGGACGAGGATGCGCCTCGCGAGGTCGATCGCCCGCGCGTCCCGCCCCTCGAGCCGGAGCGCCTCGACGTGCTCGAGCACCTCCGCGTCGTCGAGGTCGGGCTGCGGCCGCGTACCGAGGTCCCACAGGATCTCCTCGGGCGACTTCTCGGGCGCCTCCGAGGCGCCGGGTGTCGTCGTCGGGTCGGCGAGGCGCGTCATCTTCGCGACGACGTCGTCGTGATCGGCCGGCTCCTCGCGTCGGGGCTCGGGGTCGCGCCTCCCGAGCAGCCGCTTCCACAAGCTCACGCGAGCACCCTCAGCGGGATGCCGCCCACCACCAGCTGATCGCCGCTCAAGAGGTGCACGCCCATCGTGCACGCGCGCCCGTCGAGCGTCAGCTCCGCGCCCTCGGCGCTGAGCAGCGCCCACCCTTCGGGAAACGAGAGGCGCGCGGCCGTCCCCTCGACCATGAGCGTCCCCTCGCCGAGTCGGAAGCGCTCGCCGCGATCGAAGCCCGAGAGCACGTCGATCCCGATCGTCGCACCGCTCGGCGTCACCTCGAGCCGCACGTCGTCGCCGAGACCCAGCTCGGTCGGGCCGCCGAGCTCGAGCTCCCCCGCGATGGGTACCCCGCCGACCAGCGTCCCGTTGCGGCTCCCCTTGTCCGCGACGTACGCGCGACCGCCGCGGAGCGCGACCTCCGTGTGCTCGCGCGACACGCTGGTGCCGCGCACCCGGACGTCGACGTCACCGCGCCCGATCACCGCGGGCATCCGCCCGACGAACGTCACCGCCTGGCCCGCGACCTCGAGCCGCACGCGGAACGGGGGCGGCATGCGGGCTTCGAGCCGGCGCAAGAGCTCCTCGGCCGACGCGTCGCCATCGCTGATGCGGACCGCCTCGCGCAGCGAGCCGCGCGCCTCGAGCCTCGCCCCGTACTGCATCGCCATCTCGTAATGCGAGACGAGGCGGCGCAGCTGATCGGCTTTCTCCTCGCGTCGCCCTTCGGCGCCGAGCAGCGCCTCGAGCGCCTCGATCTCGCCGGCCGCCTCGAGGCATCGCGCTTGATCCTCACGGCGCCCGAGGATCCCGAACGCCTCCGCCGCGCGCCCGTCGTCGCCGAGTCCCTCGAGGCGCGACGCCGCGTCGGCGAGCCGACGCTTCTCCTCCGCGCTCGCCGCCCCGCGCAGGCGCGCGTCCTCCAGCACCGCCACCGACATCGAGCGCTCGACGAACTCGCGCCGCATGTCGTCCTCGTCGCCGATCCACATGAGCGCGTCCTGCCAGGCCGCGAGGCGCGCCTCGAGCGTCCCCTCGCGCTGCGCCAGATGGATGAGCGCCTCCGCCGCCCGAGCCGGCTCGTTGGCCTCCGCCCACAGCGCGGCCGCGCGGCGCCACTCGCCGGCGCCTTCGGCGGAACGCGCGCGCCGATGGATCGAGCTCACCCCGTCCAACATGCGGCGAAACCAGCTCACGAAGCGGTAGGCTCCCGATCCGTCCCTCGCCGTCGGAGCGGCGCCGTCAACCCTCGCAGTTGACAACGAAATCCGATTTCTCGAACTTTGTCGGGTCGATTCCCCACCCGCCGCATCATCCGTGGAGTCCCGTTCATGAGCAACCGAATCGGAGAGCTGCTCGTCCGTGAGAAGCTCATCAGCCTGCAGCAGCTTCGCACCGCGCAGGACGAGTCGCGCCGTACCAACACCTCGCTCGGTTATCAGCTCGCGCGGATGGGGTTCATCTCCGACCAGGAGATCACCGACTTCCTCAGCCAGCAGTACCGCGTCCAGTCGATCGATCTGAACGAGTTCGAGATCGACGAGGAGGTGATCAAGCTCGTGAACCAGGAGGTGTGCGAGCGGCACAAGATCGTCCCCGTCTCGCGCGCCGGCTCCACGCTCATCGTCGCGATGGCGGACCCGTCGAACCTCCACGCGATCGACGACATCAAGTTCCTCACCGGCTACAACGTCGAGCCGGTCGTCGCCTCGGAAGCCGCCATCCTCGCCGCCATCGAGCGGACCTACGCGGGCCCCGAGATCTCCTACGACGACATCATGGATGGGTTCGACGAGGAGGAGATCGACTTCGGCACCGAAGAAGACGATGCAAGCCTCATGGACCTGGAGAAGTCCGCCGAGGACGCCCCCGTCGTGCGGCTCTGCAACGCGATCCTGTTGAACGCGATCAAGAAGCGCGCGTCGGACATCCACGTCGAGCCCTACGAGCGCAAGCTGCGCGTCCGCTACCGCGTCGACGGCGTGCTCCACCAGGAGATGACGCCGCCGCTCAAGCTCAAGAACGCGATCGCCTCGCGCCTCAAGATCATGGCGTCGCTCGACATCGCGGAGCGTCGCCTGCCCCAGGACGGGCGCATCAAGCTCAAGCTCGGCAAGGGTCGCGAGATGGACTTCCGCGTATCGTCGCTCCCCACGATCTGGGGCGAGAAGCTCGTCTTGCGCCTGCTCGACAAGTCGAACCTCCAGCTCGACATGACGAAGCTCGGGTTCGATGCGAGAGCGCTCGAGCACTTCAAGTGGGCGATCAGCCAGCCCTACGGGATGGTCTTGGTGACCGGGCCCACCGGGTCGGGCAAGACGACGACGCTCTACTCCGCGCTCAGCGAGCTCAACAAGCCGGAGACGAACATCAGCACCGCCGAGGATCCCGTCGAGTACAACCTCATGGGCATCAACCAGGTGCAGATGCACGAGGACATCGGCCTGAACTTCGCGGCCGCGTTGCGCTCGTTCCTCCGCCAGGACCCCGACATCATCATGGTCGGCGAGATCCGGGACTTCGAGACGGCGGAGATCGCCGTCAAGGCCGCGCTCACCGGACACTTGGTGCTCTCGACGCTCCACACCAACGACGCGCCGAGCACGGTGTCGCGCCTCCTGAACATGGGCGTCGAGCCGTTCCTCGTCACCGCGTCCGTCAACCTCGTGCTCGCGCAACGTCTCGCGCGGAAGATCTGCGAGGAGTGCCGCACCGAGGTCGCGATCGACGAGAACGCGCTCCTCGACATCGGCGTGAAGCCGAACGACGTGCCGACGTTCACGGTGTTCCGCGGGGCGGGCTGCCGCACGTGCAACAGCACCGGGTACCGCGGCCGGATCGCGCTCTACGAGGTCATGCCGTTCAACGAGCGCCTGAAGGAGATGGTGCTCCAGGGCTGCTCGACCGCCGAGCTCAAGCAGGAGATGATCGCGAGCGGCATCTCCTCGCTGCGCATGGCGGGCCTCGAGAAGATCCGCCAGGGCGTGACGACGATCGACGAAGTCCTGCGCGTCACCGCGGCGGACAGCTGAACGGGGCGCGGATCGCCGTCAGAGGATCGCGCCGATCGCGAGCACGCCGTTGTAGACGACGTGGGCCATCGCGCTCACCAACGTCGAGCCGCTGAACGCGCGGAGCATCGTGAAGCCGAGGCTCGCGACGGCGATCGCGACGAGCGCGCCCCACTGTCCGAACGTCTGCGGGACGTGCGCGAGCACGAAGAGACCCCACGCGAGGACGAACGCGAGCACGCGGCTCCGCTTCTCGAACGCGCCGTAGATGAAGCCGCGGAAGAACCACTCCTCGGCGATGGGCACGATCACGGCGGGCACCGCGAACGACAGCATCCCGCTCGGCCACGACACGAGGCGCTGCACGGAGCTCACCCCCGTCGACGGCACGAGGTGCGTCGACCAGGTCGCGAGGAAGTAGAGCGCGAGGCCGCTCGCGACCGCGACGGGGAACGCGGCATACCAGTACGTCGGCCGCGCGAGCGCGAGGCGCTCGAAGCGCTCCGCGATCGACGGGCCTCCGATCAGGACGATCGCGACGACGACCTCGAGGATCGCGATGCCGACCATCAGCGCCGCGCCGCCCGCGGCGCCGACCTGGACGTAGCCGAGGCCGAAGAACACGAGGCCGAGGAGCACGACCCCCGCGATCCCGCGCGCCCAGTCCGGCACCTCGGCGAGCTTGCGGAGCGGGCTGGCCGCCTCCGCCGCCTCGTCCCACTCCGCGTCGGAGACGGGCGCCGGATCGAGCACCCCGAGCCGTCTCCACACCGCGAGCGCGACGAGCAGCGCGAACGCGAGCGCCCACGTCGCGACCACCTGCCCGAGATCGCTCGCCGCGAGCGGATGCCGGCCCACCATGCGCACGACGATCGGCACGTCCATCAGCGCGGCGGGCGGCGCATCCCAGCGCGCCTCCACTTCGTACTCGCCCGTGTGCTCGAGGACGCCGGACCCGAGCGTCAGACAACCGGCCGCGTCGTTCCGGCGCACGTGCGAGAGCACCTCGGCGCTCATCGGCGACTCCGTCATCACCTCGCCGGCCTGACGGACCACGCGGAGCGAGAGCGCGCCCTCCCATCGCTCCGGCGTCATCGGCTCGCCGGCGCACACCTCGAACTCCACCGCGTGATCCCGCTCGAGCTCCGCGCGCGCGAGCGTGACACCCGGTCCGCGCGACGCGGACAGCGGCTCCGCCTCGGCCAGCGTCGTGCGCTGGATCGCGTTGACCTCGTGGTCCTCCAACGAGCCGACCCGAAGCAGGCCGTAGGCGATGCCGAGCGTGAGGCCGACGGTGATCACGACGATCGCGATGAGCGACGCGCGCATGACGGCGAGGGTAACGGTCGCGCGACGCGCTCGGTGCAGGATTGCGCAATCCGATCTGCGGTCGAGGACGCAGCGACTCGGAACGCTTGGCACGGATCTTCACGCGCCGATCCGCGATCGCCCGCGGTGGGCACGATCGAGATCGCTGGGCGATCGTCGACCTCCGTCCCATAAAAGTGGCCTCTTCGCGACCCATCAATTCTTTCGATAGCTCGGGGAATCGCCGGTGATCCCGGATAGATCCATGGAGATCGTCGACCAGTACTGACCTTGTGTGACACTACAATGCTCGCCACCGATTGTCGCTCCCTGGGGCCGGTGGTAGATCGCCCTCATGCGTATCAGCAACAGCTTCTCCGAAGGCGAGATCCAGATGATGGATTTCATCCTCTCCACGCTGCTCCGCGGCGGCTCCCCCCAGATGGCCACGCGAAACAAGGACTTCGCGTCGCTCTGCCGCAAGGTGGTCGCGATGAAGGCGAAGGTCGCGGAGACCAAGCGCAAGGAAGCGCGCGGTCAGCGTCCCGTCCCCGCCGAGTCGTCGGTCGGCGCGATCGACGCGGCGGAGGTCGTCGACGACGCCGATGAGGCCGTCGAAGACGTCGGCTGACGTCGATCGTCGCTGCTCCGAGCGACGGACCGCCTCGCGAGCGCCCGCCATGCGCGATCGTCCCCGTGATCGGGACGCGATCGACGCGGTGCGCTCGCGATCGGATCGAGCGCGGATCGCTCGTGCGCACGACGGCCGAGCACGTGCGCGACGGACGAGCGTTCGCCCGAACGTGGAGGCCTCGCCCCCCCGTTGACGGCGACCCTCGGGTCGCGTAAGGCGCGTGCGCGATGTGGATCCTCTCCGGAGCGCGGATCCTCGATCCGAAGAACGGCCTCGATGAGACGGGCGACGTCGTCGTCGAAGGCGGACGCATCACGCGCGTGGGGCGCGGCGCGGCCGAGGGTCTCACCGGCGAGCGCATCCAGCGGATCGACTGCGACGGGCAATGGGTCACGCCGGGGTTCATCGACCTCCACGTGCACCTGCGCGAGCCGGGGCAGGAGTACAAAGAGGACATCGCGTCGGGGCTCGCCGCCGCCGCGGCGGGCGGCTTCACCACCGTGGCCGCGATGCCGAACACCAAGCCCGTCAACGACCGCCGCGCGATCACCGAGGCGATGCGCGCCGCGGGTGCAGCGGCGAGCGGCGCGCGGCTCGCCATCTACGGCGCGATCACGATGGGCCAGAAGGGCGAGGAGCTCACCGAGATGGCCGACCTGCGCGAAGCCGGCGCGTTCGCGGTGAGCGACGACGGCGTCTGCGTGATGAGCGCGGCGGTGATGCGGCGCGCGCTCGAGTACGCGCGCACGTTCGACATGCTCGTCGCGCAGCACTGCGAGGACCACACGATGACGCGGGGCGCTCACATGAACGAGGGCCGCGTCGCGACGCGCCTCGGGCTCGTGGGCTGGCCGCGCGAGGCCGAGGACATCATCGTCGCGCGCGACCTCATCCTCGCGGAGATGACGGGGGCTCGCTATCACGTCGCGCACCTCTCGAGCCGCGGCGCGGTGCGCCTCGTGCGTGAGGCGAAGTCGCGCGGGCTGCCGGTGACCGCGGAGGTGACGCCGCATCACCTCTTGCTCACCGACGAAGCGACGATCGGCTACAACACGTTTTGCAAAGTCAACCCGCCGCTCCGCACCGCGGAGGACGTCGAGGCGGTGCGCGAGGGCCTGCGCGACGGGACGATCGACTGCATCGCCACCGATCACGCGCCGCACAGCACGCTCGAGAAGGACTGCGAGTTCGCGGAGGCCTCGTTCGGCATCCTCGGTCTCGAGCCCGCGTTCGGCACGCTGATGCAGCTCGTGCGCGGCGGTCAGCTGAGCGCCGGGCGCCTCGTCGAGTCGCTGACCGCGAGCCCGGCGCGGGTGGGCAAGCTCGACGGCGGGAGCCTGTCGGTCGGGGCGCGCGCCGATCTGTGCGTGATCGACCCGAGCCGGCGCTGGACGCTCCGCGCGGCCGACCTGCGCTCCAAGTCGCACAACACCCCATGGCTCGATCAGGAGCTCGAGGGCATGGTGACGCGCACGATGGTCGACGGACGCTGGGTCTTCGAAGAGAGCCAGAAGGAGAAGAGCCATGCGTGAACGGACCGCTCGCCTCGTCCTCGCGGACGGCACCGCCTTCCCCGGGCGCCCGATCGGCGCGGCGGGCACCACCGTCGGCGAGGCCGTCTTCACGACGGGGATGACCGGCTACCAGGAGGTCCTCACCGATCCGTCGTTCTGCGGACAGGTCGTGACGATGACGGCGCCGCAGATCGGCAACACCGGGACGACGAAGTGGGACGACGAGTCCCAGCGTCCGTCGCTGGCCGGCTTCGTGGTGCACGAGCTGTCGAGCCTCGCGTCCAACTGGCGCTCCGAGCAGACGCTGGAAGAATACTTGCGCGCGCACGGCATCGTCGCGATCGCCGACGTGGACACCCGGGCGCTCACGCGCCACATCCGCGACAAGGGCGCGATGATGTGCGCGGTGGGCACCGAGCCGGAGGCGGCGCTCCTCGAGCAGGCCCAGGCGGCCGCGCCGATGAGCGGTAAGAACCTCACCGAAGTCGTCACCTGTGCGGCGGCCTACGAGTGGGATGGCGGCTCCGGCCCATGGCGGATCGAGACGACCGAGAAGAAGAAGCACGTGGTGGTCGTCGACTACGGCATCAAGCACAATATCTTGCGCTGCTTCGCCGACCTCGGCGTCCAGCTCACCGTGCTCCCGGCGAGCGCCACGCCGAAGGACGTGCTCGCGCGAAAGCCCGACGGGGTGTTCCTCTCCAACGGGCCCGGAGACCCCGCCGCGGTCTCCCACGGCATCCAGACGGCGCGCGACCTGATCGGCCAGACGCCGCTCTTCGGCATCTGTCTCGGCCACCAGATCCTCGCGCTCGCGCTCGGCGCGAGGACGTTCAAGCTCAAGTTCGGTCACCGCGGCCTGAACCATCCGGTCAAGGATCTCACGACCAACAAGATCGAGATCACGACGCAGAACCATGGGTTCGCCGTCGATCACGATCACCTCCCGGACGGCGTGCGGGTGACCCACGTGCACCTGAACGACGGCACCGTGCAGGGCATCGAGCACGAGGCGAGCGGCGCGTTCGGCGTGCAGTTCCACCCCGAGGCGGGCGCGGGCCCGCACGACTCGCGTTACCTGTTCCGCCGGTTCCTCGACCGCATGAGCTGACTCGCCCGCTCCACGGCTGACAGCCTCGGCGCGCTCTGGTAGGACGCCGGGCATGGACAAGGTGGTGGCGAGCGCGGCCGAGGCGGTCCGAGACATCACGGACGGGAGCACGATCGTCGCGGGGGGCTTCGGCCTCTGCGGCATCCCCGAGCTGTGCATCGCGGCGCTCCGCGCGTCGGGGGTGAAGGACCTCACGGTCGTGTCCAACAACTGTGGGGTCGACGACTTCGGGCTCGGGATCCTGCTGGCGAACAAGCAGATCAAGAAGATGATCTCGAGCTACGTCGGCGAGAACGCGGAGTTCGAGCGGCAGTTCCTCAGCGGCGAGCTCGAGGTGGAGCTCACCCCGCAGGGCACGCTGGCGGAGCGGCTGCGCGCCGGCGGCTCGGGCATCGCGGGGTTCTTCACGCGCGCGGGGGTCGGCACCGAGATCGCGAAGGGCAAGGACATCCGCCGCTTCGATGGACACGACTACGTGCTCGAGCGCGGCATCCGCGCGCCGTTCGCCATCGTGAAGGCGTGGAAGGCGGATCGGTACGGCAACCTCGTTTACCGAAAGACGGCGCGCAACTTCAACCCGCTCTGCGCGATGGCGGGCGACGTGACGATCGCGGAGGTCGAGGAGCTGGTGGAGGTCGGCGAGCTCGACCCGGACCACGTCCACACCCCGGCGGTGTTCGTGCAGCGCGTGGTCGTCGGGGAGCACGAGAAGCGCATCGAGCGCCGGACCACCACACCGCGCAGCACCACACCGGGCAGCACCACACCGCGCAGCACCGAGAAGGGAGCCTGAGCCATGGCGTTGGATCGCGATCAGATCGCTCAGGTGGCGGCCCGCGAGCTTCGGGATGGGTTCTACGTGAACTTGGGTATCGGCATGCCCACGCTCGTCGCCAACTACATCCCCGAGGGGATGGAGGTGATGCTGCAGAGCGAAAATGGTCTTCTGGGCGTCGGCCCGTTCCCCTACGAGGGGGAGGAAGACCCGGACCTCATCAACGCGGGCAAGCAGACGGTGACGGCGCTCCCCGGCGCGAGCTACTTCGACAGCGCGACCAGCTTCGCGATGATCCGCGGCGGCCACATCGACCTCGCGATCCTCGGGACGATGGAGGTCAGCGAGAGAGGCGACCTCGCGAACTGGATGATCCCAGGCGCGATGGTGAAGGGGATGGGCGGCGCGATGGATCTCGTGGTCGGCGCCAAGCGCGTGGTCGTGATCACGACGCACACGAACAAGAACGGCTCCCCGAAGATCCTGCGCGAGTGCAAGCTGCCGATCACCGGGCTCGGGGTGGTGAACCGGATCATCACGGACCTCGCGCTGATCGACGTGACGAAGGACGGCCTCGTCCTCCGAGAGCTCGCCCCCGGGGTGAGCGCGACCGAGGTGCAGGAGCAGACCGAGCCTGGCCTCAAGGTCGCGGAGGACCTGAAGGAGATCGAGCTCTAGCCGGCTGCAAAGCAGCCGGCTCCCCTGCCCCTGCCCCTCCCCTGCCCCTGTCCCCCTGGCACGGCCCGGTTCGCCGGCCCCGGTGCGTCAACGTTTCTCGCACATCGCCAGGAGCTTGCGCACCGTGCGCAGGTTTCGGAACGTGACCCGCACCCCGAGCTTCGACTCGATCACCGAGCTCGTGAGCTTCGCGCGCCCCATTCCCTCCGCATACGCGACGTACATCGCGTGCTTGCCCACCGTGACGTGCTCGCCGGGGGCCTCGACCGCGGCGAGCTTCTTCGCGCCTGCCGCGGTGGGCGCGCCGTCCAGGTAGAAGCCGACGTACACCTTGGTCGGCTCGGCGTCGTCGTCGTCGTATGGATTGTCCTTCGCGATGCGCTCGAGATCGGGCTTCCGCACCGCGACCACCGGGACGTCGTCGTGCCCGAACTCCTTCGCCACCAGCTCCTCGATCGCGCGCGCGTGGTCGCCCTTGGCGGGGGCGTCGAACGCGACGTTACCGCTCGCCACGTAGCTCTCGACGTTCCCGAATCCGAGGCCCTCGAGCCCAGCCCGGAGCGGCTTCATCGGGACCGGCCTCGCGCCGCCGACGTTGATCCCGCGCAGTAGCGCGACCCATCGCGTCATCGTTTCTTCCTCCCTCGATCCGTCGACCGCGCCCGCTTGGGGGCGACTTGCCGCGCGGTCGTCGCGAGCTTGCGCCTCGCGCGCGCCGGTCCGATCCCCATCTCGCGAAGGAGCGCCCCGGTGTGGCTCTCGCGCACCGCCGCGACGTCTCCCACCGTCCCGCTCGCCACCACGCGCCCTCCCCCGTCCCCGCCTTCGGGCCCGAGATCCACGATCCAGTCCGCCGCCGCGATGACGTCGGGGTGATGCTCGATGAGCACCACGGTGTCGCCGCGCTCGGTGAGCCGTCCCAAGACGCGGAGCAGACGGCGCACGTCGCTCTTGTGGAGCCCGGTGGTCGGTTCATCGAGCACGTAGAGCGTCGGTCCCGACGCGGACGTCCCGAGCTCGCGCGTGAGCTTGATCCGCTGCGCCTCGCCGCCACTCAGCGTGTTGCTCGACTGGCCGAGGGCGAGGTAGCCGAGGCCGAGCTCGACGAGGAGCTCGAGAGGCCGCGCGACCTTGGGGAACATCGAGAAGCGCGCGGCGGCTTCCTCGATGCTCAGCGCGAGCACCTCGCCGGCGCTCAGGCCGCCGATCGTCACCTCGAGCGTCTCGCTGGTGAAGCGCATCCCACGGCAGAGATCGCAAGGGACATGGACGTCGGGAAGGAAGGCCATCTCCACGCGGAGCGCGCCGTTGCCCTTGCACGAGGGACAGCGACCCTCCTCGGTGTTGAACGAGAACCGCGACGGACCGTACCCGCGCGCGCGCGCGACCGGCGTCGCGGCGAGCAGCGCGCGGAGCTCGTTCCACACGTCGATGTACGTGGCGGGCACCGAGCGCGGCGTGCGGCCGATCGGGCTCTGATCGACCTCCACCGCGCGCTTGATCGCGCCCTTCAGCCCGTCGATCGCGCGGAAGGGTCCAGGCGGATCGCCAGCGAGGCCGAGCTCCTTCCGAACCGCCGGCAGCAGCACGCCGCGCACCAGCGAGCTCTTGCCGCTCCCGCTCACCCCCGTGACGGCGCTGAGGCGGCCGAGCGGGAAGCGCACGTCGACGCCCTTCAGGTTGTGCAGCGCCGCGCCGCGGAGCGCCACGAACGCGGCGTCCGCGTCGAGCGGCCGAGGGACGGCGAGGCGCTCGGTGCCGCGCCCGAGCTCGCGCCCGGTGACCGACGCGGGATTCGACTCGATCTGCGCCGGCGTGCCCTCCGCAATGATCCTTCCGCCACCCACTCCGCCGCTCGGACCGACGTCGATCACGTGGTCCGCCGCGCGGATCGTCTCGTCGTCGTGCTCCACCACCAGCACGGTGTTGCCTCGATCGACGAGCCCGCGGAGCGCCGCCAGAAGGCGCCCGGTGTCGCGCGGGTGGAGCCCGATCGTCGGCTCGTCGAGCACGTAGAGCAGACCGGTGAGCCCCGCGCCGAGCTGCGCGGCGAGCCGCACGCGCTGCGTCTCGCCGCCGCTCAGGGTGTACGCCGCGCGGTCGAGCCCGAGGTAGCCGAGGCCCACGTCGCGGAGGAACGCGAGCCGGCGCCGGAGCTCGCCGAGGGGGGCCGACGCGATCGTCGCCTCGCGCTCGCTCAGCTTCAGCGCGTCGAGACGCGGGCCCATGTCGGCGATCGAGGCGCCGAGCACGTGCGTGATCGGTTGGCCGGCCACCCGCACCGCGCGCGCCACGTCGCTGAGCCGCGATCCACCGCAGCGCTCGCAGGGGCTCACCACCTCGCGCTTGCTCTTGCCGCGCCCGACCGTCGTCGTGATCTCGCCCTTGCCTTCGCAGTCCTCGCACGCGCCCTGGCGCGTATTGAACGAGAAGAACCGCGGGTCGAGCTCCGGGAAGCCGCGCCCGCACCGCGGACACGCGCGCACGGTCGAGAACAGGCGGAGCTCGCCGTCGTCGAGGATGCGGATCTCGCCCTTGCCGGCCTGCGCCGCCGTCGCGAGGAGCGCCGCGAGCCCCGCGTCGTTCGCGCGCGCCTCGCCGACGACGAGATCGATGTCGTGCTCGACGAAGCGCTCGAGCGCCATCGAGCGGGTGAGCTCCACCATCGCGCCGTCGATCCGCGCGCGCCGGTACCCCGCGCGGTACGCCTTGGCGAGCCTGTCGCGATGCAATCCCTTTTGCCCTTTGACGAGCGGGGCGAGCACGGTCAGCGCGCGATCGTCCCGCTCCGCCAAGATGCTCGCGATGGACTCCGGGGTGCGGGCCGCGATCGGCTCGCCGTGCTCCGGGCAGTGCGGGACGCCGACGGTGGCCCAGATGAGGCGCGCGTAGTGCGCGATCTCGGTCACCGTGGCGACGGTCGAGTTCGCGCCGCCGCGCGTCACCCTCTGCTCGAGGCTCACGGTCGGCGGCACGCCGCTCACCCGATCCACATCGGGACGCGGGAGCTGCGGCATGTACTGTCGTGCGAACGGCGAGAGGGTCTCGAGGTAGCGGCGCTGGCCCTCGCTGAAGATCACGTCGAACGCGAGCGTGCTCTTGCCGCTCCCGCTCGGACCGGTGACCACCACGAGCTGGTCCTTCGCGATGGCGACCGAGACGTCCTTGAGGTTGTGCTCGCGCGCGCGCGTGACCGTGAGGTCGGTCTTCGTCCGCGCCTTCGTCCGGCTGGCGCGCGGAGGCGGCGCGGTCGACTTCGCGAGGCCGAGCTCCTCGGCGAGGAACGGCGCGGTGATCGAGCCTCGCTGCTGCGCCACCGCGCGCGGAGGACCCTCCGCAACGATCCTTCCACCCTCCTTTCCCGGGCCGGGGCCGAGGTCGATCACGTGATCGGCGAACGCGGCGAGCCGCATGTCGTGCTCGACGACGACGACGGTGTCGCCGCGCTCGACCAGGGCGTCGAGCGCGTGGAGCAGCGGCGTGACGTCGTCGTGATGGAGCCCCGCGGTCGGCTCGTCGAGGACGATGAGCGAGCCCGGACGCGCGCGCAGCACCGTCGCGGCCAGCTTGAGGCGCTGCGCCTCGCCGCCGCTCAGGGTGTTGAGCGGCTGGCCGAGCCGGAGATAGCCGAGGCCCACCGCGCCGAGCGGAGCCACCGCGCGCTTGATGTCCTTCGCGAATCCCGGCCGCGCCGCGGCCTCGGCCGCCGTCAGCTCGAGCACGTCGGCGATCGTGAGGCCGTCGTAGGTGACCTCGAGCACCTCGCCGACGAACCGCCGCCCTCCGCACTCCGGGCACGAGAACGTGACGTCGGCGAGGAACTGCATCTCCACCGTCTCGGCGCCCATCCCCGCGCACGCCTCGCAGCGCCCACCCTTGGCATTGAACGAGAACGAGCCGGGGCGGAGGCCGAGCTCCTTGGCGCGCGGCTCGGCCGCGAAGCGCTTACGGATCGCGTCCCAGATCTTGAGATACGTCGCGGGGTTGCCGCGCGAGGTGCGGCCGAGCGGGCTCTGGTCGACGTGGACGACTCCGCTCAGCGCGTCGATCCCGTCGATCGCGTCGAACGGGAGCGGCGGCGTCTCGTTCGCCTCGCCCCGCGCCGCGCGGGCGGCGGGCACCAACGTCATCCCGATGAGGCTGCTCTTGCCCGACCCCGACACGCCGGTGACCGCGGTGAGCACGCCGCGCGGGATCGTGAGATCGACGTCGCAAAGATTGTTGCCGCGCGCGCCCCGCAGCGTGATCGCGCCCATCGAGGTCCGCGGCGCGCGAGCCGCCCTCGAGCCCGGAGCGCGCATCGCCCGCCCCGTCGCGGTGTCGGCGCCCGCGAGCGCGCGCGGCGTGCCGTCGAACACGATCCGGCCGCCGTCCGCGCCCGCGCCCGGACCCAGCTCGACCACGCGATCGGCGGAGCGGATCATCCGTTCGTCGTGCTCGACGAGGATCACCGTGTTGTCTTGCTCGCCGAGCCGGCCGACCACCTTCGCGAGCCGCTCGACGTCGTGCGGATGCAGGCCCACGGTCGGCTCGTCCAACACGAAGAGCGCGCCGGTGAGGGAAGCGCCGAGCGCGCCGGTCAACGCCACGCGCTGCGCCTCGCCGCCGCTCAGCGTGCGGCTCGCGCGATCGAGCGTGAGGTAGCCGAGGCCGACGTCCTCGAGCGTGCGCAGCCGCGCCATCGTCTCGCGCCGGAGCAGCTCGATCGCGGCGTCGCGCCCCGCGAGCTCACGATCGAGGAACGAGGCCGCGTCGCTCGCCGTCATCGCGAGCATATCGGCGATGCTCGCCCCTCCGATCTTCCACGCGAGCGACTCGGGCTTGAGCCGCGTCCCGCCGCAGCTCGCGCAAAGATCGTAGCTCCGGTAGCGCGAGAGCAGCACGCGCACGTGCATCTTGTACGCGCGGGTCTGGAGCCAATCGAACCAGCGGCGCAGCCCGCCCCACTGCTTCTTCCAGTCGTCGCCCTCGCCCTCGATCAGCCACGCGCGCTGCGCGTCGGTGAGCTCCTCGAAGGGCACGTCCATCGGCACGCCGGCGCGCTCCGCGTGCTTCACCAGATAGCGGCGCTCCCACTGCGTCGACTTGCCGCGCCACGGCCGAATCGCGCCGTCCGCGAGCGTCTTCTTCGGCTCGTCGAAGACGCGCGCCCAGTCCACCCCGAGCGTGCGACCGAAGCCGCGGCACGCCTCGCACGCGCCGACCGCGTGGTTGAACGAGAACATGCCCTCGGTCGCGTCGCGGAACGAGCGATCGCAGTGCGCGCAGTGGAGGCCGCGCGAGTACTTGAACTGTCCCGCGCCCTCGATCGTGACGTCGGCCCGCCCCGCTGCGCGCGACATCGCCGCTTCGATCGAGTCCACCAACCGCGCGCGCTCCGAGGGTCGCGCGACCGCGCGATCCGCGAGCACGTCGACCGCCCCTGCCGCCACGAGCTCGCTCGGTTTGACGTCGTCGAGATCGCGCACCGCGCCGTCCAGCACGATCCGGCGATAGCCATCGCCGATCAGCGCGTCGCGGATCCCGAGGAACGTCGCCGCGTCGGGCACCTCGAGCGGGTAGCTGATGGTCAGCTTCGCCCCCTCGGCGCTGCCGATCACCTCGTCGGCGATCGCCTCGGGCGCGTCGCGCGATACCGGGCGGCCGCATCCGGGGCAGCTCAGCGCGGCGGCCCTCGCCCAGAGGCTCTTCGCGTAGTCCGCGACCTCGGTCATCGTGCCGACCGTCGAGCGGCTCGTGCGAACCGGCGCTTGGCGATCCACCGCGACCGACGCGGCGATCGGGTCGAGCTCGTCGACGGGGGGACGCGCGAGCCGCTCGAGGAACTGGCGGGCGTACGCGCTGAAGCTCTCGACGTAGCGCCGCTGCCCCTCCGCGTAGAGCGTGCCGAACGCGAGGGACGACTTGCCGGCCCCCGACGGACCCACCACCGCGACGAGGGAGCCCGGCTCGAGGTCGAGATCGATCCCCTGGAGGTTGTTGGTTCGGGCGCCGCGGAGTCGGGTGGCGTGCATCGAGATCGGCCGGCGAGAGTTGTAGGGAATCCTCCGGCCAAGTCCACCGGCGTTGATCGCGTTGCGCAGCCCCCGTACTCTCGAAGGCGATCGAACGCGGGAGTGCTCGCGCATGGCGTCGTCGGCGGGTCGGATCGGGATGGCTGATCCAGGGATCGTTGGTCGGGCGCCGCGCGCGGAGATCGCGATCGGAGGTCTCCTCCTCGTCCTCACGGGTTGCGCGAGCGGCTCGTTCGAAGACGCGGGCGACTTCGACGCCGGCGGCGGGATGGACGCGGGCGCGATGGACGCGGGCGCGATGGACGCAGGTGCGCTCGACGCGGGCGAGGACGCAGGCCCGTCGGAGTTCTTCGGTACCTGCGAGGCGTGCACCGACCACGCGGAGTGCGGGCCCGGCAACTTCTGTGTCTCGCTCACGATCGGCGGTCGGGCGTGCGTGCCCGGCTGCGTACCGGACGTGCCGACGTGTCCGCGCGCGTTCTCGTGCGTCCTCGACGTCGCAAGCGGCGTGGACGAGACGGTGTGCCTCCCGATCGGCGGGCTCTGCTGCGTCGACCAAGACGACGACGGCTATGGCGGCGGCGTCGGCTGCCTCGGCCCGGACTGCGACGACGGGGTGGTGTCGACCCATCCGGACGCGGACGAGACGTGCAACGGCGTCGACGACGACTGCGACGGCGTGATCGACGATCCGCCGACCGACTGCCTCAGCGGACGGTGCCGCGGGGTGGGCGACGGGACGTACTCCGCGATCGCGGGCGCAGACTGCGTGATGGCGATGTGCGCGTCGGGTACCACCACCCCGTGCGGCCAATACACCTGCAGCGAGGGAGGCGCGGAGGGGAGCATGTGCGCGACCACGTGCGCGCCGACCGGCTCCGACGACGACACGTTCTGCATCGCCTCCGCGCACTGCGACACGGGCGTCTGCGCACCCGACCTCACGAACGGCAACGCGTGCGACGAAGACAGCGACTGTACGTCGCTCCACTGCGACAATGGATATTGCTGTGGCGTGGGGACGTGCTGCGGGGTGACGAGCGACTGCCCCGGCGGCGGCGGCGTAGCGACGCTCTGCGACACGCCGATGACGTGCCAGGGCACGCGCGGCGAGACCGCGTGCGTGGCGTCGCAGTGTCGGACGATGTCGGGCATCGCGGACGACAGCGCGTGCGGCACCACCACGCGCGCGCTGGACTGCGGACTGTACGACCCGGTGTACTGCACCGGCGCGACCGATCAGCCGACGCCGAGCTGTCCGACGAGCTGCACGTCGGACACCGACTGCGTCGACTCCGCGCACTGCGACCTCGGCTCCTGCGTGCCCGATCGTCCGCTCGGCGCGACGTGCGGACGCCCGGACGACTGCACGAGCGGGCTGTTCTGCGCGGACGGAGTGTGCTGCGACACCGCGTGCACCGGCGTCTGCCAGGCGTGCAACCTGCCGACCAGCCTCGGCATGTGCGCGCCGATCCCCGCGATGATGGATCCGGCCGCGGAGTGCGCGGGGTTCTCCTGCGGGTCCTACTACGACGGGTTCTCCGCCGGCGAGGATGTCTGCTACCGCCGGCAAGACGTCGCCGACGCGACGGCCGCGTGCAACGGCGCGGGGGCGTGCATCGGCGCGGCGACGCTCTGCCCGCTCCAACCCCGCGGTCCGACCTACGTCGACTGCAACAACACGTGCGAGTCTCCGGTGGCCGGGACGTGCGCGGGCATGACGCCGGGCTCGTGCCTCGATCTCGACGACCCCGCCGATCAGATCACGTGCGGGATGGGGGCGTGTCAACGTTCCGCGCAACGCTGCATGATGGGTGCGCCCAACGCGTGCACCCCGGGGAGCCCGAGCGTCGAGACGTGCAACGGCATCGACGACGACTGCAACGGGATCCCCGACGACGGCGGCGCGGCGGCGCTCTGCCCCTCGGCGCCGTTCGCCGCGAGCTACCTCTGCACCACGATGGCGACCTGCACGTTCACTTGCCAGACCGGCCATGAAGACGTGAACGGCACCTACATGGACGGGTGCGAGTGTCCGAGCGACACGTACTCGACGGCGTGCGCGACGGCGAGCTCGCTCGGCAACCTGACGGTCGGCAGCAACATGACCGTCAACGGCGTCGTCTGGCCCCCCGGCGCCGAAGACTGGTTCAGCGTCGGGTTCCCCAACGTCGCGCGCGGCCCCGCCAACGGGCACCCGCTGATCCGGCTCACCGGACCGAACGCGTCGAGCTTCGTGATCGACGTCTTCAACTCGTGCGGCAGCGCGATGTCGTGCGGCTCCGGGATGCCCACCGGGGTGGGTACGTTCGAGATCCAGGACAACCAATCCACGCCCGGGCTGAGCCAGTGGAGCGGCCCGCACTCGCGCGCGTGGCCGAGCACCGTCCTGTTCCGCGTGCGGCGGGTCGGGGGCGGCTCGGCGTGCAGCAACGTGACATACCAAGTCACGTTGTCGCGCTGAGCCACGTCCCGAAGGCCGTTCCGCCACGGTCGGCGCGCCGGGGCGGGCGCGCGCACGGGCCGCGCGGAGGTGATACACCCTCTGCGTGCCTCGGGCCGCCGTCGTCCTCCTCGCGCTGAGCTTCTCGTCCTTCTGCGCGGCCCCGGCCGCCGCCCAACCCGCCGCCGACGCCCTCGCCCGCGCGGAGCGCGAGGTGGCGCGCGGTCACCGCACGCGAGCGTGGGCCATCCTCGCTCGCGCGGCGGAGCGCGCTCCGTCGGACGTCGGCTTGGCGACCGCCCTCGCCCGCCTCCTCCCGGCGGCGAGCGCGCTCCCGGCGGGCCGCGCGGATCCGGGCGTGGCCAGCCGCGCGGCGAGCGCCCGCGACGCGCTGCGGCGGGCCCTCGCGGCGGCCGACGAGACGAGCCCACCCGCGCCGGCCGAGGCGTACCGCGCGCTCGCGTGGGCGACGGCGCTCGCGGGCGATCTCGATGCGGCGGTGGACGACGCCGAGGCGCGCGTCGGGCTCCAGGATCGCGAGAGCGCCGAGCTCCTGCGCGACCTCGCCACGATCGCCGCGGGCCGCGACATGCTCCGACTCGCGCGGCGCGCTCTCGAGGCCGCGTTGCGCGCATACCCGCAAGACAACTCGACGCTCACGGATCTCGGGGTCGTGGAGCTCGCGCTCGGGGAGGCGGACGCGGCGGCCGAGCGCTTCGCCCGGATCCTGGGGCGCGTCCCGACCGACATCGATGCGCGGCGCGACCTCGCGGGTGCGCTCGTCGCAGCCGGTCGCGCCGACTCCGCGCTCGCGCTCCTCGCCCGAGCGGCGGAGCATCACCCCGAGGACCCGGAGCTGCGCCTCGAGCTCGCGTTCGCGGCCCTCGAGGCGCGCGAGCCCGCGCAGGCCGAGACCGCCGCTCGCGACGCGATCGCGCGCCTGCCGACGTCGGACGCCCGCGCCCACGCCGCGCTCGGCGCCGCGCTCGCCGCCCTCGAGCGTCCGGACGACGCGCGCGAGGCCTTCCGGGAGGCGCTCCGCCGCGACCCGCGCGACGTGCGCGCGCGGCAGGGTCTGTCCGCCCTCGATGCGCCCCCGGCCGAGCCGGCTCCGCGCGGCATCGGCGCGCGCCTCGCGGCCCCCTGAACCCTCGCGCGCGGCTGCTATCCTGCGCCCCGCATGGTCGGCAAGGTCTACCTGATCGGCGCGGGTCCCGGTGATCCCGAGCTGATCACGTTGCGAGGCCGCCGCCGGCTGGCGGAGGCCGACCTCGTCCTCTACGACGCGCTGATCCATCCCGACGTCCTCGGCTACGCGCGCGCGGACGCGGAGCGCGTGTTCGTCGGCAAGCGCGCGGGGCATCCGTCGGAGCGCCAGCATCGGATCGACGAGCGCATGCTCGAAGCGGCGCGCGCCGGGCGCGTGGTCGCGCGGCTCAAAGGCGGCGACCCGTTCCTGTTCGGCCGCGGCTCCGAAGAAGCCGAGCACCTCTTCCTGGCGGGCATCCCGTTCGAGGTGGTCCCCGGCGTGCCCTCGCCGGTCGCCGCGACCGCATACGCGGGCATCACGTTGACGCATCGCGAGCACTCGAGCTCCGTCGCGTACGTCACCGCGACCGAGTCGCGAGAGAAGGACGAGAGCAGCCACGACTGGGGGAAGCTCGCCACCGCGACCTCCACGCTCGTGATCTTCATGGGCATGCGCAAGCTCGCGAGCTTGATGCAGCTCCTCGTCGATCACGGCCGCTCCCCCGATGCGCCGGCCGCCGTCGTGCAGTGGGCGTCGCTCCCAGCGCAACGTACCGTGATCGGTACGGTCGGCGACATCGCGGAGCGCGCCGCCGACGCGGGACTCGGCCTGCCCGCGCTCACCATCGTCGGGGAGGTCGTCGCTCACCGCGAGGCGCTCCGCTGGTTCGAGGGGCGTCCGCTCTTCGGCAAGCGCGTGCTCGTCACGCGACCCGAGCATCAACAAGCCTCCGTCTCGCAGCTCCTCGCGGACGAGGGCGCGGAGGCGGTCCGGGCCGCCGCCATCCGCATCGAGGGCCCGTCCGATCCCGGGCCGCTCCGCGATGCGGTGGCGGACGCACGCGCCTACCGCTGGGTCGTATTCACGAGCGCGAACGGCGTCGCCGCGTTCTTCGGCGAGGTGGACCGTCAGGGGCTCGACGCGCGGATCCTCGGCGCCGCCCGGGTCGCCGCGATCGGCCCGGCCACCCAGGACGCGCTGCGCGCGCGCGGCGTGCGCGCCGACGTGATGCCCGACGAATTCGTGGGCGAGGGCGCGGCCGAGGCGGTGATCGCCGCCGATCCGGATCTGCGCGGCGCGCGCGTGCTGTTGCCCCGCGCCGAGGTGGCCCGCATGGCGCTCCCCGATCGCCTGCGCGAGGTCGGCGCGGAGGTCGACGTCGTCTCCGCGTATCGCACGGTGTCCGCGACGGCGGAGGACGCGGCGCGTATCCGCGAGCTCGTCACGACGGCGCAAGTCGACGTGCTGACCTTCACCTCGCCGAGCACGGTGCGCGAGGTCGCAGCGGCGCTCGGAGACGCCGAGCCCGCGCTCCTCACGGGCGACCTCGTCGTCGCGTGCATCGGCCCGGTCACCGCGCAGGCGGCGAAGGAGCGCGGCTGGCCCGTCCACGTGGTCGCCGACGACTACACCGCGGAGGGGCTGGTCGCCGCGCTCCGCGCCTACTACACCAGCGGCGAGCCATGACCACCCCGCGCACCCTGCTCGCGCTCGCCATGGCGACGGGTCTCGCCTTCTCGGCATGCACCCTGCCGACCGGAGACCTGATCGTCTACGAGCAGACCGCGCCGGAGCTCGCCCACGCGAGCGTGAGCCCCGAGGGCGTGTGGGAGAGCGCCCCTTGGTCGGCGCCGGACGCGCCGTGGCTCCCCTACCCCTCGCAAGCCACCGTCCAGGTCGAGCACACGCTCGGCCGCGAGCCGCGGGTGGTCAACGTCTACCTCTCGTTCGACGCGATGGGCTCGGAGCCCGCGGCCGCGGCGGGCGACCTCGCGCGCATCGTCTCGGTCGACGAGACCACGCTCAGCGTACGCAACGGGACGAACGCGCAGCTCTTCGCGCGGATCGTCGCATACTGAGCACGTGGCCGAGGACTCCGCCGCCGAGGTCGATCCGTTCCGCAGCCTGCCGCTGACGCGCTCGGCGATCAGCGACGTCGCAGCGCTGCGCCTGATCGGGGGGATCGTCACCCTCGCGATGGCGGGCTGGCTCGTCGCGATCCAGGCGAGCCCGCGCATGTTGCTGCTCGCCGCGCTCGGGGCCTTCGTGGGCGTGTGGTGGATCGTCCAGTTCGTACGCTCGGCGCGGCGGGTCGCCAGCGCCTCGCAGACGTTCCTCCATCTCGAGCGCGACCGGATGCGCCTGGTCGACCGCGGGCGCTGCGTCTTCGAGATCCCGTGGAGCGACGTCAAGGCGGTGGACGTCGACGAGGAACGGCTCGAGGTACGCGTCGGGTGCGCGAATGGGAGCGATCACTACATCTACCCGTCGTATGGCCAGCTCGGCGTGTACGAGCTGGCCGAGGCGGTGCGAAACGCCTTCGTGGCCTCCGCGCCGCCGGCGCTCGATGGACCGGCGGGTGGGGGTGTCTGAGCGGCCCGCCGCAACTTATAGTCTCGTCGGTCGCGCGGAGACCGGTCCGCGCTCGAGGGTCCGATGAGCGAGAAGTGGGAGACCGACGACAACGTCATCACCGAGCCGAAGCGGCACGAGAAGCTGCAACGGCCTCGGATGTACGCCGTCCTCATGCACAACGACGACTACACGACGCGTGAGTTCGTCGTGGATGTGTTGCGGGCGGTGTTCCACCACTCCGACTCCGAGGCGCGGCGCATCATGTTGCACGTGCACTACAACGGCATGGGAGTGGCCGGCATCTATACGCGCGAGGTAGCGGAGACGAAGATCCGCACCGTCGAGCACCTCGCACGCGAGCACGAGTATCCGCTCCGATTGAGCATGGAGCCCACCGAGGACGAGGACTAAACGGATGTCGTCAGAGCTGATCTCCCCCGCGCTGAAGGTCACGCTGCGCCGCGCGTACGACGAGGCCGCAGAGATGCGGCACGAGTACGTGACGCTCGAGCACCTCCTGCTCGCGCTCTTGGACGACCCCAAAGCGCAGAAGGCGCTCGACGCGTGCGGAGCGAACCGCAAGCGCCTCAAGAAGCGCCTCGAGGCGTTCTTCGAGGAGAAGCTCGATCGCCTCCCCGCGGGGGTCGAGGCGGAGCCCCATCAGACGCTCGCGGTCGAGCGGGTGCTCCAGCGCGCGGCGATCCATGCGATCAGCTCCGAGATGAAGGTGATCGACGGAGCGAACGTGCTCGTGCAGCTCTTCAACGAGCGCGAGTCGCAAGCCGTCTTCCTCCTCGATCAGGAGGGCGTCCAGCAGTTCGATCTCAAGCGCTTCGTCAGCCACGGCGTGGGGCCGGACGGCATGGGCGAGGAAGAGCGGAGCGAGCCGGACGACGACGAGGACGGCGAAGGCAACCGCGGCGACCCGCTCGAAGCGTTCTGCACCGATCTCGCCGAGGAAGCCGCGGCGGGGAACATCGACCCGCTGATCGGCCGCAGCGTCGAGCTCGAGCGGACCATCCAGGTGCTGTGCCGCCGACGGAAGAACAACCCCGTCTACGTGGGCGAGCCGGGCGTCGGTAAGACGGCGATCGCGGAGGGCCTCGCGCTCAAGATCCACGAGGGCAAGGTCCCCCGCGTGCTCGAGAACGCGAAGATCTACGCGCTGGACATGGGCTCGCTCCTCGCGGGCACGAAGTACCGCGGTCAGTTCGAGGAGCGCCTCAAGGGCGTGATCAAGCGGCTGAAGGAGATCGACGACGCGATCCTCTTCATCGACGAGATCCACACGATCGTCGGCGCGGGCTCGACGACGAACAGCTCGATGGACGCGTCGAACATCCTCAAGCCGGCGCTCGCGAGCGGCAAGCTTCGTTGCATCGGCTCCACCACGTTCGAGGAGTACAAGGGCGCGTTCGATCGGGACCGGGCGCTCGCGCGGCGCTTCCAGAAGATCGACGTCCCCGAGCCGTCGGTCGAGGACACGATCGAGATCCTCAAGGGTCTGCAGGACCGCTACGAGGAGCACCACGGCGTCACGTACGATCCGGACGCGATCGAGGCGGCGGCGAAGCTCGCGGCCAAGCACATCACCGAGCGCTTCCTCCCCGACAAGGCGATCGACGTGATCGACGAGGCGGGCGCGGCGGACCGGATGCGCGAGACGCCGACCACGAAGGTCACCGTCCGCGACGTGGAGCGCATCGTCAGCAAGATGGCGCGCATCCCGGAGAAGACCGTGAGCGGCACCGAGCAGGGCCGCCTCAAGGAGCTCGACGCGGAGCTGAAGAACCACATCTTCGGGCAGGACCCGGCCATCGAGAAGATCTCGAGCGCGATCAAGCTCTCGCGGGCGGGTTTGCGCACGGGCGACAAGCCGATCGGCAACTTCCTGTTCGTCGGCCCGACCGGTGTCGGCAAGACCGAGCTCGCGCGGCAGCTCGCGGCGGTGCTCGGCGTCGAGCTGATCCGCTTCGACATGAGCGAGTACCAGGAGCGCCACACCGTCTCTCGCTTGATCGGCGCGCCCCCCGGCTACGTCGGCTTCGATCAGGGCGGCCTCCTGACCGACGCGGTGCGCAAGCACCCGTACTGCGTGCTGCTCCTCGACGAGATCGAGAAGGCACACCCGGATCTCTTCAACGTGCTGCTCCAGGTGATGGACAGCGCGGCGCTCACCGACAACAACGGCCGCAAGAGCGACTTCCGAAACGTGGTGGTCATCATGACGACCAACGCGGGCGCGCGTGACATGAACACCCGCCAGGTCGGCTTCGGCACCGACGAGAGCCAAGCCGACGCGACGCGCGCGAAGGGCGCGATCGAGCGCACGTTCTCACCGGAGTTCCGTAACCGCCTCGACGCCGTGGTGATGTTCAGCGGCTTGAGCCGCGAGATCATCCTCAAGGTGGTCGACAAGGAGGTTCGCCTCCTCGGGGAGCAGCTCGCCGAGCGTAAGGTGATCGTCCGGATCACCGACGCGGCGCGCGAGTGGCTAGCCGACCACGGCTACGATCCCGCGTTCGGCGCGCGTCCGATGGGGCGCACCGTCGAGACCCACATGAAGAAGCCGCTCGCCGAGGCGATCCTCTTCGGCCCCCTCAAGGACGGCGGCACGATCGAGTTCGACGTCGACGAGAGCGGCGACGACCTCGCGTGGTCCAAGGTCGACTGAGCCATCGGTCGACGGGTCGGTTGGCGCGTTGCTCGCTTCGACGTTCGTCGCGGCGCCTGCGGCGGGCGACGGGGACGAGGAGCGTGGGAGACGAGGAGCGGCGTCGGCTCCGCCGCCGCGGAGGAAAGACCTGCTGAACGAGAGCGCGGGGCGCCCGATCGCTTTCGCATTCCCCCGCGTCCGACTAAGACTCGGCGACCGCTGAGAATGCGAGCGCTTGGGTAATCCGGTTGCCGGTCTATCTCCTCACCGACGAGCTCCTGTTCCCTCCGCCGGAGGGCGCCTCCGAGGAAGGCGTCGTCGCGGTCGGCGGCGACTTCCGTCCCGAACGACTCTTGCTCGCCTACAGTCAAGGAATCTTCCCCTGGCCGACCGAGGGGTTCCCGCTCCTTTGGTTCAGCCCCGACCCGCGCTTCGTCCTCGAGCCCTCGCGACTCAGGCTCTCGCGTTCCCTGAAGAAGGCGGCGCGTCGGTCTCGGTTCACCGTCCGCGCCGACACCGCCTTCGCCGACGTCATCGAGGCGTGCTCGCTCGCACCGCGGCGCGGTCAGTCCGGCACCTGGATCACCGACGACCTGATGGAGGGCTTCCTCGGCCTCCACCACCTCGGTTTCGCGCACAGCGTCGAGGCCTACGATGCCGACGGCAAGCTCGCGGGTGGCCTCTACGGCGTCTGCCTCGGCGGATGCTTCTTCGGCGAGTCGATGTTCGCGCGCGAGCCGGACGCCAGCAAGCTCGCGCTCCTCACGCTCAGCGCCCAGCTCCTCGAGTGGGGCGGCACCCTCATCGACTGCCAGGTGCACACCGCGCACCTCGCGACGCTCGGCGCAGTGAATTGGCCACGCGCGCGGTTCCTCGCCCGCCTGCACGAAGCGCTGTCACTCCCCACGCGGCGCGGGCGATGGACGCTCTCGCTCGAGCCCGCCGACGCCGCGGATCGCATCGAGCGCTTACAGCGGCCTTAACTATCCGGGCTCATTGGCCTTTTCGCCCGCGATTCGTGAGCCCGCACACACGCGGGGCGCGCGGATCGATCTGGCTTCATCGCACCTCGCTATGCTGGCGCCGCTCAGAAGGGGAAGCCGATGTACTCACTCGATCGACTCACGCCAGTCGCCCTCTCCACGCTCCTGCTCGCGCTCGGATGCGAGGTCGGGAGCGGCAGCCCGGACGCGCGAACCGGCCGCGACGCGGGACCGCCGATCGTCGTCTGCTCGAGCACGACCGACACGGACGGCGACGGCATGTACGACGAGTTCGAGACCGACCACGACTCGGACAGCGACGGCATGGCGAACCGCCTCGACACCGACAGCGACGGGGACGGCTACCTCGACGCCGACGAGCACGGCGTGGACGACGGTTGCTCGGCGCGCGACACCGACGGCGATGGGTTCTTCGACTACCTCGACCTCGACTCGGACGGCGACGGCCTGAGCGACGAGGAGGAGCGCACGCAGTACTTCACGGATCCGCTCAACGAAGACAGCGACGGCGACGGCTTCATCGACGCCGCGGAGGTCGCGACGGGACACGATCCCCTCAGCGCGAGCGACCGCATTCCCGAGGACACCTTCTTCGTCGTCCTCCCCTTCGGCGGCGAGCCCCAGCTCCGCGACCTCGTGTTCGGCACCACGCTCCGCAAGGCGGACGTGTTCTTCATGGTCGACAGCACCGGCTCGATGAGGGACGCGATCAGCAACCTCCGCGGCGGCCTCGCCACCATGGTCACCGAGATGCGCGCGAGCCTGACCGACGTCGGCGTCGGGTTCGGCCAGTTCGCCGGGTTCGGTGGGGTCGGCGCCAGCTGCACTACTTCCCTCCTCGGTGGGTGCGTAGACGGCCCCCCCGGTGACGAGCCGTTTGAGCTCGTCCAGACGATCACGACCAACGACGCGGAGATGCAGACCGCCGTCAACATGCTCAACTCGGACTCCAGCGGCGCGAACTGGGCGTCGAGCACCGAGGCGCTGTATCAGGCTGCAACTGGGGAAGGGATCTTGCCCTGGCTCGAGCAGCAGCGCTGCCCCGCCTACCCGGACGAAGTGAGCCGTCGCTACGGCTACCCGTGCTTCCGGCCCGGTTCGCTGCCCATCGTGGTCACGCTCACCGACACGGCGTCGAAGAACGGACCCGGGGCGAGCGTGACGTACAACCCCGCCGACTTCATCTCGAGCCCGCGGGGGCCGCACACCTACATGGAGGCGCGGGACGCGCTTCAGGCGATCGGTGCGCGCTCGATCGGTATCCTCAACGGAGTCCAAGCGGGTGACCCGCAATCGCAGTTCCGCACCTACGCCACGGACACCGGTACGGTGGACGCCTCCGGCTCGCCGATCCAGTTCACCATCAACGAGAACGGCTCCGGGCTCGACATGCGGGTCGTCGACGCGATCCGCATCCTCGCCGAGGAGACCCCGCAGGACATCAGCGGGCTGAGCCGCGACGGCGTCGACCGCCCCGAGTCGGTCGGCCCCGTCGACGCCACGCGCTTCATCAAGGCGATCACCCCGCAGTCGTTCTACGACGGCGCGAACATCATCGACTGCCCGACCGCGCAGTGCGACGTCGAGGGCTTCTACGACATGGTCCCCGGCAACGCCGTCACCTTCACCGTCACGTTCCAGAACGACTTCCAGCCATCCATGTCGTTTGCGCAAGTATTCCTCGCGCAGATCGTCGTGGTGGGCAACGGTGTCGCGGAGCTCGACGTGCGCGAGGTCGTGATCGTCGTGCCCGCGGGCAGCGACCCGATGCTCATCTGAGCGCCTCGACGCGAACGTCGAATTGACCGAGACTGCTCGGCATGCGCACGCTTTCGTGTGTTCTAGTCGCGCTCGCCGGGCTGTCGTCGCTCACCGGGTGCTCGCTGCTCGTCTCGTCGGTGGATCACTTCATCGACGCGGGCGATGCGGCGGTTCGAGACGCGGCGGCGGATGCGAATGTGAGCTTGCCCGACGGCTGCGCTCCGACGACGTACTACCGCGACGCGGACGGCGACGGCCATGGTGTCGAGGGCGACACGCGGACCGCATGCGACATGGCGCCCGAGGGCTACGTCACAGCGAGCGGCGACTGCGATGACGGCACCCCCGACGTCTTCCCGCTCGCGACCGAGACGTGTGATGGCGTCGATGAGGATTGCGACGGTCAGTTCGACGAGGGGCTTTCGCCGCAAGCGACCTACTACCGCGACTCTGACGGGGACGGGGCGGGGGACGATTCAGCGACGGTGAGCGCGTGCATGGCGCCGAACGGGTACGTCGCAGTGGGCGGAGACTGCGCGCTCGCCGATGCGACCATCTTTCCTGCGGCCGCGGAAGTCTGCGACGGAGCGGACAACGATTGCGACTCTGGGATCGACGAGGGCGTCCTCGGGCCGACAGGGTCAGCGTTGGCTTTGGGAGCGACTCGACTCTCCGTCGCGGTGACGTCGACGAGGACGAGCTATTGGACGGTATGGAGCACGCTCGCCAATGAGGTTATCCTCCAAGAGGTCACGACGAGCAACACACTTGGACGGTCGGTTCGTTGGAACCGCGGTTCGAGGATCGACTGGCCGGCCGTGGCTGCGCTCGACACGCTCGCTGGAGAACGCGTGGTGGTGGCGTGGAGGGAGAACTCCCAAGCGGTTGCGGCCGTAGTAGACCCCGCGAGCCCTACCGCAGCGGCCCCGTTCATTCTTGGCCCGCATGATGGCGATCAGTGGGGGACTCAGCTGCACGTAGAGGGAGATCTGGTCGTGGCGGCGTGGTTCGCCTCAGGCGATCTGATGGTGCGTTTGATCGAGCCCGTAGGAGCCGTCACCCAAGGCGTGCTGATGAGCGAACCGGTCTCCGTATCGAGTGCAGGTGACTTCTCCGTACGTCCATCTATCCAGAGCTCCACAGCGAGCAATGAGTTGCTCATAGCGTATCCCGCCAACCTGACAGGGACGTCAGGCACGCACAGCGCCTACCTCGGCCGGATTTCGCTCGCAGCGAACCCCACCTGGCTTGGAAGTCTCTCCACGACTGCACCCTACCCAGACGTTCGTAACGTATCGAGCGCGCCGGTGTGGAATGGCAGCCTGCGAACTCTGATCGCTGACATCGCCGGCCACTGTTGGAACGTGGCCGACGTAACAACCGGCTTCTCCGCACGGTGTGAACCAGGGATTGGGCAGCTCGTCTTACTGTCTACACTGCGGAGACGAGGCGGCGTAGTCAGTACGCTGATTGCCCAGTCTGGATCGTTGAGCTTCCTAGATGTCGCAGATGCGGCGGGCACGCTTGGAGGCCCAATCCACCAGGTTGCTCCGAACAGCATCCAGGGCGACAGCGCGTATTTGATCGGCGATTCCACGCAGGGTCTGGTTGTGTTCAATGAGACAGGGACCAGTGCCCCCTACGCCGTGAAGACGCGGCTCCTCGGCTGCCCCTAGGCTTCAAGCCGTCCATGTCGTTTGCGCAGGTGTTCCTCGCGCAGATCGTCGTGGTGGGCAACGGTGTCGCGGAGCTCGACGTGCGCGAGGTCGTGATCGTCGTGCCCGCGGGCAGCGACCCGATGCTGATCTAGGCACGGCGCTCCTCTTGCTCTCGCGCGACGAGGGCTGACTCAGTCGTCGTCGTCGGGGGCACGGTCGAGCGTGGCCTCCGCCCACTCGGCGGCGAGCTTGGGATCGCGTGGGACTCCGAGCGCGATCTCGCGGAAGTGGAGGAACAGGCTCTGCAGGATGCTGAGGATCGGCACGGCGAGGAGCGCGCCGACGATCCCGAACAGCTGCTCGCCCGCCAAGAGCGCGAACACGACGAGCACGGGATGCACCTTCGCGGCGTCGCCCATGATCTTCGGGTTCAAGAGGTTCGCCTCGAGCTGGTGGATCGCGACGATCCAGACGAGGACGAGGAGCGCGGTGCCTACGCCGTCCTGCAAGCCGACGATCACCGCGGGGACCGAGCTGATGATCGCGCCGAAGATCGGGATGATGGAGAGGCCGGTCGCGATGAGGGTGAGCACCGGCCAGTACTTGATGCCGAGCACCCAGAACCCGATGCCGCTCAGGACGCCGTTCACCAATGCGATGAGGAGCTGACCGCGCACGACGCCGGCGAGGCCGCGATCGATCCGCGCGAGGAGCTCGTCGAACCGGCGATGGTCCTGCGGCCGCACCAGCGCGCGGAAGAACGCGATGATTCGGTCGCTCGTGATGAGCATGTACGCCGAGAGCATCAGCGTGATGAAGAACGAGAAGACGCCGCCGATGACGTGCCCGAGGAACGTCTGGATACCGCGCACCGCGGTGCCCATGTAGGCCTCGGTGTCGGTGAAGAAGCGGCGCACGCTCGCGGAGATGAGCGCGCTCAGGTCGCGCCGCTCCGGCGCTTCGTCCGCGACCTGGATCCGGTACTCGTGTTCGCCGCGCGGGGTCACCTCGATACCGCCGGCGGGCATGACGATCTCGTAGCCGCCGTTCGCGAGCGGCTGCACGTGGATGCTATGGGGCGGCGGCGGGACGTCCGTCGAGGGCGCGTCGGCGGAAGGCGCGTCGGTCGACGGCGCGTCGGTGGACGGCGCGTCCGGCGCGGAGGTGGGCTCGTCGCCACGGTAGAGGCTCGACGCGACACGGAGCTTGCGCTCGATCGCCGGGAGCCACTCTTCTTGCACAGTATGGATCGTGGCGGGCGCCTCGAGGACCAGCCGCTGCACCTCGGCGGTGAGCCGCGGGACGCCCGTCGAGATCGCGACGGCGAGCCCGCTCAAGAGCGCGACGTAGAGCAACAACACCGCGGTCCAACGCGGCAGGTGGCGGCGCCCGATGCGGATGCGTTGGAGCCAATCGACGAGCGGTGCCAGCACGTACGCGAGCACGATCGCGAGCGCGAACGGCGTGAGCACCTCGCGGAAGAGGATGAGCGCCGTCAGCACGACGGCCGCGCTGACGCTCAGGAAGAGCGCGCGCCGTGTGCGTGACCCGACCGGTCCCAGGCTCGGCAGCCTCGACGGTCGAGGGGGCTCCTCCTCCATGGGCCCGACCTACCAGCCGCCGCCAACGAAGTGGAGTTTTCAGCAACTCGACGCGCGCGACGTCCGCCGCTCGTCCAAAACGAACGCGCCGCCACGGGCAGACCGTGACGGCGCGTCGGTGTCACACGGAGCGACCTAGCGGCTCACTCCTCTTCGTCGTTGGACGACGGGGCGCTCTGGACGAGGCCGCCGAGCTTGTCCTTGAGCACGTCGCCCAGGGTCGCGCCGCCGCCGCCGCTCGGTCCGACGCGCCGCTCTTCGGCCGCCGACCGCATGCCGCCGCGGTTCTCGTCGAACTTGATCGCCTCGAGGTTCTCGAGCTCCGCCTTCTTCAGGCTGAGCGCGATCCGCCGATCCGCGGGGTTCACCTCGATGATCTCGGCCTTCACGATCTGGCCTTCCTTCACCACGGTGCGCGGGTCGTCGACGCGGTCGTAGCTGAGCTCGCTGAGGGGCACGAGGCCCTCGATGCCGCGCTCGAGCTCCACGAACACGCCGAACTCCGCGAGCGACACCACGCGGACCTCGAGGACGGTGCCCTCCGGGTAGTCCATCGGGATGCGCGTCCACGGATCTTCGTACAGCTGCTTGATGCCGAGGCTGACCTTCTTCTCGTCGTGATTGATCGAGAGGATGATCGCTTCGACCTCGTCACCCTTGCGATAGACGTCGCTCGGGTTGTTGATGCGCTGCGTCCAGCTCAGGTCGGACTTGTGGACCATGCCGTCCACGCCTTCCTCGATGCCGACGAACACGCCGTAGTCGGTGACCGAGCGGACCTTGCCGCGGATGATGTCACCGGGGTTGTACTTGCGCGTGAAGACGTCCCACGGATCCGGCTCGAGCTGCTTGAGGCCGAGGCTGATGCGCTTGTTGACGACGTCGATGTCGAGGATCACGGCCTCGACCTCTTGTCCGATGTCGACGAGCTTGCTCGGGTGCTTGGGCTTGCGCCACGACATCTCGCTGACGTGGATGAGGCCCTCGATGCCCGGCTCCAGCTCGACGAACGCGCCGTAGTCCGTGATCGAGACGACCTTGCCGCTCACCTTCGCGCCGACCGGGTAGCGGGCGACGACGTTGGTCCACGGATCCTCGACCGTCTGCTTCAGGCCGAGCGAGACGCGCTCCGTCTCCGGGTTGTACTTGAGGACCTTGACGGTGACCTCGTCGCCGACCGTGAAGACCTCGGACGGGTGGCTGACCCGGCCCCAGCTCATGTCGGTGATGTGGAGGAGGCCGTCGATGCCGCCGAGATCGACGAACGCGCCGTACTCGGTGATGTTCTTGATGACCCCGGTGACGACCATCCCCTCTTCGAGGTTCTGGAGCGTGCGGGCCTTGAGCTCGTCGCGCTCCCGCTCGAGGAGCACGCGGCGCGACAACACGATGTTCCCGCGCTTCTTGTTGAACTTGATGACCTTGAACTCGTAGTTCTGGCCGATCAGCTTGTCGAGGTTGCGCACGGGCCGCAAATCCACTTGCGAGCCGGGCAGGAACGCCTTGACGCCACCGCGGATGGTCACGCTGAGGCCGCCCTTCACGCGGGCGGTGATGGTGCCCTCGATCAGCTCGTCGCGCTCACACGCCGCGCTGATCTCGTCCCACACCTTGAGCTTGTCGGCCTTCTCCTTGGAGAGGAGCACCAGGCCGTCCTCGGTCTCCTTGGACTCGATGAGGACGTCCACGCTGTCGCCAAGCGCGACGGCGGCTTCGCCGGTGTGATCGCTGAACTCGCTGAGCGCGATCATCCCCTCGGACTTGTAGCCAATGTCGACGATCACCGCGTCCTTGGCGATCGACATGACGACGCCGGATACGACGTCACCTTCACGAAGGGAGTCCGCTCGGGCCACCGAGGACTCGAAGAGGGAAGCGAACGACTCGTCGCTCGAGGCGGCATCGCGCGACGACGTCGGGGTTTCGGGTGCCATGAGAGGGATCGGACCTTTCTGATCGGTAGAGCTACGAGGTAGAGCTACGGGCCTGGTGAGAGGGATGGATGGCCGCGAGCCGGATCGGCGCGCGGCGGGGGAGACCTCGGGACGGACGGACGCAGAGCCCCGTCGAATCCGAGGGTCCGCAGGCCTAGCAGCCGCGTTCTAGGCTGTCAACGCGCCGAAAAACCGGCCTGCGCGACGATCTCGAGGAGCGCCGAGGTCGCTCCATCGAGGTCGAGGCCGGTCGTATCGAGGACGACCGCGTCGTCCGCTGGCTTGAGCGGAGCGACCGCCCGGCTCGAGTCGCGGGCGTCGCGCTCCTCGATCTCGGCCGCCACCGCGCCGACGTCGGCCGGCTGACCCGCCGCCTCGAGCTCCTTGGCCCGACGACCGGCCCTCGCGTCCACCGAGGCGGTGAGGAACACCTTCACGTCCGCGTGGGGGAACACCACGGTGCCGATGTCGCGGCCCTCGAGGACGACGCCCCCGCCCTCCCCCATCCTGCGCTGGAGCTGGAGCAGCGCGGCGCGCACCTCGGGTAGCGCCGAGACCTGGCTCGCGCCCTGGCTGATCGACTGAGTGCGGATCTCGCCGGAGCGGTCCTTGCCGTCGATGAGGAGCGGGGGACGCCCGCCCGCCGCCGGGGGGCCGAACCGAAGGTCGAGCGAGTCCGCGAGGCGCGCCAGCCCGGCCCCGTCGCCCCACGCGACGCCGCGCTCCTCGGCGATCAGCGCGAGGCCGCGATAGAGCGCGCCGGTGTCGATCAGCGCGTAGCCGAGCGCCTCGGCGACACGGCGCGCCACCGTGCTCTTGCCCGCGCCGGCGGGTCCGTCGATCGCGATGACCGCTCGCTTCATGGCGGGGCTCGCGATCATGGCACGTCCTCGACACGGAGGTCCGCGCCCAGCGCCACGAACTGCTCCGCGAACCCGGGGAAGCTCGTCTCGACGCACGCGACGTCGTCGACCACCGTCTCACCCTCCGCCGCCATCCCGAGCACCGCCGCGCTCATGGCGATGCGGTGGTCGCCCTCGCTCGCGACGTGCGCGCCGAGGAGCTTGCGAGTCCCGTGCACGTGGAGCCCATCGTCGAGCTCGGTGACGTCGGCGCCGAACGCGGCGAGCACGCGCGCGATCGTGGCGAGCCGGTCGCTCTCCTTCACGCGGAGCTCCGACGCGTCGCGCACGTCGCTCCGGCCGCGCGCGAGGCTCGCGATGGCCGCGAAGACCGGCACTTCGTCGATCATCCGCGTCAACAGCTCGCCGCCGACGTTCGTCGCCGCGAGCGACCCCGCGCGCACGCCGAGCTCGCCGATCGGCTCGCAGCCCGCCTCGCCTCGCGCGCTGACATCCAGTCGAGCGCGCATCGCACGCAGCGCGTCGAAGAGCCCCGTGCGCGTGGGGTTGATGCCGACGCCCTCGACGGTCACCTCGCTGCCCGGCACGAGCAGCGCGGCCGCGATCACGAACGCGGCGCTCGAAGGATCGCCGGGCACCGTCCACTCGAAGCCGTCCCAGCGCCGCGACCAACCGGTCGGGTCGAGGACCATCATCGGACCCATCGTCTCGAGCGGGATCCCGAGCGCACGCATCGCGCGCTCGGTGTGATCGCGGCTCACGATCGGCTCCGCGATCGCGGTGAGGCCGTCCGCGTAGAGCCCGCTCAGGAGGAGGCAGCTCTTCACTTGCGCGCTCGCGATCGGCGAGCGGTACTCGAGCGCGATGAGGCGCTCGCCGGAGATCAAGGGAGCGATGGAGAGCGGCGGGTATTGCTCGCCATCCTTCTTGCCGCGGACGCCCGCGATGTGCGCGCCCCGCGCGCGGAGCGGGCCGACCACGCGCATCATCGGACGGCCGCTCAGCGACGCGTCGCCGACGAGGCGAGCGCCGAACCGTTGGCCCGCGAGCACGCCGGCGAGGAGCCGCATCGTGGTGCCGCTGTTCTCGCAGTCGAGCGGCACCGTCGGCATGGTGAGCCCGTCGAGGCCGACCCCGTCGACCCGGGCGGTCTCGCCGTCGATCTCGACGCGCACGCCGAGGCGACGGACGATCTCAGCCGTCGCGAGGTTGTCGCGCCCCGCCGCGAAGCCACGGATGATCGACCGGCCGTCCGCGAGCGCCGCGAAGATCAGCGCCCGGTGCGCGATGGACTTGTCGGCGGGGACGCGCGTCGTCCCGCGGAGCGGCGCGCCGCCTCGGATGACGTAACGTTTCTTGCGATCTACACCCTCGCTCATCCGAGCGCCTCGAGGCCCGCGATCAGCCGGTCGTTCTCGGCCGGGGTGCCGATCGTGATCCGGACCCACCCTTCGCCGACCGGGATCGGACGCACGATCACGCCCATCCGGAGGAGCGCGTCGTACGCAGCGTCGCGCGGCATCGCGAGCTCGACGAACAGGAAGTTCGTCTGGCTCGGCGCGACACGCTTCACGCCCTCGCCGATCATCGCCTCGAGCGCCGCGGCGACTCGCGCGCGCTCCTCGCGGTTCATCGCGACGACCTTCTGCACGTACTCGGTGTCGGTCAGCGCGGCGCGCGCCGCGGCCTGGCCCACCGATCCGACGTTGAACGGCGCCCGCGTGCGATCGAGGTGCCGCACCACCTCGGGGCGACCGATCGCGTAGCCGACGCGCACCGCGGCGAGGCCGTACGCCTTGCTGAAGGTGCGCAGCACGAGGAGCCGCTCGCGGGTGTCGCGCAGCTCGAGCGCGCTCGTGTAGTCGCTCGCGTCGGCGTAGTGCACGTACGCCTCATCGAGCACCGCGACGACCTTCTCGGGGAGCGCGCGCAGGAACCGCTCGAGCGCGGCGCGCCCGACGTGGGTGCCGGTCGGGTTGCACGGGTTGTCGATGAACACGAGCTTGGTGCGCTCGTTCACCGCGGCGAGGATCCCATCGAGGTCGAACGAGACGGTCTCGCGGTGAGGCACGCGATCGAACGGGACGTTCGCCGCGGTGAGCCCGAGCGGATAGCAGACGAAGCTCGGCGCGCCGATCACCGCGTGGTCGCTCGGGCCGGCGTAGGTACGGCAGATGAGATCGATGAGCTCGTTGCTCCCGTTTCCCATCACGATCTCGTCCATCGTGATCCCGTGGTGCGCCGCGAGGTCCTTGCGGAGCTCGAAGCACGCCGCATCCGGATAGCGATGCACCGAAGTGATCGCCGCGCGCATCGCCTCGACGGCCTTGGGGGACGGGCCGAGCGGGTTCTCGTTGCTCGCGAGCTTGATCGCGCCCGAGATCCCGAGCTCGCGCTCCAGCTCTTCGATCGGCTTGCCCGGGCTGTACGGGACGAGGCGCGAGACATTCTCGGGGATCAGGTCGCTCATCGGCACGGTGTAGATCGATCGCCGCGCGGCGCAACGCGTCGAGCCTCGGCGACGCCGACCCGGGTCAGCGGCCGGATCGAGATGGATCGAGGGTTGCGCCATGCAGCAACACGGCACGGCGCGCGATCGCCCACAGCATCAGCTGGGCGGAGCCCAGGAGCGACGCGAACGTCAGCGGTCCGCTGACTTCCCAGATGCCTTGAAGCAGGACCTCCGACAGCTCCGACGGCACGGCGTCGCTCGCCGCCGCCATCACCATGCCCACCCCGGACGCGGTCCCTCCGACCCCGCTGAGCACGGTGAGCCCGACCAGCGCCAGGATCAGCGGCGACAGCTGGTGGACGCCGCGGGTGCGCCACTCGACCACCGAGAGCACGGAGCCGATCACGAACGTTGCGATGTAGAAGTACGCCGAGAACCCTTGCTCGGCGAGGCCGGGGATCCGACCGCGCGAGACCATCGCGAGCGCGAACAGCATGAGGGCGAGGAAGAGCCAGCTCAGTACGCTCGCCGCGCGCCCGAGCCACGGCGACGGCGTGGCGAGCACCCTCCCCGTCATGAACCCCTGGACGGCCTCCGCGAACGCGGCCGCGTGCGGATAGCGGTCCTCCTTCGCCTGCGCCATCGCCGTCTCGACGATCGCCTCGAGCTCGTCGGGCACGCGGGGAGAGAGCCGCTTGAGCGGCACGCGCTCGCCTTCGAGCGCTCTACGCAGCACGGCCATCGACGTGTCGCCGCCGTAGGGCGGGACGCCGCCGAGCGCGTGGTAGAGCATCGCACCGAGCGCGAATACGTCCGTGCGCTCGTCGATCGCGTCGACCTTCCCCGCCGCCTGCTCGGGCGCCATGTACGCGGGGGTGCCCATCACCGAGCCGACCCGCGTGGCGCTCGGCTCCATCTCGCCGACGCTCGGGTGAGAGACGAGCTCCGCCGTCCCCCGCACTCGCGCGATGCCCCAGTCGAGCAGCACGACCTCACCATGTCGACCGAGAATTACATTGTCTGGCTTCACGTCGCGATGGACCACCCCGCGCTCGTGCGCGAAGCCGAGCGTGTTCGCGACCTGGACGACCACCGGCAACAGCGCGAGGCGCCCCTCGAGGGTCTTCGCTTCCGAGATCGCGGCCCCGAGCGTGCGGCCCTCGACCTTCCGCATCGCGTAGAACGGGCGTCCGTCGCGGAGCCCGCGCTCGTAGACGGCGGGCACGCCCGGATGCTCGAGGTTGCCCGTGATCACCGACTCGACGAGGAAGCGCCGGATCCCCTCGTCGCTCGCCGCCTCGGCCGCCATCTCCTTGAGCGCGACGTCGCGTCCGAACTGGGTGTCGGCCGCGACGTAGACGGTCCCCATCCCGCCGCGGCCGAGGACCGACTTCGTCTCGAAGCGCGCCTCTCCGGTCGGGAAATGACTCGATCGAAGCTCCGTCGTCGGTGCGCTGCCCACCGCCGCGACCGTGGCGGCGAACGCGGTCGGCTCGGTTCCATCCATGTCGCGGATGGTACGCGATCGGGTGGTCGCCCCAGCGAGCCTGGTCGAGGCGGAGAGCGCGTCTACGCGTTCTGACGCGGGAAGCTGCCGAGCACCTTGAGGTGGCGCGCGGTGCGCTGGACCTCGTCGACCGCCGTGACGATCGCTCGGTCCGTCATGTGACCGTCGATCTCGAGGAAGAACACGTAGCGCCACGTCGCACCGCGCGCGACGCGCGACTCGATCCGCGTGAGGTTGATGCCGCGATCCGCGAATGGGCGGAGAGCGTGGTAGAGCGAGCCCGGCTCGTCGCCGACCGCGAGCGCCAACAGCGTAATGTCTCGACCGGTCCGGCGCGGTCGCTCGTGACCGATGATCACGAACCTCGTCTCGACGCCGGCGCGATCCTCGACGCGCGCCTTCACCCGACGCAGCCCGCGCGGATCGTTCTCGTCGAACGCGGCGACCAACGCCGCCGCGCCGTGATCTTCGCGCGCGAGATCCTCCGCGTACGCGCCGGAGCGCACGTCGAGGACGCGCGCGCGCGGAAACTCCGCCTTGAGCGTCAACTCGCACGCCACGAGCGCCGTGTGCGCACCGTAGATCGTGTCGACGTCGGCCGCGTTGCCGGTGGACGACGCGAGATCGTAGCTGCACTCGAGCGTGAGCTCGGCGCACACGCGGGCCTCCGCGGTGAGGAGCGCGTCGAGCGTGTCGGCGATGGCGCCGTCCGACGAGGTCTCGAACGGGACGACCCCGAACGAGGCGCGTCGGCGCTGCACGTCGTCGAACACCTCGTTCACCGTCTCGCGCGCGTTCACCCCGACCGCGCTCCCGAAGTAGCGCCGCGCCGCGACGTGCGCGAACCCGCCCTCCGGGCCTTGCACCGTCACCTGGATCGGCGCGATCAGCGCGTCGCACGCGCCGAGCGCCTCGCGCAGCACGCGCTCGAGCGCCTGCGGCGGAAATTCTTTTGCGCGCTCCAGCGCGGCGCTGACGACCTCCGCGCTCGAAGGGAGCGCAAAGAACGCGTCGGGCGCCTTGGCCTTGAGCTCCACGAACGCGCGCACCGCGCTCGCGCGCGCGTCGAGCGCGTCGACCATCTCCTCGTCGGCCTTGGCGAGCGCCTCGCGGATCCGGGTGAGCTCTCGCTCGTCGCTCATGATGCCGCGGAGTCTAGCAGGCCGCTGCGCGCGCGGCTCCTCAGACGAGGACGTACCGGTGCCTCACTCGCCTTCGATCATGTCCTTGAGGCGCGCGAGCGCGACGAGCGCCTCCACCGGCCGCATGCGCTCGACGTCCATCTCGGCGAGCGTGCGCTCGACCTCCGACGGCGCCGCCGGTCCGGGCGGCGGCGCGAACAGCTCGAGCTGACCGCGGGATCGCAGGCTCGAACGGCGGCCCGAGGGGAGCGGCGCACCCGACTCGAGGTCGGCGAGGATCGTCTTCGCGCGGGCGAGGACGAGCTCGCCGATCCCCGCGAGGCGCGCCACCGCGACGCCGTAGCTCTTGTTCGCCGTGCCGGGGGTGAGCCGATGCAGGAACACCCCGTCGTCGCCGTACTCTTTGGCCGCGACGTTGAAGCTCACCACCCCGTCGCGCATCGCCGCGAGCTCGGTGAGCTCGTGGTAGTGGGTCGCGAACATCGCCCGGCTGCCGA
>JBFWYI010000060.1:0-62301 GCA_050186575.1 Sandaracinaceae bacterium | reverse complement strand
CCGGTACGGCGCGCTCCTCACCTCGTCGGTGGGCATCGAGCTCGACTGAGCCGACCGCGACGACAACGGGACATGCATCGTCCGGCGGCGGCGACCCACCTGGTTTGGTCTTCGTTGCCGCGCGGCCCCGAGCGCGCGTACCCTCATCGAGACCCGCACGACCGGAGGGGAACGATGGCATCTCGAGGTTGGATGACGCTCGTCGCGCTCCTCGCGCTGTGGCTCCACGCATGCGACGGAGAGTCCACGCCCGACGCGGGCCGCGGCGGCCGTGACGGCGGGACCGCGGGCATCGATGGCGGCGATGCCGACGCGGGCTCGGTGGGCGCCGACGCGGGCGAGCTCCCCGCGGACCTCCTCGCGATCGACGATCTGCGCTACGTCGGCGCGTTCCGGATCGACGAGCGGATGTTCGGTTCCTCATCGGTGGACTACGCGACCGGCGCGCTCGGCTACTCGCCGGATCACCACTCGCTCTACGTCGCCGGCTTCCGTCCCGAGGCGATGGTCGGCGAGTTCGCGATCCCCGATCCGCTCGGAACCGGCATGACGGTCGCCGAGCTGCCGAACGTCGACACCGCGCTCCAGGCGTTCCAGCCGATCCTCGATCGCGCTGCGGACGGCAACCCCGAGTCGCTCGACACGGTGACCGGCATGCTGTGGGTGGACGGGGATCTGATCGTCAACGGGAATGTCTGGTACGACGCCGACGGTGGTACCCGCGACACGACGATCATCGTACGCGGCGGGCAGCTCGACGGGACCGTCGATGGCTACTTCGAGCTGGAGGGAGCGGCGTGGGTGGCCGGCTACATGGCGTGGCTGCCCGACGAGTGGCGGACCGCGTTCGGCGCGCCCGCGTTGGTCGGGTGGGCGTCGAACTACTCCATCGTCTCGCGCTACAGCGTCGGGCCGACGCTCTTCACGTTCGATCCTGAGGCGCTCGTCGCGGCGGGCGCCGGGACCGACGTCGCGACGACGATGCACCTCGGCTTCCCGTACTCCGACGGCGTCTACCTCGCGCCCGATGCGCTCGACTACCAGTGCGACGTGCTCGCCGACATGGTGACCACCGAGTGCCAGCCCGGCGCGATGGCGTCCGACCTCTGGAACTTCGTGTCGCGCGGCGTCTACGGGTTCGTCGTCCCGGGCACGCGCACGTTCGCGGTGTTCGGGAGTCTGGGCGGCTCGCGATCGGGGCTCGGCTACAAGATTACGCGGAGCGACGGCAACCTCTGCGGCGGTCCGTGCGCGTACGACCCGGACGACTACGACAACTACTATTGGTTCTTCGACGTCGACGCGATCCTCGGCGCGTCGAGCCCTTCGGAGCCTCGACCATACGCGTGGGGCGCGTGGTCGGTGCCGTTCGACGCGGACGGATCCCACGAGATCCTCGGCGGCGCGTTCGCGCCCGACACCGGGATCCTCTACCTCTCGCTGTCCCACGCGGGTCAGGTCGGCACCTATGACCGCCCGCCGCTGATCGTGGCGTTCGACGTGTCGCGCTGATCGCGGATCAGCTCGTGAACAGCGCGGTGCACTCCGGGACGCGCGCCCAGCCGTGCGCGCGGATCGCGCTCGCGAGCGCGTCGCCGAAGAACGGCTGGAGGATCGCGACCGCTTCGTCCACCGAGGCGAACGCATAGTCGGTGCGGAACCACGTGCGGCGCATACCGTGGACCTGCTCGAGGTGGGCGAAGTACTCGTCGAGCGCGGCGTGCTCGCGCGGGGTCTCGTGGCCGGTGCCGAGCGTCTCGAGGACCACCACGCGGCCGCCGGGCCCCACGACGCGCCGCATCTCGGCGAGCGCGCCGTCCACCTCCGCGCGCCAGCCGTCGGGCATCCAGTGGCGGAAGTGTCCGAAGACCCAGCCGGCCGTCGCGACGTCCGCGCACGCGTCGGGGAGCGGCAGCGCGCGCGCGTCACCGACGTGGAACGTGGCCCGCTCGAGGAGACCGAGCCGCTCGATCTCGCGCCGCGCCACCGCGAGCATCGCCGGCTCGCGCTCGACGAGGTGCACGTGCTCGGCGCGCGGGAGGAGCGCGCGGGCGAGCCGACCGGTGCCCGCCCCGACGTCTACGATCCGTGCGTCGTCGACGTGGACGTGGGCCGCGAGCTGGCGGAGCACGTTGCCGTCGACGTCCTCGGCCGCGATGAGCGCCTCGTAGGCCTCCGCGCGCTCCGCATACATCGTTCGCTGCGCGTCGCTCGCGTCGGCCGTCGCCACCTCGCTCATCCGGCGTCGCCCTCGTCGGTGCTGAGGAACACCTCGTGGATCTCGAGCACGTTCTTGCCCGCGAACATCTCCGTCGGTGGCCGATCCGCGTGCGCCTCGCGGAACGACGGGCTCTTCGTCCACGCCACGAAGTCGTCGAACGTGCGCCACCACGTCTTGACCTCGTAGAACGCGGCCTCGTCGGGGTCCGGCGACCAGGTGCCGGTCGCGTGATCGAGCTTCATGGGCCGCGGGCGATGCACCTCGTTGCGCACGAACCCGGGCGAGCGGTCCACGAGGTGCGCGCGCTTGCTGAATCGGTCCTCGAACTTCTCTTCCCAGCCGGGGGCGACGGGGATGCGGTTGGTGACGACGATCATGCGCGGGTGTAGCACACGTGCCGCGGTCAGTTTTCCTGCGACGCGATCGTGTCGCGCGCGATCCGGGCGGGCGCGATGGTGCGCGTGAGGAGGTCTCGGATCGCCGCATCCTCCCCGTCGCCGCGCGCGATCGGGCGGTCGAACGGGACCTGCGCGCTCACCGCGCTCAGCGTCTGACGCAGCGCGGCGAGGCCCTTGCGTCCGCGCTCCGCGTGCGGCACCGACGCGGTGATCGCGATCACTTTGCGCTCGAGCTCGCCCGACCCGATCAGCCAGTCGATCGCGTTCTTGAGCACGCCGGGGAGGCTGAAGCCGTACTCGGGACACGCGATCACCAGCGCATCGCTCTCCGCGATCGCGCGTCGCAGCGCGAGCACCGTGTGCGGCGCGCCTTCGGGATCGAGGTCCGGATCGAAGAAGGGCAGGGCGCCGAGGGAGTCGAAGACCGCGACGTCGACCCCGTCGGGCGCGAGGTCGCGCGCCCGCTCGAGCAACGTGCGATTCGATGAACGCGCGCCGAGGCTCCCGAGGATGGCGAGCAAGCGGACCGGGATAGCGTCGTCCGACATCGCGTGCGCGTAGCGCCGCGTCCTGATCCGATCAAGAGCGCGACGTGGGTTGCGTCGACGCGCGCTTCTCCCGATCCTCGGACGAGGAGGCGAGATGGGTTTCTTCGAGGACATGTTCGATCCCGACTTCGCGTTCGACAGCGAGTACCAGCAACGCCAGGACATCCGAAGCCTCCAGGCGCACGCCGACGCGGGCATGGCGACCGCGAGCGCGGTCCATCGCCTCGAGGGCGAGATCGCGCGGCTCACCCTGATCGTGAACGCGCTCGCCTCGGCGCTCGAGCAGAAGGGCATCGCGACGAGTGACGAGCTCCAGGTCCTCGTGCAGCAGATCGATCTCGCGGACGGCACCGAGAACGGCCGGATGTCACCGACCACCTGGAAGAGTGCGCCGCAATGCGCGCACTGCGGCTACTTCGTCAACCCGCAGCGCGAGGCGTGCGTCTACTGCGGCCGATCGCTCGCCGTGACTACGTCCGGCTCACCGTACCGCGGCGGGACGCCGAGCGCGCGGGCGAAGTCGCCCCGCCTCGCCGCGTGTCAGCAATGCAGCGCGCGCGTCCCGCAGAACGAGACCTACTTCACCGAGCAAGGCGCATTGCGGTGCAGCGAGTGCTTCCAGAAAGGTCAGACGGCTCCATGACTCCGGCGCCGTGGTCATGAGGGGGACACCCCCCCAGCGCGTACCGGCACTGCGCGCGGGTCGTCGCGGCGCGCCGGTCCGAGGCGGCGTCGCGTTGATCGTGATGGGGGTCGCGCTGTCGTCGGCGACGGCGAGCTCGGCCGAGGCTCAGGCTCCGGGGTGGTACGGGTCAGTCGGGTTCGCCGGCGTCGGGATCTACAATGACGGCGTCGAGGTCGGGGCGGGCGGGATCGTGCGAGGTGACGTCGCGCGTGGACGACTTCGATGTCCTCTGGCGCGCGGGCGTCGACGTGCTGATGCCGGAGATCTTCGCGCGCCAGCCCACCGTCTGGGCGCGGCGACCCTGGGCGGTCCACGTGTTCGGCGGTGTCGCGATTCAGTTCGAGTGACGCGAAGCGGCGGAGCTCAGCCGAGCGCCTCGGTGAACCGCGGCGAGCTCATGTAGCGCTGCACGTGGTGCTCTTCGTCGCCGAAGAGCGCGTTCAACACCCGCATGCGCTTGAAGTAGAGGCTGACGTCGTGCTCGTCGGTGACGCCGATGCCGCCGTGGAGCTGGATCGCCTGCGCGACGACCATGAAGCCGCTCGTGCTGAGCGTGGCCTTGGCGGCGCTCACGGCGGACCGACGGAGCTCGGGGTCGTCGCTCGCCACGCGCGCGTTCGCGAGGATCGACGTGCCCTTCATGAGCTCGACGGCGACGAACATGTCGACCGCGCGGTGCTGGAGCGCCTGGAACACGCCGATGGGGACGCCGAACTGCTTGCGGGTGCGGAGGTACTCCACCGTCATCCAGAGCACCGCGTTCGCGATCCCGAGGCCCTCCGCGCACGCCGCGGCGGCGCCCATGTCGAGGACCTCGTCGAGCACGCCCGCGCCCGCCCCGTCGTCGCCGAGGAGCTGGCCCACCGCGCCGTCGAGGCGCACCCGGGCCGCGCGTCCCCCGTCCATCGTCTTGACGCTCTCGACGTGCACTCCGCTCGCCGCGCGCGGCACCGCGAACAGCGAGACGCCCGCCTTGGTCTTCGCGCTCACCACGAGCTGCTCGGCCGCGTGGCCGTTGAGCACCCACGTCTTCGTCCCGCGGAGCGCATGGCCTCCGTCCGTCCTCTCGGCGGTGGTCGCCACGCGGGTCGCGTCGTAGCGCGCGGCTTCCTCGCTCCACGCGAGCGCGAGGCTCGTGCGACCCTCGATCATCGGGCCGAGGAGCTCGCTGCGCAACGAGCCTTGTGCGGTCTTGGCGACCGCCATCCCGCCGAGCACCACGCTCGCGGTGTACGGCTCGGGCACCAGCGTCGAGCCGAGCTGCTCGAGGACGAGCGCGACGTCGATCATGTCGCCGCCGAAGCCGCCGTCCGCGTCGCTGAACGGGAGGCCGAGCCAGCCGAGCTCGCCCATCTTCTGCCACACCGCGGCGTCGTAGCCGAGGTCGGTGTCGCGCAGCTTGCGCATGCGCTCGACCGGCGACTCCTTCTGCACGAAGGAGCGCGCCGTATCGCGGATCATCGTCTGGTCTTCGGTCAGCTCGAAGTGCATCGCATCAACCCTTCGCCGAAGTCGGGAGCTGGGGCAGCCCGAGGATCATCTTCGCGATGATGTTCTTCTGGATCTCGTTGCTGCCGCCGTAGATGGTCGTCGCGCGGCTGTAGTTGAAGAACGACGCGACCCACTGCTCGTCGGCGCCGACGACGCCGGGCTCGTTGAACCACGACAGCGCGTTCTCGCCCATCGCGTCCATCGCGAGCTCCATCGCGCGCTGCAGGATCTCGGAGCCCCGGAGCTTGAGGATCGAGCTCTCCGGCCCCGGCGCGTGGCCGAGCTGCGCGCTCGCGAGGGCGCGGAAGTTGGCCATGCGATGCGCCTCGAGCTCGATCTCGAGCCGCGCCACCTTCGCGCGGAAGAGCGCGTCCTCGAGGAGCGGGCGCCCGTTCTTCTGAGTGCGCGCCGCGATCCGCTTCACCCGCGTGATCGCGCGACCACACTGGCCGACCGCCGCGATCAGCGTGCGCTCGTGCCCGAGGAGCGCCTTCGCCATCGTCCAGCCTTGGTTGACCTTGCCGACGATGTTCTCCTTCGGGACCTTCACGTTGTCGAAGTACGTGTCGCAGAACGCCGGCGTGTGGCCGCTCGTGAGCATCGGCTTCGCCTCGACGCCCTCCGTCTTCATGTCGATCAAGAGGAAGCTGATCCCCGCCTGCTGCTTCACCGTCGCGTCGGTGCGGACGAGGCAGAAGATCCAGTCGGCGTACTGCGCGTACGTCGTCCACGTCTTTTGCCCGTTCACGAGGAAGTGATCGCCCTGGTCCTCCGCGCTCGTGCGCAGCGACGCGAGGTCGCTCCCCGAGTTCGGCTCGGAGTAGCCCTGGCACCACACCTCGTCACCGCTGAGGATCTTCGGGAGGTAGCGCTCCTTCTGCGCCGGCGTCCCGTACTGGATGAGGAGCGGGCCGACCATCGAGAGGCCGAACGGGCTCAGCTGCGGGGTGCCCGCCGCCTCGAGCTCCTCCGTGAAGATGAACCGCCGCGCGGCGTCCCAACCAGGCCCGCCGAGCTCCTCGGGCCAGTTCGGCGCGACCCACCCCTTCTTCGCGAGGATGCGGTGCCACTCCATGCTCTCGTCCATCGAGAAGTTCGCGTCGACGGCGGCCTTCTCGGCCATCTCGGGCGGCATCGCGGTGCGGAGCCACTCGCGGACCTCGAGACGAAACGCCTCGTGCTCGGGGGAAAACGACAGATCCATGGGGCCGGGACTTAGCAGCCCGTCCGCGCCGTTACCAGAGCCATCCGAGGGGCGGCCGAGCCCGCCTCGAATGCGCGGCGAGGCCTCCTCGAAATCGCCACATCCGGGCGAAGCCATCGCCAACGCCGCCGCGCAGGCTGACGACCATGAAGAAGAAGCTGCTGCGGGGGACGGCGCTCCTCGGCCTGGCTGCGCTGCTGTGGATCCCGAACCTCCACCGCTTCTACGCGAGGGGCTCGACCGCCGCGGGGCGGCAGGCGATGGGGGCCGAGCTGCTGTTCGCGCAGCGACTGGACCACGGGGACGTGACCCGGCGCGACGCCGAGCGCGATCGGATGCGCGAGGCGAACGCGGAGTGGGACTTCATGGGGCGCACGTTCTTCGTGCTCGCGCTGGCCAACGACGCGCTCCGCCACCCCGAGATTCAGGCGGACGCGCTGGCGACGATCGATGCGATCCTGGAAGACACGTTGCGCGTCGAGCGACGCTACGGGCAGGACCACTTCCTCATGGGCTACGCCCACGCCTCCCCGTGGATCGACGAGAGTCACCGCAGCGTGTTCGTCGACGGTGAGATCGCGATGATGCTCGCGGCGCGGCAGCGGCTCGAAGCGAGCGAGCGCTGGGAGCGGCCGTTGCGCACGCGCGTGCGGATCATCGAGGCGCAGATGCGGCGCGGGCCGGTGATGAGCGCCGAGAGCTACCCCGACGAGTGCTGGACGTTCTGCAACACGCTCGCGCTGGCCGCGATCCGGGTGAGCGACTCGGTGACCGGCGACGATCACGCCGAGCTCCTGCACGGCTGGCTGCGCACGGCGCAAGATCACTTGATCGATCCGGAGACCGGGCTCCTGGTGTCGAGCTTTCGCCACGACGGGACGCCTCTCGATGGGCCTGAGGGATCGAGCATCTTCCTCGCCGCGCACATGCTGACGCTCGTCGATCCGAGCTTCGCGCGCGATCAGTACGAGCGGGCCAGGCACGAGCTCGGCGCGTCGTTCGCGGGCTTCGGCTGGGCACGCGAGTGGCCGGCGAGCTGGGAGGGCGGCTGGGACGTCGACTCGGGACCGATCGTGCCGATCGTCGACGCGAGCGCAGGCGCGAGCGGGATGGCGATCCTCGGCGCGGCGGCGTTCGACGACGAGGCGTGGCTCGCCGAGCTGAGCGCGTCGCTCGAGCTCGCGGCGTTTCCGAGGCTCGGCCTCGACGGGTTGCGCTTCCGAGCGAGCAACCAGGTGGGAGACGCGGTCATGGCGTACGCGCTCGTCCAGGGACCGCTGTTCGAGCGGGTCGGTCCCGCGCCGTCGGAGTCGGTGGCGTACGCGCCGCGGCGCCGGTCCGAGGTCGACGCGGAGAGATGGAGCACGGTGGTGTCGACGAGGGTGCGCGGCACCGAGAGGGGAGAGCGATGAAGGACAGAGATGGTCGAACGGCGTTCGTGATCGCCGTCGTGATGGTGGCCGGGTACGTCGTCCTCGAGGCGCTCGGGCTACGCGAGTGGGTCAGCGTGCTGAGCGGCACGCCGGTCCCCGGGGTGGCGTACGAGGTCGCCGCGCTAGGTGCGATCGTGTACGTGGCCAGCTACTTCGGTGCCGTGCTGATCGCGCCGATCCTCGCGATGGCGGCGGTGATGATGCGCGCCAGCGCGTGGGTCGAGCGCCGCTGGCTCGCGTGAGCGCCACCGCGTGAGGAGTGGCGCGTCGGACTCGAGTCGGACTCGGACTCGGACTCGGACTCGGACTCGGACTCGGAATCGGAATCGGAATCGGAATCGGAATCGGAATCGGAATCGGAATCGGAATCGGAATCGGAATCGGTGGGGGCAACCTTCGTTGCGGCCGGCTAGGTGGGCCCGCGGTAGATCTCGATCAGCCGCAGCAGCTCCGGGTCCCGACGTCGATCCATCAACCCGCGTTGCAGCACCTCCACCGCCGCCGCCCGCGACCCGCGGTAGAGATGCACCGCGGCGAGCACCGCGAGCTGCTCGACCACCGGGAACTCCGCGATCGACGCCATGAGCTCCCGGAGCGAGATCACCGGCAGCGTCTCCACGCGGTAGCGGTGCTCGCCGATGCTCAGCTCGTACCGCGCGCCCGCTTCGAGCCCCGGGCCCTCGTAGGCCAGCTCCCGGGCACCGTTGCCGCGGAACAGGACCCCCTGTTCGGGGGCGACGCGGCGGAGCTCGACCGTGCGGCCACAGCCCTCGTCGTCGCCGCAGCGCCAGGCGAACCGACGGATCGTCGACGACGCGCCGGGCATGCCCTCGCCGACGGTGAGGCGCACGACGTCGCGCGTGCTCGGCGCGGGATCGTAGAGCGCCGCCTCGGCGATCGCGGGCGGCGGCGGCTCGCCCGCGAGGATCTCCACGAGCGCTCGTGCCTCCTCGCTCGGGACGTTGCGCTGCGGTTGAAGCACGTAGGGGTCCGTGTCGCTGGGACCTGAAAGTCGACTTGCGCGCTCCTTGACGAGCACCACCGCGCGCGCGCCGGCCTCGAGCACGAGGTGCTCGCCCGGCATGACGCGGAACGGGACCTCCGGCGCGGGGCGTCCAGCGACCGTGGCGCCGCCGACGAGAAACGCGACCAGCGCGGGCGGGGCCTCGCGCGGTCGCGGCGCGTAGCACGCGTGGGTCGCCCCCACCGGCCGACCCGCAAGGAGCGTGTCGGGGGGCACCTCTCCGCAGACCTCGCCCTCGCGGCACCGCACCCGCTGGCGCGCGCCCTCGGATGCACCCTCGCGGTAGCGCACGCAGTCGTCGAGCGTGTGCTCGTCGAGGCACTGCGTCTCGAAGTGATCCGCGTCGCACGACCCCGTGAGCTCGGTGACGCACACCGCGGCGCTCGCGCCCTGCTCCGCGCACACCGGCGTGTCGGTCGGGCACGCGCCACGCGTCCAGCGCAGGTCTCCCCCGGCCCCGTCGCACACCTCGAGGGTGTGCTCGTCCGCGCAGCGCGCCGCGCGCGCCTCCGAGCAGCGCGATGCGTCGTCGCATGCCGCGACCATCAGCCCTAGCGCGAGCGCGACGAGGCGAGCCTTCGTGACACCGAGCATCGAGCGCGCCATGCCGCGTCCCGCCGCGCGACGCAAGCGCCCCGTCGCGCCGCGTGGGCCCGGAGGGACGACCCCCGTTCCGCAGGGAACATCGGCTGTTCCCGCCGCGCCGCGGGCCGCGCTGGCCGCAGCGGACGAGCTTGGTACGGGTCGTGCGGTCCGTGCGCCCGTGGGTCGACGTCTCGGATGGGTGGGGGCCGTGGTGATCCTGAGCGCGTGTCAGGGCGTCCTGCTCGAGCCCGGCGAGCCGGGTGCCGGGCCGGGCGCGCCGGGGCAGTCGCGGCCCCCGTACGAGCCGGGCGACGATCCGCTCGCGCTGCCGCTCGCGCGCGTCTGGCGGCTCTCGCCGATCCAGTACGAGCGCTCGTTCGTGGCGGCCTTCGGCGCCTCGAGCCGGGACGCGTCGGACCTCGGACCCGACCCGCGTCGCGACGGCTTCGACGACGTCGCGTCGCAGAACCACGTCGACGCGCGGTGGGTCGGCACGCTCCACGAGAACGCGGCCGCGACCGCGGCGGAGATCGAGCCCGACGTCCGTGCCGCCCACCCGTGCGTGAGCGGAACCAACCCCGGAGATGCGTGCGTCGACGAGATCGTCGCCGAGTACGCGGACCGTGCGTTTCGCCGCGAGACCTCCGCCGAGGAGCGCGCTCAATACGTCGCCCTCTTCTCCACCGTCCTCGCGGACGGCAACACGTTGGCGGAGTCGATCACCGCGGTCATCGAGGCGCTCGCGCAGTCGCCGTTCTTCGTCTATCGCATCGAGCTCGGCGCGCCGCGCGGCGATGGGACGAGCGAGCTCGACGACGAGACGATCGCCTCGCAGCTCTCCTACATGCTCACCGACGCGCCGCCGGACGCCGCGCTGATGGCGGATGCGCACGCCGGACGGCTGCACGATCGATCGGTCGTGCGCGCGCACGCCGAGCGGCTGCTCGAGACGCCCGACGCGCTCGCGAAGGTGACCCGCTTCTTCGACCAGTTCCTCGGCACGTACCTGCTCGACGACGGTCCGCTGCCCAAGGAGCCCGACCTCTATCCCGCGTTCACCCCCGCCATCCAAGCCGCGATGCAGGACGAGACGCACCGCTTCGTGCGCCGCGTCTTCACCTCGGGCGGCACCGTGCGCGACCTGTTCGAGTCGGACACCACCTCGATCGACGACTCGCTCCGCGCGTTCTACGGCTGGAGCGGCACCGCTTCGCCCGACGTGCCGTTCACGATCCCGGACGGCGAGCGCGCCGGGGTGTTCATGCAAGGTGCCGTGCTCGCTGCACGCTCGGGCTCCGCCGAGTCGGACGCCCTCCACCGCGGGCTGTTCGTCTACCAAGAGCTGCTCTGCAACGACATCGCGCCCCCGCCGGGGCTCGACGTGAACTCGCTCGGCAACCTGCTCGACACGCCCGACCCCGAGGACACGGAGCGTCAGCGCTTCGAATTCCTCGCCGCGAACAACCCGGAGTGCTCGAGCTGTCACGGGCTGTTCGTGCCGCTCGGTCTCGGTCTCGAGACGTTCGACGCGACGGGCGTGCATAGAACGACGCAGAACGGGCGGACGCTCGACGCGAGCGGTTGGCTGCGCGGGAGCGACAACGACGGAGAGTTCGCGGACGGCCGCGAGCTGCTCGCGAGGGTCGGGGCGAGCGCCCAGGGACAGGCGTGCTTCGCCCAGCACTGGGTGACCTTCGCGTTCGGTGGCGAGCTCGAGGTGCCGGTGAGCTCCGCGCTCCTCGCGCGCCTCCGCGAGCGCGCGCTCGCGATCCGAGAGCTGGTGCTGTTGGTGGTGGAAGAGGACGCGTTCTACCTGCGACGCGAGGAGGAAGAGCCATGAGCGCGGTGCTCCGCGGACCGAAGTTCCATCGGCGAACCCTCCTCAAGGGCCTCGGCGCGGCGGGGGCGATGCTGCTCGCGCCGACGGTGCGGCGGAGCGTCGCGCACGCGGACGTCGGCGATCCGAGCTTCGTCGTCTTCTACTCGCCGAACGGCTCGCTGCGCGAGGACTTCGGCGCGGACGGGACCGAGACCGCGTTCACCCTCCGCTCGTCGTTGGCCGCGCTCGAGCCGTGGCGGAGCCGCATCACGGTCATCCACAATATCAACAACATGGGCTATCCGGCGCGCGAAGTGAGCCACTCGAACGTGTCACGCATCTTGACGTGCGTGACCGGCACGGACCCGCAGGTCGCGGCCGGGCCCTCGATCGACTACGCGATCGCCGACGCGTTCGGGCAGTCGCCGATCGTGCTCGGCGTCCACCCGGTCGGCGGCGGTGTGTCATGGCACAACAAGCTGTCGTGGGCAGCGGCCGGCGTACCGACCACGCCCGACCTCGACAGCGCCGCGGTGTTCGGCCGCCTGTTCGGTGGCATCGCCGACACGCCTCCGTCCGACGGGAGCGCGGACCGCTGGAACCGGCGCCAAGCGAGCATCCTCGACACGGTCCGCGGCGACATCGCCACCCTCCGCGGGCGGCTCGGCGCCACCGGGCGCAGTCTCCTCGACGTCCACGTCTCGAGCCTCCGCGAGCTCGAGCAGGGGCTCCAGCGCAGCGACGTGCCGGCGATGATGTGCGACCTCGGTGGACTCGAGGGCACGCTCGCGGGGACGCTCCCGTTCCCCTCCGGTTCGCCCAGCCGCAAGAGCGCCGCGTACGCACCGCTCCTCGAGGCCCACGGCCGGCTGCAGATGGACATGATCGCGACCGCGCTCGCGTGCGGCCGCCGCCGCGTCGCGACGCTCGTCTGGCAGCCGTGCGCGATGGAGGGCGTGAACGTGGAGGGGACGAACGGGTCGGTCGGACACCACGACGTCTCGCACTGGTCCTCCGCGGATCCACCGCCGATCTCCACCGAGCAGGCGCGCGAGGAGCTCCGCGCGTGCGATCGATTCTACGCGCGACAGTACGCCTACCTGCTCGACAAGCTAGACGGGCTCGGCATCCTCGGCGACACGTTCGTGCCGTGGGTCAGCGACACCCGGGACTCCGCACACCAGCAGGGTCAGTTCCAGATCGTCGTCGGCGGAGGCGACACGCATGGAGTACGCACGGGACGTTTCCTCCGCTACGCGTACTCCGGCGGCAACAACCCGAAGACGGTGCTCTCGAACCGCAGCTTCGCCGACCTCTGGGTGTCGACCTATCGGATGATGGGCCTCGAGCCGCCGCGCGCGGACGGCAAGCAGGTCTTCGGGCCGAGCGAGTACTGTCACGGGGCGGGGCTCGAAGAGCTCGTGGCGTGAGCCGAGAGGCTCGGCTGTAGCTCGGGCGAAGGCCTGCTACACCACCTGCGCATGCAGAGGGTCTGGCCGATCGCGATCGCCGCGGCGCTCGCCGCGTGCACCGACGTCCCGACCGACGAGACGCCGAGCGGCGCGCTGCGCCTGTTCCTCGACGCGCTCGAGCGCGCGGAGCGCGAGCCCGCCGCGATGGAGGACGCGTTCTGGCTGCTCGACGAGGCGACCCGCGAGTCGCTCGCCGAGCGCGCGCGCCTCGCCGGGTCGCTCGGCGGCCCCGAGCTAGAGCCGTGGGAGATGATCGTGCGCGGTCGCTACCGCCTGTCGTTCACGCCAGCGCCGGGGACGCAGGGGATGCGCGAGCGGATCGACGGCACCGACGCGACGGTGGTGGTGACCGAGGCGGAGGGCTCGCGCCGCGCCGAGGTGCCGCTCGTCAATGAGGATGGCCATTGGAGAGTACGGCTCTCGCTGCCCAGCCGCGATGGCCCACCGTGATCGTGCTCGGGCCGTTCAGCCGGCGAGCGGTTCTTCGTCCGGGCTGACCTCGCACGGCAGCTCGCGCGGGCGCGGCCCCACCTCGCGGTAGAACGGGGCGTCGCCGTGCTGGCGGGGCACCGCGATGCGATCGAACCAGTCGACGAAGCGCGAGATCGCGGCGCGCTGATCCTCGGTGACGGTGAACGGGTCGCCGCAGATGTGACCCGACAGCACGCGCCCGCGCGCGATCTTGCGGAGCGTGAGCACGTCGAGATCGATCTGCACGGCCTCGTAGCTGCCGCTCGAGCCCATCGGTCGGCCGACGTACTCGGCGCGGAACGGGACGCGTCGCCCGTCGAGGTCGAGGACCGCGGTGTTGCACGTCGACCAGCGGGCGCGGCTCGCCGGCGCGTCGATCAGCGCGGTGACCGTCACGTTGTCGGACGCGGGGCGCGCCCAGAGGTGCACGCCGCCCCAGCCGAGCGAGGCCTGCGCGTTGGCCCACGGGAAGCGCAGCTCGAGGGCAGGGTGCTCGCGCTCATCCGGGTTCACCGTGAGCTCGCCCTCGATGGGCATCTGCTCGGGGAGGAGCGCAGCCCACTCGGGGGTGGGCGCCTTGGGGTCGGCGCCGCCGCAGCTGAGGAGGAGCCCGACGGTCGCGACGCCGATCAGCGCTGCGCTCGCTCTCTCCAACCCTCGGATGCCGCTCGCTGCCACCCTCCGCTCGCCCTCCGTGCTCGGGGTTCCGTCCAAGCATACGGCCAGTCATCCCGCCTGCGAACCCGGCGGACACAAACCGAGCCGTCCGTAGGCCCAGAGACCCCGCCGCGGCCCCGCGTCTTGGCGTCGGATCGCACCGGTTGACCCCCTGGGGCCGTGGGATAGGATGCCCGCGCCGATGAGCGAGACCGACGACAAGGCCCTCGGCCTCGCGCGCGTGCTGCGTGACGACGGCTCCGCGGATCCGAAGACCGATCCGTTCCTCGACGACCCGACGCTCCTCGCGATGTATCGCGACCTGCTCACGATCCGCCGGATCGACGAGCGGATGCTCGGCAAACAACGCCAGGGCAAGGTCGGCTTCTTCGGCACGATCACGGGGCAAGAGGCGACGCCGATCGCCACCGCGTTCGCGACCGAGCCGACCGACTGGATCTTCCCTGCGCTGCGCGAGTCCGCGATCATGCTGTGCCGCGGCTTCCCGCTCTCGGACTGGCTCGCTCAGGCCTATGGCAACGAGCGCGACGTCCTCAAGGGCCGCCAGATGCCGAGCCACATGTCCGGCCGCTCGGTGAACCAGGTGGCGTGGTCGAGCTGCATCGGCCCGCAGATCCCGCAGGCGGTCGGGTGCGCGTGGGCGATGAAGAAGCGGGGCGAGCGCTCCATCGCGGTGGGCTTCATGGGCGACGGCGCGACGAGCCAGCCCGACTTCCACTCCGCGATGACGTTCGCGATGCGCTGGAAGGTGCCCGCCGTCCTCATCTGCCAGAACAACCACTGGTCGATCAGCGTGCCCACCGCGAAGCAGACCGCGTCGGCCACGATCGCGGTGAAGGCGAAGGCGTACGGGATGCCCGGCATCCGCGTGGACGGGAACGATGTCCTCGCGGTGTACGGCGCGATCAAGCAGGCGGCCGACCGCGCGCGCGCGGGCGAAGGCCCCACGTTCATCGAGAGCGTGACCTACCGGATCGGCCCGCACAGCTCGAGCGACGACCCCACGCGCTATCGAAGCGCGGAGGAGGTCGCCGAGTGGGCGAAGAAGGATCCGATCGATCGCTTCGAGCGCCATCTCCGCAAGGCGGCAGTGCTCGACGACGCGAAGAAGGCCTCGATCCTCGAGGGGATCGAGGAGCACATCAGCGCCGCGATCGCGGAGGTCGAGGATCGCGGGCCGCACGCGCGCGAGGTCATGTTCGACGACGTCTACGCGGAGCTGCCGGCGCACCTCGCCGAGCAACGAAACGAGCTTGCCGCGCTGCCGGCTGCGCCCAAGCACTGAAGAAGAGACGCCGCACCTCGCGGCGCGGAGGAGATCATGGCGGACAAGACCTACGAGGCCGTAGTCATCGGCGCCGGACCCGGCGGCTACCCGGCGGGGATCCGTCTCGGCCAGCTCGGCGTCAAGACGTTGGTCGTCGAGCGCGAGTACTACGGCGGGGTGTGCCTGAACTGGGGGTGCATCCCGTCCAAGGCGCTCATCGCGGCGGCGAACCTCTACGAGGACCTCGGCCGCGTCTCGACGATGGGCATCAAGGTCGACAACGTCAGCATCGACGTCGCCAAGCTCCAGGAGTGGAAGGAAGGCATCGTCAAGAAGCTCACGAGCGGGGTGCAAGGCCTCTTGAAGGCCAACAAGGCCGACTCGGTGCTGGGCGAGGCGAAGTTGATCGCGAAGGACACCGTCGAGATCACGAAGTCCGACGGATCGAAGGAGACCGTGAAGGCGACCAAGGGGATCGTCATCGCGACGGGCGCCAAGGTCATCCAGATCCCGGGCATGGAGCTCGACGGTCAGACGGTGATCAGCGCGCGCGAAGCGGTGAGCCTCAAGGAGGCCAAGGGCACCATGGTCGTCGTCGGCGGCGGCGTCATCGGCATGGAGCTCGGGATGGTCTACCAGAAGCTCGGCATGAAGGTGATCGTGGTCGAGCTCCTGCCGCAGATCCTGACCGGCACCGACGCGGATCTCGTCAAGGTGGTCGAGAAGGCGTTCGTCAAGACGGGTGGCACGATCCACGTCGAGCACAAGGTCGAGAAGATCGAGAAGAAGGGCGGCAAGGCCACCGTCACGATCGCGAGCAAGGACGGCAAGACGCAGACCATCGAGGCCGACAAGGTGCTCATGGCGATCGGGTTCAAGCCGAACAGCCAGAACCTCGGGCTCGAGAGCGTCGGCGTGAAGACCGATCAGCGCGGTCACATCACGGTGAACGAGAAGCTCGAGACGAACGTCAAGGGCGTCTACGCGGTCGGCGACGTCAACGGGCCGCCGTACCTCGCGCACAAGGCGACGAAGGAAGGCGAGATCGTCGCGGAGATCATCGCGGGTCACAAGGCGGCGGTCGACTGGCGCGCGATGCCGGCCGCGATCTTCACCGAGCCGGAGATCGCGACGGTCGGACTCACCGAGTCGGCCGCCAAGGCGAGCGGCAAGAAGGTGAAGATCGGCAAGTTCCCTTTCAGCGCGAGCGGTCGCGCGATGGCGGTGCGGCACACCGAGGGCTTCATCAAGACGATCATCGACGCGGAGTCGAACGAGGTGCTCGGGGTCGGGATCGTCGGGCCCGAGGCGAGCGATCTGATCAGCGAAGCCTCCCTCGCGATCGAGATGTGCGCCTTCGCGGAGGACGTGCACCTCACCATCCATCCGCACCCGACCCTCGGCGAGGCCATGATGGAGAGCTTCAAGCACGCGCTCGGCGAAGCCGTCCACATCCTCAACAAGTAGCGACGGGGGGCCGATCGCGGCCGTCTATGCATGATCGTCACGCGTCGGTTCCCGATCCGTCTCCTCCTCCTGATCGCGCTGCGGGTCGGGGTCGTCGCCGCGCTGTGGGCCGGCGTCGTCTTCGGGGCGTACATGTTCCTCGACCTCACGTTCCTACGGATCCCGTTCCTCCCCATCGCGACGATCGGCACCGCCGTGGCGTTCTACATCGGCTTCAAGAACAACTCGGCCTACGACCGCTTCTGGGAGGGCCGCAAGATCTGGGGCGGGATCGTCAACGTGAGCCGGTCGTTCGCCGTGGCGGTCGGCGCGTACGTCGACCCGACGAAGTCGGACGCGGAGGCGCTCGCGGCGCGCAAGGACCTCATCTACCGGCACCTCGCGTGGATCAACGCGCTGCGTCTCCAGCTCCGCAAGACGTCTCGCTTCCTCCATAACCCGGCCGCTTCCACCAAGCGGCGGCTCGAGGAGCACGCCGATCACATGCGCAACGATTGGGACACGGAGCTGACGCCGTTCCTGGGCGCGGACGAGCTCGCGTACATCAGCGCGCGTCAGAACGGCGCCACACACCTCCTCGACAAGCAGGGCCGGGAGCTGGCGAGCCTGACCGAGAACGGCCGGCTCGACATGTTCCGCCAGCTCGAGCTCATGTCGCTCGTCCAGGAGATGTTCACCCTGCAGGGACAGTGCGAGCGCATCAAGAACACGCCGCTCCCCCGGCAGTACGCCGAGCTCAGCCGCGTCTTCGTGCGGGTGTTCGTGGTCCTCATCCCGTTCGGGATGCTCGACGTCTTCGAGGGCCACCAAGGGCTCTCGCTCGCGACGAACATCGCCAACTCGGCGTTGATGATCGCGTCGAGCGCGCTCATCAGCTGGGTGTTCATGACGATGGAAGGCATCGGCGATTCCAGCGAGGATCCGTTCGAGCGCAGCATGAACGACGTGCCGATGAACGCGCTCTGCCGCACGATCGAGATCGATCTGCGCGAGCTGCTCGGCGAGACGGAGCTCCCCGAGAAGGAGAAACCGGCCGGGTTCGTTCTCTACTGAGCCCGGTGCGGACGAGATGCGCGACCCTCCCGACGGCCGCGGTCGGGGCGGACGAGGTCGTGGCCCAGTGGCCGCAGCGCGAGGCGCGCTCGATCGACGTCGGCGCGTGCGCGTCCGCGCTCGGCGCCCGCCCCTGACGCGCGCGGCTCGATTCTATTTTCGATCGCGATCGATTGGCGTGCGCGGTGCGCGCGTAGGGATCGCGTGACCGCCGAGATCAGTTCCCGTGGGCGAGTGAGCGAGCCCGGCCCCGGCTCGGTGCGCTTGTCACCGCTGCGCGCGCCGTGCGAGCGTCCCGCGGTGACGATGCGTTTCGCGAGCGGTGCGCTCGCCATGGCGTTCGTGGTTGCGTCGGTCCTCGCCGGCTGTCGGAGCCAAGACGGCTACGCCGATTGCACGCCGGGCTTCACGTACCGCGTCGGGTGCGCGCCTCCGCTCGGCGTCCAGTGCAACGGCGATCCCAAGATCCACGTCTGCAGCGACGACGTCGCGCCCGGTGGATGCTCCGAGGACAGCCCGTCGGTGCTGGCGTCCGACGACGACTCGGGCCCCGACTACTGCCCCGAGGCGGAGTTCGTGTGTCCCCCGTCGGGGCGCGTGGCCATCCGCGTCGAGGCCGAGGATCGCGACTTCTGCGAGATCGGCACGATGATGGTGGAGGGCCCCATGCCGGCCATGGACACGCCGTGCACGGCCGGCGTGATGTACGAGGTGGGCTGCACGAGCCTCCTCGGCGCGTCCTGCACGGGGGACCCGACGCTCTCCGTGTGCGTGACCGGCACGGTGACGTGCGACCGCGCCGCGTCGTTCGAGTACAGCGACGACGACGACGGTCGCTGCCCGCGCGCGGAGTTCCTCTGCCCACCGGCGGGGCGCGTCGTGATCCAAGCCGCGCCGTTCTCGTCGGGCGCGAGCTTCAGCTGTGACTATGCGCTCCGCGCGCTCGGCTCCGACGCGGGCGTCCCCGCGGACGCCGGCCTCTCGGCCGACGGCGGCGCCTGACCGCTCGACCCTCGAGCTCGCGCCGCGCCCCCGATCGCTGCGCGGCGGCTCGTCGTCGCCACCACCCGGACGGAGACCTGCGAATGAACAAACAACTCCTCTTGCTCATGGTCACCCCGATGCTGCTCGCGATGCCCAGCATGGCGTCCGCGCAGCGCGATGACGTCCAGTGGGAGTCGCGCACGATCCCGTACGACGGAGGTCCGGTGCGCCCGGGCGCCGAGCTCGACGGATCGCTGAACCCGTTGAGCTGGATCGGCGGCATCGGCTTCTTGGCCGGCTACGGCGTGCTCATCTATCCAGCGACGGCCCGCCCGGAGGCGCTCATCCCGCTCGCCGGGCCGTGGATGGCGCTCTCCGATCAGGTGACGTGGAACGGGTTCTCCACGGTCGATCGCATCCTCTGCGTCCTCGGCGGGGTCCTCCAGCCCGCCGGCATCGTGATGAGCATCATCGGGCTCCTCTCCCCGAACCTGCGGCTCGTGTTCACGGCGCCCGTGGGCGGGCCGAGCGCCTACGACTCGGCCTCGATCTCCTTCGAACCGAGCGCTCCGAGCGCCGACGCAGGTGCGTCCATCGTGGTGAGGTGGTGAGGTGGAGATCATGCAAAAGACGACGACGCCGAGCCTCGCGTTCCTTCTCCTCGTGCCAGCCCTGATCATCGGGGGCTGCCTGCCGCGCGCGCGCCAGCACACGATCCATCCACTGCCGCTCACCGCGGCGAACGCGTCGCAGATCAACACCGGCGACGCGCTCGTGAGCTACCTGCGTCAGCGCGATGCGGATCCCGAGGTGTGCGATCCGAACTCGACGGGCCCGCACTTCGTGCTCGTGAACGCGCGTGACGTCGAGGACGTGATCGACGGCGTCGGCCAAGGGGTCACGCTCGCCGCGTGGCAGCGCTGCGTGCTCCGTCTCATGGCGCACCAGAGCCCCGAGCTCACGCAGGTGATGCTCGACCGGCTCCTCGATCGCTACGTCGAGCGGATCGCGTATCCGGCGCTCGACGGCGACCCTCGCCTCCTCGAGGAGCTCGACGTCACGCGGCACCTCTACGAGGAGCGGCCCGAGGAGCGCGACGCGTCGAGCGACGCGGTGGACCGCGCCCTCGCGGTGCTCCGCGAGGACGAATCGTTCGGTCTGCAGGGGCATGCTTACCAGCAACGATTGTTGTCGGTGCTCGCCGTCGAACGAGGGCTCTTGCCCGACGGGCGGCCCGTCACCGTCGCGGATCTCGATCAGCGCTTCGAGCAGGGCAACGAGGACGAGCTCTCCGTCTTCGCGCGGCGCATCCCCGACCAGGGCCTGCGTCGAGAGGCCGCGCGCAGGCTGATCCGGCTCCGGATCCGGAGCTCACCATTCCGCGAGCTCGCCGCGGATCCGAGCGTCGAGGAGCGCGTGCTCAGCGCGGGTCGTAACCCCATCCCCCTCGACACCATGCCGACGAACGCTCGCTTCGCCCCCGAGGGTCTCCCGTTCCGAGGTCTGTTGGTCGTCCAGAACGTCGCGCAGCAGAGCGCGAGCATCATGAGCTTCCGCGAGAGCGTAGAGAACACGTCGGTCGTCCCCGCGATCGATCTGCGCGGCGCGGTGCTGTTCACCATGCCCGGCTGGTCGCACGAGCTCACGGTCTGCGCGGGGCCCGAAAGCTACGACCCCAACCCGTGCATCGAGGCGCATCAGCTCACCCTCGGCGTGCCCTTCGCGACCATCGAGGACGATGGGCAGTTCCACTTCCGAGAGACGATCTCGACCGACGAGGTCATCCAGCTCGCGCGGACCGGCAACGGGAGCTTCCGTATGCCCGTCCTCTCGCACGGCCGCGTGCTCGTCGAGATGGCGTGGCCGCTGCGGGTGCGGACATCGAGCCGCCTCGTGCTCGCGCCCGGATACGGTGGTCGTGGCTACCAAGTGGACGTCGACGTCGACGCGACGCAAGGAAACTACCTGTACTACACGGTGCGGAGCGGCAACGCGGAGTACCAGGCGGTGGTGGACATGGCCTCGGTGAGCAGCTTCGGCGTGAGCGCGCCGGGCGGCGAAGGTCAGCCCGGGCAGGACGGCGAGCCCGGCTACGACGGACAGGCCGGCGAGCCCGGACAAGACGCCGTGTGCGGTGAGCATCGCGCCGGCAGCGGCGGCCCCGGTGGCAACGGCACCGACGGAGGCAACGGCGGCGACGGAGGCGACGGCGGTCCGGGCGGGCTCGTGCGCGCGACGTTCCGATGCGTGCCCGCGACGTGCGGACTCGAGCGGGAGGTGCGCGCCGGTCTGAGCGCACCCGGTGGCGGCGCGGGTCGCGCCGGCGCCGCCGGCCGAGGCGGCTACGCCGGGCAAGGCGGGAGCGGCGGGAGCAGCGCGTCGTGCGACGGCTACGACATGGAGGCGGGCGCCGACGGACCGGACGGACAGCCGGGACAGGACGGCTACCCGGGCAACCCCGGGCGACCCGGTCCAGACGGGCGCGTCGACCTGCGCACCGCCCGCGGCCGCTGAGCCGTCATCGACACCGGCGGCGCGGCCACGAGAGGCGCCGCGCGACGCGGGAGCCGACCGCCATCAGGACGTCCGTGAGGAAGCCACCGATGACCTCCACCATCACGTCGATCATGAAGTCGGCCACCGTCGAGCTCCCTACGAGCGACGCGAGGCTCCATTTCGCGCTCTGCGATCGATCAGTTCGGCCGGCCCTGCGCGATCCACGTCTCGACGAGCTGGATGTCCTCGCGCGAGAGCGCGGGCAGCCCGAGCGGCATCCCTCGGAGCTCACTCGCGCGGCCGGCCTCCTCCTCGCGACGCGCAGAGAGGACGCGGATGAGGTGCGGGGTGCCGTCCTCGTCGGGCGCGAAGAGCGATCGACGCTCCCCCGCCTCGTCGAAGTAGCCGCTCGAGATGCCCTCGTAGTCGAGCAGGTTCACCCCACGCGGCGAGAAGCCGAACCCACCGGTGTTGCCGGGGCCCCCGTCGCCCCGCGCGAAGTCCGGGTCGGCGTGACAGTGCCAGCACGTTCGCGTCAAGATGCGTTCCTGGATCTCGGCGAAGCGCACCGGCCGCTCGAGCACGGGGAGGCGCTCCTCGCGCGGAATGTCCGGCCGCGCGATCGGCGCGGCGAGGATCGCGTCGATGATCGCGGCGCGCTCGTCCGGGGTGAGGCGCGGGGTCGGCATCAAGGTGCCGGGGCGCACCGCCTGCGGATCGGTGAGCCACGCTTCGATCATCGCGCGCGTCATCCGAACGCGGGTGTGCGCGAGATCGGGGGCGAGCCGCTCGCTCGCGATGTCGCCGTGGCCGCGCGCCGGGCGCGCCGATCCGAACGCGTGGCAGTCGGCGCAGCCGCGCGCGTCGAGCAGCGCGAGGCCGGCTCCGGGGTCCGCATCGACGACCGGCTCGATCCCGGCGGCGTCGGCGCCGTCGGTCAGCGCGGCCGCGAGATCGGCGGCGTCGTGCTCGTCGATCCGCAGGCGCGGCATCGTCGCGAGCAGCCCGGGCCGCACGTCGTGGGGCGCCAGCAGGAATTGCTCGATCCACCCGCGGTCGAGCCGTCCCCCGAGGTGCGCGAGCGACGGCGCCTCGTTGAGGCTCACGAGCGCGCGGCGAAAGCGGCGCAGATCGGCGGCGGGAGCGTCGAACGTGCCGCCCTGGATCGCGCGGTGACACCCGACGCAGTCGCGATCGAGGCTCGGCTCGCCCGTGCCGGTGCCCTCGTGGCAGCGGTTGCACTCGAAGCGCACGAGGAGCTCCCGGCCACGCTCGACGCTCGGCTCGAACGCGGCCTCCTCCACCGTCTCGACGGGGCGCGCCGTCTCGTGCGCCGCCCCGTCGCAGCCGACGAGCATCCACACCGCGAGCGCCCGCGCGAGCCGATGGCGCGCGACGCTCGCGCCGATCTCGCTCACGACTGCGAGGCGTTCGGACAGATCGCGTCTCGGTGCTCCCCCGCCATCGTCGCGCATCGCGACAACGCGGTGTTCCATGCTTCGCTGCCCGGAGAGGTGATGCGGGTGAGCGCCGCGTAGCCGTGCGCGTCGGGCATCAGGTCGCGATCCATGAGGTCGCGGAGGATGCGCTCGGCCTCGGGGCGCAGATCGGGGAAGTAGCTCATCGCTTCGGCGAGCTGCGCGCGCACGCGCAGATCCGACGGAGCCTCTCGCGCGCGCTCCTGCAAGCGCTCGAGCGCCCACTCGAGGCTCCGCTCGGAGCGTCCGCGCATGACGTGGCGGCGCGCGGTGCGATAGCTGACCGGGGTGTGCCCGCCGAGCCGCACGATCGCGACGGCCGACACGAGCTGCGCGCGTCGGATCACCGCGGTGGTCGACGAGTCGCGCCGCACGGAGCGCATGTGCTCTTCGAGCCGATGCCGCGCGCGCAGCGCGACCCGGTACGCTTCGCGCGCGCGGCCTTCGCCGACGAGCCGATCCGCGCGCGCGACCGCGGCGACCGCGTCGTCCTTCGTGAACTCGACGACGTGGAGACACGCCGAGCCGTGGGAGGGGAGGGCCAGGAGGCCGTAGACCAGCGAGGCGCACGCCAGCGCCGCACCGCGGGATGCCCGTGGATGCATGAGCTTCTCCTTCTGCGGGGAGGGTTGAGAACAGCGCACGCTCGGCGCGCGCGGTGGGGTGCTGACCCCGCGCGGCGATCCAAGTTTCACAAAAGTGCGCGCGCGACGACGTCTCGATCGCGCGGACGGTATAGTGCGCAGCTCGAAGGGCGGGAGGTCGCGATGCGAGGGACGAGAGCGCTCGAGGGGGCGACGGCGGTCGTGACGGGCGCAGGCAGCGGCCTCGGCCGCGCGTTCTCGGTCGAGCTCGGCAAGCTCGGAGGCCGAGTGCTCGCGGCCGACATCGATGGCGCGAGCGCGCACGAGACGGTGGCGTTGATCGAGCGGGAGGGCGGTCAAGGTCGCGCGCTCGAGGTCGACGTGCGCTCGTCCGAGCAGGTCACCGCGATGGCCGGCGAGGCGCGCGAGCTCTTCGGGGACACCGACCTGCTCGTGAACAACGCGGGCATCGGCGCCGGTGGACCGTTCGACGAGGTCACGCTCGAGGACTGGAAGCAGACCGTCGATGTGAACCTGTGGGGCGTCGTCTACGGATGCCACGCGTTCGTTCCAGCCATGAAGGCGCGCGGGCGCGGCTTCGTGATCAACGTCGCGTCGTCGGCCGGCTTGCTCTCGCTCCCCGACATGTCGCCCTACAACGTGACCAAGGCGGGCGTGGTCGCGCTCTCCGAGACGCTCCATGCGGAGCTCCGCACGCACGGCGTCCACGTCAGCGTGCTGTGCCCGACGTTCTTCACGACGCGCATCATGGAGAGCGCACGCGGCCCCGTGGATCGCGATACGCGTGCGGCGGTGCAGAAGCTGATGGCGCGCTCGAAGATCCAGGCCCCCGACGTCGCGCGCGCCGCCCTCGCGGCGGTGGTCGACAACGATCCGTACTGTATCCCGATGCGCGATGGCCGCATGCTCTGGCGCCTCAAGCGCGCGCTCCCGAGCCGCTTCTACGACGTCCTGGCGCGCATGGACCAGCGCCGGATGTTCCAGCGGTTTGCGCGCTGAGCACGAGCCGAGCGCCGGTGCTATGACCCCGTCATGCGACGCGTGACCGTGTATCGGCTCGGGCAGGTGGACTACGCGGAGGCGCACGAGCTGCAGAACCAGCTCAACCGCGCGCGCCAGCGCAAGGCGATCGGTGACGCGCTCCTGCTCCTCGAGCATCCGCCCACCGTGACGCTCGGCCGCGCCGCCAAAGAGGCGAACCTCTTGTTGTCACGCCCCGCCCTCGAGGCGCGCGGCTTCACCGTGCACGACATCGGTCGAGGCGGCGACGTGACCTACCACGGCCCCGGTCAGGTCGTCGGCTATCCGATCCTCGACTTGAACCCGGACCGACGCGACGTGCGCCGCTACGTCGGCGACCTCGAGGAGACGATGATCCGCACCGCGTCGACGTTCGGCGTGAGGGCCGGCCGCGTCGACAAGCTCAACGGCGCGTGGGTCCAGGATCGCAAGATCGGCGCGGTGGGCGTCCGCATCAGCCGCTGGGTCACGATGCACGGCTTCGCGCTGAACGTGTCGACCGACCTCTCACACTTCGGCGTGATGGTGCCGTGCGGGATCGTGGGCAAGGACGTCACGTCGCTCGAGCGCGAGCTCGGCGAGCCGGTCCTGCAAGAGGACGTGCTCGCTGCGATCGAGTCGCACTTCGCCGAGATCTTCGAGGCCGAGCTGGTGCGCCCGGACGCGGCGCCGTTGAGCGGCGTCGCGCCCGAGAGCTACGCGCCCGAGGCGTGGCGCGGCTGATCGAGGTCCGACTCAGTCGCGCTCGAACAGACCGGCCGCGCCCATGCCGCCGCCGATGCACATCGTGACGATCGCGCGCTTGCCGCCGCGGCGCTTGAGCTCGTGGAGCGCGGTCGCGGTGAGCTTGGCGCCCGTGCAGCCGAGCGGGTGTCCGAGCGCGATCGCGCCGCCGTTCACGTTCACCTTGTCGTCCGGGATGCGGAGCTCCTTCTGGCAGTAGACGGATTGGCTCGCGAACGCCTCGTTGAGCTCGATGAGGTCGATGTCGTCGATCGTGAGGCCCGTCTTCGCCAAGAGCTTGCGCACCGCGGGCACCGGGCCGATGCCCATGATCGCGGGGTCGACGCCGACGGTGACGAACGACTTGAACGTCGCGAGCCAGCTCAGGCCGAGCTCCTTCGCCTTCGCCTTGCTCATCACGAGCGCCGCCGCCGCGCCGTCGCTGAGCGGCGAGGCGTTGCCCGGCGTGACCGTGCCCTTGATCGAGAACGAAGGACGCAGCGCCGCGAGCCCTTCGAGCGTGGTGTCGGTGCGCGGCAGCTCGTCGACGACGAACGGGCTCCCCTTGTGCTCGCCGTTCTCGTAGCGGACCGCCGTGACCTCGACGATCTCATCGCCGAACACGCCCTTCTCGAGCGCGGCCTTCGCCTTCATCTGGCTCTCGAGCGCGAACTCGTCCTGCGCCTGACGCGAGATCTCGAAGCGCGCGGCGACATTCTCCGCCGTGATGCCCATCGGCGTGTAGACGCTCGCGACGCGTTCCATCGCCTGCGCCGACGCGCTGAGCTTGTTGCCGGTCATCGGCACCATCGACATCGACTCGAGCCCGCCCGCGATCGTGATGTCGTGCGAGCCGAGCAAGATGTGCCCCGCCGCGTTCGCGATCGCCTGGAGGCCGCTCGAGCAGAAGCGGTTGATCGTGATCGCGCTCGTCTCCTCGGGCAGCCCACCGAGGAGCGCGGCGACGCGCGCCACGTTCAACCCCTGCTCGCCCTCGGGCATCGCGCAGCCGAGGACCACGTCCTCGACCATCTCCGGCGTCACCTTCGGGTTGCGGGCCATGAGCCCCGCGATCACCTCGCCGGCGAGGTCGTCGGGCCGGGTGAGCGCGAGGCTCCCCTTGATGGCACGCCCCACCGCGGAGCGAACCGAATCCACGATCACGACTTCAGTCATCGTCGAACCTCGAGCATGGGTGGTCGAAAGAGGGTGTGGATGGCTCGCACGCTCAGTTGCGCAGCGGCTTGTTGTTCATGAGCATGTACTGCATGCGCTCGATGCTCTTCTGCTCACCGCAGAGGCTCAAGAAGACTTCCTTCTCGATCTCGAGCATGCGCTCCTCGGTGACCGGCGCCGCCGCCCCGGCGACGCCGCCGCAGAGGACCTTGCCGAGCCGCTTCGCGATGAGCCCGTCGTGGGCGCTCGCGTAGCCGCCCGCCATCAGCGTGTCGACCATCATCGCGAGCGTCGCGATGCCGCTCTCGCCCGGCAGCACGTGCGCGCGCGGGGTCGGCGCGTGGTAGCCGCTCCGCGCCATCCCGATGGCCTTCTGCTTGGCCTCGTGGAGCTGACGCGCGCGGTCGAACGACACGCCGTCGGCGCGGCGGAAGTAGCCCTTCTGCTGCGCCTCGACCGCGCTGGTCGCCACCGACGCGAGCGCGATGTTCTTGAAGACCTGCGTGACCACGTCGTACGTGTTCACCGTCGTGCCGTCCGGGATGTTCTCGAGCGCACGCCACAGCAGGTTGAGGTTGCCGCCGCCGCCGGGGATGAGCCCCACGCCCACCTCGACGAGGCCCGCGTAGGTCTCCGCCGCCGCCTGCACCGCGTCGCACCCGAGGCAGAGCTCGAGCCCGCCGCCGAGCGTCATTCCGAACGGCGCCGCCACCACCGGCACCTGCGCGTACTTGAGGCGCTGGCATGCGTTCTGGAAGCGATCGACGAGCTTCTCGATGTCGCCCCACTGCTTGTTCATCGACGCCATCACGACCGAGCCGAGGTTGGCGCCGACCGAGAAGTTCGATCCCTCGTTCCAGATCAGGATCGACTCGAACTCCGCCTCCGCCTTGTCGGCGGCCATCCAGAGCATGTCCACCGAGCCGATGTCGATCGTGTTGTACGGCGTGGTGAACGTGACGCCGAGCACGCCGTCGCCGAGGTCGTAGGCCTTGCCGCCCGCGCCCTTGGTCTCGAGCACCGGCGAACGATCCTTCGTCAGGATCGTCCACGTCACCTCACGCGGATCCTTCGGGCGCGCGACGTATTCGCCCTTTTGCAGATCGAACACCGCGCCGTCCGCGCGATAGAACGACGTCGCGCCCGACTGCTTCATCTTCAGGATCGACTCGGGGAGCGCGATGCCGTCCTTCTGCATCCGCTCGAGCGTCTCGACGAACCCGAGCGCGTCCCACGTCTCGAAGGGGCCGAGCTCCCAGTTGTAGCCCCACTTCATTGCCTTATCGACGGCGTCGACGTCGTCGGTGATCTCGCCGATCCGGCGCGCCGCGTAGGCGAGGCCTTTGCTCAGCACCTTCCACGCGAAGTCGCCGACCCTGCCGTCCTGCGCGACGAGCTTCTTCACGCGCTCGCCGGGATCCTTGACCTTGCCGATCGCCTTGGTCTGATCGCGAATGGTCTTGTCGCCGCCTTTGGGCCGGTATTGGAGCGTCTCGAGATCGAGCGTGTCGATCCCGTCCTTGCCCTTCTTGTAGAAGCCGCCCTTCGTCTTGTCGCCGAGGATCTTCTGCTCGACCATCTTCTCGACGAACGGAGGCAGCTCGAAGACCTCGCGCTCCTCGTCGTTCGGGAGCGCCTCGTAACAGTTGCGCGCGACGTGCGCGAACGTGTCGAGTCCGACGAGGTCCGCGGTGCGGAACGACGCGCTCTTCGGGTGACCCATCGGGATCCCCGTGATCGCGTCGACGTCCTCGGGGCTCAACCCGTCGGCGACCATCTGGTGGATGGTCGTCATCATGGAGTGCACGCCGATCCGATTGCCCACGAAGTTCGGCGTGTCCTTGCCGACGACGATGCCCTTGCCGAGCACGTCCTCGCCGAAGCGCGCGACGCGCTCGAGCACCTTCGGGTCGGTGTCGGGGCCCGGCACGAGCTCGAGGAGCTTCATGTACCGGACCGGGTTGAAGAAGTGCATGACGAGGAAGTTCTTGCGGAACCGATCGTCACGCCCCTCGACCATGTCCACGATGCGCAGGCCGCTCGTGTTCGACGCCACGATCGTGTCGTCGTCGATCACCTCGTCGAGCTTCGCGAAGAAGCTCTTCTTGATGTCGAGCCGCTCGATGATCGCTTCGATCACCAGGTCGCAGCCCTCGAGCTTCGCGAGGTCGTCCTCGATGTTGCCGACCGTGACGAGGCTCGCGTTCGACGGATGGAAGAACGCCGCCGGTTTCGCCTTCAGCGTCGCGGCGAGGCTGTTCGCCGCGATCGAGCTCCGAGGCGCCTTGGGATCCTTGGGCACGATGTCCAGCAAGAGGACGGGCAGCCCCGCGTTGGCCATGTGCGCGGCGATGCCGCTGCCCATGACCCCGGAGCCGACGACGCCTACGCGTCGGATCGGCTTGTGCGTCATCGAAGTTCTCTCCGTGGTTCGGGTCGAGACCGGCCCGCCATGGGCCGGCGGAGTCGGACGTGCGCTCAGTGCGGATCGGCGGGAGCGGCCTCGGCGGGCGGCTCCTCGGCGGGGGCTGGCTCGTCGGCCGGCGCGGCCTCTTCGGCCGTCTCCGCCGCGTCGTCGGTCGTCTCGGACGTCGCGCCGCGCCACACGATCACCACCGCGCCGAGGAGCAGGATGGTGAGGCCCAGCGCGGGCAGCCAGAGCGGGGAGTCCGCGGCCTCGTCGCGGAGCTGCGGGAGCTCGCCGGGCACGTCGTGGGAGTCGGAGTCGGCCATGCGCGCGCGAATCTACTCTCAGAGATCGCCCGCGTCGACCACCGACCTCGTCGCGACGACGTCGAGCGCGCGCCAATGCAGGGGCGCCCGCCCGGAGCGCCACCCGAACGGGGCGAGCGCGGCGCCGAGCGGGGCGGCGAGCCAGGCGACGGCGCCTCGCCATGCGCCCGGCGCGCGTCCGTCCGGCCGCCGCATTTCGACCCCGAGGGCCCACCCACCGAGCGTCCGTCCGGCCGCCGCGAGCCCCGCTCCCGCGCCGAGCAGCCCGAGCCCGCCGGCGCGCGACAGCTCCGCGAACGCGGCGTGGTCCGGCTGGAGCGCCCTCGTCGCGAAGAGCGCCGCGACGAGCGCGAGGAAGCTCAGCCCGTCGAGCGCGACCGCCGCGCGCGCACGGGACGCCGACGCCGATTCGGCTCGCACCCGCGGCGCCGCTCCGAACGCGAACAGCGCCCACCCGAAGAGCGCCCCGCCGAGCCCGACCAGCGCCGCCGCGCGCCGCGCCTCCTCCAGCGTGCGCACGACCATCGCGTAGCGCCGATCGCTCTCGGCCGCGGAGTAGTCGGTCTGGCCTAGCGCCGCGCTGGTCTCCGCGTAGGCGGCGCGCGCGGACTCGTGCGCGAGCGCGGAGGAGAGCCCCCACACGGCGCCCCCCGCGAGCGCGAGCCCGCCGAGCAAGCGCAGCACGAGCGCGACGCGGGCTACTCCTCCTCCGCGTTCAAGAGCGCGATCAACTCGTCGTGGAGGAGCCCGTTGCTCGCCACCGCGCCGTGCCCATGGATGGTCTCCTCGCCGCTGAGGCTGGTGAGCCGTCCGCCCGCCTCACGCACGAGCACCGCGGCCGGGCAGATGTCCCAGGGCGCGACGCCCGGATCGATCATCGCATCGACGCGGCCACGCAGGAGCTGGCGATATCCGTCGAAGTCGGCGAAGCCACGTTGCGTGTAAGTATGTTTGCCTAGTCGAGGCAGCAGATGCCCGAGCTGCAAGTCGGTGAACTGCGACAGCGCGCCGTGGGTGACCACCGCGTTCGGTAGATCGCTGACCTCCGAGAGCTGGAAGACCGGCCGACCGTTGTCATACGCGCCCTCGCCATCGATCCCGACGAACAGGTCGCGCCCCGCCGGCATGTACGCGATGCCGACCACCGGTCGGCCCTCGTGCTCGAGGCCCACGAGGATCGACCACGTCGGGATCCCGCGGATGAACGCGCGCGTCCCGTCGATCGGGTCGACCACCCACCGCAAGCTCGCGTTCGCTTCTCCGGACGCGCCGGTCTCTTCGCCGAGGAAGCCGAGCTCGGGGTAGCGACCGCGGAGGAACTCGCCGAGCATCTTCTCGACCGCCTCGTCGGCTTCGGTGACCGGGCTGCGATCCGGCTTCTTCTTCGTCCGGTTCGCGGCCCCCGCGCGATAGAGCCGCAGCGCTTCGTCGCCCGCAGCGAGCACCCGATCGATCAGCTCGTCGAGCGCGCGGCGTCCACCGATCCGGCCGATGTCGAACCCCATCGAGCAGCAGGATGCCGTCGATGGACTCGGCGCGAAAGGCCGCTATGAAAACGCCATGTCCAGCGAGGAGACCAAGCTCGAGAAGGGCGCCCGGGTGGCGATCGTCGGCGGACGGCAAGGCGTCGGCACCCGCGGTGAGATCTTCTGGATCGGCGAGAACAAGTACGGCCCCGGGATGCGCTACGGGGTCCGCGGCGACAATGGCGAGACCTACTGGCTCGACGCCGACAAGCTCGGCCCCGAGAGCGCAGCGCCCGCCGCCCCCGACGGGCCAGCGAAGCCGGTCCTCGCCAAGGGGCAGCGGGTCGAGATCACCCGTGGACCCGGCTCGGGCACCCAGGGCGAGGTGTTCTGGGTCGGCGATTCGAAGTTCGGCAAGGGCATGCGCTACGGCGTGAAGGACGACGCGGGCGAGACGCACTGGGTCGACGAGCAGCAGGTCGACGCGATCGAGGGCGGCCCGCCGCCCAAGCCGAAGTCCGGCGCGCCAGCGGGCCACGCTTCGGGACACGAGCCGCCGATGCCGTCGAGCGCCGACGACTTCGAGGAGGCACCCCTCGACTTCGGCGACGACGACGGCGGCGGCGGCGGATTCGACGATGAGGCGCCGTTCCCCGACGACGACGTCCCCTTCTGAGGCCCTCCCGGATCTCGTGAAGGATCGTCCTCGTCCCGCGCCGCCGGTCCGTGAACGAGGGTTTACAAGACGTGCGATCGAGGCGGTCGTCGACCCGAACCCTCCCTGGCATGGTCCTGGCAATCCTCCGCCGCAGCGGATGAATCAGCCACGATCCGCGCAGGAGTCGAGTCCCATGAAGAACCTTCGCGTTTTCCTTCTCGCACTGCCGGCGACCGTCATGCTCAGCGGTTGTCCGATCTACCTCGGAGGCGACGACGGCCGTGACCCGCCGCCTCCGTCGTGCGTCGAGGACACCGATTGCCCGAGCCCCGGAGACGTGTGCTCGCGCGGCATCTGCGTGACCCCGCCGCCCGAGTGCACCGTCAACGACGACTGCGGCGCCGGCGACGTCTGCCAGCGCGGGTCCTGTGTCCCGGGCACCCGCTGCACCGACGACACGGACTGCGCGAGCGGCGAGATCTGCGACGCGTCCGGGACCTGCACGAGCGGCTCGCGCGACTGCCGCACCCACGGCGACTGCCCGTCGGGTGAGTACTGCGACGCGACGACCGGCGAGTGCACCGGCTCGTCGAACTGCACCGACGACGCGGGCTGCGCTGACAGCCCCGGTCAGTGGTGCGACTTCCGCGACACCTGCGTGCCCACCACCCCGGGCGAGTGCCGCGGCGCGAGCGACTGCAGCGGCAACGAGGTGTGCATCGAAGGTCAGTGCCGCCCGCTCGGGGGGACCTGCCAGTTCGATCGCGAGTGCGCTCCTGGGACGGTCTGCCTCAACAACGACTGCTCGCGGGTCTGCACCGGTGACACCGACTGCCTCAGCGGTCAGAGCTGCCAGGGCGGCTTCTGCCGCGAGAACCCGAGCGAGTGCGCGACCTCGGCGGCCTGCCCGAGCGGCGAGCACTGCGTCGGCGGCCGCTGCTTGAGCGACTGCGCGGCGGGCGAGAGCTGCGGAGCGGACGAGTACTGCGCCGAGGACCAGTTCTGCCGCCCCGACTGGCGCGAGGAGCCGTTCTGCATGAACGACTCGGAGTGCCAGAGCGGCCGCGTGTGTCGCGAAGGGGTGTGTCGGACGCCGTGCCCCGACATGATGAACACCACCTGCATGCGCTTCGACTCGCAGGTCCCGGAGTGCCGCCAGGACGCGACGACCCTCGAGTATCTCTGCCACGCGCTCAACGAGCTCACGCCCGAGTGCCGCGTGCAGGGTGACTGCGGAGCCGACGACTGCGTCGACGGCGCCTGCCGCAACCGCTGAGTGGCTCGGGCGCTGAGCGTCTCGAGTACTTCGCAATCGAAGCTGACGCCCTCCTCGCTCCGGTGAGGGGGGCGTCGCGCTTTCTGGCTTGCGGGGGCGCGCGGCGGGACCGACAGGATCGCGATGCCATCCGGCGAGCCGCGATCGGGTAGAGTCGAGCCGTGAGCGCGTGGTCCGACCGCCGCGAGCAGCTCGTCCGGCTCGGCGGTTCGTTGCGACGGACGGTGGCGCTGGTGTGGGGCGTGAACCGCGGCTACGTCGCGCTCCTCGCCGGGATGGCGCTGCTCGGCGGCGTCCTGCCCGCCGGGATCGCGTACGTCGGCAAGCGGATCGTCGACCAGGTCGTCGAGGTGTTCTTCCAGCACCAGGGCGAGCCGCGCGACGTGGTGATGTGGGTGGGCATCGAGCTCGTGCTCGTGCTCGCGTCGCGCGGCTTCGATCGGCTGGAGTGGCTCACCGAGGAGACGCTGCGCATCGAGCTCGGGCAGCACATCAATGAGCGCATCCTCGAGAAGGCGCTCGACCTCGAGCTGGCGGACTTCGAGGACTCGAACACCTACGACCAGCTGAGCAAGGCGCGGCGCGGCGCGTCGTACCGGCCGCTGAGCGTGGTGAAGGGGAGCTACGACATCGTCCGCCACGCGATCGCGCTCGTATCGTACGGCGTGCTCCTCTGGCAGCTCGCGCCGTGGGCGCTCGTGATCGTGGTCGTCGCGGCGGTGCCGGAGTTCATCGCCGACCTGCGCTACTCGGAGTCGAGCTTTCGCCTGTTCAGTTGGCGCGCGCCCGAGACGCGCCGCCAGATGTACTACGAGAGCCTCCTGACGAACGCGGCCTATACGAAGGAAGTCAAGCTGTTCGATCTCGGCGGGCTCCTCCTCGGGCGCTACCGCGCGATCTTCCAGAAGCACTTCCAGGAGGACCGAGCGCGGACTCTTGCGCAGGCGTGGCGCGCGTATCTGTTCGGCGCGGTCAGCGTCGTTGCGTTCTACGGCGCCTACGCGTGGATCGCGGTCAAGACGGCGGAGGGTGAGCTCACGTTCGGCGACATGACGATGTACCTGCTCGTCTTCCGGCAGGCGCAGACGTCGCTGTATCGATCGCTCGATCTCGTCCGCTCGCAATACGAGCACATGCTCTACCTCCGCGAGCTGTTTTCGTTCCTCGATCGCGAGCCGGCGCGCGTGGTAGGGGGCACTCGCACGAGCGGTCCCGACCCCGACGACGGGCTACGGATGCGCGGGGTGGAGTTCCGCTATCCGGACGCCGATGCGCTCACCCTCGCCGGGATCGATCTCCACCTCCGCCCGCGCGAGAAGCTCGCGCTCGTCGGCGAGAACGGAGCCGGCAAGACGACGCTGATCAAGCTGATGGTCGGGCTCTACCGGCCGACCGCGGGGACGATCACGCTCGACGGGCTCGACCTCGCGGAGTGGGAGCCGCGCGCGCTGCGTCGGCGGGTCGGTGTCATCTTCCAGGACTTCGTGCAATACCACTTGCTGGCGGGAGAGAACGTCGGCGCGGGCGACGTCGAGGCGTTCGACGACGAGGCGCGCTGGCGCACCGCGTCCGCCAAGGGCCTCGCCGACGCGATCATCGAGGCTCTCCCCGATGGCTACCAGACCCCGCTCGGCAAGTGGTTCGAGAACGGTCGCGAGCTCAGCGGCGGGCAGTGGCAGAAGATCGCGCTCTCTCGCGCCTTCATGCGCGAGGACGCGCAGCTGTTGATCCTCGACGAGCCGACCGCCTCGATGGACGCCGAGGCCGAGACGCGGATCTTCGAGCGCTTCGGCGCGCTGGCCGAGGATCGGATGGCCGTGATCATCAGCCATCGCTTCTCCACCGTGCGGATGGCGGACACCATCGTCGTGATCGAGGGCGGTCGGATCGTGGAGAAGGGCTCGCACGAGCAGCTGGTCGCGCAGGGCGGCCGCTACGCCCACCTCTTCGCGCTCCAGGCCCGCGGATACCGCTGACGTCTTGGTCAGCCCTGGCGCGCCAGCTCGATGTGATACAGGCGCCCGACGTTCTCGAGCTCCTCGCGCAGCTCGGTCGCGCTCCTGAAGCGGCGCTTCGCCTCCTTGTAGAGGCAACACATGATGATCCACTCGAGCTGCACCGGGATCTTGATCGGCGGAGTGCGCTTACTGGGGAGCACCGGCTCCTGCTCGACGTGCTTGAGCATGATGTCGATCAGCGCTTCGCCGTCGAACGGGACCTCGCCGGTCAGCATCTCGTAGAGGATGATCCCGAACGAGTAGATGTCGGTGCGGTAGTCCATCGCCATCCCACGGATCTGTTCGGGGGACATGTAGTGCGGCGTGCCCACGACCTCGCCGGCGCGCGTGACGTCCATCGATCCGTCGACCGCCTTCGCGAGACCGAAGTCGAGGATCTTCACGTACTCGCTCCCGTCGGGCAGCGGGCAGACAATGACGTTGTCTGGCTTCAGGTCGCGATGTACGAGCCCGGCCGCGTGCGCCGCCTCGAGCGCGAGCGCCATCTGGTGCGCGATGCGGATGACCCGTGGCGGCGCGATGTCGCCCTCGGTCATGCGGAGGAGATCGGCGAGCGAGAACCCATCGAGCAGCTCCATCACGTAGTAGGCGCGGCCGTCCGCGAGGTTGCCCGACGTGAGGAACTCGACGAGGTGCGGGCTCCGCACGGTGCGGCACGCCTCGTATTCGCGTACGAAGCGATCGACGACGACGCGGTTCTCCGCGAGCTCGGGGCGGAGCGTCTTGACGACCACCTTCGGGCCGCCCCGTCCGTCGGTCGCCCGATAGAGGAGACCCATCCCGCCGACCGCGAGGAGCTTCTCGAGCGTGTATCGCTCGGCCACCGTCGCGCCCAAGAGGAGCTCGGCTGCGCCGGGGTCGTACGAGAGGCGCGCTTCGTTCGCCGTGTCGATGGTGCGCGCCTTCTCGCGGATGCGCGCTTCGTCGTCGCCGTTCATGCCTCCGTCTCGACGGCGCGCACGGTCTCCTCGAGGCCGAAGCGGGGCGAGAACCCGAGGATCTCCCTCGCGCGCGAGTCGTCGACCATGCAGACGTAGCGGATGTGATCGAGCTCGGGCGTGGGAAACGACGTGATCCGGTAGCGCCACATGCGATCGAGCACCGGCTTCATCACCGGAGCTGGTACCGCCTGCGGGCGCTTGCCGAGGATCCGGAAGATGCGGCTCATCGGGAGCTCGCCCGGGCCCTTGAGGTTGAAGATCCCGCGCACCCCGGGCTCGAGCGCGAGCGTGATCGCCTTGACCACGTCTTTTTCGTGGATCACCTGGATCATCGGATCGAAGCCCATGAGCGTGAGCGGGCGCTCGAGCCGGAGGTAGTTGCTCGGCGCGTTCCGAACCCCTCCGAGGATGTGGCACGGCCGCAGCACCACCGTCTCGGTGTCGGGATGTCGCCAGAAGAAGCTCTGCGCGAGCATGTCGACCTCGACGAGGTCGCGGATCGCGCTGAAGTGCTGCGCGCCGAGCAACGGGGCTTCCTCGGTGAGGAACTGCGGGTTGTCCGGGCTCGGCCCGTAGACGTTCGCGCTGCTCAAGACGACGAGCTTCGGGATGTCGTACTGGATGAGCGCGTCGAGCAGCTTCTGGAACGCGACGACGTTCCAGCTGTGGTGCGCGGAGTCGCTCGCGCGGAGGTCGTGCATGATCCCGAGGTGCACGACGGCGCGGACGCCGCCGGCGCGGAACACGTCGCGCGTCTTCTTGCGGCGCAGGTCGATCCGGTGGTGGACGACGTCCTTCGGCTTGCCCTCGAACTCGCGCCGGTCGATCCCGATCACGCGGTCGCTGCGGTGGAGCGTCCGCGTGAGGAGGCGCCCGAGCCGCCCGCAGATCCCGGTGATGACGATCGCGCCCTCGTGCGCGGGCGCGTCGGGCTGGCGCGACGCGGACGGACGGCGCGACGGCGCACGCGAAGCGAGGCTCGAGCCGTTCGAGCCGTTGCTGCCCCGGTCCGGGGGCCCGTTCGGCGGAGCGTCGATCGCCAACGCGCTCGTCCCTCGGTCCGTCTCCGGATCGGGCGCCCGCGATGTCTCGGGCGGGCGCGAGGCGCGCTTGGCCTTCGTCACCGACGATCGCTTGGCCGACGCACGCTTCGTGGGAGGCGGCGGCTCCGAGCGCGGCGCAGGCTTGCGCGCCCGCCGCGCGCTCGCGCGCTTCTTCTGCCCGTCCGGCGCGTCGCTCGGCGGATCGGACGACGAGCGAGAGGCACGCGCGCTCGGTCGGCGGGGTGGATCGGACACCGGACGATGATCGGAGGGTGCCGCGTCGGGATCAAGCCCCGCGAGGCGCGCGCCTCGGATCGGATCCGCCCGGTTCGATCAGCCGCCCTGGGTCTCGCCCTCGGGCTCCTCGGCCGGACGGAGCGTCGGCTCGCCGCGCAGCTCGATCTGCGCTTCGAAGATCTCACCCGCCGCGATCGTGAAGCTCGTGCTCCCCGCGAGCGGCTCCGCGAGGCGCGGATCCATGTACTCCCAGCTCATCGTGCGCGAGGCGGCGCCCGACTCGGTCTCTGCGCTGGTGATGTCGGTGATCCGCATCGCGCGCCACGGCGCGCTCTGGAACGTCTCCGAGTACCACTCCTCCACCGACGCGCGCCCGATGTGGCGGTACGGGTCGCCGGTGTCGGTGCGGGTGAACGGCTCGAGCAACGTGCCCGTCTCCGCGAACAGCGACGCGACGGCCGGCGCGTTGCCCACCGTGAAGAGCGCCGCGTAGTGGCGGACGATCTGATCTTCTCCGAGCGGCTCGTCGTTCATCGGCGCGTACACCATCCGCACCTCGAGCCCGTTGCACCAGCGCGAGCGCTGGACGAGCACCTCGAGGAGCTGGCCCGCGCGGCGCACCGTTCCGGGCCGGAGATCCTCGGGCCGGCCATAGCACTCCGGGGTAGCGGGCACCGCGATGCGCGCGACCTCCTGCATCTGCCAGTCGGGTCCGCTGCTCGGCGGGGCGCCGTCCACCACCACCGTGTTCGCGCACGACTCGGCCGAGAACGTCTGGTCCGTAATGAGCGTGACCGCGCCGCTCGAGTCGTCCTGCATCACGGTGAGCTCGGCGGCATAACCGCGGCTCGATAGATCGAGCGGGCCCTCGGTGCAGTGCGCTTCGAGCCACCTCCAGCGGGTGTCGTTCAGCCCGCGCGGGACCTCGGACGCCACGCGCGGCCCTTCCGAGCCCGAGGTGCCGAGGTCGTCCGACTCGTCGGGAGTCGTCTGCCCTCCGCCGCCGTCGCAGCCGAATCCCCACAGCGAGACCGCCAAGATGGCGAGCAGCACCCCGCGAGCGCGCGGCGCAGAACCGATGACCCCGAAGCACATAGCGCCGTAATGAAAAGCCTACGGCCGGGCCAGTCAAGCCGCGGCGTGCGTTCAGAAGAAGATGCTCTTCCGGCGGCGCAGGCCTTCGGCGAGCAAACCCTGGATGGCGGCGCGCACCTCGCCGACCTTGGCGGAGATCACCGCGTCGTCGTCGTCGGGGTCGCCGTGGAAGCGGAGCGGCTCGCCGAAGTAGATGCGATAGCGGGTCGGTAGGGGGAACGCGAGGCCGAACAAGAGCTGCGGGATGATCGGGAACGCGGGCATCCCGAGGAGGCGCCCGAGCGACTCGAGGTTCGCCACGCTCACGAGCTGCTCCTCGCCTCCGACGACGCCGACCGGGACGATCGGGGTCCCCGTCTCGAGCGCGAGCCGCATGAAGCCGAGCCCGAAGTCCTCGAGCTGGTAGCGCTTATCGAAGGTCTTGCTGATGCCGCGCGCGCCCTCGGGAAAGACGACGAGGGCTTCGTCGTTCTCGAGCAGGCGCCGCGCGTTGTCGGGGGAGCCGACGACCTGCCCGCAGCGTTGGAACAGCACGCTGACGAACGGGAGCTCCGCGGACCATCGCTCCACCATCGAGCGCGCGAAGCGCGGCGGCTCCGCGTCGAGCATGAGCGAGGCGCCGATGAGGAGGCCGTCCATCGGGATCTGACCCGAGTGGTTCGCGATGACGAGCACGCGGCCCTCGGGGATCCGCTCCGCGCCGAACACCTCGGTGCGGAAGTACATGCGATGGAGGAACGCGGCGATCGCGAGCGCGTAGCGCGCGACCGCGGGATCGAACCCGAACGGATCCATCCCCGCTTCGTTCGGGTGGGTGCGGATGCGCGCGATGCGCGCGTCGAGCTCTTCGCCCAGCGCCTCCTCGGCGAGCTGCACCATTCGGTCGCCGACCTTGCCGAGGAGCGCGTCGGTCGCGCCGCCGTCGTCGCGCAGCCCGCGGTAGCCGGCGCTCGCAAACGGCACCATCGGGGGCGAGGGGCGATCCACGGCTCGACTCTGCGCGCCCGACGCGCGCCGCGTCAATGCGCGAGGCGGCTCAGTCGTGGGGGATCCCTCGGAGGTGCGGCCGCGGATCGACGAGGTGGCCGTCCACTCGCAGGGCCAGCTCGAACCGCCCGTTCGAGCGGGCGATCCACGCGCCGCGCTCGACGCTCTGTCCGACCTCCACGTTCGGTTCGCGCACGCCGCGATAGCGGGTGACCCAGCCCATCGGGTGGACGATCACGATCTCGAAGCCGTGCCGTCCGCGCTCCGACGCGTATACGACGAGGCCATCGTCGGCCGCGCGCACCGCCGCGTCGGGGTCGGTGTCGATCCGCACGCCGCGTTGCGAGCTCGAGGCGAGCTGTCCGCCGCGGGCCGGCCAGAGCGCGTCGGAGAACGTGCGCCCGCCCGCGCGGGCGAGCAGCGAGGAGCTCGGGGCGAAGCGGGCGAGCCGGCGCAGGAGCGCGCGCGAGCCGAGCGGCGGGTCGCTCGGGTCGGCGGCGGGGACGGTCGCGACCGTCGCCACCGATGAGCTCGAAGTAGGCAACGGAGCTTCCTCGATCCGATCCTCGGCGCTCGGCGCGCTCGGCTCCGGCACGTCGCCGCGCGCGTGGGCGCGCTCCGCGACCCGACGGACGAACGCGGGGCCGCCGTCGAAGAGCGCGAGCGGGTCCACGGTGTGTCCCTCCACGTGGAGCTGGAAGTGGACGTGAGGCCCGCGCGAGATCCCCGTGCTCCCGACCAGCGCGATCCGCTCTCCGCGCCGGACCCGCCAGCCCGGCTGCACGGTGGTGCGCGTGTTGTGCGCGTAGAGGGTCACCCAGCCGTTCGGGTGCGCGAGGATCACGCAGTTGCCGAACCCGCGAATCCCGTTGTCGCTGTAGACGACGATGCCGTCGGCCGCCGCGCGGACCACCGAGCCCGGCTCGGCGCCGATGTCGACGCCGTCGTGGCGGAGACCGGGCCGGGTCCGACGCACGAAGCCGACGCCGCGGACGTAGCGGCCGTCATCCACCGGCCAGAGGAGGCGATCGACGTCGCCGTCCCGCCACGCGGCGGCGCGGAGCCACGACGCGGGCGCACGGCCGCGCATCGCGAGCGAGGCGGCCTCCCGGGTCCCGAGGCCGAGCGCTTCGGCGCGATCGCGGGAGGCGCCCCGTGGGGCCGGCACGTTGCGCGGCCCGTCGCTGAACCGCGAGTAGTCGTAGCGGGCCGGGGTGGAGCGCTCCGCGGGGTCCGCCGACGCGCCCGAGAGCGGCGCGAGCACGAGGCCGGCGCCCAGGAGGAGGGCCAGGTAGGTGCGCGACATACCTCCACAGACACGATGTCGAGCCGAGGGTCAAGAAAGGCGCCGGGACTTCGGCGCGGGGGGCGGGGTTCGCTATCGTGTCGCTGGTGCTCGCGGTGGGAGGGACCGAATGCGCGCTGTAGCTTTCTTGATCGGGTGCCTCGGGCTCGGGTTGGTCGGGTGCGAATGTGACTTCTTCGAGCCCGGCGACGTGGACGGAGGCAGCCCGAACGGACGGCTCGGCGACGGCTGCATGGCGACGTCGGACTGCCGCCTCGGGTTGGTGTGCACCGGTGGCCTGTGCGACGGCGCGCGCGACGGGGTCGAGGGATCCCCGTGCGAGCTGACGGCCGATTGCACGGACGGCCTCTACTGCGCGCCGGACCGGATGTGCGCGACGGCCGGTCAGGGCGGCGCGGGGGCGGACTGCGATAGCACGGCAGATTGCGTGCAAGGATTCGTGTGCATCGTCGAGGGCTTCAGCGGCGTCTGCCGGATGGCCGGCGCCGGGGACATCGGCGCGATGTGCGGCACGGACGTCGACTGCGCGGCGGGGCTCGCCTGTCAGATGGGGGAGGGCGGCGCGCGCACCTGTCAGAGCCCCGGCGCGAGCGCGGGCGACGCCGGCGTCCCGCGTCCGTTGCTCCCGCTCTGGGCGGGCGAGACGTGCGACACCACCGCCGAAGACCCGCCGATCGCGTACTTCACCGTTCCGACCGGCGATCGCGCGGTCGACGGCGATTTCTATCGGCTGCCGTTCCCGAACGACATCCGTCGCAGCGCCAACGGGCTGGACCTGTCGAACCATCCGACGCCGAGCACCGCGCTGGACGTCGACGTGGTGGGTCGGCACATCGAGGTCGCGGAGGAGGACCTGAACGGCTTCGCGACGAACCCGGTCATCTACTTCCGTTTCTCGGTGCCCTACGAGTGGAACGACGTCACCGGCGACACGTTCCTCCTCATCGACATCACGCCCGGCTCGCCCGAGTACGGGCTGAACCTCGGGCGCGCGTGGCTCACCACCGCGGGCCGCATCACGCGTTACATCTGCCCCAACTGGCTCGCGATGCGCCGCGGACACGGGGCGCCGCTGCGCGCGGGCACGACCTACGCGGCCGTCCTCTTGCGCGGCGTGCGCGCGGGGGAGGGCGACGGTCACGTCACCTATGCGCGCGCGCCCGACCTCGACGCGGTGCTCGCGGCGACACGGCCGGGCGGTGAGCCGCTCGCGACGGCGTGGGATCGTTACCAGCCGCTCCGCGACTTCCTGGAGTCTCCCGAGGCGGAGTTTACATCGGACGACGTGTTGACGGTCGCGCAGTTCACCACGCAGGACCCGACCGCGCAGGTCCCCGCGCTCCGCGAGGTGATCCGCGCCGACGCGGCGCCGACGTTGACCGACGTGACGCTATGCGACGGCGTCGCGACGAGCCCGTGCGACGACGGCGGGGCGCGCCGGTGCGGTCCGGTCAACGACGACTACTGGGAGATCCACGCGCGCATCAACCTGCCGCGCTTCCAGGCGGGGACGCCGCCGTACGCGACGCCGGAGGACGGCGGCGGGATCGCGCTCGACGCGATGGGGCGACCGATCGCCCAAGCCACCGAGTCGGTCTGCATGGTGATGACGATCCCGAAGGTCACCAGCGAGCCGACACAGGGCTTCCCGCTCGTGATCTTCGGTCACGGCACCGGGGGCGCGTTCACGTCCGCGATCGACGACGACCTCGCGCGCACCTTCGCGTCGGACGACGGCGGCTCGGGCGCCCCGCGGGCGATCACGGTCGGGTTCGATCTGCCGATGCACGGCACCCGTCGTGGCGCCTCCACGCGCGAGCCGCGCTACCTCGTGTTCAACTACGCGAACCCGCGGGCCTCGCGCGACAACTTCATGCAGGGCGCGGCAGATTTCTTGTCGCTCGTGTACTGGGCGGAGTCGTTCAGCCTGCCGGCCGCGCAAGCCCCGACCGGCTTCGACGTCCGCTTCGACCCGAGCCGTATCGCGATCGTCGGGCACAGCCAGGGCGCGGGTCACGCGATGTTGATGATCCCGTTCGAGCCGAGCGTGCGCGCGGCGGTGATCAGCGGGGGCGGCGGCGATCTCACGGAGTCGCTCCTCTCGAAGACGAGCCCGATCGACATCGCGCATGCGGTGCCGCTCGCGCTGCTCGATCCGGACGCGGACGGCTCGCTCGCGGGCGGCGACAACCACCCGGCGCTCGCGCTGATCCAGTCGGTGTACGAGCGCGTCGACCCGGTGAACTTCGGGCGCTTCTACCGGCGCGACCCGGTGGGTCCCGGCGCACACGTGTTCATGACGTACGGGCTCGGCGATACGTACAGCACCGAGCGCACCATGAGCGCGTTCGCGCGTTCGGTGGGCTTCCCGCTCGTCGGCCCGCGCCTCGTCGACATCGGCGTCGGCGACCCCGTCTCGCCGCCGCTCTCGGGGAACGTGATGATCGACATGATCCCTTTCACCGTCGGGATGCGCCAGTACATGCCGAACGCCGGCGACGACGGACACTTCGTCGCGCTAGAGACGACGCTCGGGCGCGGCGACGCGACCCGCTTCGTGCTCGAGGCGCTCGCCGGTCAGGTCCCACCGATCGGGGAGTGAGGATCGGGAGTGAGCGCCGGGAGTGAGCGTCGAGAGTGCGCTCGGTTCGTGACGCTCAGTCCGGTGCGCCGACGAAGTGGCGCACCGGATTCAGCGGGCGGCCCGCGCGGCGCCACTCGAAGTGCAGATGATCGCCGTGGGCGAGCCCGGTGTGGCCGACCGCGGCGATGACTTGCCCTCGGCGCACGCGCTGTCCGGCGAACACGTACGTCTCGCGAGAGTGCGCGTAGAGCGTCACCGTCGTGTCCGCGTGGAGCACGATCACCGCGTTGCCGTAGCCGCGCATGCTGTTGAACGAGTAGAGCACGAGACCGTCGTTGACCGCGCGGATCGCGCTCCCCGCCGGCGCGCCGATGTCGACGCCCCGGTGCTGGCGCATCCGCCGCCCGCGCCGCACGCGGCCGCCGGGGCGGCGGAGGATCTCGGGCTGCGGTCCGAAGCCGCGCCACAGCCGGCCGTCCGGCACCGGCCAGAGGAGTCCCTCGCCCCGGCTCGGCGGCGTCTCGCCGAGCCACGCGGGCTCGGGGTCCCTGCTCATCGCGATGCGGCCGACGCGGACCTCGTCGTCGAGCCCGATGCGCCGCGCCAGCTCCTCTGCCCCGCCGAACGGCGCGGGGACGCGGAGCGGTCCGTCGCACATCACGCGGCCGTGATAGCGCCGACAGTCGCGCCCCCGCGACGTGCGCCACTCGGCCGGTAGCGTGAGGCGCGCTTCTGCGGGCGCGGCGCCGCTCGCGTCGCGCTCCGCGTCCACCTCCGGGTCGACCTCGCCGCCCGCCGCCGCGTCGCACTCGTAGCCCTCGGGCTCCGTCGCGCTCGCCTCGTGCGTCGCGGGATCCGGATCCGCGCTCGCCGCGCTCGCGACCGAGAGCGCACCGGCGAGGGCCAACAGCGTGGTTCGACCGCGCACGAAGCGGTGACGCTGCCACGCCGCGGCCCGCTTGAAAAGGCGGGCGGCTATCGCGAGACGGGCGCCAGATCGAGGCGGCTGACGAGGCCTGCGAACTCGGCGTGCTGCTCGTCGTGCACCTCGGGCGGGGAGATGTGCCCGATGACGAGGAGCATCGGCAAGCGCCACCGTCGCACGCGGTAATGAACGTTGACGAGCTCGTCGGGCCGCAGCGCGACCAGCGACACGCGGCGCACCCGCTCGGTCCCGTTCGCGACCTGGATGAGGTCGAACACGACGTAGCGACCGTCGTGTCCGTCGACGTGCGCGGCGCCGCTCGCCCGCATATGCACCTCGGTGTTCGGCGGCAGCTGGTGGCCGAGGAGGTTCGGCGCGCCGGCGATCGGCGTGCCGAGCGCGATCACGGCGCGCGCGATGGCAGCGCTGAGCTCCGCGCGGGCCCACGCGGGCGACATGGGGAGCGTGCGCGTGAAGATCTCGCTGACGCCATCGGAGTTGACGTAACGGAGGTCGACCCGCTCCGAGCCGAACGCATACTCGCGGCGCACCGGCGCGAACTCGCTGATCGCGTGCGCGTCGTCCGCGTTCGGGACGTGGATCGCTCGAATCGGCTGGCCGAGCTCGTCGCGCTCGAAGTTGGTGAGCTCCCAGTCCGGCCCGAGCAGCGCGCCCGGGTTCTCGTATCGGATCCGGTAGTGGCCACGCGATGCGTAAAAAGCGTTGTCGTCGAAGTGGCCGACGTAACGCTCGCCGAGGCAGCCCGTCAGCAGGGCCGCGCCCAGCAGAAACGACGCCAGCGCGAGCGCGCGCGGATACGAGCGCGGCGGTGGATGGAGGTGGGTCATTCGAACAACATCGCTCCGCTGATGCCGATCATCCCCTCGGGGCGCAGGTCGGTCCCGAATCCGCTCCGCGTCGATCGCCCCACCGCGGTCATCTGGAGGCCACCGAAGAGGCCGATCTCAAAGACGCCCTCGAGCAGCAGCAGCGCGACCTCGCCGTGGGCGGCGAAGAGGAACGCCATCGCTCCACCGTCCGTCGCGTACCCCGGCGCCCATTGCATCCCGAGGTCCGCGCCGAGGCGCAGGCTGATCCAGTGCCCGAGGTCGACCGCGAGCGGTTGGATCCGGAACCGCAACGCGAACGGGCTCTGCGAGACGTGCGAGCCCGCGCCGAGGTTCTCCTGTGCGTACGGCTGGTAGTTCACCGCCACCCCGAGGCGCAGGCGCCAAGGGCGATCCTGCGCGTAGCGGATGTCGAGCAGCCCGCCGGCTTCGATGTAGGGACCATCCGGCGCGGGCAAGCCGACGCCCCCGCCGGGCATGGCGGCGAGCCGGGCGGTGATCCCGAGGTGCACGTTGCCCCGCGGGCCGTACGCGTACTCGGGATCGTAGTCGTCCCAGGGGACTTGCGGGGTGCCGACGCCGTCGTCGAGGGTCCAGTCCGCCCGACCGCTCGCGACGCCGATGAAGGTGTCGAGCTCCGCGAACTCGCCCATCGCCCGCTCGTACGGCGGCATGGTCGCGGTCGGCGGCTCGGCGGGCGGTTCCGCTCGCGGCGCCGCGTTCTCCAGCTCGTCGTCGTCGTCGGTCGGCTCGGACACGGTCGGCTCGGACACGGTCGGCTCGGCGTCGTCCGCGCCGGCCTGCGCGGCGGCTCCGCCGGCGGTGAGCCAGCCGAGCGCCAGGGCGCAAGCCGCGTAGACGAGGCGAAGGTGGAGCGGGTCGATCACGAGTGGCTCCCGTTCTACCAAACCGACCAGCTCACCGGGACAAGATCAGGTCGACGGGATCAGAGCGACCGGAGGTACGCGACGAGATCCGTGCGCCCAGCCTCATCGAGCGTGTCGCCGTGGTGCATCGCCACCACGTCGTCGAGCGTCTCGGCCGTGCCGTTGTGGAAGTACGGCGCGTGATAGATGACCTCGTAGAGCGCGGGGACCGCGGCGCGCGGGAGCGGAGCCGCGGCCTCGGTCTCGGCCATCGGCACCTCGTTGTTCGCCGCGACCTCGTTGTTCGTCCGCAGATCGCCGCTGTGGCAGTCGGTGCAACCCGTGGACATGAACACCGAGCGGCCACGATCGACCTGCGCCGAGTCCACGACGATGCCCGGCGTCGCCGGCAGTGCGTCGACCCACTGCTCGAACGCCGCGATCTCGGCGGGAGCCGGACGGGTGCCGCCCATGCGGCCGACGAACGTGCCGTCCATGACCGCCGTCATGTCGCGGACGTCCGACGCCCAGTGGAACGGCGCGGTGTTCAGGATGCCGCCGTTCATCGTCTGTGTGCGGCGGATGCCGCTGTCGAACTTCCAGACGTGGCCGTCGTCGCCGCCCTCGGGGTGACAGGACGCGCACGCCGCGCCCGAGCCAGCCGCCTCGTGCATGAGCGCGTGACCCGCGTTCTCCACCGAGCCGCCGCTGAGCCGCACGGTCCCCGTCGTCACGTCCTGCGACGAGCTGCCCTCGTAGTACGAGTCGGTCGGGTTCGAGCCGAGGATGCGGCCGACGACGAGCTCACCGGGATCGCGGTACTGCGCGATCACGTGGCCGTCCGGGAGGACCGCGACGCCGGTCGCCGCGCGCGGGCGGCCGAAGTGCTCCGCCGCGCCGGTGGTGAAGCTGAAGCCGCTCGTGCAGAGCGGGCTCGAGCTCGTCGACGGCACGCTGCGCACGCCATTGAAGTTGCCGAACCCGAGGCCCGCGCTCTCGTCTCGCGGCACCGAGGGCTCGGAGGCCGCCGCGAGCGCGATGGACGATCCCGCCACCGCGCCGTCGACCACGAGGACCGCGTTCGCGACCGGCTGCGTGTCGGTGTACGTGTTGCCGTTGAAGCGCGCGATCGCCGACCGGATCACGCCGTAGTCGCACGAGCCGCCGTAGTACTGGTTGAGCGGCGCGGGCGCCCCGAGGGTGCCGAGCTGGCTCGACTGCGCCTGCTGGAACACGAGGAGAACCTCGTTGCCCGTCCCGATGCGGCGCATGCGCCACGCGACGGTGGAGTCCATCTCGCGCATCGCGCCATCGGCGAGCGTCACGCGCGGCGCGTCGTGGATGTCGTCGGCTCCGATCACGCCCTCGGCGTCCCGAACCACGAGGATCTCCGCGGAGCGGAAGCGGCTCACGTAGAAGAGCACGTCCTCTTGCACGACGACGTCGCGGAGGTCCGCGATCGGGTGACCCTCGGAGTCGCGCAGGCGCACGGTCTCGAGCACGCCGCCGCCGGCCTCTGCGAGGCGGACCACGATGCCCTCGGCGCAGGCGACCCAGAGGTCTCCGCCGCGGTGGCGATCGATGTCGATCCCTCGGGGCGCCGCGCACGTGTGGCGGCGCTCGAGGATCTCGCCGGTGCGCAGATCGATCGAGATCACGTCGCCGCTCTGGCGCGCCACCACGTGGGCGCGGCCGTCGTCGTCGATCGCGACGCGGCCCGGGTCGTCGCCTTGCTCGAGGACCACACGGAAGCGTTCGCTGATCTGGCTCCCGTCCGCGCCGATCTCCGTGATGAACACGGAGGCCCGCGCCGGGTCGCTCGCCACCGCGACGAACGCGCCGTCCAGCTCCGCGACCTCGAGGGTCCCGCCGGCGACCGCCGGGGGTCCCGTCTCGGCGAGATGACCGTCCGGCTCGTTGCCGGTGCAACCGACGGCGAGCAGCGTCGCCCCGCTCAGGCCCAAGATGATAGTACGTCGCATGGCTCTCCCTTACGCACGATACATGCCGCGACCGTTCTAGGAAACCCGCCCTGCGTGGGCGGCTCAGCCCGGCACCGTCTCGTGCCCCTGTGGCTCAGGGTGTGGTGATCGTTGCACAGTTGTTCGTGGAGGCGGATGCACGGGGCCGCCGAGACGGCTCAGCGGAACGCGTCGAGACGCCGGAGCCAGTCGTAGACGGCGATCGCGACGGCGTTCGAGAGGTTCAGCGACCGCACCTCTCCCGTGGTCGGGATCGCCACCACGTTGGGCCGGTGCGCCTCGATGAGCCCGCGCGGCAGGCCGACCGACTCGCGGCCGAACACGAGGGCGTCGCCCGGCGACGGATCGAAGTCGAGGAATCCGCGATCCGCGTTGGCGCTGAAGAGGACCATCCGACTCCGCGGGATCGCCGCCTCGCAGGCCTCGAAGGTCTCGTGCCGGTGGAGCGTGAGCTTGGGCCAATAGTCGAGCCCCGCGCGCCGGACCCGATGCTCGCTGAGGTCGAACCCGAGCTCACCGACGAGGTGGAGCGGCGTGCCGGTGGCCACGCAGGTCCGGGCGATCGCCCCGGTGTTGGGGGGGATCTCCGGCTCGACGAGCACCACGTGGATCGGCACCGCGAGCGGCGAGAACCGAAGCTTCTCGGGCTGTTCCATGCCGCGGCGAACCTTGACGGAATCTCGGGCCAGAAGGTAGCGTCGCTCCGTGCTTCGGCTCAGGTCGTCCGCTTGTGCGCGCAGGCTCGCCGTCGGGCTGACCGCCGTGACGCTGGGCGTGGTCGCGCTGGCGCTGAGCGCCTCGCGCGCCGACGCGCAGGACATGAACATCGCGTTGTCTCGTCTGCGGATCCCCGCCGTCGACTCGGGCACCGCGGCGCCCAACACGCCCTGTGCGGTGCCGTTCGACATGAGCGGCAACCCGATCCCGATGGACTTCTGCCAGGACGATCCGGCGTGGCAGCGGGTGATGACCCAGTTCGCCGGCGCGATGATGCCTCCCGTGCTCACCACCGCGGGGACGCGCGGCGTGCGCGGGATCTACGTCGGCTTCGAGACGTGGCTCACCCCGATCGAGAGCGACGCCTCCGGGGCCAACGCGACGGGCTCGGCGTGGCATCGCGCGGTCGAGGGCGACGGGCTGGGAGGCTCGACGACGAGCAGCCGGTTCGTCGACAGCGTGCTCGCGTGGGGGCGCTTCAACCTGCGCAAGGGCCTCCCGTTCGGCTTCGACCTCGGGATGAACATCGGCTACCTCGCGAACAGCAGCTACTGGACCCTCGGCCTCGAGGTTCGCTGGGCGCTCTTCGAGGGCTTCCGCGACGGCGTGGGCTGGATCCCCGACCTCGCGGTGCGCGCCGCGGTGCAGACGCTGCTCGGCGACTCGGAGTTCAACATGACGATCCCGACGGTGGACGTCATCTTGTCGGAGCCGTTCGTCATCGCGAACACGGTCGAGGTGACGCCGTCGGTGTTCGGCCAGGTCGGCTGGATCTTCGCGGACTCCGAGCTCGTCGACCTGACGCCCGGCACGCCGATCTTCCCGAGCTGCAACCCGGACCCCCTCACGCCCACGAGCATGAGCGGTGGCCCGCCGTACTGCCGCGGCAGCGGCCGCGAGCTGAACCACAACGTGGTGTTCAGCCAGATCCGCTCGACGCGCTTCCGCCTCGGCGGTGGGCTGCAGATCCGCTACGAGTGGTTCCAGATCGGCGGCTCGTTCCTCTTCGACGTGCTGACCCCGCACGACATGGACGGAACGTTGCCGAGCGATCTCCCGCGTCAGATGCAGATCGACATCTCCGCCGGCGTCACGCTCTAGTCTGTCGACCGGGCGGGGGGGTTCGAGCGAGGAAGACTAAATTTAGTCTTTGGCCGTCGATTTCGACGCTCGAAGACTATCCGTAGCGATCTTCCGTCGATTTTGACGGCTAGTTGATAGCGCCTATCAACTGGCCGTCGATTTCGACGCTCGAAGACGATCCGCAGTGATCTCTCGTCGATTTTGACGGCTAGTTGATAGCGCCTATCAACTGGCCGTCGATTTCGACGCTCGAAGGCTACGGTTCGCGGTCTCGCCGCGATCAGCTGATGAGGGACTTGAGCGGCGTGTACTTCTCGCCGACGCCCTGGGCGACCGCTTCGTAGGTGCAGTGGCCGTCCCAGCAGTTGACGCCGAGCGCGAGCGGCGGGTGCGCGCGGACGGCGGCCTCGACGCCCTTGTCGGCGATGATCTGCGCGTAGCGCGAGGTCACGTTCGTCAGCGCGAACGTGCTCGTCTGCGAGACCGCGCCCGGCATGTTCGGCACGCAGTAGTGGACGACGTCGTGGAGCACGAACGTCGGCTCGTCGTGGGTGGTCGGCCTGCACGTCTCGATGCAGCCGCCCTGATCCACCGCGACGTCGACGACGACGGTGCCCGGCTTCATCGCGCGGATGTGATCCTCGGTGACGAGACGCGGCGCGCGCGCGCCGGGGACGAGGACGCCGCCGACCACGAGGTCCGCCGCCAAGACAGCTTCCTCGATGTTCTTCGGGTTGCTGTAGAGCGTCTCGATCTGACCCTGGAAGATGTCTTCCAGGTACGCCATGCGGTCGTGGTTCACCTCGAGCACGGTCACCTGGGCGCCGAGGCCCACCGCGATGCGCGCCGCGTGCGAGCCGACGATGCCGCCGCCGATGATCGCGACGCGACCGCGGCGGGTGCCAGGGACGCCGCCGAGGAGCAGGCCCTTGCCGCCGCGCTCCTTCTCGAGACACGTCGCGCCGACCTGCGTCGCCATGCGACCGGCGACCTCGCTCATCGGGCGGAGGAGCGGCAGCGTGCCGTCGGGCATCTCCACCGTCTCGTAGGCGATGGCGCGCACCTTCGACTTCATGAGCTCCCGGGTGAGCCCGGGGAGCGGCGCGAGGTGGAGGTACGTGTAGAGGATCAGTCCCTCACGGAAGAAGCCGTACTCGCTCTCGAGCGGCTCCTTCACCTTCATGACGAGGTCGGCCGACCACGCGTCCGCCGCCGTCGGGACGATCTTCGCGCCCGCGCTGGTGAAGTCGGTGTCGGAGATGCCCGAGCCTTCGCCGGCGCCCTTCTGCACGTGGACCTGGTGTCCGGCCATCACGAGGCTCGCCACCCCGCCGGGGTTGATCCCGACGCGGTATTCGCGCGTCTTGATTTCGGTCGGAACGCCAATGATCACGATGCCACCTCCGCTGAGGCCGCGAGACTAGCTGAAACTCGCGGGGGCGCTCGTGCCCACGGGTGCGCAACGTCACCCTCGTGCTAACCCCAGCGCGATGCGCGAGCCCTCCTCGCCGTGGCGGCTCGTCGCCCTCCTCACCGCCGTGCTCGCGGTCGGCGGCCTCGCGGCGGTCGGGTGGGTGCTCGCGACCGGCGCGCCGAGCGTGAGCGCGGAGCTGCTCCACGAGCTGCGCGACCGCGGGCGCATCGCGGTGGTCGGGGGCGAGGACCTGGCTCGCCTCGGCGCGGAGGGCGCGGAGCTGACGCCGAGCGCGCAGGTCCCCGGGCTCGACGCGGCGCTCGACGGCGACGACGTGGCGGCGCTCGACGCGGCGCTCCAAGAGAACGGCATCGGCGGGCTCCTCGTCGACGGTCGCGGTCCGGCCGTGGAGGGCGCAGAGACGCTGCGCGAGAAGCTGCGCGCGTACCAACCGCTCGACGCGGTGCGCGGCGTCTACCTCACGCCGACCGCGTCGCTCTACGTACGGCGACGCGGTCTCGCGCTCACCGACGAGCATCGCGAGGCGCTCGCGCGCGCGGCCCGCCAGATCGTGGGCGGCGCGCGCACGCCGCGGCTGCGCGCATTCCCCGAGCCGCTCCGTCGCACCACGAACGTCGAGGTGCTGATCATGCTGGAGCGCGACGGTCGGCCGCGCCTCTGGCGCTCGGCGCGCGGGAGCTCGATCGCGCGCGCGCTCATCACCGCGGGCAGCGTGGCGCGCCAGCGTTGGATCGAGCGCGAGACCGCGATGGGCGGCGCGATCGACGATCCGAGCCGAGGGCTTCCGAGCCTCACCGTCCGCGTCTTTCTCCTCGAGGAGGACGGCACGCTCGGGGATCGCTCCAACGCGTTCGTCGAGCGCGTGTTCACCCGCGAGCACGGTGTGGCGGTCGAGAACCGGGGGAGCTGGCACTACCTCCTGCCTCAGGCGAGCCGGGACCGCGGCGACGGATCGGCGGTGCTCGCGTACCGAGAGCTGTTCGACGACGCCGGGTTGATCGGCGCGTCGTCGACGAGCGCGGGGTCGAACGACGAGGACGCGGGCGCGGGGGACGCCGACGCAGGGCCCCGCAACGAGCCTTCCGAAGGCGATCGGGCGGCCCGACGCGCTCAGCGGATGCGCGAGGCGAGCGAGGTCTTGTCGCGCGATACGCTGCGCTTCTACCGGCTGCTCGCGACCGAGGTCGGCGTCTCGGCGCCCACCACGTCGCGCGGCGGCGTGATCCCCTCGGGCGTCGACGCGCCGGCCTTCGCGCCGAGCGAGTTCGACGCGCTCTGAAGCGCGCTAGGCGTCGTCGGTCCGGTCGGCTCGCGCTCGTCCACCGCGGGGAGGCGCACGACGAACGTGGTGCCGACGCCCTCGAGCGAGCGCACCTCGATGTGACCGCCGGCGGTGTTCACGATCCGCTGCGAGATCGCGAGGCCGAGCCCGGTTCCCCGATCCTTGGTCGTCACGAACGGGACGAACAGGTTCGCGCGCACGCGCTCGGGGATCCCGGGGCCGGTGTCGCTCACCTCGAGCTCGACCCAGAGCTTGCGCGCGCCGCCGGGCTCGCGGTGCCAGCGACGACCCGTCTTGACGTTGAGCTCGCCGCGACCTTCCATCGCCTGCGCCGCGTTCTGACCCAGGTTGATCAGCACCTGGCGTAGACGCTCGGCGTCGATCCGCACCCGCGGCAGCTCGTCGGCGAGGTGGACCTTCACGCTCACGTCGCCGAGATCAGGGCTCAAGATCTGCACGGTGCGTTGCACGACCCCGTTGATCTCGGTCGGGATCGGATCGCCGGTCGACGGTCGCGCGTAGTCGAGGAACGAGGACACGACGCGGTTCAGGCGGTCGACCTCCTCGACGATGATATCGAGGAACTCGGTGCCGCCTTCCTCCTCCTCGGGGCGCTCGGCGAGGAACTGTGCGCTCGCCTTGATCGCGCCGAGCGGGTTGCGGATCTCGTGCGCGAGGCCGGCCGCCATCCCGCCGAGCGCGGCGAGGCGGTCGCGCTGCTTGAGGCGCTGATAGAGGCGCGAGTTCTCGATCGCGATCGACGCCTGCGCCGCGAGGCCGCGCAGGAGCTGGACCTCCTCCGGGCTGAACGCGTCGGCGAGCCGATCGTCGCGCACGCAGAGGAGCCCGTACGTCTCGTCCGCCCCGCGCAGCGCGATGCACACCGCGGCTCGCATCGCGCTCAGCGACGCGATGATCTCGGTGAGCAGCTCCGCCTCCAGATCCTCGCCGAGCTCGCGCGCGGCGTCGAGGTCGCGCTCGAGCACGTCGAGCACCAGCACCTCGTCGCGCCGCAGGCGATCGAAGAGCGGTCGGCTGAGGGCGGCCTCCACGCGCTTGATCGGCTCCATCCCGACGTGGCCGCCGAGGTCGAACCCGCTGCCGCCATCGTCCAGCAGGTAGATCGACGCGTCCGTGATCCGCCGCGACGCGCCGAGGCCGCTGATCAGGACGTGGTTCAGATCCTCCATCGACAGCGTGTGCGCGAGCTGCTTGCGGAGCTCGACGACCACGCGCTCGAGAGCGTGACGCTCGCGCAAGAAGAACTGCGTGATCGTCTGCTCGAGCTTCGCGCGGACGGGATCGGCGAGGAGGAACAGGACGAGCGCGGCGACCACCGAGTGGAGGAAGAAGTGACCGGGGTCGAGGAACACGAGGACCCAGAGGATCCCGGCGAGCGAGAAGGAGAGGGCGGTCAACAGCGTCAGGCGCCCCGCGAGCTCGTAGAGGTCGGGGAGGCGGTAGCGGAGGATCGACTGCGAGAGCACGTAGAGGAACACGAGGATGAGCACCGTACCGACCGGCGGGATCTCGAGGCCCGCGTAGGGCAGGAACTCCGCGAGGGTGAACACCGCGGCGAGCGCGCCGACCACCACGAGATAGGTGAGGCGCGCGCGCTCGGCGCGGCTCGGGGCGCGGCGGGCCGCGTTGTAGACCATCACGAGCGACGCGCTGAGCAGCACGAACACGTACGTGAAGATGAGGCCGGTCAGGATCTTCTGATGGAAGAGCGGGGTGAACACCGCGGCGCCCATCAACAGCGCGACCACCAGGCCGGCGCTCTGGACCTGAGTGGCTCGGCGCGTGTCGCCCTGCAGGAACGCGCGGAAGAACGTCATCGCGCCGAGCGGGAGGAGCATGGCGCACACGAGGTTGACGCGCGGCCAGAGCGGCGTCTGATGGAATACGCGCGCGAGGAACGTCGACGCGTACCAGGCGCCGACCGCCACCCCGAACAGGCTGAAGTACCAGTGCACGCGGCGTCGGCGCCCGCGGATGAGCACCGTGGACGCGATCGCGAAGCTGAGCACCGCGGCGAGGAGCGAGGTTTGTGACCGTAGATCCATCGCACGGGAGCGCGCGTCGGCGCTGCGGTCAGCCTACCTCAGCTCGGCTGCGGCGAAGGATCCGCGGGCTGCGATGGGGAGGACCCCATCGACCCCATCGACGAGGGATGGCTCGGCTGGGGGCTCGGATCGTCGCCGGTCGGGTCGAAGCGTACGGAGTCGGCCCCCGTGCTCGGGACGGCGGTGCCGATCGTCACGGCGAGCGCGCACGCGAGGTCGCGCGCCTCGTCGACGCGGCCCGCATCGACGAGCTCGTCCTGGATGCCGGCGAGGGTGTCCGTGCAGATGACCTCGCCGCTCAGATCGATGGCGACGAGCAGACGCCCGTCGGTGCCCTGCGCGAGCTCGAAGTGGATCGAGCCGTCGAGCAGGCCTTCGCACCCCGCCGGCGCGTCCTCCCACTCGTCTTCGTCGCTCGTCGCGAGCGGCTCGGTGTCGGCGGAGACCTCGTCGAGGAAGCTCCCGGTCGACGGCACGCCGACGTCGGCGCTGCAGCCGGCGAAGGCGAGGCCGAGGAGCGAGGCGAGGAGGAGCGCGATGCGAGTCGTACGCATGCTCAGCCCTCCCCCACGTTCAGGTCGTCGTGGTCGGTGTCGTTGACAGCGTTGTTGTCAGCGTTGTTGTCGGCGTCGTCGGCGGCGCGCGCACCGGTGCCCGCGCTCAGCCCGTACTGCTTCACGAGCTGAGACAGGCGCGGGCGCTTCATCCCGAGGAGCTGCGCCGCGCGAGTGATGTTGCCGTCGGTCTCGTCCAACGCTCGGAGGATACACTCCCGTTCGAGCACGCGCTTCATCTCCAACAGCGACTCCGTGCCATCGCGCACCCGCTCGTAGAGGAGGCTCTCGAGCGGACGGGCGGGCTCTCCGGGCACGAGCGCCGCCTGGGTCCCGCGCGCCGGGACGTCCTCGGGCGGCTGGAACGACTCCGCAAACGCCGCGAAATCGGAGGGGACGAGCGTCGGGCCATCCGCGAACAGGGTCGCCGAGCGCAACACGTTCTCCAGCTCGCGCACGTTGCCGGGCCAGCGGTGACCGGCCAGGCACATCAGCGCCTCCGGGCTCATCCGACGCGCCGGCTCGCCACGCTCGGACGCGATCCGATGGAGGATGTGATCGCAGAGCTCCGGCAGGTCCTCGAGGCGCGCGCGCAGCGGCGGCATCTCGACCATCACGCCGCGGAGACGATAGTAGAGATCCTCGCGGAACGATCCGTCGCGGACCATCGCCTCGAGATCGCGGTGGGTCGCGGCCACGATCCGCACGTCGACCTTGATCGGCTCGGTGCCGCCGACGCGCTCGAACTCGCGCTCCTGGAGCACGCGGAGCAACGCGACCTGCGTCTTGGGGGAGATGTCGCCGATCTCGTCGAGGAAGATGGTCCCTCCGTCGGCCATCTCGAAGCGACCCTTCTTACGAGCGTTGGCACCCGTGAACGCGCCGCGCTCGTGGCCGAACAGCTCGCTCAAGAGGAGCGTCTCGACGAGCGCCGCGCAGTTCACCTTGACGACGGCCTTCTTCTTGCGCGCGGAGTGGTTGTGGAGCGCCTCCGCGACGAGCTCCTTACCGGTGCCGCTCTCGCCGCGGATCAACACGAGCGCATCGGAGGAAGCGACCTTGTCGAGCAGTCCGAGCACCTGACCGAGCGCGGCCGACTTGCCGACGAGCTCGGGGTAGCGCCGCCGCCACACGCCGCGGGTGTCCTCGGGGCGCGCGCCGGCGAGCGTGCCGGTGATCGCGCGCGGGGGCGGGACCGAGTCGTGGCGCGTCTTGGTCCACGCGCTCGCGAGCGCCCCGGCCACCGCGCTGAGCTCCGCGCGCAGCGGTCGCTCGAGCCACGCGGCGCGCGTCTCGTCGGGCACCCGACCGGTGAGCTCGTCTTCGATCTTCTGTGCGCGCTCGAGGATCCGCGTGGCGAGGCCGACCTCGGACGCGTCGCCCAGCGCGCGCGCGTAGCCGACGAGCGCCTTGAGGAGCCGCTCCGGATCCTCGCACGCCTCGGCGAGCTCCATCGCCCGCCGCGCGCTCGCCCGGGTGTCTCCGCCGGCCGCGCGCTCGAGGTCCGCCGACACGAGCGCGAGGTCCGCGCGGTGCTTGGCCGACAGCTCGACGGAGACGGTGCGGAGGATCGCGCGGGCGCCCGCGACGTCTCCGTCATAGAGCGCGAGCCGCGCGAGCTCGATCTTCGCCTCCGCGGCGCGCATCGAGCCGAGCCGCTCGAAGATCTCGAGCGTCTCGTGGAACGCCTGCCGCGCGGACGAGATGTTGCCGTCCGCCGCCTCGACGCGGCCCTTGAGGAGGAGGCTCTCGCCCAGCACCAAGGAAGGCAGTTTGCCGCCCACCCGGCTGCCGAACTCGCAGAGCCCGCGCGCGCGTCCGCGCTCGCCCAGCGTGAGGTACAGCTCGCCGAGGTTGTTCGCGACGCGCGCGAGCATCGCGCGGTTGCCGAGGCGCTTCAGGAGCCCGACCGCCTGGTGATAGTAGTTGAGCGCGTTGCCGTAGCGACGCCCGAGGTGCGCGATGACGGCGAGGTTCTCTGTCGCGATCGCGCGCTCGCGGGTGTCGCACACGCGGCTCGCCACCTCGATCGCGGTGTGGCAGGCCATCTCTGCACCACGCAAGTCGCGCTGCAAGAGGAGCGCGACCGCGTAGTTCGTGTGTGCCTGCGCCTCCTGATGGCCGAGCCCGGCCGCCGCCGCCTCGTCGCGGTTCGACTCGAAGAGCGCCGCCGCGGCCTGCGGATCCTTCTGCACGAGCGCGACCTTGCCGAGCGTGTTGCGGGCTTGGATCGCGATCGCGCGCTCCCCCGCCTTCGCGGCGCCCTCGAGCGCGCGACGGCTCCACTCGTCGGCCGCCTTGTAGTCGGCGCTCAGGTAGTGGAGCTCGGCGAGCTGCGCCTCGACCTCGGCGACGATCGACGGCTCGCGCGCGAGCTGGTGCGCTTGGACGAGCACCACGGCCGCCTCTTCGTGCTCGCCCGCCTCCGTGAGGAGCGCGCCCACGCGGTGCGCTGCGATCGGGTCTTCGGCGTCCGCGTTCCAGATCGCTCGCGCGTGGACGAGCGCGCGCGGGTAGTCGCCGCTCACCCTATAGAGGTCGGCGAGCTGCTGGCGGATCTCGAGGGTGGGCGCCCCCGTGCGCTGGACGAACGTCTCGAGGAGCGCCGCCGCCTCGCTGTGCGCGTGCCGCGCGGAGAGCGCCGCCGCCGCGACGACCGAGAGCGCCGCCGCGCGCTCGAGCTCGCCCGCCTCGAGGGCATGGCGCGCCGCCTCCTGGAGATGTACCGAGCGCGCGCAGACCTCAGCGCACCGCGCGTGCAACGTACGTTGCAGCTCGCTGTCGAGGAGCTCGTAGCAGCGCTCGCGATCCACCTCGCGCTCGAAGCTGAAGAGGATGCGGCCATCGACGATCGAGCGCGCGATGAGGTCGGAGCCGGCGAACGCATGGCGCGCCTCCGGGTCCGCGCTCACCCGCGCGATCTCGGCGAGCTCGTCGAGATCCGTGTTGCGTCCGAGCACCGCGAGCGCCTCGACGAGCGCGCGAGCGGAGGCCGGGAGATCGCCGAGCCGCCGGCGGAGGCGCTCCTTCGGGGCGAGGGGCTCGCCCTCGATCAGGAGATCGATCGCCTCGGGGACACCGCCCGTGCGATCGAGGATGCGCTGGAGCGCCGAGGTCGCGAGCAGATAGCCGCGGATGCCCTCGATGCCGAGCGTGCCCACGGGCATGCGCTCGGTCTGCTCGTGCTCGATCAGCGAGAGCATCCCCGAGCGCGGGTCGCTCCGATGATCCGTGCGCGTGCTCGCGACGAACAGCGCGCGCAGCTCCTGCACGCGACCGTCCGTGAGGTTTGCGCAGTCGAGGAGGAACCCGAGCAGCTCGAGGGTCCCGCGGTCGGCCTTCTCCAGGTGCTCGAGCACGATCAGCGGCGCGCGCAGCCGCGACACCTCGCCGATCAGCGCGGCCACCGCGTCGAAGAAGCGGAGCCGCTTCTCGAACACCGCCGTCTCCGGCGTGGCGCCCGGCAGATCGTCGGTCGCGAAGGGGATCTGCTCCGCGTCGGGTCCGCCGTGCATGTGCCAGAGGCGATGGCAGCCGCCGCGACACGCGAGCCCGCTCAGATCGAGCGAGGGGGTGACACCGACCTCGTCGAGGAAGCGCAGCGCGCGCTCCACGATCGTGGCGAACGGACCGAACGCGCGGCCCTCCTCGCAGCGCCCCTCCAACACCACACCGCCCTGCAGGCGCACGCGGCTCTTGAGCTCGGAGAGGATGCGCGACTTGCCCATCCCGCTCGGCCCCTCGAGGAGCACCAGCTTCGATGCGTCCGGCTCACCGCGCTGCGCGTCGCGATAGAACGCGGTCAGCTCGGCGAGCTCGTTCTCTCGACCCGCGCACGCGACCACCTGGCCTGCGCTCGTGATCGTCGGGGAGGCGTCGTCGCGCCGCGTCGACTCTTCACGGACGGGGACGGCGACGGCGCGGGCGAGGCTCGTGGGGTGCAGAGGGGAGTCGTGGCTCATGGACCAGGTCAGCTCCAGCTCTAGGGCGGACGTTCGCCCGCGCGCAAGCGACGCGGGCGAGGGGGCGGGGGCGGCCGTCCCCAACGTCCAAGGCTACGGGTCGGGGGGCGGCGCAGCAAGGCGACGGGCCTCGCGGGCCCGCTCAGCCGCGGTAGTCCTCGACGTCGATGTTGTAGCGCTTGAGCCAGCGATGGATCTGCATGCGCTCTTTGCCGAGCTCGCGCCCCACCGCCGCGATGTTGCCGCGATGCCGCGCGAGGAGCTCCCGGAGCCCCTCCTCGGTGGGCGCGCTGCCGCCGCGATCCGGGATCGTCGGCATCGTGGTGCTCACCGCTCCCATCGACGCCTGCGATCCGTGATTGGCCAGGCACATCCGGACCGGCTCCGGCAGGTGGATCAGGTCGAGCTCGGGCCGGCCCTCCGAGAGCGCGACCGACAGCTTCACCGCGCTCTCGAGCTCGCGCACGTTGTACGGCCACGCGTAGTGGGCGAGGCCCACCATGTACGGGAGAGTGACCTGCGCGTCGGTGCGTCCCGACTTCGCGAGGAAGTGCCGCACGAGCGGGTAGAGGTCCTCGCGCCGCTCGCGGAGCGGGGGGAGCTGCGCGGTGAACTCGCGCAGGCGGGCCAGCAGATCGCCGCGGAACGTCCCGCGCGCGACGAGCTCCTCGAGGTTGCGGTGGGTCGCGCACACCACGCGCACGTCGACCGGCTCGGGCGACGTCGCGCCGATCGGGAGCACCGCGCGCTCCTGGAGGACGCGGAGCAGCTTGGATTGCGCCTCGAGCGGCATGTCCCCGATCTCGTCGAGGAATAGCGTGCCCATGTGGGCCGCCTTCACGAGCCCGGTCTTGTCCGTCGCCGCGCCGGTGAACGCGCCCTTGCGATAGCCGAACAGCTCGCTCTCGATCAGGTTCGCGGGCAGCGCCGCGCAGTTGATGGCGCCGAACGGACCGGGCCGCTCGCTCGCCTCGTGGATCGTGCGCGCGACGAGCTCCTTGCCCGTCCCGCTCTCGCCGGTGACCACCACCGAGAGCTGGGTCTTGGCGACCTTCTCGATGCGCTCGAGGAGCTGGTCGATCTGGAACCCGCCGATCAGCGGGCTGCCCTTGATGCCGTGGCGCACCGCGCGCGCGCTCTCGACCACCGTGCCGTCGACGCGGTACGCGCCGAACCCGTAGATCGCCTGCGCGACGAAGCGGAACAGCGTGTCGCCGATCCGCACGACGTCGTGCTGCATGAGCCGGCTCGCCTTGACGCGCGCGCCGTTGACCATGATGCCGTTCGTCGATCCGGCGTCGACGATCCAGCAGCCGTCCTGGCGCCGGTCGACCCGCCCGTGGTAGCGCGAGACGGCGGCCTCGGGGATGCACAGCCCGTTGTCGGGCTCGCGACCGAACTTCGTCTCTTGGCTCGCGAACGGGACGGCGGCGGGGAGCTGACGATGCAGGCGCGAGTAGATCAACGCGAACCCGGGGGTCGGGTCCTTCGTCGCTTCGAGCGCCGGAATGGCCTCGATGGACGCAGTGGTCCAACCGTTCTGACCGTCTCTCACCGGGCCCGAGCTACGGTAGCAGGTAAGCGCGCGGACCGCTCTACTGGTGCGCCGGCCCGCTCCTCGATGGAAAGCCCGAGCACACGATCGCCGATCCGACGTCCGACGCTCGATCCGCTCCGGATCGCGCTGCTCTCGTGGGTCCTCGGCGCGTGCGGAGGACCGCCGCGCCCGGTCGAACCGCCGCGCGCCGACGAGCGGCCGGCCGAGACGATCGTCCGCGAGCGTCCGGTGGCGGCGCGGCACGACGACCGGGTCGCGGAGCTGCGCGCGGCGCTCGGCGCGATCGTGGCCGAGCGCGATCCGGTCGGCGGGGATCGGGTGCACCTCGTGCTGCACGCGGGCCGCTGCTACCGGCTCGGCGTGGTCGCCAGCTCCGCCATCGCGGTCGCGGTGCGCGACGAGCACGATCACGTGGTCGCGGAGGGAACCGGCGACCGGATCGATCTCGCGCCGATCTGTCCGCGATGGACCGGCTCGTTCGAGCTCGCGCTCACGTGGCGCGGCGAGCGAGGGCGCGCGAGCCTCCTCGTGGCGGCGTCGGAGTCGGCTCAGCCTTCGGCTTCGCGCACGTCGCCGAGCAGCACCGCCTCCAGCACGCGGTGAAGCTCCTCCAGCTCGAACGGCTTACGGAGCACCGCGGTCGGGCCGCCAGGCTGCGGAGGGGCGGCGTCCGCCGATCCCGTCATGAGCACCGCGAAGCGAGCGAGCCCCGCTGCCAGGAGCTCCTCGATCAGCGTGTCGCCGCGATCGGCGCCGAGGCCGAGGTCGACGAGCGCGACGTCGTAGCACCACGTGCGGTCGAGCGCGCTCTCGCGATCGAACGCGACGTCGACCATCGCGCCTTGGATCTCGAGGGCGGTGCGCACCATCGTCCGCATCGCCTCGTCGTCGTCCACGACCAGCAAGCGCTTTTGCAAGAGTGGAGGCTTGGGGTGCACGCCGCTCGTCAGCGCGGTCACCGACGGCGGCCGCAGGCTCAGCGCGGCGGCGCCCGCGCGCGGGAGCACGATCTCGAAGCGCGTGCCGACGCCTCTCCGCGATTGCACGTCGACTTGCCCCCCCGCGTCCTCGACCGCCTCGCGGACGAGCGCGAGGCCGAGGCCGGTGCCCGACGTCTTGGTCGTGAAGTAGCGGTCGAACGCGTGGGTCAACGTCGTCGCGCTCATCCCGGGGCCGTCGTCCGTCACGCTGAGGACGAAGCGCTCGCCGCGCGGGCGGACCTCCACGCGGATCGAGCCGCCGCGCTCGAGCGCCTCGAACGCGTTGCGCGCGAGGTTGCTGACGATGAGGCGGATCGTCGTCGACGGCGTGGTCGCGTGGATGGACCGGTCGAGCTCGGCCTCGAGCGAGATGCCGGCCTCGTCGAGCTCGGGGCGGAGGGTGTCGAGCACCTGGTCGACGATCTCCGCGACGTCGATCGATCCCTCCGAGCTCGACTCGATCGAGGGCGAGCCGGTGTCGCGCATCGTCCGCAGGAGCCCGCGCGCGCTGCCGAGCGCTTCGCGGGCCGAGCGCTGGACGACGCTGAGCGCCTGCTTGGTGCGCTCGGGGAGCGGCTGTCCGCTCGCCGCGAGGCGGGTCCACCCCGAGATCGCGGTCAGCGCGTTGGCGATCTCATGGGTGACCCCCGCGGCGAGATCGGCGGCGGCGGCCCGGCGCACGGTGACCCCGTCCCGTCCATCGCGCGCGATCACGACCCGAGCGCGCCCCGCGCCGGCGGGCCACGCCAACAGCAACCCAGCCTCGCCGCGCGGCGTACGGAACCCCGCGCGGCCTTGGATCCCGTGGCGGGCGCCCTCGACCAGCTCCTCGATGGCGGCCGCGCCCTCCGCTTCGTCCCCGCCGATCAGCGCCAGGGCGAGCTCCGTCAGGCTTCCCCCGCGCCCGGCGACCGACGCGGCCCCCGGAACCGCTGGTCCCGCCACGATCCGGGCCCCGCCCTCGATGCTGTCCTCGACGAGGACGAGCCCCAGCTCCGCAGCGATCCAGCTTGGTACGTCTGGTGACACTGGATCCATCTAGAAACGTCGCAAGGGTGCCGCACTTGGCCGGCCGCAGCAAGACGGCTGTAAGCGGGGGTTCGATCCGCAGCGATCGTGAAACCTTGCGCGACGCCGTCTAAGCTGTCGCCCTCGTGACCTCCTCTCGCGCGCTGTCCGCACTCTTGGCTGTGTTTCTGTCGTTCGGGTGCGCGCGCGGTGGCGGCGACGCGGACGGGGGCGCGACGATGGACTCCGCGACCCAGCTCCGGATCGACTCCGGCGGCGGAGGGGCCTGCGCGATGGCCTGCGGCGCGGGGACCGTGTGTCACAACGGAAGTTGCGTCACGGCGTGCGAGCCGGACAGCACGTGCGGCGGCGGCCGGACGTGCTGCTCGGGGG
>JBFWYI010000059.1:55485-62435 GCA_050186575.1 Sandaracinaceae bacterium | reverse complement strand
TCGGGCGCGAGATTGGCCCTCGGCGGGACGAGGCGATGCCGGAGTATCGTCGAGGAGCGACGAGGGTCGAGATCGGGTTCGAGGGCGTCGATCAACCCGTCGCGATCTCCGTCGCGAGGGTCTAGACGATCGCATCCCCTCTCGGCCGTTCGCGTGCGGACGTGGGCTTCGTCCCGCTCGCGGTGTGTGCTCCTCCTCGTGGACGTGCACGTTCCACGTGCACGAGGACGTAAGACGGTCCCGAAGGCGGACCGGAGCGAAGCGGCGGGACGATCAGTCTGGGCCGCCGGGGATCGGGGGCTCGGGCGGGACGAGGAAGTAGACGTCGCGGGAGTCGAGCTCGGTGAACCCGTCGCCCAACACGCGCAGGGTGGCGCGGAAGATCTGCGGCGCGGTCGTTGGCATCACGGTGTCGTTCTGCTTCACCACGATGTCGAAGCACACGCGCGTACCGCCGGGGACCTGTCGGAAGGTGTCGGGGAAGCCGTCCCCGTCCGTGTCGTCGGCCGCGCGCGGGTCGCAGCCGCGGGCCGGATCACCGACCGTGTTCGCCTCGATGTGATCGACGAACGCGGCCCACGTGTCGACCGCGTCGCTCATGTCGTCTTCGTAGACGAGGTTGATGTCGAAGCGCGTCGCGTTCGCCAGCGAGCGGATCTGATCCACGATGCCGGTGCCGACCGTCCCCGAGGTCGCGTCGCTGACGAGCGGCGCGCCGCCGACGTCGACGGCCCCCGAGTCGCGCGCGATGGCCTGGAGGTCGGCGCTACCACCCGCTCCGACGGCGACGCCGACGACGCGGATCCGCGCCGCGGTGACCGCGGCCAGCATGGTCGCGTAGTCGGTGTACGCACCGTAGGGGTTGGTGCCGCCGGGCCCGTTGTGGAACGGCGCGTCCGTGATCAGCACGACGATCGGCACGGCCGAGCTGCGCATGCACGCGTAGCCGAAGGTGCCCGCGGGGCACCCGGAGCGGGCGGGGGTCGTCATGACCGCGCCGCCGGTGGCCACCGACCAGAGCGCCGGGACGTCGCCCTCCGCGTAGTCGCCACCGCCGCCCGCGTTGAGGGTGTCGACGCCCGACTGCGCGATCGCCGCGTCCGTCGTCATATCCGTCACGTGTCGGAAGAGCCACGCGTCGCCGAAGTCACGGAAGTCGCCGACCCCGAACCACGTGTCGGGGATCGCGGCGCGCACCTGATCGATGATGCCGCCCGGCGCGCGGAGACTCATTCGCACGTTCATGATCGCGCCGCCCATCGAGCCCGTCGTGTCGACGAGGAAGTAGACGTCCGCAACACGAATGTCGGTCGCGAAGTCGAGCGTGTCGCGCGGCGGCATCGGCGGCATCATGTACGGCTCGGCGAACACGAAGTCACCACGCGCACGCGGGCTGCTCGTCGGATCCGTCGCGTCGTTCGCGCACGTCGCGTCCCCCATGGGGCACGCCGCGATCTCGACGAGGTCGCTGACGCCGTCGCCGTCGGTGTCCGCGTTGTCGCGCGCGGTGCCGAGCGTGCGCTCGTCGCGATCGCTGAGGCCATCGCCATCGCTGTCGGCGTCGCGGAAGTCGGGCGTACCGTCGCCGTCGGTATCGACCGGCGGCGTTCCGAGATCGGCGTCGCCCGCCTCTTCGGCGTCCGTCCAACCGTCCTCGTCGGAGTCGAGGTCCCACCGATCGATGACGCCATCCGCGTCCGTGTCGATCACCGACTCGTGGAGGTCGCCGATCGTGTCGTTGTCGGAGTCGGTGTCCTGGTAGTCCGCCATGCCGTCGCCGTCGAAGTCGACCGGCGCGCTCGGATCGCCGATCTCGTTCGCGTCGGTGATCCCGTCGTCGTCGTCGTCGAGGTCGGCCGCGTTGGGAATCCCGTCGCCGTCGAGGTCGCCTTCGGACTCGTCGGCGTCTTGGATCCCGTTCGCGTCGGAGTCCAGATCGCGGAAGTCGGGTACCCCGTCGGAGTCGGAGTCGGCCGGAGCGCCGTTCGCGTCGACGCGCCCCTCGATGCTGTCGGCGATGCCGTCATCGTCGCTGTCGGTGTCGAGGTAGTCGGGCGTGCCGTCACCGTCCGTGTCGACGCCGTCGCGAGCGCCCTCGTAGTCGTCGGAGATCCCGTCTCCGTCCGAGTCCATCGCGGGCGGGCCGGCGTCGCCATCCGGCGATCCGTCGCGGCGCGGAACGCTCGGCTCGCACGCCGACATCAGGAAGGCGATCGCCCCGAGCAAGAAGCCCCACCGCATGCCGGCCATACCTACCCCTTTCAGTGACACGGTACCCCCAAAGTCGCGGAGCGAGAATGGGGACCCATGAAAATAGGGCGCGCGAGCCGGCGAGCGGCGCTCAGTCGATGACGGTGAACTCGATCCGGCGGTTCTCCGCGCGACCTTCCTCGGTGTCGTTCGACGCCGTCGGACGCGAGAGGCCGTAGCCGCGCGCGGTCATGCGCGAGCCGTCGACGCCGTGGTTGATCAGGTACTCGCGCACCGCGGCGGCGCGCCGCTGCGAGAGGTCGCGGTTGTACTGACGGCTGCCCTGGTTGTCGGTGTGGCCGCCGACCTCCACCCGTACGTCGGGGTTGTCGCGGAGCGCCTGGATGGCGATCTGCAAGGTACCTTCCGACTCCGGCAGGATGTCCGCGCTGTCGTACGCGAACTGGATGCCGCGCAGCACCAAGCGCTCGCGGATCAGGACGCAGCCGCGCTCGTCGACCTCCGCGCCCTGTGCGGTGTCGGGGCACTGGTCCACGTTGGTCAGCACGCCGTCGCGGTCACCGTCGTCGTCGGCGGGATCGCGCGCGTTCATGCCGTGGGTCAGCTCGTAGCCGTCGGGCACGCCGCCCTGGTCGGTGTCCGGAATGCGCGGGTCGGCCTCGTCCGGATCCGGGTTCCCGTCGTGGTTCGCGTCCTCGGTTCCGTCGAGCGCGCCGTCGCCGTCCGTGTCCGCCACGAGCGGGTTCGTGGTGTGATGGACCTCGATGCCGTCCTCGAGGCCGTCGTGGTCGGTATCGGGATCGCCCGCGTCGGTCTCGTACTGGTTGATCTCGCGCTCGTCCGGCAGTCCATCGCCGTCGCGATCGAGCGCGTCGACCTCGCCGCCGAGCTCGAAGCTCGCGTTCACGCCGAGCGTGATGATCGCATCGAAACCCGAGTTGTCACCCTCCACGAGCAGCGCGCCGCGCGCGAAGACACCGAGCTGCAGCGGCTCGATGATGGAGGCCTCGTAACCGACGGCGACGTCGATCCCGAACTGGGGGCCGTCGTAGTAGTGGAAGCCGAGGTGGGCGCTCGCCCAGAAGTTGCCGATCCAGTCGCCGCCGTTGGCGAGGTAGCCCTCTTGGTTGTCGAGGATGCGCACGCGCACGCCCGCGCCCGCGTTGAAGTACGGCGAGCCGCCGTCCGCGCCGGCCGCGTAGAGGTTGTCGCCGATCATGTAGCCGCCGCCGACGATCACCTCGAACGCGAGCGGGGCGAAGACCTGCCAATCGAACGACACCGCGCCGACCGGTCCGACCTGGAGGATCCCATCGAGACGATCCGGGCCGTTGGCGCCGAGCACCGGGAACCCTGCGCCGAGATCGATGTGCAGGTTGAACTCCCCGCTCTCGGCGGCCGCGGGGGCCGCGACCAGCGAGCTGGCCAGCAAGGCCACCGCGGCGAAGGACGTCCGACGCACGACCGAGCTCGAGCCACCAGCAGACCTCCGCCGGAGGCGGACCGAAGCGAGCCACGGGGTGAACGGCATGGTCGACGATGGTGCCAGTGCGGCGTGGACCGTCAACCGGATTCGCGGGCTGTCGGGCGTTCCCCGACCTCGTTCATGAACCGCTGAGGAACGAGTCCGGATCGAGCGGCATCGCGCCGAGGTCGGTCTCGCTCGACGCCGCCTCGCTGAACAGCGCGAGCTCCTGCGCCAGCAGGTCGGCGAAGCCGCGAGGTACCACCTCCTCGGCGCGCTTGCGGGTCGCGAGGAACAGGCCGACGAGCAGGCCCACGTCGCGGGGACCGACCTCGGCGTCGACCTGATGGATGAGCTGGTGGAGGTTCGCGACCACGTCGGTCGCGGTGGGGAAGCGATCGCGCGGGTCGGGCGCGAGGATCGTGCGGAGGAACGCGTCGACGCCGCGCGTGACGCCGCGGTTGAAGCGCGTGGCCGATGGCACGTCGCACCGCGCCACCGCCTGCACGGTCGCCGCGTCGCTGTCCCCCATGAAGAGACGGCGCCCGCAGATCATCTCCCAGAGCACGATCCCGAGGGCGAACAGATCGATCTGCGGCGTGCTCGGCTGCTGCTGGATGATCTCCGGCGCGAGATAGCCGAGCTTGCCGCCGAGCATCCCGTCCCCGAGCTGCGTGGAGTGCACGCTCGCGTCGGCGAGGCCGAAGTCTGCGAGCTTCACCTCGCCGGTGCGGCTGAGCAACAAGTTGTGCGGGCTCACATCTCGATGGATGATGGCCAGCGGCTGCCCCGTGTGATCGACGGCCGAGTGCGCGTACTCGAGCGCGGACGCGAGCTGCCACGCGATGTAGAGCGCGGTGGCGACGGGCATCGGCGCCTTGCGCGCGTGGGCCTGCTCGAGGAGGTCCTTCAGCGAGGTTCCGTCGACGAGCTCCATGATCATGATGAACGTCCCGCCGACGTCGCGCGCATCGAACACGCGCACGATGTTGTGGTGGCGGAGCGCCATGCCGAGCCGGGCCTCGTCCTGGAACATCGAGAGGTAGAGCGGCTGGCTCGCGAGCGCGGGCAACACCCGCTTGATCGCGACCGAGGTGCGGCTCCCGTCCTCGAACACGGCGTCGCCGCGCCAGACCTCCGCCATCCCGCCCGACGCGATGCGCGAGCGCGGCTCGTAGCGCGTGGGCGCGCGACGGAACCGGGAGGTCATGCGGACGCCGTCCATGGGCTAGAGAGGGTGTCGCCGCGCCCTCGGGTCGTCAACGGTGAGCCGCGCCAGAGGCGGCTCCGCGCTCGAGCAGAGGGAGGCCGGCGAGCGCCGCCCGCTCGGCGGCGTCGACGGCCTCGGCGAGCCGCGCCGAGCGCACCTCGCGGTGTCCGATCGCACGGATCGGCGACGCGTCCGACCCGTCGACCGCCTCGAACGCGGCGCGGACCCGCTCACCGGCCGCGACGAGCGCCGACGCGCCGGCGCCGGGCGGCGGGATACGCGGATAGTCGGCGCGCAGGCGTGCGTCGTAGCGCGCCCGATAGGCGGGCGCGGCGAGCCACGCGAGCACGTAGCGCGCGAGGTCTTCGGCGCTCATGCCCCAGCTGCGCCCGAGCTCGCTGAGGTTCGGTTGGCCATCGGGCGCGGCGGTGGGGAACGCGCGAGTCCGGCACGACGAGCGGCTGGAGAGCCAGCAGTTGTCGACCACCTCGCGCGCCGCGCCGAAGTGGGACCACTCGCGCTCACCGCGGTCCTTGCGCACCGTCAGGATCGCGAACGACGAACGCTCCATCGCGTCGAGCAGCGCGGGCCGCGGCCGATGACACAGCGGGGCGACCAACGCCGCCCAGCGCACGTCGAACGGGCGATACGCGAGCCGCCGCACGACGGCCTCCGGGGTCGCGCGCTCGAGCGCGGCGCGCGCGAGCGCCGGATCGTAGTGCGGGCTCGCGACGTGGGCGGACGCGAGCGGATCGTCGCCGCCGCGCGCGAACGCGGCGAGCCGCGCGAGCAGCGCGTCGCGATCCGCATCGACGACGAACGCGTCGCGGTTCGTCTGCACGCCCTCGCGATGAAACGGCATCAGCTCGGGGAGGCTCGGCCACGCGTCGTACTCGGGCTGCTCGCCGCCCCCGCGCACGAACGCGAGGAGCGGGGAGCTCGGCGCGATCGGATCGAGCTCGAGCCGATCCTCGTCCAAGCATCGGATCTTGTCGTCGCGGCGACCTCGGATCTCGGCGCGGGTCACGCTCGCGCTCGGCGCATCCTCGTCGGCATCGCGACGCGCGCGGCGGCTCGCGACGACGATGGCGACGGCCGGCCGTACGCCGAACAGGTTCTCGTCCCGCGCTTTGGCCTTCGCGATCAGCGCCGAGCCACCGAGATCGATGACCTCGATGCGGTCGAACCAGCGCATGAGGCACGCGCGCATCCCGCGGTGGACGGGGCCGTCGAGGAACGACGCGTTGGTGACGAGCGCGACGACGCCAGCCTTCGCGAGGCGGACCTCCTCGGCGGCCCAACGCCAGAAGCGGACGTAGTCGTCGCTGAGAACACCGATCTTGCGCTCCTCGAGCGGCCGACCGTCGGGCTCACGCTTCCAGTCCTCGAGGAGTCGCTCCGCGTATGCGGCGTCGCGATTCGCGGTACGCGCGGCCCACGGTGGGTTGCCGATCACGAGCCGCGCCGCGGCGGCGCGCTCGGCGGCTCCGAGCGGCGCCGGGCTCGACAAGGTGTCATGCACCATCACACGCGCCCGGCTCGCGAGCCCAGCCCCGAACAGGACGGCCTGTGCGTCGGCGACCGCGTCGGGGTCGAGATCGAGCCCCACCGCGCGGCGCGCCCCACGCTCGCATGCGGCGGCGAGGAACACGCCCGGGCCGCACGCGGGGTCGAGGACGGTGACGTCCCCGGCGATCCCGCGGCGGATCCCCGCGGCGCGCAGCGCGAGGTCGGCGCGCCGAACCATGAAGCGGGCGACCGACAACGGGGTGTGCACGACTCCGCGGGCCCGACGCTCCTCGGGGTCGAGCCGAGCGACGCGAGCGGACGAGGCGAGAGAGAGAGAGGCCTCGAGTGGATCGGGGCCCGATTCCGATTCCGATTCCGATTCCGATTCCGATTCCGATTCCGATTCCGATTCCGATTCCGATTCCGATTCCGAGTCCGAGTCCGAGTCCGAGTCCGAGTCCGAGTCCGAGTCCGAGTCCGAGTCCGAGTCCGAGTCCGAGTCCGAGTCCGAGTCCGAGTCCGAGTCCGAGTCCGAGTCCGAGTCCGAGTCCGAGT
>JBFWYI010000059.1:0-55475 GCA_050186575.1 Sandaracinaceae bacterium | reverse complement strand
TCCGAGTCCGAGTCCGAGTCCGAGTCCGAGTCCGAGTCCGAGTCCGAGTCCGAGTCCGAGTCCGAGTCCGAGTCCGAGTCCGAGTCCGAGTCCGAGTCCGAGTCCGAGTCCGAGTCCGAGTCCGAGTCCGAGTCCGATTCCGAGTCCGATTCCGAGTCCGATTCCGGTTCCGATTCCGATTCCGGTTCCGATTCCGGTTCCGATTCCGGTTCCGATTCCGGTTCCGACTCCGCTCGTTCGGCTCCGGTCGGCGCTGCGGATCGGGTCAGCTCGGATTCCGACTGCCCCTCCGCGTCCGTTCCCGTTCCGCCCGTCATCCGCGTGGTCCTTGGTGGCGCGCCGGCTCGGCCCCATACTCGCCGGGCATGCCGCGCACCGTCCGCATCGCGACCGATCGACCGCTCGAGCGGGCGGTGGTCCTTTACGACGGGCACTGCGTCTTCTGCAAGTCGCAGATGAAGAACCTCGTCACGCTCGCGAAGCGGCACGCGTTCGACGCGCTGAGCTTCCAGGACCCGGGCGTCCTCGACCGCTTCGAAGGGCTCACCTACGAAGAGTGCATGGAGGAGATGAAGCTCATCCTCCCCGATGGCCGCGTGTTCGGCGGCATGGAGGCGGCCGTCCGCGCGGTGACGACTCGTCCGGTGCTCGGTCTGCTCGCCTGGCTCTACTACGTGCCGGGCGTGCGCTGGCTGATGGACTTCGCCTACCGGCAGATCGCGAAGCGTCGCTACCGCATCGCGGGCAAGGCTCTCGCGGCCGGCGACGTCGAGTGTGAGAACGGGACGTGCGCGCTCCACTTCGATCTCGACGAGCGCGCCGCGCAGAAGGAGCGCGCCGCGCTCGATGCGAGCTCCTGAGGCGCCGTCCTCCCTCGAGCGAGATCTGGGCGCGCGCCTCGAGGAGGTGGCCGCGCTGCTCGCGGAGCTGCGCGACGTGGTGGAGGAGCGCGTCCTCTCGCCGGTGCCGCCCGCGTGGTGCACGGCGCGCGGCTGGACGCCGTACCTCTCTCAGCTGCGCGACGACCAGCTCGCCGAGGCCGAGCTCGATGCGGCGCGCGTGTTCGCAGGGGACGAACGCGCGCCGTGCTCGCTGCGCAGGCTCGCCGAGCGCGTCGCGGACCTGCGAGCGCTGCCGGGCTACGAGCCGGGCGAGGATGCGGGCCAGCGCGCGCTCGAGCTGGACCCGCGTCTGTTCGGTGCGCGAGCGCGCAAGCGCGCCCAGGTCACCACGCTCACCGCGATCGCGCTCGACAGCGCGCACGACGCGGAGCGGATCGTCGACTTCGGATCCGGTCGCGCCCATCTCACCCGCTTCCTCGCCGGCTCGTTCGCGAAGCCCGCCGTCGGGCTCGAGCAGCGCCCGGCGGCGGTGGCGGCCGCGCGACGGCTCGACGAGCGAGCCGCGGTCGACGTCCGCTACGAGCAGCGCGACGCCCGCGACGAGACCGTGGCTCTCGCGCCGCGCGATCTCTTGGTCGGCCTGCACGCGTGCGGGGCGCTCGGCGACGCGCTGATCGCGGCGGCACGGCGGAGCGGGTGCGCGGCGATGCTCGTCTCGTGCTGCCCACAGAAGATCGAAGGCGAGACGCGTGAGCCGCTGTCGACCCACGGAGCGCGCCTCGGGCTCCGCATCCCGCGGCGCGTCCTCGGCCTCGCCAACCTGGGCGCCCTCGACCACTCGCTCCGCGCCAACGCGCGCGCAGCGGAGCAACGTCGCTTGCGACATGGACTGCGCCTGCTGCTCACCGACGCGCTCGGGGAGCTCGAGGAGGGGGCGGAGTCCCGCGGCCTGAACCGGCGGCGGTTCCGCGGCGAGCTCGCGCGCGTCGCGCACACCGCGTTCGTCGCGCGAGGCCTCCCGGTCCCGACGCAACAGGCGATCGAGGCCGCCGATCGCGCGGCGCGAGCCGAGCACGCGGTGATCCGTCGACTCGCGCTCCCGCGGACCATGCTCGCGCGGGTCGTCGAGCTCGCGGTGGTCCTCGATCGCGCGCGCGCGCTGGAGGAGCGTGGACATGAGGCTTGCGTGCTCGAGGCGTTCCCCGCGTTCGTGAGCCCGCGCAACCTCGTAGTGATCGCTCGCCCTCCGTCGAGCGGCCCACGCCCCCCGTTGCCCATCGCCACGGCCCACGGTTAGCAGCCGGTTGAAGAACCTCTTCGCGCGCCTCTCGCCCGGGAAGCGGCGCATCCCTCGTCGAAAATCCTGCGGGATTTCCTCCTCGTGCGGCGCCACGCCTGCACCAGTTCGCGGACGAGATCCATCACGGTCGGTTCTTCAACGGGCTGTTAGGCTCGCCCGCCGCGCCTCGCTGGGCGCGCCAAGGAGGAGCCATGGGATTCTTCGACAACCTCAAGAACGCAGTCACGGGCGGCGCCGCGGAGGTCCGCCTCGAGACCGGTCCGGCCGTGCGAGGGCAGGTGCTCCAGTTTCGCGTGCACGCGCAAGCGAAGTCGGATGCACAGGTCAACGCCGTGTACCTGCTGATCCGCGCGGTCGAGACGTGTCAGGTGAAGGACACCGACTGGGACGACGGCAAGCGGATGACGGAGACGGTCCGCGGTCGCAAGGTCAGCTTCGAACAGAAGGTCAACGTCGCGCCGGGCGGTCAGCTCGCGAACGGGCAGGCCTACTCGTGGGATGGTCAGGTCCAGCTCCCGGCTCAGGTGGGCCCGACGTTCCGAGGCACCATGATCGCGCACACCTGGGAAGTGCAGGCGGGGCTCGACATGACGGGCAACGATCCCGACTCCGGCTGGATCACGCTCGAGGTCCAGTAGGGGGCCCCGGCGCCGAGGCGCGGGTAGAAGCAAACCCGCTCGGAACCCCTACGGCCGCCCTGCGTGGTCGGACGACCATCGCGGGGCTCTTCCCCGCGCTCGTCAGCGCGCCGTGACGGCTCAGGGCTCGCGCGGATGGGCCGCGCGTTTGCAGACGAGCACCTCAGGAGGTACGCGTCTAGCGTGGGCCCTCGGCTCGGCACCGCGCTCGTGCTCGCGCTCGCCTCTGGCGCGGCGGTCGGATGCGACACCACGCCGCTCTCGCAGCGCTGGGAGTGGAACCTCCCCGAGGGCTTCCCCGAGCCGCGGATCCCGGAGGACAACCCGATGACGAACGCGAAGTTCGACCTCGGCCGGCGCCTCTTCTACGACGTGCGGCTCAGCGGCAACCAGACCGAGTCGTGCGGCACGTGCCACCGCCAGGAGCTCGCGTTCACCGACGGCCTCGCGAACGCGCTGGGCTCGCTCGGCGATGCCCACCCGCGCAGCTCGATGGCGCTCCCGAACGTCGCCTATCAAGCGACGTTGACGTGGGCGAACCCCGCCGTACGCCGACTCGAGGACCAGGCGCTGCTGCCGATGTTCGGCGAGGACCCGATCGTCGAGCTCGGCCTCGCAGGGATGGAGGACGTGCTCCTCCAGCGGCTGCGCGACGACGACCTCTACCCCACGATGTTCGCCGAGGCGTTCCCCGACGACCCCGATCCGATCCAGCTCGTCAACGTCACCGCCGCGATCGGATGCTTCGAGCGCGGCCTGATCAGCGGCGACTCCCCGTACGACCGGTATGTCCGCGGCGAGGTCGACGCGATGAGCGAGAGCGCGCTCCGCGGCGCGGACCTGTTCTTCGGGGAGCGCTTCGACTGTTTCCACTGCCACGGCGGATTCAACTTCTCTTCCTCGGTCGATCACGCGGGCGTGGTGTTCCAAGAGGCGGTGTTCTTCAACAACGGCCTCTACGACATCGATGGCCGCGGCGGCTATCCACCGGACAATCGCGGCCTCGCCGCGTTCACCGGCGAGGTGACCGACGAAGGTCGTTTCAAACCGCCCTCGCTCCGCAACATCGCGGTCACCGCGCCGTACATGCACGACGGATCGATCGCGACGCTGGACGAGGTGATCGACATGTACGCGGCGGGCGGCCGCCTCCTCACCGAGGGCCCGTACGTCGGCGACGGTCGCGAGAACCCGTACAAGAGCATCTTCGTGCATGGCTTCGAGCCGACCGCAGAGGAGCGCGCGGACCTCCTCGCGTTCCTCGTGAGCCTGACCGACGACGCGTTCCTCACGAACCCGCGGTTCGGCCCGCCGGCCGAGTGAGCGGCGCGCGACGCGACGGGCGACGCCTTGCTATGGTTCGGCGCCCGAGATGCCGTGGCGCGAGGATGACGAGCGGCTGCTGCGCCGCCAAGAGGACGAGGCGCTCCTCGCGCGCGTCTGGGACGCGTTGACCCCGGAGGGAACCGCTGCGCCGCACGCGCGGGCCAGCGGAGTGATGGTCGCGCTACGCGATCAGGCCTCCGCGATGCACGCGTTCGATCGCGCCCGCCAGGGTGAGCTCGCCCCGCTGCTCCTCGCGCTCGATCGCGTCGACTACGCGGAGCGCGGACCGCGGCACGCACATCATCTTGCGCTGCTACACGCGGGCGTCGCCGACGCGCTCGAGCCGACGGACCGCACGGCGGCGCTCCACGCGCGGCGTCGGTCACTCGCGGCGTGGCTGTGGTTGGGCAGCGAGCGGCGCTACCTCGAGGAGCTCGCCGACGGCACCCTGGGCACCACGCTCCGAGGCGCGGACCGCGAGCGCGCGGTGGCCGAGGCGGCGCTCCTTCCGATCGAGCATCTCGGCGCGCGCGCCAAGAGCGGCGCGCCGACGCTGAGCGAGGGAGGCGCGGTCGCGATCCTCGCGCTGTCCACCATCGATGAGGCGATCCGCGACTCCGGATGCGACGACGAGATGGCGACGCGCGCCCGCCGGCTCGCGGATCGCTGGCGCCTCGACGCGGTGGACGCGGCCCTCGGGCCCGTCGCGGACTCCCTGGAGCACGCGCTCCTCGAGGCGGCCCCGATCATGACGCTCCTCACCCACGTGGAACGGGCGCTGGATGTGTGGCGCTGGTGCGGCCGCGAAGAGACCGCGGAACGTTTCTTGACCGAGAAGATCACGCCGATCATCTGGGACCGGCATCGCGAGCGCGCCTGGGACGACGTGCGACGCATCGTCACGCCACTCCGCCCCGCGGTGGAGCACATGGCGAGGCGCATCGAGGGCGACCCGAGCCGCCTCGCATATGCGGCGCCGTGCGCGCAGATGTTCGTGTTCATGGCGGAGGTCGCGCCGCGACTCGAAGAACAGATCGTCCTCGCCGAGCGCGCGGTGGCGCTCTGCGCGACGCACCGCAACGGCCGCCTGGTCCTCGCGGACCTCCTCGTCGCGCGCGCCCTGCGCCGGTTGGAGGGCGCGGTCCCGTTCGGTTGGAGCCCCGCGCTCGACGAGTCGACCCAGGACATCAGTCGCGCGCAAGAGCTCTTCCCTCAGCTCAGCCGGCTCGAGGACGCGAAGAAGCGCCTGCGTCGCTTCGGCGTGGACCTCGACAAGGAGAAGCCCGAAGGCGAGGAGGGCGCCGCGTGAGAGACTCGGACGACCGACCGCCCGGCGAGCCGTCGAGCGAAGCGAACCCGTTCGAGCGCTGGGACATCGACCCGAGCCGCGGCCCGAGCGCGATCACCGAGCGCATGCGCGAGCTGATCGAGGACGCGCCGGACGAGGAGACCCGCCGCGCGATCCGCGCCGCGTGGGAGGAGCTCACGATGCACCCGCAGCGCCGCTACGCCGCGGCGCTCGGCGCGCACCCGGACTCGCACCACCTGAGCGAGCTCCGCGCCCCTCCGCCGATCGCGCCGCTGGCGCGCGAGCTCGACGTCGACGCGGTGGATCTCTCGGACCGCGCGTCGTTGCTCGATCGCTTCGATCTCCGCGACGCCGCCCACGCGGAGCTGCCCGACGCCGACCCGGCGGACGACCCGTTCCTCCGTTGAGCGACGCGGACGCATCCGATCGGACTCCGGCTCCATCTCCGATTCGTGATTCCCGTTCTGTTTCCGATTCCGACTCCGATTCCGTGTCCGATTCCGATTCCGTGTCCGTTTCCGATTCCGATTCCGACTCCGATTCCGATTCCGTGTCCGACTCCGATTCCGACTCCGATTCCGACTCCGATTCCGACTCCGTTTCCGATTCCGTGTCCGTTTCCGATTACGTCTCCGACTCCGCTCCGGCACCCCGTTCGACCCCCGGAAACCCTCTGGATCCCGACCGCCAGGCCGGCTATCCGTAGGACCGCCCGTCACAAGGAGAGCCCGTGTTCGTCGACCGACCCGTAGGCATCGACCTCGGAACCACCAACAGCGAGATCGCGCTCCTCGACCCCTCCGAGCGCGACCTCGTCGTCTTTGCGGATCGGTTCGGCCGCCGCACCATCCCCTCCGCCGTCGCGTGGGACCCGAGCGCAGAGAAGTTCGTTGTCGGCCGCGCGGCCCGCAACCGCCGAGGCCGTGAGCCCGCGCCGATCGAGTCGATCAAGCGCAAGATGGGCCGTGACGAACGGGTGAGCGTCGGACCGCACGAGCTCACCCCCGAAGAGATCAGCGCGAAGATCCTCACCGAGCTCAAGGATCGCATGCGCGAGCACCTCACCGAGCAGGCCGGCGGGGTCGAGGTCCGCGTCGCGCGCGCGGTGATCACGGTGCCCGCGTACTTCGACGCCCCGCAGGTCGAGGCGACGCGCAAGGCGGGCGAGCTCGCGGGGCTCGAGGTGCTCGGCGTGCTCCAGGAGCCGACCGCGGCCGCCATCTATCACACGTGGCGGCGCCAGCTCGGCGACGGGAACTTTCTCGTCTACGACCTCGGCGGCGGCACCTTCGACGTCTCGATCCTCCGCTGCCTCGGCGGCGAGTATCAGGTCCTCGCGATCGACGGCGACAACTTTCTCGGCGGCGACGATCTCGATCGCCGCTACGCCGAGGCGCTCCGCAAGATCCTCGTCGAGCGCGGCTACGACCTCGCGCTCGACGTGCAGAACGACGCCGAGGATCGCGCGCGCTTCCTCGCGCTCGTCCACCTCGCGCAGGAGATCAAGGAGTCGCTCTCGACGTCCGACGTGGTCTCCGTGAACAAGCAAGGTGTGCTGCGCGACAAGGACGAGGAGGCGGTCGACTTCGAGGCGGAGATCGGACGCGCGGACTGGGAGAACGCGGTCGACGACCTCGTCGAGACGACCCTCGAGTGCTGCCGCCGCGCGCTCGAGCAGAGCCACGAGCGCGCCGGCGTCTCCATCGGCGACATCGATCACGTCGTCTTGGTGGGCGGATCGACCCGCGTGCCGCTCGTGATCCGACGGGTCACCGAGGAGCTCTGCGCGAAGAGCAAGAGCGACAAGCCGCTGCAGGACGAGGTCGACACCTGCGTCGCGCTCGGCGCGGCCGTCCACGCGGCGCAGCTCGGGGGCGTGCGGCTCGGGCATGAAGACGCGCAAGTCTGCGTGCGCTCTCCGCTGATCGGCCGCGGGGACACACTGCGCCTCCAGATCGACGTCGAGCGCGCGCCCGAGGGCACCGTCGCGCTGACCCTCGACTCGGCGGACGGCTCGCTCGGCCGCGCGGAGCTCGCGGAGATCCCCGCGAGCGTGCGCGTCGACGCGCGGCTCGGCGCCGAGCCGGAGAACCCCGTCGAGCTCCACCTCCGCGATCGGAACGCGGAGAGCCTCGGCGCACTGGGCTTCGCGCTCTACCGCGGCGACGTGAAGCCGCGCGCGAGCGCGCTGAGCCAGCCATCGGTGATCGCGAAGGACATCTCGCTCGAGGTCGTCCGCGCGGGGCGTCGCGAGCGCAAGGTGTTGCTCTCGCGCGGCACCGGGCTGCCGGCCGAGGCGACGCACACGTTCTTCACCGGCGACAAGAGCGGCGCGGTCGTGCTGCGCCTCTTGCAGAACCGGCTCCCCATCAAGACGCTGATGGTCACGATCGACAAGGACGTGCCGGTCGGCTCGCCGGTGGAGCTCACGTTGCGTTGCGACGAGGCGATGCGCCTCGAGGCGCGTGCGACGGTGGCGGGTCAGGAGCTCTGGGCGCACATCGAGCCGGCACCGCAGCGCACCCCGAACGCGGGCGAGGTCGAAGCGCTGCTCGAGCGCGCCGAAGCGGCGCAGCACACGGTGTGGGGTCACGACGCGCACTTCTTCCGCCGCGAGGTGGAGCCGCTCATCACGGGCATCCGCGAGGTGCTCGCCACCGATCCCGACAAGCTCAGCGCGTTGTGCGCGCGGCTCGAGCAGATCCTCGAGGCGTTCACCGGCGAGGAGGGTGCGCTCAGCCCGCCGATGGAGCGCTTCGAGGCGGTGCTCGACGCGCTCCGCCGCACCGTCTTCCGGCAGGAGACGGGGCTGCTCGGGATGAGCCATCAGGAGTGGGAGGCGCGGATCGGCGATCTTCAGGAGCGCGGGCTCGCCGCGTACTCGGCGAGCGACGCGGGCGGGTGGCGCCGCACCTACAACGAAGCGCAGGCGCTCCAGGAGACGGCGAGTGAGCAGGAGTTCTCGCGGCGCAAGCTGGACGATCCCGCGTACCTCACCCAGCGCCTCCTCGGCGCGCTCGCGTACGCCAAGCGCGTCGAGCACGGGCTGAGCGACTTCGTCCCCTCGTCCAACGAGGACGTGCGGATGCTGCAGGTCCAGGAGCGCGATCGCCTGCTCGGTACGTTGCAAACCAAGGTGTCGGCGCCGCTCGCCACGATGGGCGGCGAGGACGTCAAGAGCACGCACGAAGTCCGGCAGAAGCTCGACCAGATCCTCGGCGAGCTCGATCGGATCGACACCGCCCTCGAGCGGCTGCCGAGCCTCGGTCTCGTCACCGAGCGGAAGTAACGATCACATCCGCATGCCGCGGATCGACGTCTCGATGTCGGTCTCGAGGGCTTGGAACGCCTCCTCGCGTCCCCCCGCCTCGACCAAGAGGATGTGGCTCGGGGTGACGTAGAGCGCGATCGTGTAGCGATAGGCGTGCCCCTCGAGGTCGCGACCGAAGCGCATGAGGTGACCGGTCTGCCCGCTCGCCGCGGTGATGTCCTCCTCGCCGAGGAGCGCGTAGCCCTGCTGATCGCGGAGCCGGCGCGTGACCGCCTCGCTCCAGAACGTGAGGCTGCCGTCGACGTGGTGGTCGAGGCGCTGGACGCCGAGCACCACCCCGTCGGGCGTCGTGGCGCGGAGGCCGTAGCGCTGGTCGTGCACGTCCGGGTCGCGCGTGAGGTCCGCGAAGCGGTCCGGAAGATTCATCGCGAAGCCCGGACCGCACCCGACGGTGAAGAGCGCGCTGAGCGCGAGGCCGTACGCGAGGGCTCGACGCAAGGAGGCGGCGTTCATCATTGGATCCTCATGAGGTTCGGGAGCCCGAGGTTCCGGAGCCACTGGAAGGGCAGCTCGAACTGCGGCTCGACCACCTCCGAGCGCTCGGTGAACCGCACCGTGATGGTGGAGAACGCGACGCGGTCGCTGAGGAACCGGAGCCGGCCGCGTGCCTGCTCGAGCTCGAGCGTGATGCGCTCGAGGTGCTGCTCCACCGCGAGCGCGTGCTCCACGTCGTGGGAGTCACGCAAGAGCGCTTGCACGCGCGCATACATCGCTTCGAGCGTGCGGATCCGCGTCTGGACGTCGCGGAACTCCTCGCTCACGTCCTGGACCGACACGTCGCGGCTCAGCACGTCGCCGAGCTCGAGCACCGCGGCGAGCACCTCTTGGAAGCGTCCGGCCGGCACGCGGATCGTGATCTCGTTGTCGCCCCGGTGATGAAGGTGCCCGCCGCTCGAGCGGGCTAGCTCTTCGATCTCGTTCTGACGCTGGGACACTTGGTGCACGGCGAGCGCGAGGTTCGCCGTGTAGATGAGCAAGGGTCCTTCATGCGCGTCGGTGGCGGTGGGCTCGTCCTGGCCGCCGGAGCCCGAGGCCTCTTGCGCCTGGGCGTAGCGGACGGGCGTAGCGCCGCCGTTCGCGATCTCCTCGCGGAGGCTCGCGTCCTCGGACGAAGCGTACCCGCCCTCGTCCCCCCCCGGGTACCCGGTGGCCGCCGGCGCCGCCTGCGCGTAGGCGCCGCCCCCGGTCGACATGTCGGCCGAGGCCCACGCGTCGTAGCCACCCCCGCACGCGGGCAAGATCGTGAGCGAGGCGAGGGCCCCCCACCACCAGATGCGATTGATGTCCATCGTTGGTCCTTCGCCAGAGACGCGGCGCGAGCCCGGACGGTCTACCACGGCGAAGAGTCCGTCGGGTACGACGGGCGACGACGGGGAGGACGGCAAACGGATAACGGCGAACGGACGACGGCGAACGGACGACGGCGAACGGATGACGGCGAACGGATGACGGCGAACGGTGTGCAACCGGGAACATGGGCGACGGGTGACGGGTGACGGGTGACGGGCGACGGGCGACCGACGAGGCACGGTCGAGGCGTGTGTCTCCGGTCCGACGAAGCGCGGAGCGCCGCGCGCGAGACGCCGGAGGCGGCTCGTGAGCGCCGGCCGAGACACCGAAGGCGCCGAAGGCGCCGGAGGTGGCTCGGACGGAGCGCAGCGAGACCGACGAAGCGCGCGAGCGCAAGCTCGCGTGCGCCCGGCGGGCTCGCGGAGCGCGCGCAGGAGACCGCGCGCAGCGCGCGGCGCCCGCGCCAGCGGGCGACGGGCGCGGAGCGCGGGCTCCGGAGCGCACCAGCCACCCCGATGTTCGATCTCGATCGATCTCGATCGATCTCGATCGAGTGAAGCACGAGCACGAGCACGAGCACGAGCACGTCCACGAGGACGAGGACGTGCACGAATGAGCGGGGAGAGAGTCCCTACCGCATCGCGGGGAGGCCGACGGTGACCTTCATCGCGCGGTCCTCGATCTCGATCCGCTCGATCGTCAACACGTCGAGCGCCATCGAGAGCGGGCTGCCCTCGAGCGCGCCGCGCACCGAGGGCACCGTCCGCAGATCCGCCCGGAGCCGCGCGCCCTCGCGCTCGATCAACGCGGCCTCGCCCGGACGCGGCGGGCCCAGCATCGGACCCCACACGCCGCGCGCCAACGCCGCCGCGACGTGGCCCACGATGTCGCGGACGCGCGAGTCCTCGACCGCCTCGGGCGGCTCCACGGAGAACAGCACCTCCTTGGCGCCGCGCGGAGCGAACCGGACCTCCTGCGGGATCACCGCGAACACCGCGACGCTCCCATCCTGAAACCCGACGTCGACGACCGCTCGCCCGCGGCGCAGGCCCACCGTGCTCGCGCGCACGAGCGGGGCCTCCGACACCGCGGCGCCGACGTGCGACTCCGGGATGGCCATCCGACGCTGGCGTAGATCGCCAAATACCTTGCGGAGCTCCTTGAGGCTCCCGACGTCCTCGATCCGGTCCTTGCCCGCGCGCGCGGCGCGGAAGAGGACGCTCTTGAGGACGTCGAGGCGCGAGCTCATGGCGCGGTGATCGCGACGGGCGCGCGCACCCGAAGCGCCGCGAGCTCCTCGGGAGGCACCCGCGCGTCGTCCACCGCGGCGAGGAGCGCGGCGCGCACCCACGACGCATCCACGTCGGGCTCGCCGGTCAGGACGGCGAGCGCCTCGCCCGCCTTGGCCGTCCCGCCGCCCGTGATCCGCATCGTCAGATGCACGGGCACGAGCGCGCCATGCACGCCGGCCGCCCTGAGGACGTCTCCGCCCTCCCCCACCCGTACGTCGACGAGGTACTTGCCCACGTCCACGTTCTTTCCGATGCCCTCGATGCGGCGCTCGACCACGAGGGGGCCCTCGCGGCGCGACGCGATCCGGGCGGCGAGCGCGCCCGGCGCATCGAGGCCCTTCGCCGCGAGCCAGGCCTCGGGGATCGCGCCGACGTAGCGCGCCTCGTCGATCACGCGGTTGAGCCGCTTGTCGCCGGGGCCGAGCCGCACCGCGGCGCGGAACCGAATGCCGTCCTCGCTCACCGCGTTGAGCCGCTCGCACAACCCGTCGAGCGAGAACGGCACGCCGTCGTCGAGCGTCACGTCGACGTACTCGGCGAGCGACGCGATGCCGAGCGAGAGCGCGGGCGCGAACACCATCTGCGGCTTCGGGTGGAAGCCCTGGCTGTAGTAGAGCGGCATGCCGACACGGCGGAAGATCCGCGGCAGCACGCGGATGAGATCGAGGTGTCCGCGGTACGCGGCGCGGCCGACCTTCTCGAAGCGCAGGCGCACGCGCGTCGGCTCACCCTTCGGCGGCAGCGGCTCGGGGCGGCGACGCTCGTCCTTCTTCTTCGGCGCCTCCTCGGCGACGGGCAACCGCACGCGCGGGCGGTCCGCGCCGAGCTGCGCGAGGAAGCCGAGCCGCTCTTCGCGCATCTGCGTCATGTCGCACGCGACACCGCAGTCGTAGCAGACGAGGCGTCGCGCATCGCCCTCCGCCTCCTCGATGTTCGTGTGGTGGACGAACATCCCCGCCGCCTTGCCGCACGGCGGGCTCAGCCGGCTCTGCAGCGCCTTCTTGTACTCGCGCGCCAAGAAGCCTTCCTCGAGCCCGACGTCGATGTGATCCCACGGCAAGCGCGCGCTGAGCGGGATGGTGCCGAGGAAGCGCTCCGGGTCGACGCCGCACGCCTCGAACGCCTCTGCCCACGCGTCGACCTTCAACTGCTCGTCCCACGAGTCGAACCGCGCGCCGCCGCGATAGGCGTGCTCGATCACGTCGGCGAGCGTGCGGTCACCTCGCGAGAGCACCCCCTCGAGCCACGAGCCATCCGAGTCGTGCATGCGCAGGGTCACGCGCGACTGGCGGGCTTCCTCGCGCAACCATCCTTGCTTGGTGCGCGTCACCGGCCGCGTGTCCATCGCGCACCACTGGAACGGCGTGTGCGGCTTCGGGACGTGGATCGACACCGACACCGTGACCTGCGGCCCGCGCCCGCGCTGGAGCTGCTTGCCGAGCTTCTGCGCGCGCGCACCGGTCTGTACGATGCCGCGGACGTCCTCCTCCTCCTCGGTCGGGAGGCCGATCATGAAGTAGAGCTTCATCCGCGACCAACCGCGCTCGAACACGCGACGCGCGGTGAGCATGAGCTGCTCCTCGGTGACGTTCTTGTTCACCACGTCGCGCATGCGCTGCGTGCCCGCCTCGGGCGCGAACGTGAGCCCGCCGGCGCGCACCTTCTTGAGCTCGTCGAGGAGATCCTCGTCGAGCCCGTACGCGCGCAGCGAGCTGACGCTCAGCGCGACCCGGTCCTCTTCGAGGGCGGCCGTGACCTTCTTCACCAGCGGGTGGATCGCGCTGTAGTCCGCCGTCGAGAGACAGGTGAGCGACGCCTCGTCGTACCCGCCGTCCTTCACCGCGCCGCGGATGCTGTCGAGGATCGTCTCCGGGCTCCGCTCCCGGACGGGGCGATAGATCATGCCCGCTTGGCAGAAGCGGCACCCCTCGGTGCAGCCGCGCGCGATCTCGACGGACACGCGATCGAACACCGTCTCGGTGCTCGCGACGGGGCCGTCGACGGGGAACGGGTACGCGTTGAGGTCCCCCACGAGCGCGCGCTCGACGGGGAACGGGACGCCCTCGATCGCGCTCGGCACCACGACCCGGACGCCGGTCTCCGGCTCGAGCGCCGTCTCGTAGAGACACGGAACGTAGACGCCGCCGGATCGCGCGAGCGCGATGAGCCGCTCTCGGCGCGGGACGCCCGCCGCCTTGAGGGCCTGCCAGCTCAGCATCACTTCCGGCGTCTTCTCCTCGCCGTCACCGATCACGATCGCGTCGAGGAATGGCGCGAGCGGCTCGGCGTGGGTCGCGGTGGGCCCGCCCGCGATGACCAGCGGATCGTCCTCACCGCGGTCCGCGCTCCTCAGCGGGATACCGCCGAGGTCGAGCATCGTGAGGACGTTCGTGAACGTGAGCTCGAACTGGAGCGAGAAGCCGACGACGTCGAACTCCTTGAGCGGCCGCCAGCTCTCGAGCGAGCGGAGCGGCTCACTGCGCTCGCGGAGCTCCGCCTCCAGATCGATCCAAGGCGCGTAGCACCGCTCGGCGATCAGCTTCTCGTGCCCGTTGACGATCGAGTAGAGGATCTTGAAGCCGAGGTGGCTCATCCCGATGTCGTAGACGTCGGGGAACGCGAGGCAGATGCGCGAGAGCGCCGCGTCCCAATCCTTCTTCGCCTCGCCGTGCTCGCCCCCCACGTAGCGGGAGGGCTTTTGCACGCGCGAGAGGAACGCCGAGTAGGGGTGGGCCCCGTACGGCTGCGGGCCATCGGTCGACATCAGGGGCTGAACGTGAAAGGTCCGCCCTTCCTTGTCCACCCGCGGCCGGGCGGGGAGACTCGGCTACTCGAAGTAGTAGAGAGCGTTGAGCGCGCCGAGGACGATGTCCCAGGGCTCGCCTTGCACGCTCGTCGCGAGGCCGTAGGTCGAGATGCTCTGGTCCATCGCGCTGCCCGCGCGGTTGTTGCCGACCGAGGCCTGCGAGTACTCGAAGTAGAGCCCGACGCTCGCCTGCAACGAGAGCTGCGGCACGTCCATGAAGCCGAAGTGGATCTCGGTGCCGAGGCGTCCGCCGATCTGGAACACGAGGCCGTTGCGGCCGCGGTCGAGGTCCTGCGTGGTGCCGAACGAGGTGCCGGTGGCGAAACCGAAGTTGGCCTCCGGGATGATGAGGAACTTGTAGTGCTCGGCGTGGAACAGCGCGAGCGGGAGGCCGGCGTGGATGTTCAGCGCGAACGCGTTGTCGAGGGGGACCGAGTTGGTGCCGGTCGACGCGGTTCCGCCGAGGTAGCCGATGCCGATCCCGACGTCGAGGCCGAGGAGCTCGCCGAGCCAGTAGCGGATGCCGAGCGCGGGCGCGGTGACGGTGTCCACGGTGGGCAACGCGGCGCCGGGCGTCCCGATCGGCACGGTGGACGCGCCGAGGAAGCCCACCGCGAGGTGACCGACGACGCGCATGTGATCGTCGAGGCCGTCGTCGTCGTCGTCGTCGTCGTCGTCGTCGTGCGAGCCACCCGAGCGACCGTCCGCACGCTCGTCGTCTACGACATTCGCGGTCTCCTGCCGCGTACCGGTCGGTCCGCCGTTGTACCAAGTGGGCTGGCGATTCTGCGACGTCGTGTCGACGGGAGGCGGCGACTCGACCGGCTCGTTCGGCTGCGGCTCGTACACCTCGCCGGTCTCGGGGTTGATCTCCTGCGCGCGCGCGGTCGGCGCGAGCGACGCCACGAGGGCGAGGACGAGGACGGACGCGGCGAGACGGATGGCGGTCATGGGCTCCCTCGAGGTGACGCGCGCTCGGCGCACAGCGGGCCGAGCGGCGGGTTCGGATACGCAGAAAAGGGCGCCTTCTTCCCTCCGTCGAAGGTCGTGTCAAGGCGTGACGGAGTCCCTGAACGGGGGCCGCGACGCCTCAGGCGCGTCGCGCGCCGTAAAGGCGCTTTGCCTCTTCCAGCAGCCCGATCGCCTCGTCGGTGCGCCTGTCTCGCGCGGCCGCCCAGCCGAGCAGACGGAGTTGATCGGCGAGCCGCTCGGTCGCCCCCGCTTCGCGCCGAAGGACCGCGGCGCGCAAGAGCGACGTCGCGTCGTCCGTGTAGCCCACGGCGTCGAGCGCCTCGGCCACCGCGCGATAGCCGCGCGGCGGAGGCGGACACGGGCTCCGAAGCAAGCGCATGGCGATCGCGCGCGCGGCCTCCGGGTGCATCGCGAGGCCGACCCGCGCCGCCGTCCACACCGACGCCTCCCCGCGCGGTGCGCGCTCGACCCGCTCGCGCAGCTCGTCGAGCGCGTGCCGCGCGCGTCCTCGCTCGCGCGTGCGGGTGCGATGGATCACCTCGAGGGCGAGCCAACCCGTCAGCTCCTCCTCGGCGTCGGGCCGCGGACCCGGCGGTCCGCCGTCGCGCACCGCTCGCGCGCGCGGGCCGAGCCGTGGCGTGTCATCGAGCGCGAGCGGCGCGTCGTCGTCCTCGGGAAGGCTCGCCAGCACGAGGGTGCGCACGCGGTCCACCTCGATCGGGCTGAGCACGTCGCGGCCGTCCTCGAGGTGCCGGAGCGCGCGCGCGCGAGCCGTACGTCGCACGTCGTCTGGCCCCCCCTGCGCGAGCTCGGCCAGCACGTCGAGCGCCGCGGCGCGCCGATACTGCCCGGACGCCGCGAGCGCCGCCACGGCCACCGCCAGACGGTCCGCGGGGTGCCCACCGCTCAGGGGGAGGAGCGGCGCGGCGAGACGCGCGGCGGCGTCGTGATCGCGGAGGGCGAGGAGCGCGCGCACCGCGCGGATCTGGGCGGCGCGCACGAGCGTGGGCTGATCGGCGGCGAGCTCGATCGCGGATCGATACGCGTCGCGCGCCTCGACGTGCGCGCCGGCCGCCTCCCGCGCGCGTCCGAGCGCGTAGTGGGCGGACGCCTCGTCGTGCCGGCCTCGGCACCGCGCGAGCTCGGCTTCGGCCACCCGGCCCGCGGCATACGTCGCGCGCGCGCGGATGAGCTCGCCGACCGCACGGCGCGCCGCTCCGTGCAGCGCGCCAGGGCAGCTGGGCCACTCGTCGGCGAGCTCGTCGAACGTCACGCGATCGTCGAGCTCGCCCGCGAGCTGCATCGCGCGCAGGTGCGCGGCTGTCCTCGCCGCGCCCTCGGGGAGCGTCGAACGGAGGCTCATCGCCGCGCGGAGCGCCGCCGGCTTGCCGAGCGAGCGCTCGAGCCGACCCACCCCGCCGAGCGCGATGTCGTCCAACAGTCCCATCGCGAGGAGGTTCGCCGATCCGCGGGCCTTCGCCAATCGCGAGCCCACGCGGCCTGCCACTCTCGGGACACGCCCCGCGCTTCGCGTTACCGTCTGCGCCGTGCGCGCCGTGATCACAGCCGCGCTGCTCACGCTGGTGGCCTGCGCGGGAGAGGCGCGCGGCGAAGCGGTGCGTCCGGCCGCGAGCCCCCCCGCCCCGGTGGCGGAGGAGCCCGCGCCAGCGCCTTTGCCTTCGACACAGGGCGCGCCCCTGCGCGCGGTCGCCGCGGCCGCGCCGTCGTTCGATGAGCCGTTCCCCGAAGAGGCCTGCCCCGACGCGTTCGCGGTGCGCCTCGCACACTCGCAATACACATTGCCGAGCGCGCTCACCGTCGCGCACGCGTTCCGCGACGAGGACGGCCGCCACGTCCGCATCGCGCTCTCCGATTCGCCGATCGCGCTCGACGACGCGGGCCGCTTCGCGCCGCCTGGGCCGAGCGGCGCCCGCTTCGAGATGGACGCGGTGCGCACGCGTCGCCGGCCGCTCGAGGCCGGCGTGCTCGGCCAGAACGATCACTCGCGCGCTGCGCTGACCCACGTGCGCGTGGTCACGTCGGAGCGCGTGCTCACGTTCGGCCACCGCGCGATCGGACGGGTCGAGCTCACCCGCGTGGACGACGAGGCGGTGTGCGGCCGCATCGAGCTCGACGACGGCTTCACGCGCGTGCGCGGCCCTTTCCGCGCCGACGTGGCCGGCCCGCTGCCGCTCTAGTGGGCAGCAAGCCTCATTCGCTCGAATCCGATTCCGATTCCGAGCCCGATCCGGATTCCGAGTCCGAGTCCGAGTCCGAGTCCGAGCCCGATTCCGAGTCCGAATCCGATTCCGATTCCGAGTCCGATTCCGATTCCGAGTCCGATTCCGAGTCCGATTCCGATTCCGATTCCGATTCCGATTCCGATTCCGAATCCGATTCCGATTCCGAATCCGATTCCGAATCCGATTCCGAATCCGAATCCGAGTCCGAATCCGAGTCCGAATCCGAGTCCGAATCCGTTTCCGATTCCGATTCCGAGTCCGACTCCGACTGTGATTCCGTTTCTGAGTCCGAGTCCGAATCCCGGTCCCGCGATCCGTTCAGCGCGAGCGGCGCCGTCGGCTCATCCCTCGCCGATCGAGCAGTCGGTACATCGTGACCGCGTTGATCCCCGCGTGGCGCGCCGCCTCCTTCACGTCGCCGCCCGAGCGCTCGAGGAGCTCCGCCAGGTAGCGGCGCTCGAGCGGGGCGAGCCACCGCTCGCGCATCTCGGCCAGCGTCATCGCCTCGGGCTCGGGCGGGGCGGGCGTCGCGTCGCCGCCGCTCTCACGGATCGCGACCGGGAGGTCCGACGCCGTCACGAGCTCGTCCTTCGCCATGATGACCGCGTGCTCGATCGCGTTCTTCAGCTCGCGCACGTTGCCGGGGAAGTCGTACGCGAGGAGCACCGCGAGCGCGTCGGGGCCGATGCGCCGGATCGCCTTTCCATGCCGCTGACTCGACTGCTTGAGGAACGCCTCCGCCATCACCTGCAGGTTGCCGTGCTTGTACGCGCGGAGCGGCGGGAGCTGCATGGTCATCGTGCTCAGCCGGTAGTAGAGGTCGTCGCGAAACTCGCGGCGCCGCATCATCGCGACGAGATCGCGGTTGGTCGCCGCCACGAGCCGCACGTCGACCCGCTGCGGCGCGGCGTTGCTGCCGAGCGGCTGCACCTCGCCGTATTCGACCGCGCGCAGCACCTTCGCCTGCAGCGGCACCGGCAGCTCGCCGAGCTCATCGAGGAAGAGCGTCCCTTTGTCGGCCTTCACGAACTCGCCGATCTTGTCGGCCGTCGCCCCGCTGAACGCGCCGCGGACGTGACCGAACAGCAGGCTCTCGAGGAGCTGCTCGGGGATCGCGGCGCAGTTCACGGTCACGAACGCCTGCTGCGCGCGGCGGCTGTTGAAGTGGATCGCGTGCGCGGTGAGCTCCTTGCCCGTCCCGCTCTCGCCGATGATGAGCACCGGCGCCTCCGTCGGCGACACGCGCTCGATGCGGCGCTCGACCTCGAGCCAGTCCGGCGAGAGGCCCTTGATGAGGAACGGTCGGCCGTGGAGGCGCCGCCCTTCGCGATCCATCTGGGCGCGCCGGAGGAACAGGGCGGCCGAGGCCGCGATCTCCGCGAGGATCGCGAGCGTGCCCGCGTCGAACACGTGCGGTCGCCGCGACGAGACGCTGAGCACGCCGATCGGCCGGTCCTGGTAGCGGATCGGCACCGCCGCGATCGACGCGACCTCGTAGTACATGGGCCGGTAATACGGATCGGTGGCCGCGTCGTGGCAGACGTACGCCGCGTCCGACAAGAACACGTGCGATGCCACACCGGTGGGCTCACCGCCCGCGCGCAGCGGCAGCAGCTCGCCGGGCATCGTGACGACCACGTCGTCGACCACGTGGAAGTCGAGCCCGAGCGCCTTCTGCGCCTCGTCCCACAGCATGATCGCGCCGTGGTGCGCGCCGGTCCGCTCGCGCGCGACGCGCATGATGTCCCGCTCGAGGGTCTCCGCCTCGGCCCGGTGGAGCGCCTCATCAGTTGCATCCACGCTGACACTTGTTGCATGGATTCAACTCGAGCTCAATCAAACACAATCAGAGCATGGCGTTTCAGCGAAGTCAGCGTGTCGGATGGTGTGGCACGACGGGTGCGTAGTGGGAGGACGTAGTCGGAAGAGACTGAAGGAGAATGGAAGCCATGCGTACCTCGACCACCGCCCTCGTCGCCCTCGCCCTCGTCGCCCTCGCCAACGGATGCGCCATGGAGCGCGACCCGGCGGCCGGTGCGGCCGGCTCGCTCTCGGCGCGCCCGTACTTCGAGGTGTGGCAGTCGGAGAGCGGCGACCACTACTTCCACCTCAACGCCGGCAACCACGAGACGATCCTCGCCTCGCAGGCGTACAGCTCGCGCACCGCGGCGCTCGCGGGCGTCCTCTCGGTCCTCGACAACGGCGAGATCTCGTCGCGCTACGAGCTGCGCACCGCCCGCAACGGCCAGACGTACTTCGTGCTCAAGGCCGCGAACGGTCAGGTCATCGGCACCAGCGAGACGTACTCGACGCGCAGCAACGGCTCGCGCGGCGTTCGCGCCGCCACCTCGAACGTCTCGCAGTACATCGACTGGCTGGCCGAGCGTGCCGGCGCCCGCCTCGACGTGTTCCGCGGCAACGACGGTCAGTACTACTTCAACCTGCACGCGGCGAACGGTGAGATCGTCCTCTCGAGCGAGGGCTACAGCTCCGAGGCCGCCGCCTACAACGCGACGTTCGCGCTCGTCGAGAACGGTCTCACCCCCGACGCGTTCGTGGTGAGCCAGTCGCGCGACGGTGGCGCGTACTTCAACGTCGTCGCGCAGAACGGCGAGATCATCGCGACGAGCGAGGTCTACGCGAGCATGAGCAACGCGCGCCGCGCGGTGAACAGCGTCATGGAGCTCCTCGAGGTCGTCGAGCTGCTCTGATCGCGGTTCCGTTGGGGGAAGGCGCTCCTCGCGCGGGTCGACCTCACGGTCGGCCCGCTTTTCTATTTCGCGGGCGACGCTGCGCGCTGCTATACGGCGCGCGTGAAGCGAGCGTTCCTGATGTGCGCGGGACTGGTGTGCGGGCTGCTCGTCTGGTCGCCCGCCTACGCACAGTGAGGGGCTTGAGCGAGCCCCAACCTCCCGGTCGGGGGGTCCGCGTTCGATGTGCAGCTGGGTGCGCGACGGGGATTGCCCGAGCGCGTGACGCAGCTGTCCGCGATCGGCTCGTACGTGCGCTCACCGCGCCTGCTCGGCGGTGACTTCGAGCTGCCGTCTCGGCAGGTCCTCGAGTCGAGCCGCGTCACGCTGAGCGCGCGGCACCACTTCGGCCGCGGCTGGTCGGCCGACCTCGTGCTGCCGACGGGCGCCGCGATCCTCGCGTCGGACACCATGCCGCAGTCGGTGATCGGGTTCGGCGACCTCGAGCTCGGCGGGCGCTACGAGCTCGCCGCGCTGTGGGGTCTCGCGGATCTCATGCCGAGCCTCACCGTGCGGCTCGCCGCCGTCTTGCCGACGGGCACGTACGCGACCGACGGCCTCGGCTCGACGATGCCATCCGCGTTGCGGGTGGGGACCGGCGCGGCGGGCCTCGCCGGCGAGCTCCGCTACACGCAGTTCGTCGACCGGCTCGTCGCGCTCGGCGCATCGGTAGGGGTGCGCGCGCCGATCCTCGGAGACAGTCAAGGCTGGCGTCCGGGGGTGCGCGTCTCCGCGAGCCTCGAGGCGCTCGTGATCCCGGTCGACTGGCTCTCGCTCCGCGCGGCGCTCGAGTACGAGGTGATGACGCCCTACCAGGGCGGGCCCGCCGCGCTCGAGGACAACTCCGGCGGACACTTCCTGCGCGCGGACGGGATGGCGATGTTCCGCGTCGACACGCTCCTGTCGCTCGGCGTCGGCGCGCGCGGCCCGATCTACCTGAACCTGAACGGGCTCCAGCTCGCCGAGCAGTTCGGGGTCTACGCGATCGCCGCGGTGACCATCGACGGGACGCCGGCCGAGCACGACCACGCGCACCATCACCACGACGACGAGGCGCACCCGACGACGACCGAGAACGCGCTGGTCGGCGAGGACGCGGTCGACGGAGCGCACGGCGACGTGAGCGATGCAGCGCTCGGCGGCGCGAGCTTCGCGGTCGCGGACGCGCTCGTGCCCGGTCGGGTGACCGTGATCGACTTCTGGGCCTCGTGGTGCCATCCGTGCACGCACATCGACGCGCTCCTGCGCGAGCTCGCCGCCGCGGACCCACGCCTCGCGGTCCGCCGCGTCGAGGTGACGACCCCGAGCTCCCCCATCGTGCAAGAGCACTTGCAGGACGACGCCACGCTTCCCCAGGTGTGGATCTACGCACCGGACGGGACCCGCCTGGACCGACTGATCGGGGCGGGCGAGGACGTCGTCCGAGAGAGAGTCCGCGCGGCGTTGGCGGACGCGCCGAGCGTCGACGAATCGGAATCGGACACGGACTCGGAATCGGACACGGAATCGGACACGGAATCGGACACGGAATCGGAATCGGAATCGGAATCGGAATCGGACACGGAATCGGAATCGGAATCGGACACGGAATCGGAATCGGAATCGGAATCGGAATCGGAATCGGAATCGGACACGGAATCGGAATCGGAATCGGACACGGAATCGGAATCGGACACGGAATCGGAATCGGAATCGGAATCGGAATCGGAATCGGACACGGAATCGGAATCGGACTCGGAATCGGAACCGGATCTCGGATTCGGAGCCAGATAGTCTCCTTGCTCCCGCTTCCGGATCGCGCTCAGCCCGGGATGATGCCGCGTCGAGCGAGCTCGCCGATGATCCGCTCCGCGCACTCGTCGAGAGTCGCCGCGCTCGTGTCGACGACGAGCGCCGGATGCTCGGGCGCCTCGTAGGGCGCGCTGATCCCCGTGAAGTCGGGGATGCCTCCCGCGCGCGCCTTCTCGTAGAGGCCCTTCGGGTCGCGCGCCTCGCACACCTCGATCGGGGTCGCGACATGGATCTCGAGAAAGGTGCCTTGCGGTAGCTTGTCGCGCACGCCCGCGCGGTCGGCGCGGTACGGTGAGATGAACGCGGCGAGCACGATCGTCCCCGCGTCGACGAGGACTCGCGCGAGCTCACCGACCCGACGGATGTTCTCGCGCCGATCGTCCGCCGAGAAGCCGAGGTCCGCGTTGAGCCCGTGACGAAGGTTGTCGCCATCGAGCGTGTAAGCGAGGACCCCGCGCTCGATCAGCGTGCGCTCGACGCGGCGCGCCAGCGTGCTCTTGCCCGAGCCGCTCAGCCCCGTGAGCCACACGCACGCCGCGCCGTGGCCGAGGAGCGCGCGGCGCGCCCCCGGCTCGACCTCGCCGTGATGCCAGGTCACGTCGGTCGCGCGGCGCTCGCTCACCGGAAGCTCACCGACTCGCTCGTGCGCTCGCCATCCCGAATCATGACGGTGACGGTCCGCGTCCCCGAGCCATCCGATGCGATCAGCACGAGTCGTTGTCGACCGGCCGGCAGCTCATACCCGACGAGCGGCGTATCGCCGATCCGCCGCCCGTGCCAGCGCACCTCCGCGCGCGGGATGGCGAGCAGGTTGAGCTGGCCCGTCCCCGTCTCTCGCGGCGCGGGCTCCTCGTGAGGGGGCGTGCGCACGCGCGAGGGTGCCTCGTCGGGCGGGCTCGCCCCGCCCCCTTCGGACGCCGTGGATTCAGCCGGCACGATCGATGGCGTGCCCGTCGCAACGTTCGTCTCGCCGTTCGTCTCGTCGCTCGTCTCGCTGTTCGTCTCGTCGGTCGTCCTCCCGATCGGCGTCGGGATCGCGGGGGGGTCGTCCGGCGTGGTCGGCGCGCTCGGTGCGTCGTCGGGGTCGCTCGGCGCCTCCGCGCCCGATCCCGGCGACGCGGCCCGAGGCTCCGCGGATCCCTCGCGCTCCGGAGTGCCGTCGATCACGACGTCGGATACCACGATCGACGGAGCGTCCGGGCCGTCGCCGGTCGCCGTCGGATCGCTCGCCAAGACCTCGTCCTCATCGCCCGCCGCGGTGAGATAGCCGACGGCACCCAGCGCGAGGCCCGACAACAAGCCTATCGCGATCGCGGGCAGCGCCCACCACGGACGCTTCGCCGCCGGCGCCTCGGTGGGAGCGGGGGGCACGGACGCAACCTGCTCGAGGTCGAGATCCACTTCGACCGAGCTCAGGCTCTTGGGCTGGATGCGGCTCCCTGCGGTGGAATTGCTCGCGAGGTCGACCACCGTCACGCCCTCGTCGAGCTCGCCGACGTCGGCGTTCAGCATCTCGTCGCGCTGGAGACGCCGATCCGCGAACACCGTCGAGACGTACTCTCCGAGCTCGGCCGGGCCCCAGTGCTCGTACTTCGCGGAGCGCACGAACTCCTCGAGCCGCGTGGCGAGCCGCTCCGCGGTCGGGATGCGGTGCTCGCGGTCGCGCGCCAGCACGTCGGCGAGGATCGCCTCGAGCTCCTTCGGGTAGCCGTCCACGAGCTCGCTCGGCATCACGAGCGGCGCCTGCACGACGCGCAGGGCGGTCTCGCCCTCGCTGTCGCCGCGGAACAGGTGCCGACCGACCGTCGTCTCCCACAGCACCACGCCGAGCGACCAGATGTCGGCGCGACGGTCGAGCACCTCTCCGTTGAGCTGCTCGGGAGACATGTACGCGAACTTGCCCTTCAGCGTGCCCGCCTGGGTGGTGCTCATCTTCCCGCGAGCCCGCGCGATCCCGAAGTCGGTGATCTTCGCGATCCCGTCGTAGAGCAACATCATGTTTTGCGGTGACACGTCGCGATGGACGACGTGGAGGAGCTCGCGGTCCTTGCCACGCAGCTCGTGCGCCGCGTGCAGCCCGCGCGCGACCTCCGCGATGACGCTGGCCGCGAGCACCGGCGAGATGCCCTGCCCTTCGCGCCAGGCGCGCTTCATCAGCGCGGAGAGCGTCTCGCCGTGGAGGTACTCCATGACGATGTAGTAGGTGCCCGCGTCCTCGCCGAAGTCGATCACCTGGCACACGTTCGGGTGCTGGATGCGCGCGGCGAGGCGCGCCTCGTCGAGGAACATCTCGACGAACCCGCCGTCCTCGTCGACGAGGTGCGGGTGCATCACCTTGATCGCGACCCAACGCTGGAACTCGAGCGCGCCGGCGAGCTGCGCGAGGTAGACCGACGCCATCCCGCCGCGCGCGACGAGATAGCGGAGCTCGTAGCGACCGAGCCGCTCTCCGAGTCGGTCCCCCGGTGCTGGCATTCCGCCTACCACCCGATCACCGTCGGTGCGCCGAGCTGCACCTGCTCGCTCGGTGGCTCGCTGAGCACCGCGGCGAGGACGATGATGACGACGACCGCGACGAGCCCGACGCCGCCGCCGACCACCGCGCCGATGATCGCGCCGTCGTCACCGCCGCCCTCGGTCTGCCCTGCGCCGCCCGCGCGGCCTTCCCAGCTCCCGCGAAAGAGCGTGGCCCCACCCTCCGAGAGCGCGCGCGCCTCGCACGACGCGCGATCGTTTCCGAGCTCGAGCGTGAGCTCCACCCCCGAAGGCTCACCCTCCTCCCGCACCTCGCTGCCCGAGGCGCACGCGAGCGCGAGCCGCGCGGCGAGCGACGGGTCGGGCTCGAGCGCGGCGCGCACCGTCACGCTCCCCCCGCGCGTCAGCTCCCCTTGCGACTCCACACGCACGGCCGGCCGCGCCTCCGCGAAGCGCGCGCGCGCCTCGGCGAACGCCGTCTCCACCTCCGGCGGCACGCCCTCCGGTGGTCGTGCGGCAGGATCGAGCGCCACCGCGAGCTGGGCATGGCGCCGACCCGCCTCGGCGTCGCCGAGGATCGTGCGCAGCGCCGACAAGTATGCGTGCGCGGTCGCCAGGTCCGCGGTCGTGGCGTCGGGCGAGGCGAGCGCGCTCTCGAGGTGCGTCACCGCCGCCTCGAACTCGGCCGAGAGGTACGCGGTGGTGCCCGCCTCGACCGCTGCGCTCGCCTGCGCGCTCGCCGAGGTCGCCGACAGCCCGCCGAGCAGCGCCGAGGCGGTCGCGAGCCAGCCTCGCCATCCGAGCGTCAACGTCCACCTCTCACGTCGCGACCGAGCTCCATCGCCCCCCGACGTCGGACCGGCCGGGCCGGCGCGACGAAATTTCGCAACGAAGACGGTAGCATGAGCGCGCGGTCAGCATGAAGTCTCGCGCCGGAGATGAGCCTCGCGCCGGGCGGACGTAAGCTGACGGCGGTGGCTCCCGACCTGACGCGCCGGCCTCCCCCCGACCTGCTCATGACGGAGCGGGCGTTCGCGTGGACGCTCGGCACGGCGCTGGTCGGTGCGAGCGTGTACGTCGGCGAGCCGGGCCAGACCTCCGTCGGAGCGGTCATCGTCCTCCTCGCGTACGGCGCGCTGGGTTGGATCGCGGCGCACGTCGCGGGCGAAGGGCCGCGGCTCGGGTTGCTCGCGTTCCTCGGCACGCTCCTCTCGCTCCCCGCCGCGGTGCACCGCGCCGACGGACCGGGGTGGGTGATGCTGGCCGCGGCGTTCGTCGGGGTCGGCCTCGCCGCGCTCGGGTGGACGCTCGAGGGGCGCCTCGCGACGCTCGGGCAGCGGCTCGACGACGCGGACCGGGCGGCGTCGTTCAGCGCGCGATGGCTCTTCGTCGTCTGCGCGCTCGTCTTCGTCGGCTCGCTCCTCGCTCACTCCGCGCCGCTCGCCGTCGCGAGCAGCCTCGTCGCCACGTTCTCGGTCGTCCGGTGGGCGCTCGCACACGACCGCCTCGCCGATCGCGAAGACTGGCTGTCCCGCGTGCGCGACGGCCGCGAGCCGGGCTGGGGCCTCGAGCCGCGCGCGCCGTTCGAGCCGGCCGCGTCGTGGCTCCCGATCTACGGCGGGCATCGCCACCTCGACGGAGTGATCGTGCGAGGGCGCGAGGCGGGGCCGTATCGCGCAAGCCCCGTGGCGCTGGCCCCGCTGACCGACGGACCGGCCGTCCCGGCGGGCTGGAGACTCCCGCGCGCGCGCGCCGCCGTCGCCCTGCTCGCCGCGTTCGTGGCGCCCTGGCTGATCGCCGACCTGACGTGGTGGGCCGTCTGCACGGTGTGGCGCCGGGCGGGGACCCCGTGGGAGGTGGCGCTCGTGCTCTCGAGCCTCCTCTCGTTCGTCGCGCTCGCGCTCATCGCGCAGACGCGCCCGCGCCGGTCCGCCTTCCTAGGGCCGGCCGTGGTGGCGACGCTCAGCGTGGTGGTGGCCGAGGCGGCCTGCGGGATCCACTACTGGCATCGCTGAGCGCGCTCGGCGATCGCCATCGCGGTCAGCACCGAGCAGCCCTCGACCTTGTTGTTCACGATCACGAACAGGTCGGCGCCGGCCTCCCCCGTGCGCTCGACGATGTCCTCTACGTCGTCGCGCATCGATCGCTGCACCTCGTGGATGCGATCGAACGGGGCGTAGCGCTCCTTCATCTCCGCGTATCGCTGGCCGCGCGGGATCATGAGTCGCACCACGCACGTGTCGTTGACCAGCGCGCCCCGCGCGACTTGGTCTTTGAGCGGCGGCATCCGGGTGTGCAGGTTCAGCACGTGGCTCGCGTGCGGATGATCGCGAAGCACGTCCACGTATCGACGGGTGAGCAGCTGCGGCTCGCGGAGCTCGAACGCGTACCGGTGCGGCGGCGCGCGGACGAGGAAACGCGCGAGCGAGTCTGCGAACGCGATCGGATCGGTCGCGCTCGGCGCCGGGGGCAGCTCCACGATGAGCGGACCGGCCTTGCCCCCGAGCCCGCGCACGAACGGGGTGAGCACCTGCTCCTCGAAGCGGACCGGATCGAGGTAATGTAGATTGACTTGTCCACGCCGCTCGCCGTAACGCGGATGATCCGGGAACATCCGCGCGGTCAGCCGGTCCCAGACCTTCGCACAGACGATGAAATCGTCGGGTACCAGCGCGCCCTGCTCCGCCCACTCCGCCTCGGAGAGCGGCGCATAGTAGGAGCGGTCGAAGCCGACCGTACGAAACAACCCCGACGAGGCGTACTCGCGCAGCGACTCCCGCACGAACCGCTCGCGGGTCGGATACGTGCGCTTGTAGAGCAGCCCCTTCCAGCCCTCGAACGTCCAGCTCGACGTCCCGAGCCGCATGTGCGCGGGGAGCCCGCGGCCGAGCGCGACCATCGTCGGATCGGGCGGCGGCAGCGGATCCGCGAACAGATCGAGCTGCCTCACTCTCGGCCCTCGCGGTAGCGCGAGACCGCCGCGTTGTGCTCCTCGAGCGTCGAGCTGAAGCTGTGCCGCCCGCCCCCGCGCGCCACGAAGTAGAGATAGTCGTGATGCGGCGCGTCGAGCACGGCGCGGATCGATCGGAGACCCGGGTTGCAGATCGGTCCGGGTGGGAGCCCCTCGTGGCGGTACGTGTTGTAGGGGTTCAAGGGGTCTTGCAGCATGGACCGGAGGATGTGCCGGCCGTCGAACGCGGCGCAGCTCGGCGCGGTCGCGTGGGGCCCGAGGCATCCGTACGAGACGCTGGGATCCGCCTGGAGGCGCTTGGGCGTGAACGTCGGGTCGCTCAGCCGGTTCATGAACACGCGAGCGATCAGCGGGCGCTCCTCCTCGGCCACCGCCTCCTTCTCGACGATGCTCGCGAGGATGACCACCTCGCGCACGCTGAAGGACAGCTCCTCCTCCAGCTCGTCCAGCGCGTCCTCGTGCTCCTCGAGCACCGGCCCGACGCGGCGCTGCCAGCCCTCGACGAGCCGCCGCACCGCCTCGGAGCCGCCGAGGCCTTCCGGCATTCGATACGTGTCGGGGAAGAGGTACCCCTCGGCGCTCGGGCCTTCGATGTCGAGCTCCTCGAGGAGCGCGCGATCCTCCGTCGCAGCGAGGAAGTCTGCTTCCTCGGCCACCCCCCAGCGCGCGAGGCGTGCGGCGATCGCGTAGCGGTTGAAGCCCTCGGGGATCACGATGCGCACGGTGGCCGAGCCGAAGCCCACCGCGATGCGCTGCAGCACGTCGCGCGGCGTCATGTCGTCGGTGACGATCACCTCGCCGCTCCTCAGCCGTTCGTCGCCGCCGAGGAGCCGCGCGTACATCGCGAACGCGCGCGGGCTCTCGATCACGCCTCGCCTCGACAGCTCCGAGACGGCGGCGTCGAACGCGCCGGGCGCCACCGCGATGCGCACCTCGCGGCCGCGGCCGGGCCCGTCGCCGCTCGGGTAGACGATCATCAACCAGCCGATGCCGAGGAGCGCGAGCGCGGTGATCCCGGCGAGCGCCATCGTGAGCCCTCGGGCGAGGCGCGCGCGCGCGCGTCGCGGAGCCGAGGACGTCTTGCGTCGTGCGTTGCGCGGTCGGCTCATCGTCCGTCGAGGTAGCTCTGGAGCATGAGGGCGGCCGCCACCTTGTCGACGAGCCCGCGCTGATCGCGGGCTCGGACGCCCCCCTCACGCAGCGCGCGCTCCGCGGCCGCGCTGCTCATCCGCTCGTCCCACATCACGACCGGTACCCCCGACGCCGCGCCGAGCTTCTCCGCGAACTTCCGAGCGCGCCGCGCCGACGCGCCCTCGCGCCCGTCGAGGTGCAAGGGCAGCCCAACCACGATCTCGCGCACCTCGCGCTCGCGGATGAGCGCGACGAGCTCGGCGATCAGCGCCTTCGGGTCCTTGCGCGCGATCGTGTCGAGCGGCTGGGCGAACGTGCCCTCCTCGTCGGAGAGCGCCAGGCCCACCCGACGCTCGCCGTGGTCGATGCCGAGCCGCCGCACGCGCCACGCTTACCAGCCGTCCGTCCGTCCAGCCAGCCCCCCACCCCTCCCGAGGCATGCGAACGCGGCGTGTGGTACGGAGCCCGTGGATGCGGATCCTCGCAGGCGACGTCGGCGGCACCAAGACCCTCCTCGCGATCTACGAGCGCGCCGACGACGGCGCGTTCACCTGTACCGCGCGGGAGCGCTTCGACAGCCGGCATCACGAGGCGCTCTCGCCGCTCGTGGCCGGGTTCATCGAGACGCGCGGCCCGATCGCGGCGGCGGCCTTCGGGGTCGCGGGACCGGTGCAAGACGGCGTGTGTCATACGACCAACCTACCGTGGATCGTCGACGCGGCCGAGCTGTCGCGCAGCCATGGGATCGCGGACGTGTCGGTGCTCAACGACTTCGAGGCGACCGCGCTGGGCGTGGACGCCCTCGCCGGCTTGCCCGCCGACCTCGCGACGCTCCTCCCGCTGTCTTCGGCCGTCCCGCTGCCCGACGAGCCGCGCGCGGTGTTCGGAGCCGGCACGGGGCTCGGCGCCGCGATCCTCGTGCCGACGCCCGGGCCCCTCCCGACCGTGCTGCGCACCGAGGCGGGCCACGCGGACTTCGCGCCGCGCACCGACTTCGAGCGCGCCCTCGATAGGACGCTCCGCGCGCGGTACGGCCGAACGAGCGTCGAGCGGGTGCTCAGCGGCGAGGGCCTCGGCGCGATCTACGCGACGCTGCTCGCCCAACGCGGGGAGGCGCCCACGCCGAGCGTCGCGGCCGAGCTCGCCGCGGCGAGCGATCCGGCGGCGGCGATCGGCGCGGCGGCGAGCCACGACGCGGCAGCGCGCGAGGCGGTGGAGCGGTTCGTCGATGCGTACGGGAGCGAGGCGGGTAACTTCGCGGTGCGCTGCCTCCCGCTCGGCGGGATGTTCATCGCGGGCGGCATCGGTCCGAAGCACGAGGGTGTGATGGCGAGCGGCCGGTTCCTCGAGCGCTTCCTCGACAAGGAACCGATGCGCGAGATCCTCGCGCGCGTCCCGCTCGCGCTCGTCCTCGAGCCCGACGTCGCGTTGCTCGGCGCGCGACGCGCCGCCGTCGCATCGCTCGGCTGACGGCGATCGGCCGACGTCAATGGCCCGTGCGGGGAGCCGAGGCGCGGCGCAGCCGATCGACGATCGCCGCGCCGAGCCCCGCCGCCTCGGGCAGCACCACGAACGCGACGTCGAAGCCGCGCTCGTCCACCTCGCGCAGCGCGGCGTACAGCCGACGCGCCTGCGCCTCGGGCTCGCGCGGCAGCGCGATGCTCGGCACGCCGTCGGGCGCGCCCTCCCCCAGCACCACCGGGCGTCGATGCCGCGCGTCTCGGAGCGCCGTCGCGAGCCCATCTTCGACGACGACCACCACGTCGGCCCGCGGCGCGTAGTGGGACGCGAGCGCGCCGGGCACGCGTACGTCGTCCGCCTCGACGATCGGAACCCGCGTGGACAACGCATCCTCGATCGCCTCGGCCGGCACGCCACCGGGTCGAAGGATGCGCGGCGCGTCTCGGGTGAGATCCACGATCGTCGACTCGACCCCGACGCGACACGCACCGCCATCGAGGATCAGCTCCACGCGATCGCCGAGCTCGAGCGCGACATGCGCGGCGGTGGTCGGCGAGATCGACCCGAACCGATTCGCGCTCGGCGCGGCCACCCCGTCGCCGAACGCGCGGAGCAGCGCGAGCGCGACGGGATGATCGGGGATGCGCACGCCGATCGTCGGCTGGCCGCCCGCCACCCTGGCGGGCACGTCCTCCTTGCGCTCGAGGATCAACGTGAGCGGACCTGGCGCGAATCGGTCGAGGAGCACGCGCGCCGCCTCCGGGATCGCGCGCGCGAACCGCTCGACCTCGACTACGGAAGCGACGTGGACGATCAGCGGGTGGCTCGAGGGACGGCCCTTCGCCTCGAACACACGCGCGACGGCGCGCTCGTCCCGCGCCGCCGCGCCGAGGCCGTACACCGTCTCGGTCGGGAACGCGACGAGCCCGCCCCGCGCGAGGACCGCCGCGGCCTCCTGGATCGCAGCCGACGCACCGGACATGCAGCCCTACATCTCGCAGTAGCCCGTGGGTCCGCACGTCCATCCGGCGGGACAGTCGGGAGTGCCCGAGCAGTCGTAGGTGCAGTAGCTCTCGCAGCGCCCGCCCCCGCACTGGAGCGAGCCGGTGCACGACATTCCGCGCAGCTCGAACGCGAGGCAGGACACCTCGTTCGGAGGAACGCAGACATTGGCAGCGCCGCCCTCGGCCCGCGACAGCGACGTGAGCTGAAGAGGCAGCGTGCAGCCGCCCGTATAGGTGCGAATGCAGATCGGAGACGCGCCGTAGATCACGCACGAGTGGCCCGCCGGGCACTCGCTGTCCCGGGCGCACGCCATGCACGTCATCGGCAGACCCGCGTCGTGCGGCGCGGGCCCCGCGTCGAGACGACCCGCGTCGAAGCGGCCCGCGTCGAACCCGACCCCGACGTCCATGAGCGCGGCGTCGCGATCCCCCGCGTCGACCCGAGGCCCGGCGTCGAAGCGCCCTCCGTCGAACCGTCCGCCATCGACGCGCGGCCCGGCGTCCCGCCCTGCCGCATCGAGGCAGCTCCGTTGACATCGGCCCGCGCAGCACGCGAACCCGAGCGGGCACTCGCCATCGCTGCACGTGAACTGACCGTCGACGACCTCCGGCGCGCACGCGGAGGCGAGCAGCGCGAGCAGGACGACGGTCGCGCGACCCATCAGAATCTTCCTCGCACGTAGCCCGCGCCGAGCCCGACCCCGAGCGAGACCGACGCCTCCGCGTCGTCTTCGTCGGCCCCCGACCCCACGACCGCCCACACGATCCCGCCGGTGACCGCCGCCGCGCCGACGAGGAGCAGCGCCGTCCCGAGCCCGGAGAACACGAGCGCGTTGTCGTAGTGCGCGCTGACCGAGCTCCAGTCCACGTCCCGCGCGCCGGTGATCTGGTCGCTCTCGAGCACGCCGATCACCTCGAACACGACGCCCGTCACCACCGCCGCCGCGCCGAGGCCGACGACGATCCACGGCCCCGGATCGACGCTCGCGCCCTCGCTCGTCGGCGCCTCCAGCACCGTGATGCGTCGCTCGAGCTCGACGCGGTTCGGCGCCTCCGGCAACCCAGCGAGGTAGCGTCGGTAGTGCACCACCGCCTCCGCGTCGTGGCTCAACCGCTCGTGGCAGAGACCGACGTTGTACAGCAACTCGGGGCGGCCGCTGCGCGCGTACGAACGCTCGAACAGATCGAGCGCTTCCTCGTAGCGTCCATCGCGGTAGGCCTCTTGCGCGGCGACGAACAGCGCGCGCGCCTCGACCTCCGTCTCGGGCTGGCTCTCGTCCTCGACGGTGGCCGCCTCCGCGTCGACCGCGGTCTCCGCCTCGTCCGCGGTCGGCTCGTCGGACTGCGCGTGCGCGACACAGCCGAGCCGCCACCACACCATGGCGACGAGCCCGACTCGCTGAGACCATCCGCGCATCGAGGCGGAGTATAGCCTCGCTCGCGATCGGTCCGCGTGCTGGAACCGGACCGGGAACGACCCGCGCACCGGCGCCGTGGGCGTGTCGACGGCCCCCAGGGACCGTCCGTCAAGTCGGCGCCGAGCCATCTCGCCGCTTCGCTTCGATCAGCGGGAGCACGTAGGGGATGCCGATGCGCATCGAGTCGACGTCGGGATCGATCTGTCCGACCAGCCAGAACATCAAGACGGATGCGCGCTCGACGTAGAACCAGCCCTCGGGATAGTCGACCGAGCGCATGAGCTCGCGCAGCTCCTCGCGCGCGACGCCCGGATCGGCGAGCTCCTCGAGCTCGTCCTGATTCGCCCGCATGAGCGCGCCGGCGGTGCGGTCCTGGATGCGGAGGAGCTTCTGGAAGTACGTGTCGACCGTCTTCTCGACGAGCTCCCGGTTCGCCTCGCGCGAGACGAACCCCATCGAGTAGAAGCCGCGCAAGAGTCGATCCCGATCCGAGTCGAGCAACCCGATGATCACCTCGAGGAGCCCGTCCACGAGCTCGGGCCGCACCTCGCTGATCGCGCCGAAGTCGAGGATCACGATGCGCGGCCGCGACTTCTTGCGCCCGGCCTGGACGAGGAAGTTCCCGGGGTGCGGATCGGCGTGGAACAGACGGTGCACGAAGAGTTGCTCGTAGAACGCCTCGACCAGGCGCACCGCCACGGCGTGGGGATCGATCCCCTGCTCCGGCATCTCGTCGATGCGGTTGATCTTGAGGCCCTCCATGAACGTCATGGTGAGCACGTTCTCGGTCGTGAGGTCGTCGATCACCTCGGGGAACAGGATGTCGTTCGTCCCCTCGAAGTTCGCCGCCATCGTCTTCATCATCCGCGCTTCGTGGAGGTAGTCGGTCTCGCGGCGCAGCAGATCCACGAGCGCGTCGTGCACGCGCTCGATGTTCTGCACGGGGACGAACCACTCGTAGACGAGGATCGCGAGGCGCAAGACCCGCAGGTCGACCGCGATGCGCTGCCGAATCCCGGGGTAGAGGATCTTCACCGCGAGGCGCCGGCCATCGGGCAACGCGGCCTCGTGCACCTGACCGAGCGACGCGGCGGCCAGCGGCTCGCGCTCGATGTGCGCGTAGAGCTCGGACGCGGGAACTCCGAAGTCGCGATAGAACGTCTCCTCGAGCTCCTCGAACGGACGCGGCGGCACCTGATCCTGCAGCTGCTCGAGCTCCTTCGTGTACACGCGCGGGAGGAACCCGCCCATGATCGACAGCACCTGCCCGAGCTTGATGTACACGCCGCGGAGCCGGAGGATCGCGCCGAGCAAGCGAGTCGCGTTGACCTGGTCGACCCGCTTGCCTCGACGGTGGAGCCACCCGGGGAGCCATCGACGATCGCGCCCCGTCTTCGGATCGCGTTCCCACGTCGAGAGCAGGCGCGTCAACACGTACTGCACCATATAACTGGTGAAGATCACGCCAAACACGTAGAGCGCGCGGATCAGGCGGACGAAGAGCTCCATCGCGGTGCCGGGGCCGAGGCTATCGCAAGCGCGGGGTCTCGTCGGCATGTGTCGCGAGCCTCATTTCCGCGCTCATTAGTAGGAAATCGATCTCCCTGTTTTTCAGTCTAATTTAGCCCGCCTCCGGTTATTTCCGACTGATCCGATTGACAATTCTGGCCGTCCGCTCCATTCCTACTCGCGAGGCAGATGGCGGCGCTCTCCCTGGTTCGGGAAGGTTCGGTGCTCGGCGCAGGTCCGGAGGATCCGGGACCGCTCGATCTCGACGCGATCAATCGCCACCTCGAGGGCGCCGACGCCGAAGAGATCGTGCGCTGGGCCGCGGAGACGTTCGGTCCCCAGCTCGTCACGAGCTCGAGCTTCGGCGCGCACTCGGCGCTCATGCTCCACCTCGTCTCGCGCGCCGCGCCGGGCACGCCGGTGATCTTCGTCGACACCGGGTACCTGTTCCCCGAGACCTATCAGTTCGCCGAGGCGCTCCGCGAGCGGTTCGACCTCCGGCTCGAGGTGTACGGCGCCACCATGTCGCCCGCGCGCCAGGAGGCGCTCTACGGGCGGCTCTACGACGGAGACGACGCGGATCTCGCGCGCTACCTCAAGATGAACAAGGTGGAGCCGATGGACCGCGCCCTCCGTGAGCTCGACGCGCGCGCTTGGATCGCGGGCCTCCGCGCCGAGCAAACCGACTTCCGCAAGTCGCTGCGCACGGTCGAGCTGCAGAACGGACGCTACAAGGTCCACCCCATCCTCCGCTGGACCGAACAGGACGTGGCCGAGTACTTCGACCTGTACGATCTCCCGTACCATCCGCTCTACGCGTGGGGCTATCGATCGATCGGCGACGTGCACAGCACCTTCCCGGTCGACCCGAACGAGGCGGACGCTCGCGCGGGTCGCCGCCTGGGGGAGAAGCGGGAGTGCGGCATCCATCTTCCGTCGACTCCCGAGGAGAACGAGAGCCGCAAGTCGTCGGGGCTGTAGCCATCGGCGAGCGGCCTCCGCTCGTCTCGGTCCTCCTCCCCTATCGCGACGCGGCGGCCACGCTCCTGCCCGCGCTCGAGAGCGCGCTGCTCGACGGATTGCGCGAGCTCGAGGTGCTCGCGATCGACGACGGCTCGACCGACGAGGGCCCCCGCATCGTGGCGGAGCTCGGCGATCCACGCGTCCGTGCGCTCTCGAGCGCCGGGGTCGGCCTTCCGCGCGCGCTCGAGGTCGGTCGCGCCGCCGCGCGGGGCGCGCTCCTCGCGCGGATGGACGCCGACGACGTCACCCTCCCCGGCCGCTTCGACGCGCAGCGCGCGTACCTGCTCGCGCACCCCACCGTCGGCGCGGTGGGTGCGCGGGTCGACGTGATCGGCCCCCGCGTCGGCGAAGGGATGCGCGCTTATGTCGCATGGCAAAACAGCCTGACGACCCCCGCCGAGCACCGGCGCGATCTGTTCGTGGAAGCGCCGCTCTGCCATCCGTCCGTGATGCTCCGGGCGTCCGCGCTCGACGCGGTCGGTGGCTATCGCGACGTGGCCTGGGCCGAGGACTACGACCTCTGGCTCCGGCTCGACGCGGCCGGGTGGGGGCTCGCCAAGATTCCGCACGTCTACTTGCACTGGTACCACCGGCCCGGTCGCGCGACGTTCGCGTCGGCGCGCTATACCGCGGCTCGCTTCCGCGAAGCTCGCGCGGCGTTCCTCGCGCCTCGGCTGCGCGGCGCTCGCCCGCTCGCGATGTGGGGCGCCGGCGCCACGGGCAAGCGGCTCGCGGCCGCGCTCGAGGCGCACGGGATCCGCTTCGCGCGCTGGATCGACATCGACGAGGCCAAGATCGGCCGCACGCGCCGCGGCGCCCCGGTCGTCGGTCCGAACGCCATCGCGCCCGGAGAGGAGCTCATCGTGGTCGCGGTCGGCGCCCGCGGCGCGCGGGCCGAGGTGCGGGCCCACCTCGCCGCGCGCGGATTCACCGAGGGCGTGGACTTCGTGTGCGCCGCCTGAACATCATCCCCCGATGACGCGCGCGCTCAGCCCGTGGGGATGGGGATACGAGGATCGGTTCCCCGACGTCGAGACGCGCCGCGTCTTCGCGCGCGAGCTCCAGACCCTCACGGGGATGGACGCGCTCGACATCGTCGAGCCGTGTCCGCTCGAGGAGGCCCAGATGCCCGAGCCGCGCATCGCGGCGCCGAGCGCGCTCGCCTCGATCGCGACGACGGAGCGACGCGCTCGCGCGACGCGCGCGCACGGCCGCGCGTACCGCGACATCGTGCGCGGCTTCTACGGCGACTACGCCTCGGCGCCCGACGTCGTGCTCACCCCGACCGACGAGGATCACGTCCGCATCGCGATGGAGTGGGCCGAGCGGAGCGGCGTCGCGCTCGTCCCGTACGGCGGGGGGACCTCGGTGGTCGGAGGGGTCGAGGTCGAACGCGCCGAGCGCTTCGCCGGCGTCGCGTGCCTCGATCTCCGCGAGCTCTCGCGCGTGCTCGAGGTGGACGCGCTCTCCGGGGCGGCGCGCATCCAGGCCGGCGCGACGGGCCCGATCCTCGAGGAGCAGCTCAAGAAAGACGGCTTGAGCCTCCGCTTCTTTCCGCAGTCGTTCGAGCTCTCGACGCTCGGCGGATGGATCGCGACGCGCGCGGGCGGGCACTTCGCGACGGTGGAGACGCACATCGACGACCTCGTGGAGTCGATCCGGATGCTCACCCCACGCGGCGTCTTGGAGTCGCGCCGGCTCCCCGCGTCCGGCGCGGGTCCGAGCCCCGATCGACTGCTGCTCGGGTCGGAAGGAGCGCTCGGGGTGATCACCGAAGCGTGGGTTCGCGTGCGGCCGCGCCCCCTCTGGCGCGCGCGCGCGTCGGTGCGCTTCCGCGAGTGGAAGCAGGCGGTCGCCGCGATCCGCGCGGTGGCGCAGTCCGGGCTCGGGCCGAGCAACTGCCGGCTCCTCGATCAGCGCGAGGCGATGATCAACCGGGTCGCCACCGACGGCACGCACGTCCTCTTGCTCGGCTTCGAGAGCGCCGACCATCCCGTCGATGCGGGGATGGCTCGCGCGCTCGAGATCGCAACGGACCATGACGGGGTTTGCAAGCAGGGTCCCACCCTCGAGCGCACCCTCGAGCGCGACCGCGAGTCGCTCACCGATCGCTGGCGCGCCGCGTTCGTCGATGCGCCGCACCTCGTCAACTCGATGGTGAGCCTCGGCGTCATCGCCGACACGTTCGAGACGGCGTGCACCTGGGATCGGCTCGACGCGCTGCACGGCGCGGTGGTCCGGGCGACGAAGGACGCGATGCGTCGCGTCGCGGGCAACGGGCTCATCACCTGCCGCTTCACCCACGCGTATCCGGACGGCGTGGCGCCGTACTTCACGTTCATCGCGCCCGCGCGGCGCGGCTCCGAGCTCAGCCAGTGGGCGGAGATCAAGAGCGCGGCGAGCGAGGCGATCCTCGCCAACGGGGGGACGATCACCCACCACCACGCCGTCGGACGGATGCACCGACCATGGGCGGAGCGCCAGCGTCCCGCGCTCTTCACCGAGGTCCTGCGCGCGGCCAAGCGGACGCTGGATCCGCACGGCGTGCTCAACCCGGGCGTGCTGCTCGCCGACGAAGCCTAGACGGACGCGGCGATCCGCTCGCGCGCGTCGCGCCGGAGATTCACGAGCCGCACCGGCACGTCGAAGCGGCCATCGGCCATACGCTTGCTGCCCGTCGCCTTGCCCGCGATCTCGATCCCGTCATCGAGCTGGACGATCATCCGGAGGGGCGTGCCCGGCGCGAACGCGCGGCTCACCACCAACCGCAGCTGCTCTCCGCTCAGCGCGTGCGCCTCGGCGGACTCGCCGGGGTGATCGGGCAGCGCCACCTCGATCATCGCCGCGCGTCCTTGACCGACTCGCGCGCCTCGCGCATGTCGGTCGCGCGCTTGAGATCCTCGCGCTTGTCGGTCGTTCGTCGGCCCTTGCCGAGCCCGAGCTCGACCTTCGCGTAGCCGCCCTTGAAGTAACAGGCGAGCGGGACGAGCGTGTAGCCGCGCTGGGTGAGGCGCCCGCCGAGCTTCTCGATCTGCGCGCGAGAGAGGAGGAGCTTGCGGACCCGGCGTGGATCGTGGCCGAAGAACGGGCCGGCCTGCTCGTACGGGGCGATGTGCATCTTGTGGAGGAAGACCTCGCCGTTCTCGACGTGCGCGTACGATCCCTCGAGATCCGCGCGGCGCAGGCGCAGGCTCTTCACCTCGGAGCCCTGCAGCACCATGCCAGCTTCGACGCGCTCCTCGATGTCGTAGGTCTTCGTCGCCTTGGGGTTGCGACAGACCAGGAGCTCGCCCGCTTCCTTCTTGTTCTTGGCCATCGCGAACGCGCTCAGATAGCACGGCTCCGCAGCCCGTCACGGCGCGCTCGCCGCCGCCTCGTCGTCGAGCTCCTCGGCGCGCTCGTCGCGCTCCTCGGTGGCTCCCCATCCCGAGCGCAGCACCGCGCGCACCGCCTCGAGCGCCGAGCGATGCGCGTCGTCGAGCGCGACGCCCTCGAGCGCGTCGTCGAAGTGGTGCACCTGCGCGGCCGCCGTAGCCCCCTCGAGGTGGGCGAGCGCCGCGAGCTCGAGCGCGATCCGCACCACCTCGGCGATGCGACCGCTGGCCCGCGCCGCGACGAGCGCCGTGGTGCGGGTCTCGCGCTCGTGCTCCGCATAGCTCGTGGGGACGCCGCGCGCGCGCCACGCCCCGTCCTCGAGCGTCAACGGAGCATGCAATCGTGCGACCACGCCATCGATCGCGAGCTCCGGCCACGCGAGAGAGACCAGCGCCTCCGGCACGCCGTCGTCGTCGACGTCGGAGAACGCGGTCACGCAGCTCCCCGGTTGCAGCGCCTCCGCGTCGTCCGCCGCGAGGGTCACGCGGCCCTCCTCGTCGACGCGCAGGAGCGCGAGGCAGCGCTCGTCGTGCGACGCGCGCGAGACCACGACCTCCGGCGCGCCGTCTCCGTCGACGTCGTCGCCCAGCGACTCGAGGTGGACGTCGCCGTGCCGCACGCGCACGCCGTCGGGCTCGAGCGAGTCGAGCGCCACCGCGACCCCGCGCCGCGTGACCACGCGGATCGCCCGCGCATCGCCGCGCGCGAACCCGAGGGCGACGAAGCGGTCGTTCGCGATCCGATCCGTCCGCGTCCACCCTGCGCGCACGAGCGTGGCCTCGACCTCGCGCGCCTCCTCTTCGACGTCGACCCCGACCCGCAAGTATGCTTCCGGTGGAACTTCCGACCGCGCGCCCCCGCACGACGCGACGAGGCACGCGAGCGACACGAGCACGAGACCGCTCGAACGTCGGGGCACGGGCCGGAGCGTAGTCCGCCGCGAGACGATCCGCTCAGCCCTCGACGACCGCGAGCACGAACGTGACCACGCGGCTGGCGCCCGCCGCGGTCAGCGCCTCCGCGCACGCGGCGAGCGTCGCGCCGGTCGTGCGGACGTCGTCGAGCAGGAGCACTCGCCCCGCGCAGGGTCGCGCGACGAACGCGCCCCGCACGTTCTGCGCGCGCCCGGCCAGGTCGAGGCCCGCCTGCGCGGGCGTGTCCCGAGTGCGGCAGAGGAGAGTCCCCCGCGGCACCCCGAGCGCCTTCGCGACCGGCCGTGACAACAGCGCTGTCTGATCGAACCCCCGCGCCGCGAGCCGCCGCGGGTGGAGCGGCACCGCGACGACCGCATCCACGCGACCCGCGAACCGCCCCGCCGCGCTCGCGAGGAGCGCCCCGAGAGGTGCCGAGAGCTCATCGCGCCCGCCGTACTTGTAGCGTCGGATCGCGTCCGCCATCGGCCCTCCATAGAGGAACGCTCCTTGCCCACTCGGATCGCGGTCGAGGAGGGGCTCGCACGCGTCACAGAACCCGACCCGCCCCGGGTCGAGCACGTCGTCACACGCCGCGCAGCGCCGCGGCGCCACCAGATCGATCAGCCCTTCGAGGAGCGCGCCAAACATGGGCCGCGCATCGGCGGGCTCGACCTCGGGTTGCGTTCAGTGCGCGATCGACTCCATCGCCCAGAGCGCGACGTAGACCCGCGTGCCCTCCCCCGGCGCGACCTCACCGCGCTTCGGGTCGTCCCGGAGTTGCTCCTCGAGGTAGCCGAGCACCCGCGCCGCCTCGGCCGAGGTGTCCGCGCGATACACCTCGAGGACCGCGTCGGCCCCCGCTCGCATCGCGTCCTGCTGCGGCACCTCGCCGCGCGCGAGCGCGAAGCGGCCCAGCTCGGGCGTCTCGATCGTCTCGCGCACGGTCGCGAGCACGCGGACGAGGATCTCCTCGGGCGGCTCCATCCCTCGAGCCTGATGAGCGCGCGGGTCCCGCGCAACCGCGGAGCGCGGGTTGACGCCGGTCCGGAGCACGGTCAGACCGCCGCCGTGCGCCAGCTCTCCGACGAGGCGAAGGCCACGCTCATCGAGCGGCTCCGCACCCACCTCGATCGGTGGAGCCCCACCGCGTTCATGACCGGGCCCATCGTCACCCCGGATCCCGCGTCGTTCCCCGACGCGTACACCCACGACCTCATCGGGCTGCGCACCGTCGCGCGGCGGATGCTCGTCTACGCGGGGCTCTCCGGTCTCGAGGTCGACGTGGTCGGCTATGCGGATCCGGATCCCGATCCGCTCGCGCCGACCGTGGTACAGGCGAGCGAGATCTCGGACCACGCCGTCCGGTTCGACGTGTTCTCGCAGGGCCCCGCCGAGGATCTCCCGCTCGTGCTCGCCCACGAGGTCGCGCGCGTCTACTACCGCCTGTTCGGCGGGCGCGACCGCGGCGATCACCCCTACCGCCTCAAGCCGCCGAAGCCGACGCAAGCGCTCTCGCCCGACGACGAGGCGAGCGTGGCCGCGGTGGAGGAGGAAGTCTCGCTGACTGCGGTCTACCTCGGGTTCGGATTGCTCGCCGCGATCGGGAGCCACCAGCACAAGGCGCAGAGCCGGATCGAAGGCCGCACGGTGAGCTCCCGGTGGGTCCACCGATCCGTCGGCGCGCTCGCCCCCGACGAGGCGTGCTTCCTCCTCGCCCTCCAGGCCGTCGTCCGCGACCTCGACGACTCCGTCATCGCGGGCTGGCGCAAGGCGCTCACCGCGGATCCGGCGACGATGCTCGCGCGCTTCGTGAAGGAGCTACGGCCTCGCGCCGACGAGATCCGGAAGCAGCTCGGGGTGCCCGCGGCGGACGACGCGTCTCGTATCACGCATGTCGAGCTGACCGCGCTCGACGACGACGGCTGGACGCCCGCCGAGCTCGCTCGGGACGAAGAGGAGGCGCCGCTGGAGTTCGCGGTGTTTCGGCGACGCACGCATGGCGCGTGGAAGGGCCTCCTCGTGACGGGCGGCCTCGGTGTCGCGGGGTTCCTCGGAGCCGCGATCGGCGCGGACGATCTCCTCGAGCCGGTCCTGATCGCGGGCGGCGCCCTGACCGGCGCAGGGTTCCTCGTGGGTCGCTTCGTGCGCGGCCCCGACCTCTGCTCGCGCTGCGAAGCGACGATCCCCGCCGACGCGTCGCGCTGCCCGGGTTGCGGTGGCGTGGTGAAAGGCGAGCTCCGCGGATCGCAGAACCACCTCGACGCGCTCGAGGAGCTGACCGACGCGAGCTCGCTCACCGGGGTCCTCGCGGGCGATCAGCCGGACGCGGCGCCGCGCTATCGCGAGCTCGGCGTGAAGTGTCCGAAGTGCGCGTGGATCCCCGACGGCGAGGGCCACTGGGATTGCACGGAGTGCGAGGCCCGGCGGTTCAACACGTTCGCGCACGGCGGGCAGTGCCCCGAGTGCGAGACGATCCTGGACGAGACGCCGTGTCCCGAGTGTGGGCTCGTGAGCGACTACGACTGGTGGTGGCCGCGGCAGGCCGACGGCTCAGAGTCGTAGCCCCAGCCCGAGGAGCGCCGTGCTCCGCGCGCCGTCCTTGAGCAAGCCGACGTGCAGATCCGCGGTGAGCGAGACCCCGACGTCGTCCACGTCGAAGAGCGACACGGTGGCGCGCGAGCTCAGGCCGTACGACCACTCGTAGCGGCACGCGGTATCGGTCTGCGCCTCGAGCGCGCCGCACCCCGCGGACAGATCGAACGTCGGACCGAGCGCGATGGCGAAGCGCTCGAACGGCGAGGTCTCGAACATCACGCCGTCGATCGCGTACGCCTCGCCCAGCACGCCGACGTCGTTGGACCAGTACCCGCCGAGCAACCACGTTTGCCAATACACGCTGAAGAGCTGGTGGAATCGGAGGCCGAGCTGGACTGAGAATCCTCCGATCGCACCGTCGCCGCGCTCGAGCACACCGCCGCCCACGAGGCCGAGCTCGAAGCGGATCGGGCTCTCCCACACCGTCCGGCACGGCAGGTCGGCGGGACGTCGCCGCGACGCCAGGCCGCCGTCGAGGATCGAGCGGCCCCACGACGGCCCCGCGCTGCACGGGGGGATCGCGCCGCTCGACTCGAGCTCCAACGTCTCGTCCGGCGTCTCGTGCTCGAGCCGTGACGTCGTGACGTCGATCGGGGTCTCCGCGGTCTCGATCGCGGTCGTCGCTGTGGACTGCGCGAGCGCGGCGGAGGGAGCGAGCGCGAGGACGAGGAGAGCCGTGCTTCGTACTGCGTGCACGTTCGATGGATGCCGACGTCCGATCGGTCGTTCATCGCAACCCCGCGACGGAAACGTTTCGTAACCCGCGCTCGCGCACGCCGGTTGAATGCGCCGGACGCTCGAGCGCAACGATGCGATCGATGTACCGCCCCGCTGTGCTCGTCACGCTGCTGTTCGCGTCGAGTCCGCTCGGTCACGCGCACGCGCAGTCCGTCGATTCGTCGTCCTCGTTCGGTCCGCGCTTCCGCTTCGGGATCGGGCTCGACCAGGCGAGCCTGGTCGGGCGCGGCGACGGATTCGGTGGAGGACTGCGCCTCACGCTCGGCGCGCGGCTCCACGAGTACGTCGCGCTCGTGTGGCAGGGACAGGTCCTCGGCGCGGGGTTCTTCGGCGCGGACAATGAGACGGCGATGTTCGCCGGTTGGAGCTCGGTCCTCGCGGAGGCCGACCTCGGGATCTTCCAGCTCGGCGCTGGCCCGTCGTTCGACGTCACGTTGAGTTGCCCACTCGAGGTCGACGTGGACACCCAGACCGCGACGTTCGTCGGGTGCGCCGATCGCGTCGCGCCCGGCCTCGCCCTCCGCGCCGGCGTGCGGTTCGGCATCTTCACCTTGAGCGCGGATCTCCACGCGACGTTCGACGACGCGCGGAGCGACGCCGAGGCGTCGATGGGGTACGCGCCGTCGGCGTGGTTCCTCGTCGGCCTCGGGATCCAGCTCGGCGACACCGCGCGGGAGCCGATGCGGTTCCCCTCGACCGATCGACCGCCGCGCGCGCGCGACGAAGACGATCTCTCGATCGAGCCGACGCACGCCGTCCCATCGCGCCCCGCGGCGTCGACCTCGCTCGGGCGCGCGCTCAGCCCGCCACCGACCGAGGCGCCCGAGGAGCGGAGCGCTCCGGCGCCTCGGATCGCACCGCCGCCGGAGCGCGCGCCGATGCCGGTGACGCGTCGCTTCGACGCGGACGACGTGTCGCGCGGCACGCACATCCGACCGGTCGAGCGCACCCCGGAGGTCGCGTCGGAAGGACCGGCGCTCGACGGGCTCGACCTCGAGGATACGTCCGACCCGATCGACGGAGCGGAGGAGTAGCCCGCAACGATACGTGCTGGGATCAATCCACCATCAGGGCACCGGCGGCGGGGGCATGACCGGTCCCCACTCGCAGTACCCCGTCCCGAGGTTGCAGTGCGAGCCGTCGACCGCGCACGAGTTGCCGGGACAGCAACGGACGCCGTCGTAGCCGCACTCCTCGCACGTCCCGGAGAAGCACGCGGTCGCGTACTCGAGGCACGCGCCGCCGGAGCAGCACGGATCGCCGAGCCAGCCGCAGTAGCCTCCGTCGTACCCGCCGCCGTCGTACCCGCCGCCTGCGTCGTACCCGCCACCCGCGTCGTACCCGCCGCCCGCGTCGTACCCGCCGCCCGCGTCGTACCCGCCGCCCGCGTCGTAGCCGAAGCCACCGTCGCGTGGCGGCGGCGGAGGAGGAGGAGGAGGCGGCGGAGGAGGCACGCCGGCGTCGTAGCCGCCGCCCGCGTCGTAGCCCGAGCCGGCATCGGACGGGCCGGACGGTCCCCCACCGTCCGACCCGCCCGTGCCGGCGTCGTGCCCCCCTCCCCCTCCGTCGCGGACGCAGCGACCCGCCATGCAGGCGAGCCCGCTGTCGCACGAGCTCGAAGAGCAACAGCGCTCCCCTTCGCCGCCGCACGCGAGACAGAGTCCTTCCGCGCATACGAGGCCGTCGTTGCACGCGTCACCCGCGCAACAGCTCCTCCCGTACGCTCCGCACGTCGAGCCTGGCCCCCCGACCGGCTCGCACGTTCCACTCATGCACGTCAAGTGGTCACCGTGACACGCCTCCGCGCCAGGGCAGCAGGTCTCGCCCGAGAGCCCGCACGTGTCGCATCGACCCGACGCGTTGCACACGAGCGAGTCGTGGCAGGTGTCGTCCTCACAACAGAGCTGAGCGAGGCTCCCGCACGAAGCGAGGATGCGCGCTCCCGCGTCCGAGGGCGCGCTCCCCCCGTCCGAGGTGAGCTCGCCGGCGTCCTCGCCGTACGAGAGGCCTCCGACCGCGCAGCCAGACGAGAAGATCGCGAGGCTCAGTCCCCACCCCGTGAGCGTGCGGATATGCATGCGCGGCGACATCGCAGCCCGCGTGCCAAGCCACCGCGACTCCGATCGAGCGAGCCCGGGCGTCCCGCGACCGAGACTGCGCCGGCGAGGCTGAGTCCGTCAGGCTCGCTCGCCTACTCGTACTTCTTGAGCAGCCGCTTGAAGTACATGCGATCGATGCCCGCGATCCGCGCCGCCGCCGAGACGTTCCCCTTCGTCTCGGCGACGAGCCCCTTGAGGTACCAGCGTTCGTACGCGTCGAGGAGCGCCTTGCGCTGATCGACGAACGGCGCGTCGAGCCGCAGCGCGGGCAACACGCCGTCTCCCGCCGACGGAGACGAATCGTCGTGCGTCTGATCGGTGCTGTCGTCGTTCCCGAGCGCGTCGTTGCCGAGCGCGACCATGCGCTGGACCACGTTGCGCAGCTCGCGCACGTTGCCGGGCCACGGGTGCTGCTCGAGGCGCCGCCAGTCCTCCTCGCTCATCGCGTCGAGGACCTCGCGGGCGCGACCCGGATCACGAACCGAGTCGCGGACGAACCGCTCGACGAGCAACGGAATGTCCTCGCGCCGCGATCGCAGCGGCGGCAGCTCGAGCCGCACCACCGCGAGGCGATAGTAGAGGTCGGCGCGGAACGAGCCCTGATTGACCCCGCGGGAGAGATCCCGGTTCGTCGCCGCGACGATGCGCGCCTCGAGCGGGATGGTCTCGCGCCCACCCACGCGCCGGATCTCGCGCGCCTCGAGCATCCGAAGCAACTTCGATTGCAGCTCGAGCGGGAGCTCGCCGATCTCGTCGAGGAACAGCGTGCCTCCGCCCGCCTCCTCGGCGAGGCCGATGTGGCGATCCGTCGCGCCGGTGAACGCGCCGCGCTCGTGGCCGAACAGCGTGCTCTCGAGCAACGTCGCCGACACCGCCGCGCAGTCGAACACGACGAACGGTAGCTCCGCGCGCAGGCTCGCCTCGTGGACGGCGCGCGCCGCGACCTCCTTGCCACACCCGGTCTCGCCCTCGAGCAACACCGGAAGCTCCGTCTGCGCGGCCGTCTCGAGATCGCGATAGAGCTTGCGCATCACCGGCGAGCCGCCGACGAGCGGGCCGAACCGGGCGTCCGGGCTGAGCTCGCGCACCTCGCGCGTCCCCTCGAAGCGCAGCTCGATGCGACAGCGCCCGAGCTCGATCGTCGAGTTGTCGCGCAGGTAGATGCGCCCGACCCGGTACCCATCGACGCGCGTGCCGTTCGTGCTGTCGAGGTCGGTCGCACAGAGCCCGTGCTCGTCCGGCTCGAGGCGCAGGTGGATGCGGCTCACCGTCTCGTCGTCGAGCACCACGTCGTTGCCGGGGTGGCTCCCGATCTCGACGGGATCCGCGCCGCCGAGGTGGAGCGACTCCTCTCCGTCCGGCTGCACGACGCGCAGGCGATACCGGTGCGCCTCGATCGCCGAGGGCACGCCGCCGAGGGACGTGACGCGCGTGCCGCCTCGCTCTTCGCTCCCGCTCATGCGCTCGTAGGATCCAGCCGGTGTGACCATTCTTGCAAGGCGCGATGCTCGGGCACGTGCGTGAAGAAGCTCGCGTGCACCTCGGGCGGCGCCCCGGCGAGGCACGCCTCGAGATCGGCGAGCGTACCGTGGACCTCGCGCTCCGCGTCGCTCATCCGCGCGGCGGCCGCATACGCCTCGACACGGGCGAGCGAGAGGAGCGCGTGCCCGGAGTCGATCCGGATCGCGTCGGCGAGGCGCTGTGCGTGATCCACCACCGCGAGCCCGCTCTCCGCTTCGCCGAGCGCGACGTGGGCGCGCGCCGCGACCGCGAGCGCCTCGGGCGCGAGGCTCGCCCCCGACTCGAGGGTGTTGAACGCCTCACGCGCGAGCTCGAGCGCGCGCGTCGCGTGCCCCCCCGCCAGCGCGATTTGCGCCATATAGATCGCGGCGCCCGCCGCCGTCCGCGTGAGCCCATCCGCGATCGCGAGCCGGCGCACCTCCTCCGCCTCGCGCCACGCGCGCTCGAGCTCCCCGCGACACAGCGCGACGAACGCGAGGTTCTCGCGCGCGACGTAGAGCACCATCCCGAGCGAGAGCACCTCCGCCGTCTCCCGCTGCTCGTTGAGCACCGCCTCCGCCTCGTCGAGCTTGCCGAGCCGCGCGAGGTAGTGCCCGAGGTTCACCCCGGCGAACGCGCGCTGCCGCGACATCCCCGCGTCCACCCACACCTCGTACGCGCGGCGCTGCTCGAGCTGGGCCATCCACACGCGGCGCTCGACGTGGTGATCGAACGCGAGGATCTCGTGCGACCAGCCGCTCACCCAGTCGGCCTTCTCGTTCACGTCGAGGTAGGCGCGGCACTCCGCCGCGACCTCGCTCAAGCGCACCGCGCTGCGTCCGCCGTGGATCTCGCCGACCGCGACCCGCCCTCGACATACGAGGCGCGCCGTCTCCGCGCCCTCCTGCACCGGCGCCCGCGCCACGCGCTCCGCCAGCTCCGCCGCGTCGATCATGGTCGCCCCGCGCGACGTCGCGAGCGCCGCGGCCCCCGCCGCCTCGAACCAGGCGATCGTCCCCTCCTCGGCCAGCTCGAGCGCCTTCCACGCGTGCTGGGCCGCGTCATTCACGTTGCCCCGCCAGATCGACGCCTCGGCCTGGGTCCGGAACAGCTCCGTCCGTGCCCCGTGCCCCTCCGCGAGCCGCTCGATCGCGGCGGCGGCGAGGCGGAGCGCAGCGCCCATGTCGTGGGCGGCCAACGCGCGCGCGGCCGCGCTCTTGAGCGCCAGCGCGGCTCGCTCCGGCTCGCCCGCTTCGTCCCAGTGCGTGGCGAGCCGCTCCGGATCGATGTCGGAGCGCTCCTCGAGCCACTCCGCGACCGCGCGGTGGCCGAGCGCGCGGTCCGCGTCCGTCAACGTCTCGTACATCGCATCACGCAGCAGCCCATGCGCGAAGCTCGACCACCCCTCGTCCTCGCGCGGCGCGCTCTCGGTGAGGAAGCGCTTCTGCGCGAGGCTCGCGAACACCGCCTCGAGCGGCCCGTGATCGACGAGCGCCTCGACCCCGTCGCGCGGAAACGGATCGCCGAACAGCGACGCCGTGCGCAGCACCCGACGCTCGAGCCGCGTGCACCGCTCGAGCCGCGCCTGGATGACGCCGAGCAGCGTGTCCGGCAGCGAGGTCGCGCCGCCGTCGCGCGCCGCCACGGCGAGCTGCGAGAGGTAGAGCGGCACCCCCTGTCCGCGTCCGATCACCGTCTCCCGATCGTCGAGCCCGATCCCGATCGCGACCCGGTCGACGAGCTGGCGCGCCTGCTTCTCGCTCAGCGCGCGGAGCGCGATCTCGTACGGTTGGATGTCTCCGAAGCTCAGGCGCTCGCGGTCGAGCTCCGGGCGCGCGAGGCACACGATCATCACCGGCTGGTCCGCCCCCACCGAGAAGCCCGAGCTGATCAGCTCGAGGCTGGGCTCGTCGGCCCACTGGAGATCGTCGAGCACGATCAACATCGGCGCCGGCACCACGACGCGGATGAACTTGTTCCACGCCTCGCGCACGTCGTCGCCGAGGCGCGCTTGCCCGCGGTCCGGGATGCTCTCGGCGAGCCGGTCGATCATCGCGAGCGCACGATCTCGGGCTCGCGAGGGCGCGGCCTGGCTGAGGATCTGGCGCACCACCGAGAACGGCGCGGCCCGCCGAGATCGCGGCGCGGCCCGCGCGACGCGGAGCCCCTCGACGCTCGCGGACAGCTGTCGGATCAGCTCGCGCGCGAGCCACGTCTTGCCGAGCCCCGCGCCGCCGATCACGAGCGCGCACTGGACGCGCCCCTCGTCGATGGCGACGCCCATCATGCTCGTCAGCGTCGCGAGCTCGACCCGCCGACCGACGAACGTATCCGTCGAGTCCTCGGCCGGCCGACCGGCGCGGAGGATGAAGCCCCGCTCGTCCTCCTCGATCGCGATGTGATCCTTCAGCAGCGCGCGCACCGAGCGATCGACGCGCACCTCCCCCGGCGCCGTCCCCTCGAGGAGGGCGTCGAGTCGATCGCGAACGGTGCCTTGCGGCTCGGGCGGGTTCGTCAGCGTGATGGGACCCCACGCGATGGCGGCGCGCGCGCCGGGGCTCTGTGCGCCGAGGGATCGGATCTGATCGAGGATCCGGATCGTGTCGTCTCGATCGAACGCACCGCCGACCACCGCGACGAGCGCCGCGCCGTTGGCCATCCAGGAGAGCTGGACGCCCTCGCGCCGCACTTCGGTGCTCCATCGATCCTGCGTGGAGACGTCGACGCGGGTCGCCGGCACGAACGCGCCGAGACAGGCCAGGCGCTGCTCGACGCTGCTGATCACGGCGCGCGGTCGCCCGGACGGCCGACGACCCCCGCGCGGCGGCGCGGTGGCCGCGGTCTCGGGCTTGGGCAAGAGCGACGCCACGCGCGGGGTCCCCGGCTTGCTCGGCGCGGGTGGGCCGAGCATGGGGAGCTCGCCGAGGTCGTCGAGCTGCGCGATCGCCTCCGCGGCGTCGGCCGGCCGATCGACCACCTTCTTCGCGAGCAGGCGCATCGTGAGCGCGCCCAGCGCCTCCGGGATCTCCCGCCGCAGCTCGTGCGCGGGGAGCGGATCCTCCGTCAAGATCTTTGCCAGGATCGCGGTCGATCCGCGACCGCCGAACGCGCGGGTACCCGTCAACATTTCATACGAAATGCACCCGAGCGAGAACAGATCGGATCGGCCGTCGACCGAGATGCGCCCGCGGGCCTGCTCCGGGGACATGTACGCCCAGGTGCCGACGACCTCGCCCATCCGGGTGAGCGGCTCATCGTCCTCCGCGCGCGCGATCCCGAAGTCGACGATCACCACCGAGCCGGGGTCGCCGCGCCGCAACAGGAGGTTCGACGGCTTGAGGTCACGATGCACGATCCCGCTCTCGTGAACGCGCGCGAGCCCCTCGAGGACGCCGCGTATGAGCGCCACCGCGCCGCGCAGATCGAGCCCGTCGCCGCGGAGCTGCTCGGCGAGCGTCGGCCCCTCGATCCACTCCATCACGAGGTAGCGCTCCTCGTCCTTGGTGTAGCCGTGGTCGAGGAATCGGACGACGCGCGGGTGCGAGAGCGCGCTGAGCACCGCGATCTCCCGATCGAACCGCTCGCGGGCCTCGTCGGACTTGCCGCGGATGCGCTTGATCGCGACCTCGGCGCCGCTCGCGCGCTCCACGCCGCGATGGACTTCGCTCATCCCGCCGCGCCCGATCAGCGCGCCGAGATCGAACCGTTCGCTGAACGAGTCAGTCCCCATCCGACGGCAGAAGGATACGCCGAGCGCGCTCCCTCGGTGCGCGTCAATGAGAGTAGGGCTCGGAGCGCAAAATGGTGTACGCGCGATAGATCTGCTCGGCGAGCACCACGCGCGCGAGCCGGTGCGGCAGCGTGATCGCACCGAGCGAGAAGCGCTCGTCGGCGGCCCGGCTCACCTCTTCGGGGAGCCCGTACGATCCGCCGATGAGGAACGTGAGCCGCGGCACCGACCCGACCTCGCAGGCGCCGACGCGCTCGGCGAGCTGCTCGCTCGACCACCGCGAGCCGTCGACCTCGAGCGCGACGGTGCGCGACGGCTTCGCCAAGTGCTTATCGAACCGCGAGACGAGCTCCGCGGCCGGCGCGTCCTTGAGCTCGATCTCCTCGAAGCGCACGTAGCGCGCGATCCGCGACGCGTAGTCGTCCATCACGGCGCGCATCGGGCGGTCCTTGATCTTGCCGACCGCGACGAGGGTCAGCTTCACGCGCGATCGGGCGTCGGGACCGGCACCCGCGGCGCGTCGATCCAGAGCGCCTCGAGGTCGTAGTAGCCGCGCGTGTCGCGGTGGAACACGTGGACGATGACGTCGCCGAAGTCCATGAGCACCCAGCTCGCCTGGGGCAGCCCCTCGACGCTGAGCGCCTTGACGCCGAGCCGCTGGCGCACGTCATCGGCCAGGTTCTTCGCGAGCGCGGCGACCTGCCGGTCGCTCCGGCCGCTCATCAACACGACGAAGTCCGCGTAGTCGACCTTGCCGACCACGTCGATGATCTCGACGTTCTCCGCCTTGCGGTCGAACGCGATCTCCGCGATGGCGAGGGCGAGCGCGCGCGCCTGCTCCAGCTCGCGCGCGCGCTTGGGGGAGACGTCCGAGCCCTCTCGGCTGGCCGCGACTTTCTTGGCCTTCTTCACCAACGAACCGACCTCCTGAACGCTCGCGACCCGCGGGGCGCGAGGGTCGGCTGGCATAGCGGGCGGGCCTCTAGAGCGCAAGACGGCGGGGAGAAGCGGCCGATCGTCACTCGCGGACCTGCCCGTTTCCGCGGCCGACCCACTTGAGCGTACAGAGCTCGGCGAGCCCCATCGGCCCGTAGGCGTGGAGCTTCGTCGTCGAGATCCCGACCTCCGCCCCGAGCCCGAGCTGCCCCCCGTCGTTGAACCGCGTGGACGCGTTGACGAGCACGCACGACGCGTCCACCTCGCGCAGCCATCGCTCGGCGCGCGCCGGGTCCTCGGTCACGATCGCCTCGGTGTGCAACGTTCCGTGCGATGCCACATGCGCGAGCGCCGCGTCGATCCCATCGACCACGCGGACCGCGCAGACGAGGTCGAGATACTCCTCGTCCCAGTCGGCGTCCGTCGCCGGCTCCGCGGTCGGGATCGCGGCGCGCGCCCGCTCGTCGGCGCGCACCCGGACGTGACGCTCGGCGAACGCGTCGCCGAGCCGCGGGAGGAACGCGTCGGCCACCTCCGCGTCGACGAGCAACGTCTCCATCGCGTTGCACACGCCCGGTCGCTGCGCCTTCGCGTTCACCGCGATCGCGAGCGCCATGTCGAGGTCCGCCGACGCGTCCACGTAGACGTGGCAGACCCCCTTGTAGTGCTGGATCACCGGCACGCGTGCGTGCTCGACCACCCACCGGATCAGCCCCTCGCCGCCGCGCGGGATCACCAGGTCGAGGATCCCGTCGAGCTCGATCATCGCGAGCGTCGCCTCACGATCGAGGGTGGGCAGCGCGCTGAGCGTCGCCGGATCGAACCCCTCGCTGGCCAGCGCCGCCGCGAACGCGTCGCCGAGCGCGCGGTTCGTCTTCGCGGCCTCCTTGCCGCCGCGCAGGAGACACGCGTTGCCCGCCTTGAAGCAGAGCGCGGCCGCGTCGACGGTCACGTTCGGCCGCGACTCGTAGATGATCCCGATGAGCCCGAGCGGGACGCGCATCCGCCCGACCCAGAGGCCGTTGTCGAGCTCGCGCGAGCTCGCGATCTCGCCCACCGGATCGGGCAAGCGCACGACGTCCTCGACCGACGCCGCGATCCCTTCGAGCCGCGACGCGCTCACCGTGAGGCGATCGATCATCGCCGCGCTCAGCCCGTCGTCCTTCGCGCGCGCGACGTCCTCCACGTTCGCCGCGAGGACCGCCTCGCGGTGCTCCGTCCGCAACAGGTCGGCGAGGTTCGACAACACGGCGTCCTTGGACGCGGTGGTCGCCGCCGCGAGCGCGCGCGACGCCGCCTTCGCCCGGAGCGCGAGCGCGCGCACCTCGGCGCGGATCGCGTCGGAGGACGAGCCGGCGGCGGGGGTCGCCTCGGTCATGCCGGTACCATAGCAGCCGGATCCCGGATCAGCTGACCACGAGGTCGTCACGGTGGACCACCTCGTCGCCGCCGTGGAAGCCGAGCCGCTCCTCGATCTCGGTCGTCTTCGCGCCCGCGAGCTTCGCCGCGTCGCTCACCGCGTAGCGGCACAGCCCGCGCCCGATCTCGATGCCGCGCGCGTCGCGCAGCACCACCGGGTCGCCCGGGCCGAAGTCCCCGCGCACGCCGAGGATCCCCGCCGGCAAGAGGCTGCGCCCGCCCGCGCGGATCGCCGCCACCGCGCCGTCGTCGAGCAAGAGATCGCCGCGCGGTCGCAGCGTGTACGCGATCCAGTGCTTGCGGCTCGTCATGCGCGCGCCGAGCGGCGCGACCCGCGTCCCCACGTCCTCGCCGCGGACGATCCGCGCGAGCACCTCGGGATCGCGCGCGTCGGCGATGACCACCGGCACGCCACGCCGCGCCGCGCGCCGCGCCGCCTCGAGCTTGCTCGCCATCCCGCCGCTGCCCACGTCGCCCGCCGACGCGAACGTGAGCTTCTGCGCGAGCTCGATGTCGTCGACCTGCGCGACGCGCCCGCCGTCCGCGTCGAGCAGACCTTCGACGTCGCTCAAGAGGACGAGCAAGTCCGCGCCCGCGAGCGTGCACACCATCGCGGCGAGCTGGTCGTTGTCGCCGAAGCGGATCTCGTCCACCGCCACCGTGTCGTTCTCGTTGATGATCGGCACCGCGCCGAGCTCGATCAGCGCGTCGAGCGCCGCGCGCGCGTTGAGGTAGCGCTCGCGATCCTCGAGATCCGCATGGCTCAAGAGGAGCTGACCGACCGCGATCGACCGCGCGCCGAGCGCCCGCTCCCAGCCCTGCATGAGCAGCGTCTGCCCGACGGCGGCGCACGCCTGGAGCTCCGCGATCGCCTTCGGCTTCGCCTCGTAGCCGAGCCGTCCACGCCCGAGCGCGACCGCGCCGGAGCTCACCATCACGAGCGAGCGCCCCTCGCCCCGGAGCTGTGCGATCTGCGCCCCGAGCTGCGTGAAGCGCCCTCCCCCTTGCGTCGCGCCCTCGTGGAGCGACGCGCCGACGATCGAGCGGCTCCCCACCTTGACGACGATCCGACGCGCGCCCGCGATGGACGCGGTGAGATCCGTCAAGGAGTGCCCCCGTCGCGCTCGAGCGCGCGATCGAACTGCAGCGACAACGTGTCGAGCAGATCCACAGGCGCGTCGGCGAAGCCATCGAGGACCGCGTCGACGAACCGCTCGACGATCGAACGGCCCTCCGGATCCGGCGCGCGCGCCGCGTCGAAGCCCTTCTTGAGCACGCCGCCGAGCCCGACCGGGACGGCGCGGAGCGCGTCGAAGCCCGCCTCGCCGATCGCGATCTGGGTCGCCGAGCGCACGCGCTGCGCCTCGGCCAACGTGACGCTCGCGCCCATCGGCCGGTCCGGCCGCGCGAGGTAGTGATCGAGGAGCACCGCCGCGAACAGCGTGCCCATCGCGTCCTCGAGCCGCGCCGCCACCCGGAACGGCGCGAGCACGCTCGAGAGCGCCATCTTGACGAGCCGTCCGCGCTCCGAGCTCGTCACGCCGACGGTGCCCGGACCGGCCAGGATCGCGCGCGCGTCCGGCGTCAGGGTGACCCCGTGGCGCGCCGCCACCCGGCGCATCGCGGCGCCGCGCGACAGCTCGCCGAGCATCGAGTCGAGCAGCGGTACGGGGATCGCCCCGGCGAGCCCGGTGACCGCCGCGTACACCGTCACCGATGCGCTGGCCTGCCGCGCGAGCGGCGTGCGCGACCGCGGCGACAGGGTCTCGCGCGACGTCTCGGCTCGGTCCTCGTCCATGGCGCGGAGGATAGTCCAGAAGCAGAGGACGTGCGGGGGCTCCGGAATCGCGGCCCGCCGCTCATTGGTTGTCAGGGCCGGCGGCCGGTTACCCTACCGGCGCTGTCGCTCATGCGCCCTCGCCCCCACCGGCTCGTCTCGTGATCGTCGCCGACCTCCCGCCGCTGTTCCTCCGCGCGCTCGGCTTCGTGTTCGGCGCGCTGTGGGGCAGCTTCTTCAACGTCGCGATCCATCGCTGGCCGCGCGACATGAGCGTGGTCAGCCCGCCGAGCCACTGCCCCCACTGCCAGAGCCCCATCCCGTGGTGGCGCAACGTGCCGATCGCCGGCTACCTCGTCCTCAAGGGCCGCGCCGCGTGCTGCGGCCACAAGCTGACGCCGCGCTACCTGTTCGTAGAGCTCACGAGCGCGCTCCTCGCCCTCGCGCTGGTCGAGCGCTACGTGCTCGAGCAGCCCGCCTCGATGGCGCTCGACGAGGCGCTCCTCAGCGCGCTGTTCTACTTCTTCTTCGTCGGCGGCTTGATCATCGCAACCTTCGTGGACTTCGAGTGGTTCGAGATCCCCGACGAGGTCTCGATCGGCGGCACCGCAGTGGGCTTGGCGAGCGTCGCCCTCCGCACCCCGGGTCCGGACGCGATCGACTGCGCGGTCGGCGCGGGCGTCGGCTTCCTCGCGGTGCACGTGCTCTTGGTGTGGAGCTGGGAGCGCCTCACCGGTCGGCGCGGCATGGGTGAAGGTGACCCGAAGCTCGTGATGTTCATCGGCGCGTTCCTCGGCTGGAAGGGCGCGCTCTTCGCGCTCGTGGGCGGCGCATTCCAGGGCACGATCTTCGCGCTGGTCGCCTACGCGCTGCGCCGCGGTCGTGAGCCGGAGCGGGAGACGAAGTCGGACGACGCCGAGGAGGCGGAGCCGATCGACCCGGATCGCTGGGTGCCCCCGAGCCCGCTCGTCATGGCGGACGGCACCCGCGTGAAGCTCACCGACGCGGCGCGCGACCTCGAAGTGACCGACAAGAAGGGTCGCGTGCTCTGGGATCACCGAGCCGCGGATCCCGGCGAGGAGGCGGAGGAGTCGCGCTGGCGCCGCCCCATCCCGTTCGGCCCGTTCCTCGCGCTCGGCGCGCTCGAGTTCCTGTTCTTCGGCGACCGCCTCGTCGAGCTCTACCTCGGCCTCTTCGACTAGCGCCAGACCGGGACAAGACGGCTGCCTGACGTCCGATTCCGATTCCGATTCCGATTCCGATTCCGATTCCGATTCCGATTCCGATTCCGATTCCGATTCCGATTCCGATTCCGATTCCGATTCCGAGTCCGAGTCCGATTCCGATTCCGAGTCCGAGTCCGAGTCCGAGTCCGAGTCCGAGTCCGAGTCCGAGTCCGAGTCCGAGTCTGACGGCTCCCCTCATTTCGAGGAGGAAAGTTAAGTAGTTCCGATCACTTCGGAGTTTGATCAGCAGGCAGAGCGCGCATGCAGCATCCTGGAGTCTGCAA
>JBFWYI010000058.1:0-63397 GCA_050186575.1 Sandaracinaceae bacterium | reverse complement strand
GATCATGCACCGCCTTTCGCCTCCACCTGCCACGTAGCGACGGCCGACCGAGGAGCCGGATGCGGTAGTCCCGCACGTCCGGATCTGTGGGAGCCCCGGGGGAGTGATCCCCCGGGGCCACCCGACCCGCGGGCCCCAGGAGGCGGGGATGGATCAGCTGCGCGCGCTCCGCGCGTTCGTTCGGCTCGTCGAGCTCGAGACGTTCTCCGCCGCGGCCGACGCGCTGCGCGTGAAGCAGTCGACGGTGAGCAAGTGGATCGCCGGCCTCGAGGAGGAGCTCGGGGTCCGGTTGATCGATCGCACGACGCGATCGATGCGGGTCACCGAGGCAGGGCAACGTTTCTATCGACGTGCATCGGCGATGATCCACGACTACGAGGGCGCGGTAGCCGAGGCGCGCGAGGACGCGGCGGCGCTGCGCGGGCGGATCCGGCTGAGCGTGCCGGTGGTGTTCGGGCAGCGATTCATCGCGCCGCTGGTGACCGAGTTCGTGACGCGGCACGAGGGCATCGAGCTGGAGCTCCTGTTCAGCGACCGCTACGTGAGCCTCGTCGAGGAGGGTTACGACGTCGCGATCCGGGTGGGCATCCCCGTCGACTCGACGCTTCGCTCGCACGCGCTCGGCGAGGGGCGCCGCCGGCTCGTCGCATCGCCGACGTACCTCGCGCGGCACGGGACGCCGTCCACACCGCGCGATCTCGAGCGCCATCAATGCCTCGTCCACACCGAGCGCAGCACGCGCGCGGCGTGGACGTTCACGCGCGGCAAGAAGACATGTCACGTCCAGGTCGGCGGTCGCGTCGCCGCGAACCACAGCGTGTTCACGCTCCACCTCGCGGAGGCGGGCCTCGGGATCGCGCTCCTCGCGAGCTGGCTCACCGACGGGCCGATCCGGAGCGGGGCGCTGGTGCCTCTGTTGCCGGACTACCAGACGCCGCTCGCGTCCGTCCGCGCGCTCACCGCGCCGGGGCGACACACCGCGCCCAGGGTGCGCGCGCTCATCGATCACCTGCGGGCCGGGCTCTCCGTCGCGTTCGCGTCCGAGACCCCGTCGGACGACGACATCGCAGTCGCGTGATCGCGAACGTCAATGCGTCTCGCGGTCTTCGACGAACCGTTTGAGGATCGGCAGCGTCCCGCGCCAGTAGAACCGGAGGTGCTTCTCGATGGGCTCGGTAGGGAACCCCGAGAGGGTCAGTCGGAGCGCGGTGTCGCCGCCGACCGCATCGAGTCGGAAGTCGAGCGTCGTGTAGCTCTCGGGCACGTCGGGGAGCCGCGAGATCGAGCTGAGGTGCGTGTACGTGAGGCGCTCGCACGGGGCGAAGCGCACGACGCGGCCGCGATCTTCGAAGCGCACGTGGTGGAATCCCCGGATCACGATCGGACCGCCGACCGACCAGTCCGTCTCGACCGCGAGCTCCATCTCCGGCTCCCCGAGCCACGCCGCGATCGCCTCGGGTCGGGTGAGCGAGTCCCACACGGCCTCCCGCGGCGCCGCGATCTCGATCGCGAGCTCGATCGCGTTCGGCTCGCTCACGCGCCTTCGGCGATGAGGGTGATCGCCTTCTCGGGGCACGCCACCACGCAGAGGCCACACGCGCGACACGCGTCGGCGTTCGGCGTGTAGGCGGTCTTCTTGCCGTGCACCCACAGCTTGAACCGGACCATCGCGGGGAGGCCGCGGTACACGTCCTCCTCGATCGCGCGCACCTCGAAGACGTCGTACGGGCACACCGCGACGCAGTCGGCCTTGCCTTCGCACTTCTTCACGTTCACTTGCGGGGCATAGCGGCCCGGCGTGGCGGCGCACTTCTCGCCCGGGCGCTCCGGGTGCGCGGCGGCCTTGCGCGCCTTTTCCTTGTCGAGCGACTCGTTCGTCCGGCGCGGGGTCGGGTCCGTCATCGCGCGCCAGCATAGGGCGGGCCTGGACTCGTCGGGAGCCCTCGACGGGGAGCTCAGGTCCCAGGGCAGTACGCGTTCGGCGGCACGAGCCCGGACGCGAAGTCGGAGATCGCGTGGCTCTGGACGAACGCGGTGCCGTCGGTCGGCAGCGTCTCCCACGAGTCGCCGTCGTCGGTGCGGAACATGCGCTGGTTCTCGTAGCCGCCGTTCCAGATCCCGTTGACGCCCACCATCGCGCCGGTGGTCGTCGCGCCGACGATCGCCACGTTGACGCGCATGAGCAGCGCTTCGCTCCAGGTCACGCCGTCCGGGCTCGAGAAGTGCGTGTAGTTGCTGCCCTGCATGCCCCACGCGTGGAACGCGGTCCCGTTCCACACCGGGTTCGTGGAGAACGACGTGGCCACGGGCTGCGAGGTCCACGTCATCCCGCCGTCGAGCGTGGTGCAGATCGATCCGTCGCCGCTCAGCACGATCGTCACGTCGTCGCTGCTCGCGAAATCTCGACCATCGCACGGGATGCTGTCAGGCCCGTGGTACGTCGCGCCGCGATCGTCGCTCCACCAGTAGCCCATGTCCGTGTAGAACACGATGCTCCCCATCGCGCCGTAGCCCGAGCTCGTCGCGGATCGCACGTGGCCCGAGTCCCAGCCGAGCGTCGCGCTCGTCATCTCCCACGTGAGCCCCTCGTCGAGCGAGAAGAACGGCTGCGGCGTCCCCATCGCGACGAGCGCATCGTCGAACGCGATGAGCCCGTTGTAGGTCTCGTCGAACGACGGCACGTCCTCCCAGGTGACGCCGTCGACGCTCCGCTGCGTGCGACCGGGCGTACCCCAGCCGATCGAGCGGATGAACAGGCCGCGGTGGAACACGAGCCCGGTCGAGTTGCCGGTGTCGTGATCGCACTCGAGGTAGTTCGGGTTCGGCATGGTGTTCGCCGGCGGATCGAGGAACTCCGGCTCGGCGCCGCTCGGCTGACCCCAGCAGCGCACCGTGTCCGCCGTCTCGATGCGGTTCTCGATCCACGTGCGCCCGTCGTCGCACGAGATCGTCGAGCGACCGCCGCGGCCGACCGCGACGATGACGGGCACGGTGCTCGGCCCGGGCGGGCCCGCGTCGGTCCCCGTCCCCGCGTCGCTCTCTCCACCGCCGTCCGAGCCGGTCGCGCCGCCGTCACGGCGGGTGGACCCGCCATCGGACCCGCCCGCATCGGCGCCGGGATCGACGGCGCCGTCGTCGCAGGCGCCGAGCGTGAAGACCAAGGAGATCGCGAGGAAGACCGGGCTCATGCGTGGGGTCACGAGCCTTGGTACCGCGACCGGCCGAGGTCGGCTCACGCGTCGCGCTGGGCTAGTCTTCTCGCGGATGAGCCGCGCCGACATCCTCACGCAGATCGGACGCACCCCGCTCATCGAGCTGCGCTGCGTCGCGCACGGTCTGCCCGTCCCCGTGCTCGTGAAGTGCGAGCAGCTCAACCCTGGTGGCTCGATCAAGGATCGCCTCGCGCTCGCGATCGTCGACGACGCGGAGGCGCGCGGGGTGCTCCAGCCGGGCGCGACGTTGGTGGAGGCGACGGCGGGCAACACGGGGATCGGCCTCGCGCTGGTCGCCGCGGCGCGAGGCTATCGGGTCGCGTGCGTGATGCCGGAGAAGATGTCGGTCGACAAGCGGCAGGCGCTCGCGGCGCTCGGCGCCATCGTGGTGATCACGCCGAACGCGCCGCCCTCGAGCCCAGACAACTTTCGTAACGTCGCGCAGAAGCTCGCCGACGAGCGCGGATGGTTCCTCACCGATCAGTTCAACAACCCCGCGAACGTGCGCGTGCACGAGCGCGAGACGGCGAGCGAGATCCTCGAACAGACGGGCGGGCGCCTCGGCGCGTTCGTGGCCGGCGCGGGCACCGGCGGCACCATCAGCGGGGTAGGGCGCCGGCTCAAGGCGGAGGGGCGCGGCGCGCGCGTCGTGCTCGCCGATCCGGTGGGCTCGGCGCTCGCGGACTGGGTCGAGACGGGGCAGCTCGGCGCGGACGGCTCGTACGCGGTCGAGGGCATCGGCTCGAGCGAGCCGCCGCGGAACCTCCACCGCGAGGTGATCGACGCGGCCGAGCGGGTGAGCGACGAGGAGAGCTTCGCGATGGTGAAGCGGCTCGTGCGCGAGGAAGGGCTCTACGTCGGCGGCTCCGCGGGCACCAACGTGGTCGCCGCGCTCCGGGTCGCGGCGCGCGGCGACGTGGACGGACCGGTCGTCACCGTGCTCCCGGACTCGTGGGATCGCTACCGCGCGCAGCCATGGATGCAGACCTGGGCGTGACCTCGGCTCCGTCGCAGCGGCAATCGTCGTTGCGCGGCTGGCACGCGATGACTCTCCTCCGCGCGTCGAGCGCGATCGCGCAGCACGCCTCGAGGCGCTCAACGCGCGCTTCGCGCGCCCGGAGGTCGATGAGCTCATCGCGCGCAAGCGCGAGGGCCGCGAGGCGATGGCGCTCGATCCGGGCGAGCTCCTCTCGCACGGCGCGATCCTCGATCGTCTCGAGGCGGAGCTCGAGGCGGCGCACGCGGCGAGCGCGCTCCCCGAGGCGCCGACCACGGTGGACGCGCTCGACGACCTCGTCGTGCGCATGCGGCTGAGCGCATGAGCGAGCCGTTCACCACGATCTTCGTCACGTTGGCGGGCAGTCAGGCGCACGGCACCGCACGCGAGGGCTCCGACGTCGATCTCCGGGGCGTGTGCGTCGCACCGCTCGCTACGCGGCTCTCGCTGTTCCGCTCGTTCGAGCAGCACCGCGGCGAGCTCCCGGCCCAGCTCGTCCCGCGCGCGCTGCCCGTCTTGCGGGCTCACCCGACGGCGTCGCGCGGCCTCGACATCAAGCTCGAGTGCGAGATCGTCGACGTCGCGAAGCTCCTCAAGCTCTGCGCCGCCGCGAACCCCAACGCGCTCGAGATCCTGTTTGCCGATCCGGCCGACTGGATCCTCGAAGAGCCGGCGTGGCGGACCCTCCACGACGCGCGACACGCGTTCCTCACCCGCAAGGTGCAACAGACCTTCCTCGGCTACGCCATGGCGCAGCTCAAGCGGATCCGGACGCACCGCGCGTGGCTCCTCGATCCTCCGGCCTCGCGCCCACGCCGCGAGGACTTTGGGCTACCCACCGCGGAGGGCACGCTCACCCCCGACGATCGAAACCGGATCGAGGAGAGCATCGCGTCGACCGTGCGTGGCTACGGGATCGCGGATCTCGAGATGCCGAGCGACCTCCGGCTCGCGCTGAACGAGCGGCTCGAGGCGCTGTTCGCCGACGCGCTCGGCGGGCGAGACGATCTCGACGAGCGCCTGCGCGCGGTGGCGACGCACGGCCTGCATCTCCCGCCCGAGCTCGCCGCGACCCTCAACGCGGAGAAACGCTACCGATCGGCGCTCAAACACTGGGACAGCTATCGCGCGTGGGCGCGAGAGCGGAACCCGGCGCGCGCGGACCTCGAGCGGCGCTTCGGGTACGACACGAAGCACGCGATGCACCTCGTTCGGCTGATGAAGATGGGCCTCGAGGCGTTGGAGCGTGGCGAGCTGACGGTGCGGCGGCCCGATGCCGAAGAGCTGATCGCGATCCGCGAGGGCGCGCTGAGCTACGACGCGCTGCTCGAGAAGGCCGAGTCGATGCGCGAGGCGCTCGGGCGCGCGGCGGAGCGCACCGCGCTGCCCGTGGACGTCGACGCCGCGAAGGTCGACGCGCTCGCCTACGAGCTGATGACCACCGCGGGGTGATGCTCAGCTCGAGAGCGCGATCGTCTGTTGGTTCATCGCGACGAGCACGTCGCCCGACCACAGCTCGCGCATCTCGACGAAGAAGTTGTCGCTCGCGCCGACGGCGCGCGCGCGGTGGTAGAGCGGGTCCTTCGCGGGCAGTGACGCGGGATCGACGAGGAGCTGCATGGTGAAGCCGATCGTCCCGAGCGCGCGCGGGCCCGACTCGATGCTGAAGATGGACGGCCACCACGCGTCGAGGAGCCCCGCCATCGCCGGCGCGTCGAGCGACTCGGGGGGAGTCTTCTCGCGGATGTACCCCGACGCGAGCGGCTCCGGTCCGGATGTGAACGGGAACGGTCCGGTCGCGCGAAACTCGAACTTCGGCGCGAACACGGGCGCGAACGGCGGTGCGAGCGGGATCGGCGCGACGTCGCGCCACGGGGGCCGCTCGGGTGGCTCGTGCCGCACCGCGATCGGAGGGACGTCACGCGGCACCGCGAGCGCGGCGGACGCGCGCGCGATCAGCTCGTCCCCGGAGAAGAGCTGCGCGTCGAGATAGGTCACGCTCTTGCCGCGGCGCAGGACCGACGCGCGCACCTCCACCGGACCCGGGAGCAGCGGGGCGCAGAGGTCCGCGGTCAGCGAACGAAGCTTGCGATCTCGATCCGCCTCGGTCGCCAGGATCGCGCGGGTGAGCAGCCCGACCGTGACGCCCCCGAACGCGCCGCGGCCCTGTTGCCAGCCATCGGGCACCTCGCCGTGGTGGACGCCTTGACGATCCGGATCGGCGATCAACGCGGTGGCGCGAGCTAGCTCGGACATGGCGGCGGACATAGGACTGGGTCGCTCACCACGCCAGTGAAGAAGTGTGAGCCGCGCGCGCCGTTGGGCGGCGCGCGCGGCTCGGGTGAGGGTGAGTGATGGAGGAGTCGTTCAGCGCTCCTCGTCGAGCGCCCCGTGCCAGTAGATCCAGTTGACCCACGCGTCGGGGATGCTGCACGCCGGGTCGACCCGGAACGCGATCAGCGGCAACCAACCCGGCTTCACCGGGGTGGTCTTGAGTTGCAATCCCGCTTGACGCGGTGTGCGGTCGCGCTTCTTCGCGTTGCAGTCCGTGCACGCCATCACGATGTTCTCCCAGCACGTCTTCCCGCCCTGCGAGCGGGGGACGACGTGGTCGTACGTGAGGTGGCGGAGCGGGAGCTTGCGCTCGCAGTACTGGCAGCGGAAACCGTCGCGCATCGCGACGTTCATCCGGGAGAACTTCACGCCGCGACGGCCGCGCACCGCGCGCAACATGCGCACGACGGCGGGCATCTTGACGGTGACGTAGACCGACCGGATGTCCTTGTCGTACTCCTCGACGACCTCGACCTTGCCGTCGAAGAGGAGCGTGACGGCGCGTTGCCAGCTCACGATGCGGTGGGGTTGGTACCCCTGGTCCAAGACGAGCGTTCGCATGACGACACCTCCTTTTCGAGGGAGGAGAAAGAAATGGGCGACGAGGGGCGCAGAGACGACGTTGTACCGCTCTTTCCACTGAGCTACTCCCGCACGACCAACGCGGGAGGCGAGACTCGAACTCGCGACCTGTCGGTTAGTAGCCGATGTAGTCCCTACTGCATTCGCCCGAGAAACCATGTTTGAAGGCGCACCGATCCGACGACCACCGCTCGCGAGGCGACGGCAACACGACGGACCGAGCGAGCCAGAGCCAGAAACGAAGAGACCGCCCGAGGCGAGGCCTGGGGCGGTCCACGTGACGCGGGAGCGGCGAGCTCCAGTGTGACGTGAGACCCCTAGGCGAGGCCCTTCCGGCCGCCGAACGGCAGGACGCGTTCGATCCGCTCCACCGAGCGGCGACTCCTGACCCGATAGGGATGGTGAGGATGGGTCGACATGGGATTCTGCGCGGGGACAAACCCCGCGACCAGAGCGTTGTACACGCTCATACGTGCTAGTCAAGGATCGGATCCAAAAAAGATCGGCCTTCTTCGTCTCCTACAAAGGTGGCTATCCTCCGCCACACGAACGCGCGAAGGTCCGCGCGTACGACGGGAGGTCCACGTGATCGATTGTGAGAGCGAGCGGGAGAACGAGTTTCCTCAGGTGATCTCGGTCCGTGACCACACGCTGAGGGCCGACGTCGGGCCCGAGCTCGGCGGCGAGGACTCCGCTCCGGACGCGCACGACTACTTCGATAGCGCGCTCGCCGCGTGCAAGTCGCTCACCGCCGTCTGGTACGCGAAGCGAAAGAACATCCCGCTCGAGCGGGTGCGCTCGCACGTGGAGCGCGACGCGAGTGAGGAACGCAAGGGCACGTACAAGCTGAAGGTGCGGCTCGAGCTCGAGGGTCCGATGACCGACGAGCAGCGCAAGATGATTTACGACGCCGTGGCGCGGTGCCCGGTGCACAAGCTGATGACGACGACCACGGTCGAGATCGAGACCGAGCCGCTCTGATTCGTTCGGACGCGGCGGGCGGCGCGATCCGTCGCCGATCGATTCAGCCGCCGATCGATTCAGCCGCCGATCGATTCAGCCGACGACGATCGATCGCATCGACAGCGACCCGAGGTCGAAGCCCTCGATCGGGTAGCGGACCGAGTCGCTCGGCTCGCTCGCCGCGTACACGTAGAGCAGCGGCCAGAAGTGATCGGGGATCGGGTGCGCGAGGCGTCCTTCGTCGCTCGGCCACGCCGCGAGCAGGGCGTCGGTGTCGCGTGCCTCGAACGCGCTCGCGATGCGCTGGTCGAAGCTGCGCGACCACGGCGGGGTCTCGGTCGACCCCGTCTGCATCCGACCGAACGCGTCGCGCAGGTTGTGGACGATGTTGCCGCTCCCGAGGATCAGCACGCCCTCGTCGCGCAGCGCGCCGAGGGAGCGCGCGAGCTCGTAGTGGCCGCGCGCGTCGAGGCGGCGATCGAGGCTGAGCTGGATCGTCGGGATGTCGGCGTCGGGGTACATCCATCGCAGGACGCTCCACGTCCCGTGATCGAAGCCCCAGTCGTCGCTCAGCGCGGCGTGCTCGCCGAGCATCGTGCGAACCCGCGCGGCGAGGTCGACGTGTCCGGGGGCGGGGTACTCGATCTCGTAGAGCGCGCGCGGGAAGCCGGAGAAGTCGTGGATGGTCCGCGGTGACGCGTCGCTGGTAAGCCGCGTGCCGTCGATGAACCAGTGCGCGGAGATCGCGAGGATCGCGCGCGGGCGCGGCAGCTCGCGTCCGAGCGCCGCGAAGCCGCGGCTCCAGGCGTTGTCCTCGATCACGTTCATCGGTGAGCCGTGCCCGACGAACACGACGGGCATTCGCGCGGAGGGAGTCGCAGCATTCGGGTCGGAGGAGGGCATCGTGTCGGTCGCCGATCTGGACGAGGGGGAGGAGGGTGGCGTGCATCCGATGAGCGCACCCCCGACCGCGAGCGTGCGGAGGACATCGCGTCTCGAGAAGGGACTCACCTCGCACGACTCTGGGGCGCGCGGCGGCCGCCCGGGTGCGCGTTGTCTCACGCCTCACTCCGCCGGCACGCCGAAGATCGCGATCGCGACGCAGAGCAGCGCGAGGGCTCCGTACCCGACGGCGCGGAGGGGTCCGTGCGAGACGCCCTCGGGCGAACGGCCGGCGAGCGCCGCGGCGGCCGCGCACTGGAGCGCGTAGTAGGAGGCGAACGCGCGCGACGCGAGCGCGATGATCTCGAACACGTCGGTCGTCCACGTGAGCGCGATCCCGACCCCGCACATCAGCACGTAGCCCGACCGGCTCTTCACGCGTCCCTTCGAGAGCTCCTCGATGAGCCCGCCCCCGCCGTTCGTGTCGGCGATGGCGGCGCTGAGCTGCGAGGCGAGGGCCGCCACGACCAGCATCATCGGAAGGATCGTGGACACCTCGCGGCTGAGCCCGATGATCGCGGTCTCGCCCTCGCCCTCGACCGCGGCGATGTGCGTCGCGAAGCCGACGAGCGTGGCGTACGTGAGGTAGATGCCCGACGCGATGAGCTGCGCGTTGCGCATCGTGCGCACGCGCATCTCGGCGTCGTACTCCTCACCGAGGTAGCGCGAGGTCTCGAAGCCCTGCACGGTGACGAGCAGCCCTCCCAGTACGACGAGCTGCTCGGTGAACGGGCCGGGCTCGCCCGCGGTCTCGGGCAAGCTCGACGCGAGCGCGAGCTCGGTGGCGTGGATCCCGAGCCCGACGAGGAGCGCGGCGATGATCGAGAGCTTGATGCCGACCGCGACGATCTCGAGGTGCTCGAGCGCGTCGAGCCCCCGCCACGCGCCGAACGCCGCGATGAGAACGAACGCCGCCGTGCACGCGATCTTTGGGAAGAGGGTGTTGTCGCTCGCGATCTCCTCGACGAGGAAGGAGCCGAAGAGGTTGAGATAGTAGGTGACGCTGACGAGGTAGGCGCCGCTGAGCGCAAAGGACGAGACCTTCTCGAGTCGGACGGGGAGGCGAACGAGCCAGGAATCGGAATCGGACTCGGACTCGGAATCGGAATCGGCGTTCGTCGCTGCACCCGGTCGGCGTGGCTTCTCCTCTACGCGTGGTTCGAGGTGGCGGATGTTGAACCGGATCACCGATCCGATCACGAACCCGAGCCCGCACAGCACGAGCATCGCGATCGGCGCGCCGCGGCCCCATCGCTGGATCAGGATCGGACCGAGGATCAGGAACCCGCTCCCGATGATGGAAGCGAGCGGAGTCACGGTGGCTCGCCACGCGGTCGAGCGCCGCACTTTCGGCCAGAAAAGCACCACTAAGCAAGTCGCCGTGACCGCGATCAGCGCGACGTCCACGGGGCGAGCGTAGCGCAACGCAGGAGCCGCCAGCGCGCGCGGTGACGAACCTACCTTCGCGCGCCGGACCCCGGTACGCTGCGGATCGCCGTGCCTCGATCGCTCCTCTCGCTCGCGTCGACGCTCACGTTCGCGCTCGGCTGCGGAAACCCGCTCACCCAGATCGTCGTGGTGGTCGACGGTGACCTGCGCGTCCCCGACCAGATGGACGCGGTGACCGTCGAGGTGACCGGCATGCAGAGCGCCAGCGGTACCCTCGTCGGCGCGGGCGCGCTCCCGTTCCCTCGGACGGTCGGGCTCGTGCCGAGCGGCGGCTCGCTGGGACCGATCACCGTACGCGCCATCGGCACGTTCCGCGGGACGCCGGTCGTCGAGCGGGTCGCGATCACTTCCTTCGTCGAGGGGCGCACGCTCGAGCTCCCGATGTACCTGTCGCAGCGCTGCCAGGGCGTCACTTGCGCGGATGGCGAGACCTGCGATCTCTCCCGGTGCCTCTCGGCGACGATCGACGGGAGCCGTCTCCGAGACTACGACGGGATGGCGGGCCGCATCGATGGCGGCTCCTGTCCGGTCATCAACGAACGTTGCAACGGCGCCGACGACGACTGCGACGGTCGGATCGACGAGGACTTCGATCTCACCAACGATCCCGTCAACTGCGGGAGCTGCCTGAACGCGTGCCTGCGCCCGCACGCGACCGTCGCCTGCGTCGACTCGATGTGCACGGTGACCGGGTGCGCCGAGGGGTTCGGCGACTGCAACGACACGACCGCCGATGGGTGCGAGTCCGCGCTCGACACCCCCGCACACTGCGGGCAGTGCGACAATGTTTGTTCCCTCCCGAACTCGGACGTCTCCTGCGATGCGGGCGCGTGCGTGTCGAGCGGCTGCTCGCCGGGCTTCGACGACTGCAACGGTGATCCGTCGGACGGTTGCGAAGCCGCGCTCGACACGGTGACCGACTGCGGCGCGTGCGGCGTCCCGTGCACGGTGGCGAACGGAACCGGATCGTGTGCCACCGGCACGTGCGTGGTCGACACGTGCGCCGCCGGCTTCGGCGACTGCAACGCGATGAACGCGGACGGTTGCGAGCGCGCGCTCGATACGCTCACCGACTGCGGCGGCTGCGACGCGCCGTGCTCGCGCGCCCACGCCACCGCGACCTGCGCCACTGGCTCGTGCGAGATCGAGACCTGCGCGGCGGGCTTCGGCGACTGCAACGGGATGGCCGCCGACGGCTGCGAGCGCTCGCTCAGCACCACGACCGACTGCGGCAGCTGCGGCACGCCGTGCACGATCGCGAACGGGACCGGTACGTGTGCGTCGGGCACGTGCGCGGTCATGGCCTGCAACACGAACTACGGCGAGTGCAACGCGATGGCGTCCGACGGATGCGAGACCGACGTGCGCCGCGATCCGCTCCACTGCGGGACGTGCGGCACGGTCTGCATGGCGCCGACGACGATGTGCGTGAACAGCGTCTGTCGCTGACCGAGACCGCTCACTCGGGGAGCGGGATGCGCTCGAGCTCGTCTCCCGGCACCTCGTCGAAGCGGTCCTCTCGCCAGTCGCGTTTCGCCTGCTCGATCCGCTCGCGGCGGCTCGACACGAAGTTCCAGAACATGAACCGTTCTCCGTCGAGCGGAGGACCGCCGAGCAGCATGACGCGCGACGGCTCGCTCGCCTCGACGCTCACCGTGCGCCCGGGCTGGAGGATCCAGATGCGTCCGGGGCGGGCCCGCTCGTCTCCGCACCCGACCTCACCCTCGCCGACGTAGAGCGCGCGTTCCTCGTGCTCCGGCCGGACGTCTAGACGTGCTCCCGCCGGCATCCGCGCCTCGACGTAGAACAGCGGGGAGAACGTGCGCACGGGCGAGGTCGCGCCCGCGTAGGATCCGGCGAGGACGCGGATCTGCACGTCGCCTTGCGTAAGCTCGGGGATCGTCGCGGCCGGGTGATGATGGAACTCCGGCTCGGTCTCCTCGTGCTCCTTGGGCAACGCGAGCCAGAGCTGGATGCCGTGCAGGCGCGCGCCCTCCGCACGCCGCTCGGGCGGGGTGCGCTCGGAGTGCACGATGCCGCGACCGGCCGTCATCCAGTTGATCGCGCCGGGCTGGATGCGCTGGTTCGAGCCGAGGCTGTCGCGGTGGAGGATCTCACCTTCGAACAGGTAGGTCACGGTGGCGAGGTTGATGTGCGGGTGCGGTCGCACGTCCATCCCCGCGCCGATCTCCATCGACGCCGGCCCCATGTGATCGAGGAACACGAACGGCCCCACGCTGCGGCGATGGCGCGACGGGAGCATCCGTCGCACCGTGAAGCCGCCGAGGTCGCGGGCGCGGCTCTCGATGACCAGGGCGATGTCGTCGGACGCGCACGTGCGGCCCTCGGGGTCGGGGTGCAAAGGAGGGTGACTCATGGGTCCTCCGATCCGAGCGCGGTGCCGAACGCACCTTCGAACGCGATCTCCGAGAGCGGGCGGCGTGTACGAGGCTTCTGCGCGCGCTCGCGGAGGTCGTCCTCGAGCGTCGCCGGATCGCCCGGGTAACCGATCGCGACCGCGGTCACGGGGTCGAACCCGTCCGGGATCGCGTAGAGCTCGCGCGCGCGGTCGGACGAGAAGCCGGCCATCTGGTGGACGCCGATGCCGAGCGCGTTCGCCTGCACGGTGAGCTGGGCGACCGCGAGGCCCACGTCGTGGCGCGCGTGTCGGTTGGGGCGGCCATCGGCGAACGTCTCCGCGGTCGCCGTGATCATCAGCACGCTCGCCGCGCGCGCCCAACGTTGATTGCGATCGTTCAGACACGAGAGCATCCGTCCGAACTCGTCGGCATCCGCGCGTCGTGCGACGAGGAAGCGCCACGGCTGCCCGTTGAAACACGACGGCGCCCAGCGTGCGGCTTCGAGGAGGACGGTCAGCTCGGCGAGGGTGACCTCGCGATCGGAGAAGGCGATCGGGCTCCTGCGCGTGCGCAGCAGATCGTGGAGGGCGTCGGGCGGCGCAGACATGGAGAGCATTCGTAGGGCATGCGCGCACCCCACCGCAAGCGTCAGCGCCGATCCGGCTCGCGGAGCGACCACTGCGCGGAGCGCGCGACGAAGGCGTAGCCGATGCGTTCGTAGATCGCGTTGGAGGTGGGGTTGGTGGCGTCCGTGTAGAGGCAGACCATCTCGGCCCCCTCGTCGAGCGAGCGCAGGCTCAGCGCGGCCACGCACGACGTCGCGTAGCCGTTCCCGCGGTGCTCCTCGGGGGTGTACACCGCGTTGACGGTGACACCTCGCGGGGTGGGGCGGGCGAGCGACGCGGTGCTCACCACCTCGCCGTCACGCTCCCACACGAAGACGCGGCGGTTCTCGATCTGCGCGCGCGTGCGGCGGAGCGAGTCCTCACGCAGCCCCGCCGACTCACCCAGCGTCTCGACCGCGAACGTGTGGATCCACTCTCCCACCCGGGGGAGGTCGCTCGGCTCGGCGGGACGGAAGCGGCCGACCGCACGCGGTGGTGGCACGACCTCGGTCAGCGACAAGATGCGTTGCGACATTACGAGGCGCGGGGTCGTCCGCAGCGCGTCGCACCAGACGTTCACGAACGCCTCGACCTGCGGATCCGCGCCGACCACGCTCGGCGTATCGAGGAGCTCGGGGCGCGTGGACAGCTCGATGGCGAGCGCGCGCGCCGCCTCGTCATCGAGCGCGGCGAGGACGAGGCCATGCGGTGGCGTACGCAGGGCCGCGCCCCGCGGGGTCCCGCCTTCCTCCAGCACCGCGAGCAGCGGGAGTCTCTCCGTCGTGAGCGTCCCGCGCTCGAGCGCGAACGCGACGCCGATCAGGAGGTTGAGCTCGGCCTCGCGCTCGTCCCAGAGCGGCTGCGACGCATCGAGGAAGGCACCGGCGTCGGAGAAGAGACGGACTCGAGGCGCCATCGACCGAGATCTGAGCACGGCGTACGCGGCCGCGCGAGCCCTCAACCACGCGGCGGATCGGTCTCCTCGGCGACGAGGCGCAGCGAGGTCAAGAGATCGCCCCACCACATCCCGTTCATGCGAAGGAAGGGACCGGGGGCGTGGCCGTGCCGAGCCGGATGATCGGGGCGGATGCTCGCCCACCCGCGATGGGTGACCGTCACGAGGGTCCCCGACGCGGACGGCGCGAACGACACCTCGACGGTGGTCGACTCGTGCGACGCAAAGTTCGCTGCGCGCCACTCGAACGCGAGCTCGCGCGGGGGCTCCCACCGCGTCACGCGCCCGTTCTCGAACACGCGCGGCGGCTCGCCGTACGACTCGAAGAGGCGCCCTCCGACGAACGGCTCGAGGTGGAGGATGCCGGTGCGCTTGCCGGACACGCGATACTTCAGCCCGCGCCGCCACCAGCGGTCGATGTCCTCGGTGAACACGCGGAACGCGTGCTCGATCGGGACGCGCACCAGCACGCTCGCGCGGGCGCGATCGGACGCGTCGCTCATCGTCGCGCCTTCTTCGATCGCTTGCGGGGGGCGCTGGGATCGACGCGCATCGTCGCCTCGGCGTGCGCGCGGAACGCATCGAGCTGCTCGCCCCAGAACGCCTCGACCTCGTCGAGCCACGCCCGGAGCGCATCGAACGGCTCACGGCGCAACCGCACCACGCGCACGCGCGCGTCCTCGCTCGAGAGCTCTTGCTCGACCAACCCCGCGCCGCGGAGCGCGCGCAGATGCTTGCTCATCGCGGGCGGGTTGATCGAGAGCGCTGCCGCGAGCTCGCCGGGCGAGCGCGGACCGTCGCGGAGCGAGTCGACGATCGCCCGGCGCTGGGGCACCGCGAGGGCGCGCAATGCGCGGTCGACCGGGGCGGCCTCGCTCATCCGCGCACGCGGTGGCTGAACCACCACTGGTGACCTTCGGGATCCTCGGCGCGATAGATCCGGTCCGCCCAGTGGTCTTCGCCGTAGTCGTGCGTCTCCGGCGCGTCGACGATGCGGGCGCCCATCTCGCGGGCGTGCGCGCAGTGCGCATCCACGTCGTCGACCTGCACCAGCAGAGCGCACGTGACCTTGCCGTCGATCGAGCGGGGGCTCGCGCCGCGCACCGGCTCGAGCCGATTCTGGCGTCCGGTCTGCGAGACCATGATGAGACCGTCTCCGTACACGAGCTCGGAGTGCTCGATGCGGCCCCCCTCGCCCTCGACCTTGAGCTGCACCTCGAAGCCGAACGTGCGGCACAGCCAGTCGATCGCGGCGGCCGCGTCGTCGTAGTACACGGCCGCGCTGATGCGGGGCCAGCCCTTGGGCGGGCTCTTCACGGGTCCGGTCATGGGAACGTCCTTTCTCCAGTCGGTCATAGTTGACCTAATGGAGAAATAGTTGCCACATCAGGACACTAAACGCAACCCGGACGATCACCAGCGGTGGAGGCCGCCGAGGTTGTGCACGGTCGCGAAGCCCGCCGCCTTCAGCATCTTCGCCGCGCTGCGGCTCCGTGCTCCGCTCGCGCAGTACACGACGACGGGGCGGTCCTTCGCGCCGATCTCCGCGGCTCGACGCGAGAGCTCCTGGAGCGGGATGTTGAGCGCGCCGGGGAGGTGACCCGACCCGAACTCTCCGCGCGTGCGCACGTCGAGCAGGCGCCCCCCGTTCTCGACGAGCTTGCGTGCGGCGGCGCCGTCGATGTCGCTCTTCGGCCACATGAAGTAGAGGACCGCGACGAGCGCGACCCCGGCGATGATCCACTGGAGCTCCATCGCTCTACATCCTCTCGAGCGCGGCGCGCAGCTTGTCGGCGATCGTGTCGGCGAGCTCGGCCAGCTTCGGGTTGCCCGTGATCGCGACGGTGCGCCGCGGGTCCACCGCCAAGACGACCGCGCGCTCGTCGTCGTCTTCGTAGACCACCACGTTGCACGGCATCATCAGCCCGACCGCGATGTCCTCGCTGAGCGCCTGGTGTGCGAAGGGCGGGTTGCACGCGCCGAGGATGCGATAGCGGCGGAAGTCCACGTCGATCTTCTGCTTGAGGGTCGCCTGTACGTCGACCTCCGTCAGCACGCCGAAGCCCTCGGCCTTCAGCGCATCGGGCACGCGGCGCAGCGCTTCGTCGAAGCCCACGTCGAGCCGCTTCTCCATTCCGAAATCCGTCATCGTCAACCCCTCCGGAACCGGCCGAGCGCCCGCGCGATCGGGCTCTCGCCCCTGCCATCGTTCGGTCCGCGTCCCGTTGCGCCGCGCTCGCTGTGGCACGAGCAACGTTCGTTCACCGGGACGTCGCCGAGCACTTGCTCGACGTGCGCGCCGCATCCCGCGAAGGTCGGGCGGCCGCAGGCATCACACTCCACTCGTCTACACATGTTCCGTGCTCCCATCGACGCGCTCGGCGCCGGTTCGTGCATCCTCGCCTAGTTCGGTCTCACGCAGCGCGATCGCGCGCCGCACCTCGTCCATGTCGACCGCGCGCACCCGCTCGATGAACGAGTCGAGCATCGGCGCGCTCATCGCGCCCGACTGGGCGCCCAGCAAGATCCCATCCCGGAACACGAGCAGCGTGGGGATCGCGCGGATCCGAAGCGCCGCCGCGAGCCCCGGCTCGGCTTCGGTGTCGATCTTGCCAAACTTCACGTCCGCATGCCGCTCGGCGGCCGCCTCGAACACGGGCGCGAACATGCGGCACGGGCCGCACCACTCGGCCCAGCAGTCGATCAGAACCGTGCCGTCCGACACGGTCGACTCGAAGTTGATCTCGGTGACCTCGAAGGTGCCCATCTCTCGCCTCCATCGGGTGAGAGCCAAGGCGTCGCGAAAGGGTTCGCGCGGAGCGCTCAACCCTGCGGATCCGCGATCAGGTCGGAGATCGCGCGCTTGATCGAGGCCTGGAGGCTGGCCGGGACCTCGACGTCGCGCTCGACGCGCCGGCACGCGTGGAGGGTCTCCTTCAACGCGTCGCAGGCGCGGCTGCACCGCGGACAGCCGGCGATGTGGCGCTCCATCGCGGCGCACGCGTCGCTGTCGATCTCGTCCTCGAGGTGACGGGAGAACAAGGGGAGGATGTCGGGGCACGTCGCGGTCGCGGTCGAGTCGGCGCCCGCGTCGGCGGGGGCGGCGGGACCCACCAGCTGCTCGCGGAGCGCGACGCGCGCGCGATGGAGCCGGCTCTTGACCGCCGCCACGCCGACCCCGAGCACCTCGGCGACCTCGGCCGCGGAGAGCCCCTCGACGTCGCGCAGGACGAGGACCTCGCGTTGGACTGGGTCGAGCTGGGCGATCGCCTCCGCGAGCGCGTCGGTGTCGCGCTTGGCCTCGAGCGCGGCGTGCGGATCGCGCGCCGGGTCGGGCAACGCCATCACCTCGCCGGGGACGTCGGACTCGAGCGAGTGGACGCGCGCCGGTGCCCCCGCGCGCCGCCGCCGCTTCTTGATGCAGAAGCTGCGCGCCACGGTGTAGAGCCAGGTGGTGAACGACGAGGCGCCGCGGAACCCCTCGGCCGAGCGCGCCATCGTGAGCAAGGTCTCTTGCAGCACGTCGCGCGCGTCCTCGCGATCGCGGCACATGCGGAGCCCGAACCGGTAGATCGTCTCCTGATGGCGCGCGAGCAGCGCGTCGATCGCGGACGCGTCGCCTGCGCGAACGCGCTCGAGGAGCGCCTCGTCGCTGAGCTCGTCGCTGGGCTCGTCGCTGGGCTCGTCCACGCTCATCGAGCGGCGCTCCTCGGGCGGCCGCTCACTCGGTCGCCTCGGGCTCGTAGCGGAGATCGATGAGCGCCTCGGAGAGCCGCACCCGGGCCTCCGCGCGACGCGCCGTGAGAGCGGCCTCCTGGGTGATGAGCCGCTCGCTCGCCGCGCTGGCCTCCTCCAATCGCTGCTGGAGCTGACGGCGCAGATCGGCCGCGGTGCTCGACCGCTCGATGGCGCGCAAGCTCGATTGCAGCTCCGCGAGGCGACGGCTCTGGACGGCCGCCTGATCGCGCACCTCGCGGAGCTCGCCATCGATCGCGTCGAGCGCGGCGCGCTGCTCGAGGATGCCGCGCAGGCGCGCGCGTAGCTCGGCCGGCAGGTGCTCGCCCTCGACGTACGCGCCGAGCGCCTCGCCGGTGTCGAGGATCGCGATCCGCCGCTCCGTCGCGCGTCGCTCTTCGATGACGAGCTCGGCGCGCTCGCCCGCGGTCACCGAGACGGGGACGATCACGGAGGTGCCCGACTGCACCGTCTCGCCGGGCAGCTCGACGTAGTCGAAGCCGAACGCGCCCGCGTGGTGGATCCAGATCCGGGAAGGTGCGCGCGCGCCGGCGCGGACCTCGTAGCGCGTGCGACGTACCGCCCAGTCCTCGACGACCATCACGCCGCGCGCGAGCGACACGAGGCGGTTCGGCCGCCCGTCGGACTCGGGGTGCGCGATCACCTCCGTCGAGCGATCGATCGCGTACGGGAGGAACGTGCTCTCGTCCGCGCTCAGGCCATCGAGCACGCCTTCGCCGACGTAGGTTCCGCCCGCGAGGAGCGCGACCGGGCCCGGCACCAGCGAGAGCCCGCTCTCGTTGACGAGGCGCGCCGCGCGGAACGGGTGGGAGCGGCTGAGGGGCGCGCTCGCGTCTGGACGATAGAGGAGCACCTCGGCGCCGCGGACGCGTTGGTTGACGATCGCGACCATCGTGGTCGAGCCGCGCGGGATGGTGACGGGCGTCGCGATGCGGTAGCGGGTCTCGCTCGCCGTGTCGTCGGCCACCGCGACGGTGCGCACGCTCCCCTGCGCGGTGTCCACGGTGACGCGCGCCGGCATCTCTGCCGAGCCCGAGGTCGACGCACGCTCGTGCCGGGCCGGCGGAGGCGGAGCCGGAGCGTTCGCGACCGGCCCGTCGCTCGTCTCGTCGATCCGGAATCGGACGCGGCGGTTGCGCTCGTGGGCGTCCGCGACGTTGCGCGGGTCGACCGGTTGCTCGGCGCCCATCGCCGCGACGGTGAACCGACTCGCGAGGACCCCGCGGCGCACCAGCTCGTCCAACACGGTTTGCGCGCGCGCACGGGACAGCGCGAGCGCGTTCGGTTCGTTGCGCGCGGTGTGGCCCTCGATCGTGACCCGCGTGACGTCCGGGTTGCCGAGGAGCGTCGCCGCGACGGCGTCGAGGATCGGGGCCTGTCGCGCGTTCACCGCGCTCGAGCGCGAGGCGAAGTAGATCTGATCGAGGATCGTGATCGAGCTCTCGCTGATGACGACCGAGCCGCGATCCGGGCAGCCGTCCTCGTCCTCGACCCCGTTGTAGGTCTCGGGATCGTTCGGGCACATGTCGTCGACGTCCGGGATGCGGTCGCGATCGTTGTCGGGATCGGGGCAGCCGTCCTCGTCCTCGAAGCCGTCGCGGTCCTCCGGCTCGGTGGGGCACAGATCGCCTTCTTCGACGCCGTCGCCATCGCCGCGCGCGCGCGTGCCCATGACCGCGCCGGAGATCACCGGCTCGACCATCGCGCCGGTCAGGTCCGGGCGGGCGATGAAGCGCGGGGTGCGCAGATCGATCGCATAGGTGAACGGCGCGCCCGTCGCGAGGGTGAGCTCGACGTCCTCCCAGTCCTCGCCGCTCGCGTTGTGCACGACGGCCCACGCTTGCAAGAGCGCTTGCTCTCCTTCATCGGGCAGCACCACGCGATACACCGCGCCCCACGTCGGGGTCGGGACCGCGTACGTGATCGTGAGGGGACCGCGCGCGCCGCCGAGGTCGAGCTCGAGCGTGGTCTCGTCGTCCGGGTCGCGCGCGGGCGCGGGCTCGCCGTCCTGTCCCGGCTCGCCGAGAGGCTCCGGCGCGGGCTCGGGCACGACGGCGGTCAGCCCGGTCGCCGCGTTCGCGCCGATGACGGTGAGCGTCTTCATCACGTCGTCGACCTCGTGTCGACGCAGCCGCAGCGCGACGCGATCCGACGTGGCCTCTCCGCTGCGCTCGAAGTAGCCGATGCCGTTCTGATAGAGGACGAGGCGGCGCAGGCGAACCGAGGGACCTCCGCACGCGGTCAGGAGGACGAGGGCGAGCGCGAGCAGCGGGCGTGACATGACCCGGAAGGGGATATCAGGCGCGCGCGGAGATCAAGGCATCCGGGCGCTGCCTGTCACTCCTCGGCGCAGTCGCAGCGCATCGGTCGCCCGCACACGTCGACGCGCACGCCGCAGGAGATCATCTGCGTGTCGTCGAACCAGTCACCGTGCGTGCAGTCGTCCTCAGAGCAGCGCGACGAAGTCGCGGCCGAACTCGATCGGGGTCGGGCGGTCGCGGTAGTCCATCGCGGTCGCCGCGCGGAGCAGCTTCAGCAACCCCGCGGGGTACTTCGCGAGCGGCTCGGGGTTCTCGAGCGGATCCTGCCGCATGTGCGCGACGATGCGCTGGCGCGAGTCGGTGATCTCGTCGAAGAACGTGCGGCCGGTCGTGACGTTGAAGATCGTCCCGGCGAGCGCGTAGACGTCGGCGCGACCGTCGAGCTCCACCGGATCGAGCACCTGCTCGGGCGCGATGTAGCCGGGCGTGCCGGCCACGAACTTGCCGCCTACGTCGGCGGGCACACGCGTCGCGCGCACCATCCCGAAGTCGATGATCACCGCGGCGAGCGGCGGGTTCGTCGCGGGGTCGCGATGGAGCTTGCCGTCGAAGCGCACGCCGCCGCCGAGCGGGAGGCGCAGCCACAGGTTGGCCGGCTTGATGTCGCGGTGGACGAGGCCCGCGTTGTGGAGGGAGGTGAGCCCCGCGCACGACTCGAGCACCACGCGTCGCAGCTCGTAGAGGCTCATCCGCCGCGCCTGCGAGTACTGCTTGAGGTCGGCCCCGATCAGGTACTCGAGCACGAGGTAGGGCATCCCGTCGGCGACGCCGCGATCGATGATGTTCGCGACGTTGGGATGGTAGAGGCCCGCAAGCGCTTTTGCCTCTTCGTGGAACGACGCGAGGATCCCCTCGCGCTCGAAGTCGGTGGCGTTGGCGAGCGCGTCGGCCTTCGGGATCTTGAGGACGAAGAAGCGGTCGGCCTCCGCCTTGCGCACCAGCCACACCGTCCCGATGCCGCCTTCGCCGAGCGGCTTCACGAGCTCGTAGCCGACGACCGTCTTCGGCTCCGCCTTCTTCGGCGTCGGCGGAGGCGGAGGGGTGCGGCGGATCGCGGCGTCGATCGCCGGCTCGACGAGCGCGGCGGCGGTCGGGCCGAGCGACGCGAGCCAGACCTCGAGGAGCGACGGCTCGCGCGCGCGGATCGCGCGGGAAACCACCGACGCGGTGCGTGGCCCGTTCTCGCTCGACGCGCGGGCCATCGTGTCGTCGCTCGGCGCCTCCGTCGCCGCGTGGAGCGCGCGCACCGGATCGGCGAGCGCCTCGCGCAAGCGCTCCGCCGCGAGGACGAGCTCGAGGCACCTCGCCTCGAGGTCCGCCTGCTTGCCCGACGCGTCGCCGAACTCCGCGAGCGCGCCGGCGAGCCCTCCGAGCGCCTCGGCGAGCTCGGTGTCGTCGGCCTTGAGCTGGGTGAGCGCCTTCGCGACGTCGGGGCCCCACGAGCCCTCCTCGTTCTCCGCTTCCAGCCGATCGCGGATCTCGTCGGCGAGCTCGCAGCAACGCTCGAGCGCGCCCTCCGCGATCATCGGCAGCGCGTTCGCGAGCTGCTGGAGGATCGCGGGGCGATCGACGACGAGCGCCCACCACGCGGCGAACGGTCCGAGCCATTGGACATCGTCGACCTCGCCGAGGGCGGTGCCGCGCGTCGTGTCGACGAGCCGCCAGAACACGGAGCTGAGCGCGGACGCGAGCGGCGCGGGCATGGTGCGCGATCCGTCGACGAGGCCCTCGAGCTTGCGCAGCCAGAGGCAGGTGCCGTGCGCGACGGGCCCGCGATCTCCGAGGTCGCGCTCCTCGTCGCCGCACGCGTCGAGCGCGTAGCCGCCGAGCTTGAGCGCGAGCACCTCGAGCGAGACGCTGTAGTCGGGATCCGCCTCGCCCGCTTCGCGGCGCTCGCGGACCACGTCGAGGAGCTCGGCCGGCGCGCGCGCGACGCGCTCGAACGTCTCGGCGAGGTCGGGCTCCGCGATCGGGTCGCCCTCGGGTCGCGTCGCGAGGAGCGGGCCCCAGAGTCGGAGCGCGAGCGAGCGCGCGCACGACTCGAACGCGTTGATCGCCGAGGCTCGATGTCGCAATGATCCTTGACCGAGCACGACCCGCTGCGCCTCGTCGAACGTGGCGCCGAGCGTGCCCGCGAAGCGCGCCGCGCGGGCGTCCGCCTCTTCGTCGTCGTACTGCGCGGCGAGGCGCACGAGGTTCTCGATCCCGAGCTCGACGTCGAGCGGGTCGCGCTCCGCGCCGTCGAGCGGATCGGTCACCGCGACGGTCTCGACCCAGCGCCGCCACTCGTCGACCTGCTCGGTCTGCGCGCGCCGCGCCAGCTGGCGGAGCGCGCGGAACGTCGGATAGAGCGCGCCGCGATCCTCGCTCCGCCGCCACAGCGTCGCGATCCCGCGGGCGAGCGCGCGCGTCGCCACCGCGCCACCGTCCCCCGCGACGATCCGCGCCGCGAGACGCTGGAAGAGATCCCGCCGCTCATAGAACAGGTGCGGCGTCGCCGCCGCGGCCGCCGCGAGGACCCACGCTTCGTTCTCCGGCGCGTCGATGATCGCCTCGAGCTCGTGTCCGAGGAACGCGAGCCGATGCGAAGGCAGCGACGCGAACGCGGTGAGCGCGCGCTGCTTGAGCACGTGCGACGCGCCGTGCACCCAGTCGAGCAGCGTCCCCTCGAGCGGCTCGAATACGCCGGCGAGCCGGCCGAACGAGCGCGCGGCGCTGATCCAGACCATCGGCTCGGGATGAAGCAAGAGAGGTTGCAGTACCTGGAGCGTCCGACCCACGAGCTGCGGGTCGGTCATCGGCGAGATGCCGCCCACCGAGATCTCGAGCGTGCGCGCGGCGAGGACACGCCCGCGCAGCGAGCCGCGGGCCGGGTGCGCGATCAGCGTGTCGAACGTGTCGCGGTCGCCCCAGATCCACTTCCCGAGCTCGGGCAGCGAGTGGGCACACGCCCCCGCTTCCCACAGCAGGATCTCCATCCGCGCGCGCGCCTGCTCGTAGCCCGGTCCGAGGAGCGTCTTGCCGGTGCCGAGGAGCGGCGCGCAGCGGAGCGCGTCCTTGAGCGGCCCTTGTACGACGCGGTTCTTGATGAGGATCGTGGCTTGCTGGCGATACTCGGGGTGCTTCGTGGCCGCCGCGAGCAGGCCGGCGAGCCGTGCGTCGTCGCGATCGGGGTTCGCGGCGAGCCAGATGAACACCGCCTCGCCGGAGCGGCGTGAGAACGTGCCCGCGACGTCCTCGTCGCTCGCGGTCTGCGTCCACGCGGGCAGCTCGCGATCCACCGTCGCCGCGGCCGCGCCCACGTCGCCCGGGAGCTCGGCGAGCCGATTCGATCGCCAGGCGGCGAGGAGCGGACGGGCGATCTCGGGGCCGTCCGCGATGGCGGAGCGGAGGACCTCGAGGGCTTCGGTGAGCGCTTCCGTGGCCACGCCCCGCGATCCTACACGGAATGCTCGCCGATCGCGTGATCAGGTCCGGATGCGCCGGCGCACGATGGGGACGTCGGTCGGCTCCTCGTCGCCACGGCGCACGCGCAGGACGACGGTGGTCCCTTCGTCTCCGCGGATCCGCTCGAGCGCCTGCGAGTAGCCGAGGCCTTCCACCGGCACGCCGTCGATCGCGAGGATCTGATCGCCCCGGGTCAGGCCCGCCGCCTCCGCCCCGCCGCCGGGCATCACGAAGCCGACGCCGAGGTACTCCCCGCGCGGGAAGATGTTCACGCCGATACCCACCAGCTCGGTGCGCGCCTCCTCGCCTTCCTCGACGGGGGTGAGCTCGATGTCGAGCTCGCGCCGCTCGCCGGCCTGCATGCTGAAGCCGGACACGAGCCGTGTGTGGTAGCCCTCCGCCGTCACGCGCACCGACGCGCGCAGCTCGCCCAGGCCCTCCAGCACGAACGCGCCGTCGGGCCCGCTGACGCTGGATGGCAGCGTGGAGGCCGGCGTGCCGCGGCCCCTCATGAACGTCTCGAGCGCGATCCGCGCGCCTCCGATGGGGTGGGAATCGGTCGCGTCGCGGACCACCCCGACGAGGCGGCCGCCTTCCGTGATGGTCAGCGTGACTTCCGGTCCTCCACCCGGCCGCGCCTCCGCCTCGACGCTGGCGGAATGAGGGAAGCCGCGCGCGGTCGCGCTGAGCGTGTACGTCCCCGCTTCGAGGCCGGTGATCGTGAAGCGCCCTTCGCCGTCGTAGCTCGCGGCGGAGCGCATCGATCCCCAGCCCCGCCGATCCGCGGCGCGCGCCATCACCTGGAACGCGGGCACCGGCGCGCCGTGACCGTCTACCACGCGTCCGTGGATCGCGAGCCCCGCCTGCATCCGGATGACGACGTCGGTGGTGCCGCTCGCGATGGGGCCGACCTCCGCGCGCGGCCGGTCGGGGTGCGACGCGATGACGGCGTGCGCGCCCCGATCGAGCCCGGTGATCTCGAAGCGACCGTCGTCTTCGCTGATCGCCTGCATCCACGGGTGCGTGCCGTGCATCTGGCGGTGCGCGGAGACCATCACGCCGGAGAGCGGCGCGCCCGCTTCGTCGAGCACGGTACCGGCGATGCGCTCGCTCCCCGTCTCGTCGTCGCGCAGCGTCGACAAGGTGATCTTCACCCTCGACGCATCGCCTCGGCGGAACGGCACGCGCTCGCGCCCGACGCCCTCCGGGTCGTGGCGCGCCTCGATCAGCGCGCCGCGCCACGCGCCCACCGTCGCGATGCCGTCGGCGTCGGTGGTGAACGTGTCGTCGACGGGCATCATGCGCCGGTCTCCGTTGCCCGCGCCGAGCAAGCGCACCGTCGCGCCCTCGATCGGCCGGTCGGCCTCGTCGGTGACGAGCACCTCGATGCGCCGCTCGGGATCGAGCCGCACCACAACGCCATCGACGCGCAGCTCCGGGCGTGCCTCGAACGCGATCCCGCTGTGGCCGAGCTCCGGCGCATAGGGGAGGAACCCGTCCGCGTTCGCGATCGAGAGCGCGTAGCGTCCGGGCTGTGAGACGGCGATCGCGAACGAGCCGTCCTCGCGCGAGGTGGCGCTGATCGACGTCTCCTCGCTGACGAACAGGAGCTCGGCGTGCGCGATGGGATGATCGTCGGCGCTCGAGACGACGCGGCCCGTCAAGCTCCCGTTCGGGCTCGAGGGGTCGCGGGTCACCGTGGCGAACGGCGCCCACTCGCCGAGCGCGACCGCGACTCCGGCGTCGGCGCCCGCCGCCAGCCCGGGTCCGCCCGCCACGCCGTCGTCCGATCCGCTGGCGCCTCCGAGCACCCCGCCGTCGTCGAGGGCCGCCGTCGAGCCGCCGAAGTCGAGCGAGAACGTTCCGTCGGGGCGCCGCGTGAAGAGGAACACGAGCAACAAGCCGAGCGCGAGCGCGGCCACCACGCCGAGGATCCACGCACGCATCCGGCGATCCATATGGGGGAGGTGTACGGCATCCGCGGCGCGTCGGCACCGCCCCCTCGGATGGGTTAGAACCAAGAGGTCGTCGACGGCCGTGCGCCTCATCTACTACGCGATCCCGTTCTTCTTCGCGACGCTCCTCCTCGAGCTCGCGCTGAGCCGCGGCGCGAGGAAGCGCGGGCGGCGCGGCTATCACGTGCACGACACGTTCGCGTCGCTCGCGATGGGGGTCGGCAACCTCGCGGTCGGCGCCGTCACGAAGGGCGTGGCGCTCGCGCTCTACTTCGTCCTCTACGAGCACCGCCTCTTCACGGTGCCGTGGACCTGGTGGGGGCTCCTCCTCCTCTTCGTCGTCGAGGACTTCCACTACTACTGGTTCCATCGGTGTCACCACGAGGTGCGGCTCCTCTGGGCCGCGCACGTGAACCACCACAGCTCGACGCACTACAACTTGTCGACCGCGCTCCGGCAGTCGTGGACCACGCCGATCACGGGGCCGCTGTTCTGGGCGCCGCTCCCGCTCCTCGGCTTCCACCCGACGATGATCCTGATCGCGCAGACGGTGAGCCTCCTCTACCAGTACTGGCTCCACACCGAGATGATCGGATCGATGGGCGTGTTCGAGAGCGTGTTCAACTCGCCCTCGCACCACCGGGTCCACCACGGGCGCAACGGGATCTATCTAGACCGCAACCACGGTGGGATCCTCATCGTCTGGGACAAGCTGTTCGGCACGTTCCAACCCGAGCTCCCCGACGTGCCGGTCGACTATGGGTTGACCACGAACATTGACACCTACAATCCCGCGCGCATCGCGTTCCACGAGTGGGCGGCGATGCTCCGCGACGCGTGGCGGGCGCGCGGGCTCCGGGCGAAGCTCGGGGCGCTGCTCATGCCGCCGGGCTGGCGCGCGGACGGGACGGGGCGCACGGCTCGCGTGATCCGCCGGGAAGCGCGCGCGGCGCGCGAGGTCAGCGGAGGCTGAGCGCGAGCTGCGCGTCGATGTAGCGCGCCGCGGTGGCGAGGGTGCGCTCGGGCTCGCCGTCGTCGTGCTGGCCGAGGACGGGGGCGACCTCGACGAGGTCGCTGCCCCACACCTCGAACGCGCCGCCCACGAGCTCGGTCACGCGCAGCACCTCGTCGGGGGTGAGCCCGTCCGGCTGCGGCGTGCCGGTCGCCGCCGCGTACGCCGGATCGGTCCCGTCGATGTCGTTCGAGATGTAGACGCCGCGCACGCCGGCGCGCTCGAAGCGCTCGACGATCCGGCGCGAGATCGCGTCGGGGCCTTCGCGCCGCACGTCGGCCGTCCAGATCTGTTGCACGTCGAGGGTGCGCTCCCAGTGCTCGCGGGCCTGTCCCGAGATCCGCACGCCGACCTGGGCGAGGCGACCGCCTCGGCCGACGACGTCATTTGCGTGGTAGGCCCACGTCGCGAAGCAGTACCGGACGCCGAGCCGCGTCTCGAGGAGATCGGTGTGGGCGTCGAAGTGGAGGATGCCCGTCTCGCGCTCGCGCCCGCGCGCCACCGCGCGGAGCGACGGCCAGCCCACCGCGTGATCGCCGCCGAGCACCAGCGTCTTCGCGTTCGGGGCGATCGCGCGGATCTCGTCGAGCGCTCGCTCCGCCATGGAGAGCGGGGACACCGGCAGCCCCGCGCCGTCGGCGCCGTAGAGCGCGGCGCGGCTCGCCGCGAGCTGAGCGTCCGAGAGCATCTCGTCGTGGAGCAGCTGCGGGATGCTGAGGACGTCCCCGGCGTCGATCACCCTCGGATCGTTGTAGAGCGACGCGGGATTCGCGAGGAGCGTGCGCCGGAGCTCCTGCGGACCGAAGCTCGCCCCGCGCGCGTAGCCGGCCCCGATGTCGGTGGGCACGCCGAGGACGACGACGCCCGCCTCCGCGATCCGATCGAGGTCGGCGCGCCACGCTCGCTTCACCTCGTCAGCGTCGCTTGTCCCATAGAGCTGTTGCTGTACGCGCGCCTGCGCGCTCGTCCCGGTCGAGACGACGTAGATCCCTCCGCCGGCCGGGCGGAGCATCGCGGTCCAGTCGAGGCTCACCCTCCCACCGTACGGCGGCTCTGGCGGCGCGTCGAACGGGGGACCGTTGCGGACTCGGTGGATCGCGCCACCGTGCGGTAGCCTCGCGGGCGTGAACTTCGAGCAGACGGAGCTGAGCGAGGACGACCTGAGGCATCTCGACACGGTGCGGGCTGCGATCGAGCGCGAGGGCCTCCTGCTGGTTCAGGATCCGATCCTCCCCAGCGTGGCGACCCTGGTCGCGGGCGAGACGATCTCCGGCTCGTGGTGGGGCCACCCCGCGGGCCACTCGATCTTCCGCGTCATCTCCGCGATCGAGGACGACCCTGACGTGGCCCGCTTCAAGCTGGTCGACAAGAAAGTATGCCTCGTCCAGCGACCCCTGTGGTCGGCGCTCTACTTCATCGGTCGCGCGAAGGAGGACTGGCAGATGAACGGCCTGTCCTCGTTCGCGAGCGCGCTGCTCGCGCGGGTGGAGGAGGGCGGTCCGGTAAAGGAGACGGGCCCGCACGTGAAGGAGCTCGAGCATCGCTTGCTGTGCGTCGGAGATCAGAAGCACGTCGAGAGCGGCAACCACGCGACCGAGCTCACGTCGTGGGATCGGTTCGCGAAGGAACACAGGATCTCGAAGCGCAAGCGCGCCCTCGCCAAGTGCAAGGCGGAGATCGAAGCCATCGTCGACGGCTGGGCCGAGCGCTACGGCCGCACCGCGAAGCTGCCCTGGCGGTAGCTCCGGCGGCTCACCCCCTGACGCAGGCGAGGCGCGGATCGTCGGCCGCGCTCCGATCCTCGCAGCGCGACCCGTCGAACGACGCACAGTCGAGCTCGACCCAGCGACGGCCGATGCAGAACCGGGCGAGGTCGCCCGCGCACTCGACGCTGCCCTCGGTGCACGCGGCGACCTCGACCCCGCAGTGGGCCGCGCCGCCGAGCTCGACGCACGTCTCGGCGCCGGGGGCGTCGGCGCAGTCGGTGATGGTCATGCCCATGCCGGCGATGCAGCTCGTGAGGAGATCCCCGTCGCACGCGTCGTCGGTGCACGCCTCGACGCGATCCACGCAGCCCGCGCGGCTGCCCATCGACACGACGCAGTGCCGCCCCGCGAGCGCGCAGTCCTCGGCGCGGCGGAGCTGACCGCCGACGCACGACATGACGACGTCCCCGTCGCAAGAGAGCCCCGCGTCGGTGCACGAGCCGACGCCGCACGCGCTCGTTCCGCTCTCGTTCGTCGCGCACAGGGTGTTGCCATCCTCGTCCGAGGCGCAGTCGACCCGGCGCTCGAAGCCGGCCGACGAGCACGAGACGAGCACGTCGCCCTCGCAGCGCGCGACGCTGGCGCCGGGCTCACACGGAGTCGCGGGGTCGATGTGATCGCAGCGCAGGAGCTCGTCGCAGCTGGACGCGGTCCGCTGGCACGCGACCTGGGCGTTGCCCGCGGTTCCGCTTCCGTCGGAGTCGCCGACGATGCTGGCCAACGCGGGGGTGAGGTCGAGATCCTGGCAGGCGCTGCGCCGCACGAGCACGCCCGCGACGTCGGCCGGCGAGATGACGTCCGAGGGTCCGCAACCGAGGAGGAGGAGCACGCACAGGGCTCGCCGCACCGAGCTACGGTACCAAACGCGCCCCCGCTGCGCGCGGTGGGAACGCGCGTGAGGTACGCGAGTTTCCCTGTTTCAGGCGACTAGGGCATGCTTTCGAGCATGCGAAACAACGCCGGTCTCCTCGCGCTCGTGTGCCTCGTCGGCTGCAGCTCTGGCTACAAGTCGGGGGTCGATGGCCAGAAGCCCGTCTCGACGCTCAGCATGGACGAGGCGCAGACGGCCTGTACCAACCTGTCGGTCTACTTCCGCGACTCCTATACCGAGCAAGACTCGATCAGCTTCCAGTGCTACCTCCGGGCGCTCAGCACGACGACCGACCCGACGGCGTGCCAGGCGGACTACAACGCGTGCATCATCGACCCCCCGGACGTGAGCCGCCCGACGATCGACTGCACGAACGCGCAGGTCGACTCGGAGTGCAACGCGACGGTCTCGCAGGTCGAGTCGTGCGTCACCGACTACGTGAACGCGTCGCTCGATCGGATCCACGAGGTCGACTGCAGCGTCGCCGGCAACATCCCCGAGCTGCAGCGCCTCCAGACGCCGCCTCCGCGGTCGAGCAGCTGCTCTTCGATCGACTCGATCTGCCCGAACCTGCCCGGCGCCGACGGTTGAGCCCGCGTGTCGCCGCGCGTCCGCGCCGCGAGCGCCGTCGATCGCTGCGAGCGCACCCTGAGGCGCGCGATCCTGAGCGGATCGCTCCCGCCGGGCGCGCGGCTCCCGCCCGAGCGCGAGCACGCGGAGCAGCTCGCGGTCAACCGGACCACGCTGCGCGCCGCGCTCTCGCGCCTGGCGAGCGCGAAGCTCGTGAGCGTCCGCCAGGGCAGCGGGTACGTCGTGCTCGACTACCGGCGCCACGCCGGCCTCGAGGTGCTCAGCGAGCTGGCCGAGATCGCGGAGGCCGAAGGGCGCGCGCCGTTCGCGCTGATCCGCGACGTGCTCGAGCTGCGTCGTCGGCTGGCGCAGATGGCGCTCGAGCGCATCGCGGCACGCGAGGGCCACGTCGACACGCGACCCCTCGAGGCCGCGATCGACGCGTTCGAGGCGCACCAGGACGACACGAGCGACGAGCTCGCCCGGTGCGATCTCGCGTGCACCGCCGAGGTGCTCGCGCTTACCGGGAGCGAGGTGATGGGGCTGCTCCTCAACCCGATCGGGACGCTGATCCACTCGCTGGCGCCGCTACGCGAGGCGATCTACCGCGACCCGAGGTCGAACGTGCGCGGCTATCGCGCGCTGCTCGCCTGGCTGGATACACGGTCGCACGCCGCATTGCCCCTCGTGCTCGGCGAGCTCGAGCGGCGCGACGCCGACACGTTGACGTGGATCACCGGTAGCACATGACGACGGTGGATCCCGGCTGGCACGTGTAGCCGCTCGGGCACATCCGGAACTCGGGGGTGCCCCCCGGCACGCAGCGCACGAAGCTCGTCCCGGTGCGGCGGCACGTGAGCTGTGGCCAGCCCGCGTAGATCCCGCACGAGTCGTACTGGCACTCTGGCGCGTCCACCGCGAGCGCGCCGGCGCACGAGGCGGCGCGGCCGGAGCTGTCGATCGACACGCAACGTTGCGTCGCCTCGCAGAACCCGCAGCCCGACGACGCGGCGCACGGCGCGCACGAGGTCACCGACGAGCACGGGTCGCCGGGGTCGGGACCCGGATCGGGCATGGGATCCGGCATCGGATCGGGCTCGGGATCCGGCGTCGGGATCGGCTCCGGCTCGGGCTCCGGCTCCGGCGCCGGCATCTCCGGATCGAACGCGCTCCACTCGCGGACCTGCGCGAGGACGCGATCGCGGTTCCGCGCCACCCGCCCGAAGATGTCCGTGCCGAAGCTGTCGAAGTAGTAGCCGCTGTTGATGCGCAGCACCTCGCCGTCGGGCGAGACGACGGGGCCGCCGGAGTCGCCGGGACAGAGGCGGTTGGTGGGCTGGCCCTGTGCGAAGTCGTAGCGGCGCTTCTGCCAGTCCGTGCGCGTGCCGCGCGTCGTGCACCCATAGCCGAAGATCGTGAGAGTCGTTCCGTCGGGCGGCTCCTCGCTCGGGATGCGGAGCGGGGTCGCGAGCTCGCTCGGTACCGGCTCGGCGAGCTGCATGAGGCAGAGGTCGTCGGGTCCGAGCTGCGTGTCGAAGCTCCGGTAGCGCTGGATGCGGAACGCGCGCGACTCACCCGCTTCGGGACGGACGGTGAACGAGCCGTAGTTGCCGATCGACGTCGCGCTCCCGTAGCTGACGCAGTGTGCGGCCGTGATGATCACGTCCGGCGCCACGAGGCTTGCGGTGCACCCCGAGATGAAGCCGATCTCCGGTCGGTCGTAGGTGACGGTGCCGCCGACCACCGCGTCCGCGTTGACGTCGAACGGGGGAGCCTCCGGCGCGAGCGTGTCCACCGGCTGGGCCGCGCATCCGCCGAGGAGCGCGAGCAGGGCGACGTACATCGGGCAGGGTGAGCGCATGCGTCCGCGCCCCGCAACGGGCGCGCCAGCGCGGCTGGAGGGGCCGGCGCGCGACGCGGCGTCACTCGCGCATCACACGTGGGCGGAACCGGATCACGCGCGATCGCCGATCCGCGCCGCACCGTACGCGCGCCGCGGTGGAGCGCGGGAGGCGCCACCTGTCCCTCGGAGGCTTCGCGCCGCGTCGAGCGACTCGCCGCGCGGAACGCGATCGCGGCTGGCACCCACCATGCTCGTCGGCGCAGCGTGCGATGCGCGCTCGCGGTGTGGTGCCTGCTCGTCCTCACCGGCTGTGAGGGCGAGATCGTGCTCGACCCGAACGGCGGCGACCCGCGGGTCCCCAGCGACGGCGGCTCACGGCGGATCGATGCGGGCCCGACCGAGCGCCCCGACGCCCAGGTGCGCGGCGCGGACGCGGGTGGAGGGGTGATCGGCGGGAGCGATGCGGGGACACCGCGCCTCGATGCGGGCAGCTCCACCGATCCGCTCGGCGCGTGCGCGGGCACCGAGGCCGAGTGCCTCGCGGCGCGCGTGATCAACGAGTACCGCGCGGGCCACTCCCACGCGGGCGAGTGCAGCGAGCCGCTGCGATGGAACGCGGAGCTCGGCCGGCTCGCCCACGAGCATCAGAGCGGACCGTTCGTGCGCCACTCGAGCCACGGCTTCGTCGAGAACGTCGGGCAGGCGTACGGCGTACGCGAGACGGCGGAGTACATCGTGCAATGGGAAGCGGGCATCGAGGAGCACTGCGGCGCCGACGGCAGCTACACGGTCAGCCATCACTGCGCGACGATGTTCTGCAACAACCGCACGGTCGGCGTCGGCGTCTACGAAGACGGATCGACGACCTACATGACGATGATGTTCGGCGACGAGGCGGGGCAGCCGAGCTGGTGATCGCGCGGGGGCCGACCTGTACGTCGCAAAATAAATCCGCGCGTGCCTCTCGGGTAGGAGAGGCACGCGCGGTACCCGAAGCCTCGGGTGTGAGAGGCGGCCAGCGAGGCAGCCGCCGCTCAGGCTACGGGCAGAACTCGCCGCCGGGCGGGCACTCGATGTCCGGCGGGATGAGGAAGTAGACGATGCGCGCATCGAGCGGCGAGTCGTCGCCGTACACCGTCAGCCGCGCGCGGAACACCTGCGGCTCGGCGGTCGGAGGCACGGTGGTGTTCTCGCGCGGCACGACGTCCCAGCACACCGGCGTACCCGGGATGAGGGCGGGGAACGCGTCGCTTCGACCGTCACCGTCGGTGTCTTCGAGCGGCGCGACCGCGGAGCAACGACCCCCGCTCACGTTCACCTCGAGGTAGTCGATGAACTGGAGCGCGTCGGCGCTGCCCTCATCGTTGTCCATCGTGATCGTGACGCGCAGCGGCACTCCCTCGACGATCTCGTTGATCGCGCCGGTCACCACCGTGTCGATGCCCATGCCGGTGGAGCTCGCGTCGAACACGAGCGGCTGGAGCGTGCGGTCGAGCGAGCCCGAGCGCTGCGCGAGCTCGACGAGGTCGACGCGGCCCGGCGACGAGGAGCTCCCGTCGCTCCACACACCGATGAACTGCACGCTCGTGTCGCGCAGCGCGGCCGCCGCGGTGTCGACGGTCGCCGCGCCGGCCAGCGTGTCGCCGCGCGAGCCCGCGCTGCCTTCGTCGGTGAACGCGACGAGGATCCGCACGGCTTCGTCGCGGTAGCTCACGCAGCCGAAGCGGCCGGGCAGGAGCGTGTCGCAGCCCTGCTCCATCACGAAGTTGGAGTCCATCGGCTGGAGCACGCTCCACACCGCGTCGAACAACGGCTCGATGCCGCCGTCCTCGGGGATCGCGCCGATCGCCGACTGGGTGGCGGCGGGGCTCCCCTGGATGCCGAGCTGGTTCACGTACGTGCGACCCGAGCCGAGCGCGGCGCCGTAGTAGCCGGTGCCGGTGTAGGGGCTCGCCACGCACGAGCTGTGCGACGGATCCTCGATGCACGTCCCCGTCAAGCTGCACACCTGCGCCACCGCGCAGTCGCCGTCGGTGCGGCACGTCGTGCCGAAGTCCATGCACGTGAGGTTGTCGAGGATGGTCGTCACGCCGGCGGCCAAGTTGTCCTGCTCCGAGCTCATCGAGCCCGACGCGTCGAAGAGGAAGTACGTGTCGGCGAACTGGATGCTCGTGCGGAACTGCAGCGTGTCGCGGAGCGGCGAGGGCGGCTGCATGTAGTCGACGAGGAACACGAAGTCGCCGCGCGTGAGCGGGCTCTCCGTCGGATCGTTGGCGTCGGTGCCGGCGCCGAACTCGATGAGGTCGTCCACGCCGTCCATGTCCGAGTCCGCGAGCGCGGGGTTGCTCCCGTGCTCGTGCTCGAACGTGTCCGAGAGCCCGTCGCCGTCCGAGTCGAGGTCACGGAAGTCCGGGATCATGTCGCCATCGCTGTCGACCGGCGGGCTGTACAGATCGTCGTCGCCGGCCTCCTCGATGTCCGCGATCCCGTCGTTGTCCGAGTCGAGGTCTTCCTGATCGAACAGCCCGTCGCCGTCGGTGTCGGCGCCGAACTCGTCGCCGTCGAAGATATTGTCGTTGTCGGAGTCCGGATCGCGGAAGTTCGGCGACCCGTCGCCGTCGGTGTCGAGGAACGGCTCGAAGATGCCGGCGATCTCGTCGCGGTCGCGCACGAAGTCGTTGTCGTCGTCGATGTCCGCGAAATTGCGGAGCCCGTCGAGGTCGAAGTCACCGACGCCCTCGCGCGCGTCGGGCAGACCGTTGTTGTCCGAGTCGAGGTCCACGTAGTCCGGCAGCGCGTCCTCGTCGCTGTCGATCGGCGCGGTCGTGGGATCGAGGTCGCCGGCCTCGATGTTGTCCGGGATCGAGTCGCCGTCGGCGTCGAGGTCGAGGTAGTCGAGCGTCCCGTCACCGTCGGTGTCCCGACGCTCCATGCGCCCCTCTTCGACGTCGAGGATCGTGTCCTGATCGGTGTCCGCTCCGGGAGGGACCGATCCATCACCCCCGGTGCCTCCGTCGAGGAGGTTGTGCTCGGTGGTGCAGCCGACCGCGAGGGCGAACGCGAGCGCGACGCGCATGTGATTCCGCATGTCTCCCTAGAGTCCGAGGGGCCCCGTGCCTGGCTCATTTTTTTCTGGTCGCCCCGGCTCGAGCCCTCGGCCCAGAAGAAATGAGCCAGCTCGGCGGGGTTCGCGCATCCTGGAGTCGTGGCGCAGCGCGGAGGTCCACGTCTGGTCGGGCTCGTCGCGGAGGGTGGATCGCCCTCCGAGATGGACGAGCGCACGGACGAGCCGGAGGACGGAGCGCTGGTCGCGCGCGCGCAGGGGGGCGACCGGTGGGCCGAGGAGGCGCTCTACCGACGGCACGCGCGCGGGCTCACCGCCGCGGTCGTGCGGATCCTCGGGCGAGCGGCCGACGCCGACGACGTGGTGCAGGACAGCTTCGTGATCGCGTTCGAGCGGCTCGGGTCGCTGCGCAACCCGGAGGCGTTCCGCGGCTGGCTCGCGCGCATCGCGATCAACGAGGCGCGGCGACGCCTGCGTCGTCAGCGCGTGCTGAGTCGGCTGGGGCTCGATCGCGGGATCGACGACGCGACGTTCGACGCGCTCGCGGTGGATGGCACGCGGCCGGATCTGCGCGCCGAGCTGCGCGAGCTGGATCGCATCCTCGCGAAGCTGCCGATCGAGCAGCGCGTGACGTGGCTCCTCCATCGGGTCGAGGGCTGGTCTCTCGCCGAGACGGCGGAGGCGCTCGATTGCTCGAGCGCGACGGTGAAGCGGCGGCTCTCTGCCGCGGACTCCGCGATCGATGTCGCGCGGAGCGGAAGGGGATGGTCGGTATGAGCGAGCCTCGAAGCCTGAGCGAGCTCACCCGCGATCCGGTGACGGAGGCTCGGCTGAGGAACAATTGGCGCGCGATCGAGCGCCGCCGCAACACGCCGTCGACGTGGCGCGGCCGCGCCGTGATCGGTGCGGGGCTGGCCGTGGCGGCGAGCGTCGCGTTGGCGCTGGCCCTCCCGCGCGGCGGCGATCCATCCATGTCACAAGGTCCGTTGACGATGGCGGACGGGCGCCCGTTCGAGGCGGTGACCGAGGTGCGGACCGAGCTGAGCGACGGGTCGTCGATCGTGCGCTCGGACGACGCGCGCCTGAGCGTGCTCGAGAACTCGGGCCGGCGGCTCTCGCTCCATCTCGCCGAGGGGCGCGCGGACTTCTCGGTGACGCCGGGCGGGCCGCGACAGTGGGTGATCGAGGCGGGCGCCCGCGTGGAGGTGGTCGGCACGATCTTCCACGTGGAGCGCGACACCGACGCGGTGAGGGTGTGGGTCGATCGCGGCGTGGTGCTGGTGCGCGCGGCGGACCTCCCCGACGGAGTCCAGCGGCTGACCGTCGGTCAGGAGGTCCGCGTCCGCGCGAGCGCGCTCGCGGCGTCGGAGGCGGTCGCACCGCCGAGCGACGACGAGATAGAGATCGCACGTGACGTTGCCAGCCCATCGCGCGTCGCGGCGTCGACCGAGGCGAACGAGGCGTCGACCGAGGAGCCGACCGAGGAGCCGATCGCGGAGCTCGAGCCCGCGACCGACGACGAGGCGACGGTGGCGAGCCGCTCGCCGCGCCCGCGCGTCGAGCCGAGCGCGGCGGCGTTGGTCGCCCGCGCCGATGACGCGCGCGCGCGCGGTGACTACGAATCGGCGGCGCGTGACTTGTCGACGCTCCTCGCGCGCCACCCCGACGACGGCGCCGCTCCGCTCGCCGCGGTGACGCTCGGGCGCCTCCAGCTCCGCCAGCTCGGTCAGCCCGGCCGTGCGGCGAGCACGCTCGAGCGCGCGCTCTCGATGGCGCTCCCCAGCACCCTCGCCGAGGACGTCCGCGCGCTCCGGGTCGAGGCCCTCGCGCGCTCCGGTCGCGCCGCCGCCGCAGGGGAGGCCGCCGCCGAGTACCATCGCCGCTATCCGAGCGGGAGATGGTCGACCGAAGTAGCGCGTTGGGCCGGCGAGCCCTCGAGCGACTCGCCGTAGGCGCGCTCGCCTTCGCGGCGAGCGGCGCGGGCACCATCACGCCCGCGCGGGCACAGGACGCGATCGACGTCGTGGTCACGCTCCCCGCGTGCGGGCCGCGCGGGTTCGGCGGGCTGATGCTGCGCCGGCTCCTCATCCTCGAGCTCACCGAAGCGGGCGTCGCCTCGCTCGAGATCCGCGCGCGCGGCGAAGACGCTCCGGCGGCGCGGGTGAGCCTCTCGCTCGACGCGCCGTGCGACGACGACCGCGAGGTCACCCTGGAGGTGCGAGGCGGACCGACGGCGGCGAGCGTCACGCAGCGGCTCGATCTGCACGAGCTCGAGCCCTCCGCGCGCGCGCGGGCGATCGCGGTAGCGTCGTCGGAGCAAGTTCGATTGCAACGCATCCTGTCCGAGCGCGCGGTGCGGCCGACCCCCGGCATCCCTGACGACCCACCGCCGCCGACCCCGCCTCCGCGGGTCGCGAGCGACGTGGCGGCGCGCGTCCCTCCCGACACCGAGCCGGTGGAGCGACCCCCCGGGCTCGAGCCGGCGGAGACCCCGGGGGCACCGGGCCCGGTTCCCATCGCCGGATCGATCGGCGTCGCGTTCGAGGCGCGCGGTTTCCCCGAGCTCGCGACGTGGCCGGTCGGCGCGCGGGTCGGCGCGGCGCTCGTCCTCTTCGAGCTCGTCCGTCTCGGCTTCGACCTCGGCCCGAGCTTCGCCGCGGTCGAGCATCCGCTCGGTCGCATCGAGCTCTGGCTCGTCACCGTCGGCGCGAGCGCCGCGCTCACCTGGCGCATCGAGTCGCTCGCCGCGATCTTCGCCGGCGTGCGGGTCGACGTCGGCTACGCGTCGTTCAGCGCGCGCAACGGTCGCCCACCCGCATCGCACGGGGAGGGCGCCTCGGTGATCCTCGCCGGTACCGTCGGGCTCGACGTGCGCCTCGGCTCTCGCGTGTCGTGGCGCACCGAGCTCGACGTCGGAGGCGCGCTCTCCGCGCAGGTCGCCCTCGCGGGCACCGAGCGCGCGCTCGGGACGAGCGGGCCGATGTTCGGGCTGCGCTCGGGGTTCGCGCTCGAGCTCGAGTAGCGCTCGATCTGGATTTCGCTACGGTCCGCCGGTGGCGGGACCTCCATCTTCGGGCGGCGACGAACCCAAGGCCCCCTTCGGCGAGCAGGTGGCTTCGCTCGGGTCCGTCTACTGGATCGCGAACTGGATGGAGCTCGTCGAGCGCTTCGCGTACTACGGCGTCCGCACGGTCCTGCCCGTCTTCATGGTGCTCTCGATCGCCGACGGCGGTCCCGAGATCACGCACGTGCAAAAGGGCGGCATCTACGCGATCTGGGCGCTCGTCCAGAGCTACGTGCCGATCTTCAGCGGCACGTACGCGGACCGCTATGGCTACAAGGTCACGATCGCGCTCAGCACCGTGCTCAAGATCATCGGCTACCTGCTGATGGGGTACTGCATCGCCTTGTCCGACGCGGTGACCGGGGTTCCGCTCGCCGAGGCGCGGCCCCAACACGCGGATCTCGTGTACGAGATCTTCTTCGCCGGGGCTATGTTCCTTGCGCTGGGCACTGCGATCTTCAAGCCCGGCCTCCAGGGCCTCATCGCGCAGCAGATCCCCGACAAGGCCTCCGGCCTCGGCTGGGGCTTCTTCTACCAGATGGTCAACATCGGCGGGTTCATCGGTCCGCTCATCGCGGGCTATCTGCGCGTCCTCGAGTGGGAATACGTCTTCCTCGCGTGCGCGGGCGGGATCACGCTCAACTTCCTCCCGCTCTTCGCGTTCCGCGAGCCGGAGAAGAGCAAGGAGCCCGATCGGCGCGGGCCGCTCGAGCTGACCATCGACGCGGTCGGCGGGCTCCTCGAGCCGCGCCTCTTCTACTTCACGATCGCGTTCGCCGGCTTCTGGCTGATGTTCTATCAGCTGTTCGACATCCTCCCGAACTACATCGACGACTGGGTCGACTCGCGCGCGATCGCGAGCGGGCTGATCGCCCTGACGAGCGAGAGCGTCGTGCCGACCGTCAACGGCGGCAACCTGACGCAGGAGTGGCTCATCAATATCAACGCGCTCCTGATCAGCATCTTCGCGTTCGGCGTGGGGTACGCGACGGGAAAGATGCGCTCGCTCGCCGCGATCGTCGTCGGAATCGCGATCAGCGCGATCGCGATCTACGCGCTCGGGATGGACCTCGCGGGCTGGGCGATCGTTCTGGCCATCGCGCTGTTCAGCCTCGGCGAGATGATGGCCAGCCCGACCAAGATGCGATACCTGAGCGGCATCGCCCCGCCCGGTCGCAAGGGCCAGTACATGGGGTACGTCAACATGACGGTCGGCATCGGTTGGTCGATCGGAAGCCTCGTGGCGGGCAACTGGTACGAGGAGAACGGCGACAAGATCAATCTGGCTCGTCGCTACATGGAGGAGGAGCTCCACGTCGCGGGCGCTGCGCAGCTCGAGCGGGGCGAGGTCCTCGAGCGGTTCTACCAAGTCGCCCACGTCGATCCGTGGCAGGCGCGCGAGCTCTTGTTCGAGCGCTACGACCCGAACGGCATGTGGGTGATCTTCGCGCTGATCGGTCTGCTCTCGATGTTGATGCTCATCTTCTACGACCGCGTGGTCGCGGCCGCGGAGAAGCGCCCGTCGCACACGTTCAACACGCGCGGACGCCTGTGGGTGCGCGCGCTGCTTGCGCCGATCACCGCCATCTCCATCTTCGCCTTCGTCCGAAGCCCGGAGCCCGCGCTCGGCATCGTGACGGGGATGTTCCTGCTGTTACTCGTCGCGTCGTTCCTGCTGCCCGAGGACCGCGCGACCGGGCCCAAGCAGGTCTGACGAAGCGCGGATCGACGACTCGCACGTCTCTCGAGAGGACCGCGTCGAGGTCGGCCGATGGCTGGCCTCGATGTTGCTCTTCCCGAGGTCATGCGCCGCACCCTCCTCGTCGCCTCGCTCGTCGGCACTGCCGCGATCGCGCTGTTTGCTGCGCGAGCGGGCGCGACGCGCGCGGTCGAGGGGCTCTTCAATCGCGGTAGCGCGCCGATCGAGGTCGGCCGCACGCCGCGCGGGCTTGGCGGTACGGACGCGGAGGCGTGTACGTCCTGCCACGCCGAGATCGGCGAGGAGTGGACGTCGTCGATGCATCGGGCCGCGTGGACGGATCCGGTGTTCCAGTCCGCGTTCCGAGAGGAGCCGCTCGAGGCGTGCCGCAACTGCCACGCGCCGCTCCGAGAGCCGGGAGAGGAGCCGAGCGGCGTCGCCGCGCACGAGGGGGTGAGCTGCTCGACGTGCCACGTCCGCGATGGCCGGGTGCTCGGCGTGGGTCGCACCCACGGGGCGCCGCATCCGGTGGAGCGCGTCCCCGACATGGCGCGCAGCGAGTATTGCGCGGGCTGTCATCAGTTCGACTTCCCGTCTGAGCGCCGCACCGCGCGCGGTCACCCCGCGAGCGGCGAGCCGATGCAGGACAGCTACGAGGAGTGGGCGCTCAGCGACGCCGCCGCCGAGGGCGTCCAGTGCAACGGCTGCCACATGCCGCGGGTCCGCGGGCGCGACGGAAGCATGCACGCTTCCCATCGCTTCCTCGGGACGCGCGACGAAGACTTCTTGCGATCTGCGGTCGCCCTCGACGCGCGCGCCCATCGCGAAGGGGACGAGGTGGTGGTCGAGCTCCGCGTCATTCCGCGCGCGATCGGCCACGCGTTCCCCACCGGTGATCTGTTCCGCCGAGGCGAGCTCCGCGCATGGGCGGACGACGGCACCGAGGCATCCCCGATCGCGCTCGCGCGTGAATTCGTCGACGCCCCGGAGCGCATGCCGGACGGTACGCTCGCGTTCGTCCGGCGCCAGCGCGGCGACTCGCGCGTCTCGCCGCCCGGGCTCGGCGACCCACCGGTGCACACGCTGCGGCTGGAGACCGCCGCGGACCGCGTGCACGTCGCGCTCGACCACCTGCTGATGCCGACGCCGCTCGCGGCGTCCCAAGGGTTCTCGCAGGCGCGCGTGAGGCGCACCCTGCACGAGGTAACGATCGTTGTCGAAGAGGAGGGTACACGATGAAGATCCGAACCACCGCCGCGCTCGCGCACGCCGTCACGTTCGCGCTGGGCATCGCCTGGCTGGGTCCGGCCGGCGCGAGCGCGCAGGAGCGACCGCTGACCGTCGCGCGCACGCTGCCGACCATCCCCGCGATCGACGCCCGGATGGTCCGGCGCGTGGAAGGGTTCGAGCGGCTCGCGCGACGCTCGCTCACGTGCGTCCTCTACGAGGGCGAGCGCGAAGGAGACAGCTACAGCGACGAGCGCTGCTGGGACTGGTACGACCGGCTCGGGAGCTCCGGCGACGTCGGGGTCCACGCGATGGGTCGCGTCGTCCTCAGCGAGCTCGAGGCGGAGGCGGAGCCGGGGGAGGCGCACGTTCGACTGGTCGAGCTCATCGGCGCGTCGTCACGCCCGCTCGCCGCGCCGTACCTGATGCACATCCTCTCGGCGTCGGACGGGGAGAGGATCGCCGACGTAGGCATCGCGGTCGCCGCGATCGATGGTCTCAACACGACTTGTCAGGTCGACGTGGCCCCCATCGCGCCGTGGGTCAATCGGTTCGACGTGTTCCAGTCGATCGCGGCCCGCGGCGCGGTGCTCGACGGATGGCTCGCGTGGTACGGCGGTCACAAGGACGACTCGCGCACCGAGTGGCGCCGGCAGGGGCTCGAGTCGGCGGAGGGGCTCCTCCACGCATCGGATCCCGTGCAGCGGTTCGCCGCGATCGCGCGGCTCCGCGGCGCCCGCCGCGCGCATCGCGCGCTCCAAGAGTCGGTGCGCGAGATGCTCGCGCAGCCTGAGCTCACGGCGGACGCACGCCGGTACGTCGCGCGCTACGCGGGTCGACACGGCTTGCTCAGCCGCGACGAGGTCCGCGCCGCGCTTCGCAGCTGATCGTCGCCGTCTACAGTCCGTCGAGGCCGGTGAGCGCGTGGTCGAGGGCGCTGTTGCCCCCGCCGCCGCCGCCGCTGCTGCGGCGACGCGCTCGACGAGCGGGAGCGTTGCGGGCCGCCTCGGCGGCGGCGCGCTCCTCTTCGCGGCGGCGCTGCTCGTCCTGGATGCGCTGCGCCTCGGCCTCGGCCTCGCGGCGTCGCTGTTCGGCGAGTCGCTGCGCCTCTTCCTGTTGCTGCGCGACCTGCGCGGCTTGGCGTGCCTCCTCCGCGCGTTGCTGCGCGGCGACCCGCGCCGCCTCCGCCGCCGCATCGTGCTGGGCGCGCATCGGGGCGATCACCCCGAAGTAGCCGCCCGCGAGGCCGCCGAGGATCAGCACGACCACCGCCGCCACGAGGCCGGGGTGCAGGCCCTTGCGCTGCTTTGCCTCTTCGACCTTCCGTGCCTGCTCCTCTGAGAGCAAGCGAGATTGCTCCGCGAGGCGCTGCTTCTGCTCCTCTTCGAACTGAATGCGGAGGCGCTCTTCCTCATCGGCGCGGCGTCGGGCGTCATCGAGGTCGCGAAGGCGCTTCTCCTCGGCGAGCCGGGCCTCCTCCTCGGCGCGTTGCTTCGCGCGCTCGGCCTCGAGCCTGGCGCGCTCCTCGGCTTCGCGGCGCGCGGTCTCTTCCTCTTCGCGCTGGCGGACCGCGTCCTCCTCCGCCGTGATCCGCTCCTCCTCGAGGTTCATCAGCTCCTTGAGGTTGAACAGGACCGAGGACTCTTTCTGCTCCGACATTCCTTCTCCTACGCCCGGGACGTCCCGGCATGATGGAGTTTCATCGCCCGGCGATCAACCGTCGTGCCTCGCCGGCCTCGGGCCGATCTTCACGGGCGCGACAGGTTCGACGCCGGCGGCCGGGCGAGCTTGGGCGTCGAGGATGGCGTCGAGCGGCGGGAAGCGACCTTCGAACCGCAGCGCACGCGCGGCGAGGTAGACGTCGGCGGGCGGCTTGCTGCGCACGAAGCGGACGCGCCGCATCGCGTGCGAGCTGACGCCGTGGTGGGTGAGCCAGCGTCGCATCGCCTCGGTGCCGAGCGGTCGATGGGCGCGCCCGGAGACGATCGCGATGTCGAAGCGCTCGGCCGCGCGCTCCACGAAGTCGATCGCGCCCGGTCGCGGGGACGCGCGCACGAGCGTGGGATCGGTGTCGTCCTCACGAGGCACGGCGAGCGCGCCGTCGAAAGCGATCGCGAGGGTCCGACCGCGCCGCGCGTGCCCGAACGCGCGCACGTCCGCGACGGGCAGAGGAGGGGCGAGCACCTCCGCCTTGAGGCGCTGCGCCTCATCATCGTCGAGCGCACCCACGCCGCGAGCGGCCGCGAGCTGCGCGAGCGCATACGCGACGTCGTGTCCGCTGGCCGCTCGCTGCGCGCGGCGCACGAGCGCATCGAGCGCCGCGAGCGCGCCCGACCCGATCGGATCGGCCAGCTCCGGCGAGCGGAGCTCGACCTCGCCGTCGCTCAGAAGTCGCCCTGGTAGTCGTCGAACTCGCGACGGTTCCCACCGCCGCGACGGCGCCGGCGTCCGCCGCCTTCGCCGCGCGCCTCGTCCCAATACTCGTCGCGGTCGGGACGGCCGCCTTCGCCCTTGCGCTTCCCACCGCCGTTGTGGCGCTTGCGCCCGGCCGGCTTGCCGTCGGTCGCTCCCGGCGGACCGCCGCTCGCGCCACCGGGGCCACCGCTCCCGCCACCGCCGCCACCGCCCATGCCTGCGCCGGGGCCGGGGCCCCTACGCTCGACGGGTGGGTAGCTCATCCGATCGCGAGGGGGGCCTCCCCCAGACCGTGGTGGTGGACGCCCTCCCGGACCGCCGGGCCCGCGTGGACCACCGCCGCCGGGACGTGCTCGCTCCTCCGCTTCATTGACACGCACGTAGCGACCGTCGACGTCGGCACCGTTCATCGACTCGATCGCCTTCGCGGCGGACTCTCCGTCGCCGTACGTTACGAACCCGAAGCCTCGCGACCGACCGGTCTCTCGATCCACGATGACGCGCGCGTCGACGACCTCTCCGTAGGGCTCGAAGGCGGCGCGAAGACTCTGATCCGTCGTCGCCCACGCCAGGCCTCCTACGAACAGCTTGTTTCCCATCTCTACTCTCGTCTGCTCTTTCTTCTGCTTGTATGGTGAGTCGCTCGCGACGCCGATCGGCGAACGACGACCCGTGACGCGGTCGTCGCCCCCCGAATTGTCGACGCGAGTGTCGACGATGTTCAGTTCGTCACTTCCCGAGTCCCGAGTCAACCACCCGCAGTCGCTTTTTCGGCGGCCTACCCGGCTCCGGGCGCGCCGTCCGACGGGAGAACGACCATCGACCCCCTGATGCTCGCTGCGCTCGTGGTGTTCGCGATGACGATGGCGCTGTGGGGGATCGCCCTCCGTCGTGTCATGCGCGCACGTCCGGCGCGCAGCGTAGAGCGCGAGCTGCTGCGGGTTTTTGCGGATCTCCTGCGTCTCTTGGACGCGTGCGCGGAGTCGACCGAGCTCGGCGCCGACGAGAGGGTGTGGGCGAAGCGCGCGCGGCGTTACGCCGCATGGCCGATCGATCTCTGGCCGTTCGGCCGAGTGGACGATCTCGTGATCGCGCTCGGCGCGCTGCGGCGCGTGTCCGCATCGAAGGGTGTCGACTGGCTCGCGACGCGTTGGTCGGGCGACGAGGTGGGCTGGAACGCGGTGCGGCGAGGGCTCGGTCTACCCGATCGCTGGGAGCCGTGATCAACCGCGGATCGCACGCGCGAGCCGCGGCAAGACGTCTGCCGCACGTCCTTCGACGATCGCGTCGGCGAGCGGTGCGCCGCGGCTCTCACCGAGATTGACGAGCGCGATCGGCTGACCGCGCTCCTTGGCCCGCCGTACGAACCGGAGACCGCTGAACACCGCGAGCGACGTTCCGACGACGAGGAGCGCGGAAGCCGCGTCGACTGCGGCGTAGGCGCGCTCGACGCGATCGCGCGGGACGCCCTCGCCGAAGAACACGACGTTCGGCTTGAGCGTGCCTCCGCACGCGAGGCAGGTGGGGACGCGGAAGCTCGCGAGCCGTGCGTCCTCGAGATCCGCGTCGCCGTCCGGCGCCATCGCGGCGTCGAGCACGTCGAAGCCCGGGTTCGACGAGAGCAAGCGATCCTGCAGGTCGTCGCGCGCCTCGATCGCGCCGCACGCGAGGCAGCGGACCTCCGCGAGCGCGCCGTGGAGCTCGACCACCCCGCGGCTGCCCGCCTTACCGTGGAGGCGATCGACGTTCTGCGTGATGACGAGGTCGACCGCGCCGTTCGCCTCGAGCTCGGCGAGGGCGCGGTGGCCGTCGTTCGGCTGCTTCTCGCGGAACGTCCGCCACCCGATCGCGGAGCGCGCCCAGTAGCGCCGCCGCGCCGCGTCGTCATGGATGAAGCTCTGAAACTTGACGGGGTTGCGCGCGCGGCGGCGCGTCTCGGGACCTCGGTAGTCGGGGATGCCGCTCTCGGTGGAGAGGCCCGCGCCGGTGAGCGCGACGATCCGGCGGGCGCCGAGCACGCGCATCAGCGCGTCGATCGCGGCGTCATCGACGGGCGCGATCCCGTCGAGGCCGAGCGTCGTCACGGCTGCCGCGTCGCCGGCCCCGCTCATCGATCGGGCTCCCGAAGCGCGAGCTGTCGCTCCGCCTCATCGATGGCGTCGGCGAGCGCGTCGTGCTGTTCGATCAACGTGGTGAGCTCCGATCGTGCGCGGGCGAGCGCCTCGCCGTGCTCCGCCGCGAGCTCGGCCCGCGCGCGGCGCGCCTCCCTCAGCGCGCGCCGCGCCTCGGCGAGGTCGGGGGGCGGTCCCACGGCGTCGCTGGCCTTGGGCTGGCCGACGCGCGCTCGCGCCCGCTGGAGCGCGGCGAGCGCGCCCTGCGTGCGGAGCCGGTCGCCGACGCCCGGCGGGGGGCGATCCGAGCGCGTGGCGAGCGATCCCCGGATGGCGCGGCGCTCCGCGTCGAGCGCACGCGCGACGGCTTCGTCGAGCTCACGCTGCCGCGGCTCGAGCCCCTCGATGAGAACGCGGAGCGCCTCGGCCGCGCTTCGGCATAGGCGCTCGAGGTCGCTCCGCTCCCGCGAGAGACGCGCGACGCGTTCCTCGAGCCACGCGGGGGAGCGAGCGTCGAGTCGATACGGCAAGATTCGTTACCGCCGTCTCAGAACGCGAGCTCGACGCCTGCGCTCGCGCCGAGCCACGCGCCAAAGAGGCGTGGCGTCGCCTCGTCGTCCCGATAGAGCACCGCTGGCTCCCATGCGCTGCCCTCCAGGTTCGCGAGCACGCGCCAGCCGGGCGCGACCAGGAACGCGAACGTCGCGAACCCGCCGACCGAGAGGCCGACGTACCAACGATCCTGGCGCTCGTCGCGATGGCGCGCGCCGATGACGCAGCCTCGCGCGCCGAGGCGCAGCTCGACCTCGTCGACGGGGAGCACGAACGCCGGATCGAAGCAGAGGCGCGCGAGCGGCTGCGCATGGCCGAACGATTCGAAGAGCACCGCGCCGTGCGTCGACAACCCGATGTGCACGTAGGGAGACGGAACGAACGCGACGCCGACATCGGTCGTCAACCCGCCGGGACGGTCCGCGAGGTCGTGCACGTAGACGGCGCCCACCGTGGCGTGGAACCGGACCGGGATCCGACCCACCACGTCGGGGGGCGCGTCCCCGTCCGCGCGCGCGCGGGACGCCGGTGTGAGAGCCGCGAGGAGCCCGAGCGCGACGAGGGAGCGATGCACGGCTCGGAGCTTAGCAGCCCGACGACGACGCACTCGGCGGCGTCACGCGCGATCGATCAGACGTCCTCGATCGCGAGGCCGACCCGCACGAGCTCGCTGGGGCTCGGGCTGATCGTGATCGGGAGCATCCGATCGTACGCGTCGCGCGGGACGAAGTAGACGGCTCGACCCTGCGGCGCGTTGAAGAGCGAGTCGCGCCACGTCTCGAGGAGCGCGTGCGCCTCCGGACCGGTCAGCCCACGGGCCTGGAGCTCCGCGTTCAGACGCACGCGGAGCTGCGCCATGTCGCCGTTCGCGGTGACCTGGGTCGCGGAGGTGCCCTGGACCGTGTTCTCGACGAAGCGTCCGTTCTGGATCAGCCAGAGGTGCGTCTCGCTCGAGATCGGGCTCACGCGCGCGCCGGTGCCGTCGCGGACGATCTCGAAGCTCCGCTCGAAGCGGACCGGGCCGTCATAGAACAAGAATTGCTCGCTCGTCCCTCGGTCGGTGGTGAACACCTGCCCGCCCGCGCGTCGCAGGTCGTGCCAGAACGACGTGGCGGGCGCGGGCGCGAGCGGGTTGCCGGATCCGCCGAGCTGTCCGCTGAACGTGAGCCCGAGCGGCCGCACGGCGTCGCGCGCCGAGACGGCCGCGTCCGGATAGTAGAGCCACGCTTCGCCGCCGGTGAACGCGACGCTGACGCTCACGCGCATCGGTCGATCGCTGCGGAGGAAGATGACCGGCTTGCGCGAGACGTTGGGCGTCGGCGCGGGGGCGACCGGCGCGTTGCCCCCCATCGCGCCGGGCGCGCGGTAGACGAAGCTCGGCGACTCGGCCGCGAGATCCGCGAGGTGGGTGACGCGGTTCTGCTGGACCAACCACACGCCCCACTCGTGGGCGATGAGGCGCGAGGGGGCGACCCGCATGCGCGGCGCCCCGGCGGCCTGCGCCTGGGCGGGCTCCGTGCGTGGAACGGCGAGCGCGAGCGCGCCTCCGACGCCGAGGGCGAGCGCGAGGATCAGACCGAAGCGAGGCGGCGGGCGCGAGATGGACATCGTCGGAAGCTCTCCTTTGGAACGGGGTCGACGGTGCCACGGCCCGCCGCATTCGATCCGTCGAATCGTCGCGCGGTGGCGCCGGTGCGACCCGAGGGGTCGACGCGCGCTTGGGCGTCAGCCCTCGGGGTCCGGGTCGTCCGCCGCGGCCTCCTCCGGGGGTGCGTCCTCGCCCCAGCTGAGCGCGAGCGCCGCGCCGGTGTCACCGGTGACGGATCGGATCGCGTCGCCGCTGAGATCGACGACCTCCGGCTCTCCGTCGCTCCGCGCGATCTGGAGCACCGGTCCGTCGTCGGTCAGCCGGATCGTCGGGTGCACTGCGGTCGGGAGGAGCGCCCACGCGAGCAGGCACTTGGCGTCGCGATCGGCGCGCCGCCGCGACAGCGCCGCGATCGGCGCGCGCTCGCACACGGGGAGCGGGCTCGGGTGGGTCGGGATGCTCGCGACGACCGCGAGGACCGTGTCCACGAGGTGTTCTTGCGAGAGGCGCGCGAGGTGGGCGTAGATCGCCACGAGGTCGTCCGACGCGGTGCTGAGCGCCGCGTGATGCTGCGTCATCCACACGCCGGGATCGCGCACCTCCGTGGCGACGCTGGGCGCGCCGGCCATCTGCGCCTTGCGGATCGCCCAGGCGATGGTGCGTCGCTCGATCGCGACGTCGAGGAACACCGGACCCGCCGGCTGACCGCCCAGGGCGTGGCGGCTCGTGAAGCGGTGACGCGTCCACACGAGGTCGTCGCTCCGCCCCGTCGCGCTGATCCAGAGGCGGCCGAGATCGCCGGGACCCTCGCCGGGCGTCCACTCCACGCGCCGTCGCCCATGGCGGGCGGGGTCGGCTCCCGGCGCGCTCGGCACCTCGAGCACGCGGTCGAGCCAGCCGAGCGCCTCGGTCACCCGCCAACCCTCGGGGCTGAGGTCCGGAATGTACGTTGCGTCGTGCAGGTGGTGCAGCCGACTCGACACGGGGCCGACGAGCCGCTCGAGCGCGTGCCGCGCGAGGGCGAGGAGCTCGGCGAGACCCGACTCCGCGATGCTGCGCGCGAGCCCGCTCGCGCCGGGCGTCCGATCGTAGAACGCGATGCCGCGGCGCTCGCCGATCTCGACGTACGCGACCCCCGCGAGCTCGGCCGCGCCGCGGAACGCGCACGGGATCATCATGCGCAGGCCGGCCACGATCGGGACGATCGCGGCGGGCTCGAGAGGCACGTGGATCACGCACGCCTCGCTGCCGAGCTCGCTGGCGATCGGATCGGGGTACCGGCGGCGCTCGACGAGGGCGGGGCCGGGCGCGTAGCGACGGATCGCGTGGACCGACTCCTTGATGTGGGCGGACGACATCGCGACCTCGATCGGGGAGCCGCCGAGCTCTCGGACCTCGAACGTCGGATCCTCGAGCTCGATGTGTACCTGGACGGAAGGCGTCGTGCGGTGCGCCTCGGTGATCTGCTCGCAGATGAAGTCCCCGTCGTGGTTCCGCTCGAGGACCTGATAGCGGCCGCGCGCGTGCTCGAAGATCGCGCCGGGAGAGTACGAGGCGGGCGCGATGGCGGCGTCCACCTCGCGGAGCACCTCGCTCGTCCCGCGATCGACGACGCGCGCGCGGGCTCGGCTGTCGCTCACGCAGTCGGCGCGGATCGGCTCGCCGATCGCGCTCTCGTCGGCGGCGCGCACGAGCCGGCGCGAGGCCGCCTGGTCGGTGGCCGCGTCGAAGTGCCAGACGTCGCGATACCGAACGCGGCGGTGCGCATCCAGGCGTTCGAGCACATCGTCGACGAGGTCGGCGCCGAATCGATCGCGGAGCGCGGCGACGCTCTGCTCGCGGCCGAGCGCGCGGTCGAGGTGTCGCTGTCGGACGAGGTTCGGCTCGGCGAGCGGGATCGCGCGCGGGAGCTCGCGGATGCGCTCGCGCTGTGTCGCGTCGATCGCCTCCTCGTGCAGCACCATCTCCTCGTCGGCCGGCGGCGCGAGCACGAGCACCACCGACGCCCGGCCGGTGCGCAGCCCGGCGTGCGCGAGGCGCTCCGACTCGCGGAACACGTCGGGGTAGCGGCCCTCGAGGAGGATCACTTCGGCGTCGAGGGGATCCATCTTGTGGTGCCGCCGCAGCTGACCGAGCTCCGTCGCGAACGTGCGCTCGTGGCGCGACGCGTCGCCGGCGCGGCGGAGATGCCACGGGACTTGCGCTGCTTCACACGCCTCCGCCACCGTGCGCAGAGGGATCGCCTCGCCGCTCGCGTCCGCGAGATCGCGCCGACGCAGCACCGCGCGCGCGACCCGCGGCGCGCCGTCCGCGTCGAATACGCGCAGCGGCGCGGCGAGCACGTGTCGAGCCCACGACGCCATCCCGCTGGCGCTCGGGCCGACCACCCCGAGGAGCACGGTCGGGTAGGGCGCGTCGTGGAGCGTCTCGAGGAGCGCCCAGGTCCGGCGCATCACCATGTGCGCGTGCATCTCGGCGACGCCGCACATCCGATCCGCGTCGTCCACCACGAAGAGGCCGAGCGAGGCGAAGAACTTGTCGGTGCGCGCGGCGCCGAGCACGTCCGCCTCCAACGCGTCGAGGCTCGCGACGACCACGGCCGGCGTGCGCCCGGCGACGAGCACGTCGGCGAGGTCCTCACCTGCGCACGCGACGTGGACGTTCCAGCGCGCGCTGCTCCGCGCGAGCGCGTCCGTGAGTCGCTTGACCCACGCGCGCGCGGCCGCGTGATCGCGCACCAGCACGAGCGTCGTCGCGCCGCGGTCGAGGTGCACGTAGAGCGCGGCGAGCATCGCGAGCGTGGTGCGCCCCGCGCCCTCCGGCGCGAGCACGAGCGCGTGCGGGGTGCTCAGGTCCGCCGTCTGCACCGGCGCGGGACCGACCTCCTCGCGCAACGTGGGCGCGGCGCCCAGGGCGCTCGGCGCGCTCATCGTCCACACCGCGCGCAGATGATCGAGCACCTCGCGCTGGTGCGAGTACAGCTCGGCCCGCGCCGTCGGCTCCTCGGCGCCCGGCTCGCCGACCTCCGGATCGGGCGTCGGCGCGCTCGGATCCTCGGTGAGCGCGCGGAGCGCCTCGGCCAAGAGCGGGCTCTCCTCCGCGTGGAAGCCGTGCAACTCCGCGGCCGCGCCCGGGTGCTCCTCCAGCGCCTCGAGGAACGCGCCTGGCAGCTTGGCTTGCAGTGCATCGCCGAGCCGTCGGAGCGGATCCGGCGGCGCGGCGGGCAGCTCGTCGTCGTCTTCTTCGTCCTTCGTCGGCTCCGGCTCCGGCGAGGGCGAGCCCTCGAGCACGAGGTGAACGGTGAGCCCGAAGAGGAGGAGCCCCGCGAGCACCCACGCGCCGATGGGAGGTGCGCCCGCGATCGGGTAGCTCGTCAGCTCGCGCATCGCCGACCCGCCGGTCGCGAGCGCCTGGGCTTGCTCGAGGCACTGTGGGATGCGCGAGGCGAGCGACGCGCGGCGCGACTCGTTCGCCACGAGCAGCCCGCACAGGAGGAAGATCGGCCACGCGAACCACAAGAGGCGCCAGAGCCACCGTGAGAAGCGCTCGTCGGCGCGCCGCGCGCTGCTCGCGCCGACCCAGCGGTAGTAGAACGGCAACATCGCTTGCGGTGTGTTCCAGTCGATCCGCGTCCCGCGGTAGATCCACTGGAGCAGCGCGCGCACCAGCGCGATCACCGCGATCCAGAGCGCGAGGTGGATCGCGATCCCTGCCGCCGGGTGCTCGCTGAGCGGGAGGAACGGCCACGCCCAGTCGCCGAGGAGCTCGATCTCGAAGAACCCGACGCGCCCCCACGCGGCGGGGGAGATGTCGTGCGGCGGATCGAGCGCGGCCTTGAGCAGCGGGTCGGCGGCGAGACACGCGACGTAGACGAACGTCGCGATGAGGGCGGACGCGACCCATCCGCTCGACAGGGTGCCGCCGCCCATCTTCAAGATGCGCGAGAGCCAGCGCACCACCGAGCTCCCGATCACGCCGCCCGCGGCGACGCCGATCAGCACCGCGATCTCGGCGAGCGCGCCGTAGCGCTCCGCGAGCGCGGCGAGCGGGCAGAGGAGCGGTTCGAGCCAGCGCATCCGGGCGCGAGCATACGAGAAGCGCTCGAGGGCGACCCGTATCTCGGTGGTCCGTTTGCCGGGATCGCGCTCGCGGCGTAAACGGGAGCGGGGCGTGCACGCGGGCGAATCCACCCTGGTCAGTCGAACGATCGACGGTCGCTACCGGGTCGAGCGCGAGCTGGGGCGCGGCGGGATGGGTGCGGTGTACGCGGCGGTCCACGTCGGGCTCGGCAAGCCCGTCGCGATCAAGGTGCTGCACTCGGCGCTCACCGAGGATCCCGTCGTGATGGAGCGCTTCCAGCGCGAGGCGCGCACCGCATCGGCGATCGGGCATCGCGGGCTCGTGCCGGTGACCGACTTCGGCACGTTCGAGGGCGGCGCGTTCATCGCGATGGAGCTGGTCGACGGCGTGAGCCTCGCCTCGTGGATCCTCGAGCGCGCGCCGCTGCCGATCGAGACCGTGCTCGCGATCGGGATCGACGTGGCCGACGCGCTCGTCGCGACGCACGAGCACGGCGTCGTCCACCGCGACCTCAAGCCGAGCAACATCCTCATCGACGCGGAGGGGCGCGCGCGGGTCACCGACTTCGGCGTCGCGAAGATCGTCCGCACCGACGAGGGGACCGCGCTCACGAAGTCGGGCGAGGTGCTCGGGACGCCGCTCTACATGTCGCCGGAACAGTGCGGCGGAAAGCACGTGGACGCGCGCACCGACGTCTACGCGCTCGGGCTCACCCTGTTCGAGATGGTGGCCGGCCGCCCGCCGTTCCTCGTCGCCGGGGTGGTGCAGATCATCAGCCATCACCTCCTCGAGCCCGCTCCGTCGCTCGCGTCGCTGCGCGAGGGCGTGCCGCCCGCGCTCGTCGCGCTCGTCGCGCGCTGCCTCGAGAAGTCGCCGGACGCGCGGCCGGCCTCGATGCGCGAGCTGCGCGATGCCCTTCAGGCGATCGCCGACGGACGCACCGAGGCCACCCCCATGCGCTCGACGGGCCCGCTGCGCGAGCTCGAGACGCGCGCCACCGACTTCGCGCTCGTCCGAAGCGATCCCTCGCTGGACGCGACCGAGGCGGCGAGCGGGGCCCGGCGCGTGGGCGCGAACGAGGACGAGCCGATCCTCGTCCCTCCCGCCGAGATCGTCGGCGCAGACACGGCGCAGAGGAGCGTCACCGCCGTCCCCACCCCGGCGCGGTCGCACGCGCCTCCCCCGCCCGCCCCAGCCCCGACATCGCGGCGCAACGTCTGGCTCGCCCTCGTCCTCGCGCTCGGCTGCGCGCTCGGCGGCGTCGTCGCCTATGCGATGCACGATTCGGTGTCGGCCGGGACGAGCGCGCCGGTCGCGACCCCGCGCGTCACCGTCGAGGTGCGCTCGCGCCCGGCGGCGGACGTGTTGGTCGACGGGCGCGCGATCGGTCGCACGCCGCTGCGAATCGAGCCCGGAGCGATGCACGGAGCATTGACGCTCCGGGCCGATGGGTACGACGACGAGGTCGTGCCCCTGGACGCCGCGCGGAACGAGGACATCGAGGTCGCGCTGCGCCCCATCGCCGCGATCGTCGACGGCATCGATCCGCCGGTCGAGCCCTCGGCGATCGTCGAGCCCGTGACTCCGGAGCCAGCCGCGGTCGGCGCTCGCCGCGCGTCGACCGGGCACTCCGGGCGGAGCGAAGCCGCGTCGGAGTCGCCGAGCGGCACGGGCAACTCCGGCCGGCCGACCCACCCCGACATCACCGACCCGTTCGGGGACACCCCCTGAGCGGTTTCGTCTCGCGTGGGGCTGTGCGATACACCGCACGAATGACGGGGCGGGCCACGGCGTGCGGCGAGGCGGTGTTCGCGATCGTCGCGATCGCGGCGGGGTGCCTCGTCATCGGGTCTTCGCTCGCGCTGGCGCAGTCCGACGACGCGACGGTGGCCCGCGCGCGCGCGCGCTTCGACGAGGGCACGGTGCACTATCGCGAGGGTCGTTACCTCGACGCGGCGATCGCCTACGAGGACGCCTACGAGCTGTCGCCTCGCCCGCTGATCCTGCGCAACGTCGCGACCGCGTTCGAGCGCGCGCTGGAGCTGGGCCAGGCCGCGGACGCGTACGAGCGCTATCTGACCGAGGCGGGACACCCGGACGACGAGGCGGAGATCCGGGAGAGAATCGCGCGCCTCCGCGAGCTCGATCGCGCGAGCCGAGGGGGACCGGCGGCCGATCCGATCCCGCCGCCTCCGACGCCGGCCGAGGCCGCGGTGTGGGCGGCGCCGGTCGCCGCGCCGGTCCCTCCCGTGCGCGTCGATCCGATCCCGCCGATCTCGCCGGCCGTCGCGCCGCAGGATCCGGTGGTGAGCGTGGACGCGGGGCGCGGGCCGAGCGCGTGGGGCGTGACCGGCGCGGTCACGGGCAGCCTCTCGGTCATCGCGCTGGCGATCGCGATCGGCTACGGCGTCGCCGCGCTGGACCACGCGAGCGAGGTGCGCATGTCGTGTCCGAGCGGGGACGTGTGCGAGAGGGCGCTCGACGCCCTGGACGTGCAGCGAGCGCGGGATGCGGCGTTCACCTCGAGCGGCTTCGGCTACGTCTCGCTCGGGCTCGGTGCGTTCGCCGTGCTCGCCACCGTCCTCGCGATCCTGGAAGAGTCTGGGTCAGAGCGGGAGCGCGCGTTCACCCTGACGCCGAACGGCGTGGCCATGGCGTTTCCGTGATCCGTGTATCGCAAGCTTCGTTGTTGGCGGTGGGCGTCGTCGTCGCGACCGGTTGCGACGTGGTCGTCGGGGTGCGGCCGTTCGACGAGTATTGCTTGCTCGATCCCGGGGTGGAGATGGGCGAATGCTCCCTCGTGCGCCAGTGCGGTTGCGCGGCGGGCGAGACCTGCGGGCTCCTGATGGACGTGCCGAGCTGTGGTCCGTCCGGCGCGAGCCCTGTCAACGGATCGTGCGTCCACAGCGATGGGTGCGCGGCGGGAACGGTGTGCGTGGGACCGGCGGACGCGGTGAACGGTCATTGCGTGCCGCACTGTTCCTCGGACGCCGATTGCGCGTCGGTCGGTCCGCACTCGGAGTGCAATCCGTCCATGTCCCTCCCGGACGCGGTCGGCTACTGCACCGTGGAGTGCGTCCCGGGCACGGCGGACGTGTGCCAGGGCGACGTCGCCTGCAGCGGGTTCGGTCCGCACACCAGCTGCCTTCAGCTGGGCGACGGCGCGGTGGACGATCCCTGCGGGGCTGGCCTTCGCTGTCAGCGCGACCTCCGCTGTATGCTGGTTCCTAGCCTGTCCGAGCTCCGATGCCGCCCGTCCTGCGGACCTGGATTCGCTGCGTGTCCGGCTGGAGAGGCTTGCTACTTCATCCAGGAAGAACCCCCGTCGCTCGAGCAAGCGGGCCGCGACGAATGGGGCGCGTGCATCCCGCCGCCGTGAGCCGCGCGTGCGGCAACGCACAATGAACTGTGCATTAAGCGTCCGGTAAGCTCGATCTCCGCGTGATCGTGTAGCTACCCTGTGTGCCGTTCCGGAGGTGGGGCTTGAACGGATCGAGCGAGCTGGGCCGCTATGAACGCGCGACCGCGAGGGGCATCGAGCTCCGAAGCGCGGCTCCTCCCCCGAGCCCGCCGATGGCGGCCGGGTACATCCAGCACGCGATGACCGAGCGCGAGAACGGCCGGTTCGCGGAGGCGATGGTCTATCTCACCTTGGCCGCGGAGAACTCCCGGTACGCCGTCCACGCGTTGCGCCAGCGCGCCGAGATCGAAGAGTCGCTCGGCCACCTCGACGACGCGATCACGAGCCTCAAGGACGCGCTCCACCTCTCGGTGGGGGAGGACCGTACGAGCTGGGCGCTCTACCGCAGCCTCGGCGACGTGTATCTCCGCCGCGGCGAGCCCGAAGAGGCCGCGTACTACTTCCGACGGGCGCTCAAGCTCGCCCCGCATGACGACGGCCTCGAGGCGCGTCTCGCGCGCTGCTCACGCCAGGCGATCGGCAGCGACGATCTCGTGACCTCGCGCGTGACGACCCGGTTCGACGCCGTCTACTGAGCTACTGAGTCGGGTCAGCCTCTCGATGAGGCGCCTTGGGCGAGCGCCGCCCGCGCCGCCTCACGCGCCTCGGCCAGCGACGCGTCGAGGTCGTAGGTCGCGCCGTCGTGCTCGCCGACGTGATGGGTTCGCTCGAAGATCACTCGCTCTCCGACGAGCTCGCTCGCGTCGAACGCCGCCGATGCGACGACCACGTGGTGCTCGTCCCAGTCCGAGCCGGACTGCGCGTAGTATGACAACTTAAACTGCAAGAGATAGGTGGCCTGCAAGCGATCGGGCGCTCGCCATGCACCCAGCACCTCGACCGTCGGCTCGCACTCGACCGTGCTCGGGTATCGGCGCCGACGTTCCTCTGCGCGCTCCCGGCCGCTCGCGAGGAGCGCCGCGTGGACCGCGGCGCGCTCCTCCTCGCTCGCGTCGAACCACGCGGCCAGCAGGACGAACCGCGCGTAGAGCGCATCCGTCGTCGACGCGCCGAGCGCGCCTCGCTCGGCGACGTAGGCAGGGTCCGAGAGCGATGAGGGCCGCGGTGGGCCGCTGACCGGAACGAGAGGCTGTCGCGAGAAGCTCTCGACGAGCCAGACCCGCCCGTCCCACCCGCTCCCGTAGCTCTCTTCGTGTCGGCCGGAGTACACGTTCCTGCCGGAGAAGATCCGCTCGAGGATCGGGAGCAGGGCGACGTCGCCCGAAGGGAACGCGAGGTCGATCGTGAGTCGGGTCCGTCCGACGGGCTCGACCTCGAGGCGGGCCGCGTCGAGCGCGTACTGCGTGGCCTCGACGCTCAGTCGCGCGGCGGTGGATGCCTCCGCTCCATCGAGCGGAGCGAGCAAGCCCAGATCAGCGTCGCCCGACGCGATGCGGTAGGCGTCATGGAACGCGAGAGCCGCGCGGCGATCGCCCGACGCGGCCCGCGCTCGTGCTTCGATCTCGAACGCGTCGCGCATCGTCGGCGGTCCCGCGAGATCGCGCGCCACCCGGCGAGCTTCTTCGAGGCGGCCGACCGCCACCAGCGCGCGGCCACGGACGGCGAGCATCGAGGGCCCGAGCGCTCGGCCGTCGCGCGGGAGGTCGTCGAGCACCCGGAGCGCCTCGTCGGCCCGGCCCGCGTGTTCGAGGGCGGTGGCCAGCCGCGCGCGGAGCGCCCGCAGGCTCGCGCCATCCCCGTGGACTTCTCCCTGCGTCGTGGCCCGGTTCTCGGGCGACTCGAACGCGTCGATCGCGCGCTCGAGGGCGCTCGCCGCTTGCGCCCACCGTCGGCTCTTCGCCGCGGCGAGGGCGAGCCGCTCGTACGCGTGTCCGGTCGCGGGCGCGTGGGCGCCGAGGAGCGCCTCCAAGCGCTCCGCCCCCGTGGTCAATGGCGTCATCGCGTCGGCGGATCGAAAGAGGACGACGAGCCTCACCTCCCCGAGCAGGACCTGAGCGCGTGCGTGTGGCTCGCCCATCACGTCCGTGCTCGCGACGAGCTCCTGTGCGAAGCCCTCCGCTTCGTCGTAGGCCTGCCACTCATGGCGCGCGAGCACGGTCTCGACGAAGAGCTGGAGCGCCATGCACCGTTCGCCCGGCTCTCGCGCGTCGTGCACGAGCGCGCGCGCTGCGCCGACCTCCGTCCCGTGCGGTCCGCTCGGCACCGGGCGCTACGGTACTCGCTCGTGCGCGGCGCGCGAAGGGCCTCCCGCTCGCGCGTGATCCCGAGGGCCGCGACGAAAGCCGAGGGCGTCGTGATCACGCGCGTCGAGGAGCTGCCCGAGCCGCGAGCGACGTAGCGCTCGTGAGAGGGGTCAGTCCTTCTCGACCTCGAAGCGCGGATCGTCGTCGGGTGGCCGCAGCGACGCGACGGCGGCCTGATGGATGTCGCCGATCGCGACCACGTAGTATGCGCGGTCCGGATCGACGCCGCGCGAGACGGGGATGCGCGCGCGCCCGGCCGCGCCCTCCTCGCCGAGCAGACGCCGCACCTCGTCGTACGCGCGCGGCGGCGCGATGAGCTCGCCGTCGAGCGGCGTTACGACCCCGCTCGGGTCGTGGAGCTCGTGGCCGGAGAGGTTGAGCGCCACGCGCAGCGATCGGGCCTGTCGGCGCGCAAACGCGGCGAGCCCACGACACGCGGACGCCGCCGACTCCGGCGCTTCGAGGGGATCCCACTCGCCGACCTGCTCCGCGTGCTCCATCGCCGCCTCCCGGAGCGCCGCGATCGAGGTGAACGGGACCTCCTCGCGCCAGCGATGCCGATAGCGCTGATCGCGCGCCATCGCGAACAGCACGTCGCGGACGCGCGCGTCGCGGCCCTCCACGCTGAGGTAGGGCGCGAGGAAGCGATCCGAGTCGTCGGGGAGCATGCTCTCGACCAGCGCCTCGTCGCCCTGGCCGAACAGGCGTGAGGGATCGAGCGCGCCATCGGATCGGCGCTCCACGCGCGCGGCCCGCAGAGCTTCGAGCAACCGTGAGCGCGCGCCGCGCGCCGCGCGATCGAGCAGGGTGAGCCGCTCCGCGTCGCCCAACACCGCCGAGCGCACCGCGAGCAGCGCCTCGACGCGCGCGACCTCGCGGGCGAGCCGCAGGCGCGAGCTGAAGTACTCGAGCACCGAGTCGCGTGCGCCGGTGACGGTGTTCTCGAGCGCGTCGAACATCGTGTGGAACGCGCGGCGGACGTCGAGGACGGCACGCCGCACGTGCAAGAACAGGTATGTCCCCGCGCCGAGCGCGCTCGTGATCAGCGCGGTGATCCACGCACGCTCGCGCAGCCACGGCGACTGCCATTGCGACGGATCGATCGAGAACACCTCCGCGATCGCGCGCAGCGTCATCGGAAGGAACAGCGTGCACAAGACGACGAAGAGCACGTAGTAGAGCCCCATCCGCGCGAGGTCGGGCTTCCGGCGCGCCTCGTCGAGGAAGCTCGCGTGCGCGTCCTTGAAGCTCTCGAACGAAGGAGCGGGGACGGGCAGGGCGGCGTCGCGATCGCGGATCGCGTCCTCGAGTCGGATCGAGACGGCGCGCTCCATCCCCTCGACGAGCGTGGCCGCGGTGCGAAACGCGACGGGCGCCGGATCGTGGAAGAGCGCGTCGTCCACCTTCTTCTTGATGCTCGCGAGCACGCGATCGCGATCGGTGGCGATGCGCTCGCGCTCGCGCGCGATCAGATCGTCGAACCGCCGACGCTGGAGGAGGCGCCACGAGCGCTCGATCTCGCGCATACGGGCGAGCGCCCAGCCAACCGGCGGGTCGGCGGGCGGCTGCGACGCGGTGATCGACGGGTCGCCGAGGTCCGGGCCGTACCGGTCGCGCAGCGTCTCGGCGCGCGCGGAGAACGGCGGCTCTTCGTCGCGCGGCACCTCCGGGGCGTAGCGACCGAGCAGCTCGAGGATGTCCGCGTCGGCGTCGCGGGGCTCGTCGAACGCGGCGAGCTCGACGTCCTCGAGCGCGTCGATGTCGGCGAGCTCGGCGCCGCGCCCGCTCTCCCTGAGGACCGCGTCGACCGTCTCGAGGGCGATCGCGTCGCGCCCGTAGACGCGCAGCATCTCACGCGGGATCTCCGCCGTCGCGCACGCGAACGTCGCGAGAGGCTCGTCGCCCGAGCGACCGTAGAGCAGCTCGACCACGCGCGACACCGAGCTCAGCGAGTAGAGGAGCAAGAATAGGAAGTTGCGGCAACACTGCTCGAGCTCCGCCTCCGAGAGCACGCTGAACTCGGCCACGTCCTCGATGAGGAAGATCTGCGGCACCGCGCGATCCCGCGCCGGCCGCGCCGCGAGGCCGTCGGCGAGCTCGCGCACCCGCGCCGTGATCTCGTCGCCCTTCTCGAACGCGGCGGGGTGAGGCATCGCGCAGATCGGGAGCAGCACGAGGTTGCGCATCGCGCCGGTGCGGTAGCGCTCGAAGATCGGGCCGAGCTCACCGAGGAGGCGCGCCTCGATGGCGCGTAGCGTCTCCGCGAGCTGCGAGCGGACCTCCGCATCCCCGAGCCCGGCCACGACGAACACGTGCAGGCGCGTGAGCCCCTCCGCGCTCGATCGATCGCGCGCGCGCACCATGCGCGGGTGCGCGAGGAGCGCCTTCGCTTCGGTCAGCGCGCTCTTGGCTACCGCGTCGGCGCGGATCGCGCGCGGCACGACGATCGGCGCGAGGAGCGGCTCGTCCCCCGCGTCGCTCTCCTCGAGGCGCGACTCCGAGAGGACGCGCTCGACGACGCGGGCGCCGAACGGACCGAGCCCGATCAGGATCGATGGGACCTCGGGCCGCATCGCGACGCGTCGCTCAGCTTCCGGCGAGGAGCTTCTGCGCGAGCAGGAGCGCGGTGTACTCCTGCTCCTCCGCCGCGTCGCGGCGATCCAAGAGCTCGAGCGCGACACAACGCTTGCGCCACGCCGCGCTCGCCCCCGCGACCTCGTCGGCGATCGCGCGCACGTCGACGGCCCGGCGCGCGTCGGTGACCAGCTCGGCCACCGCGAGGTCATAGACCGCGGGCTTCTTCTGCTCGAGCGCGAGCATCGCCTGCGCCGCGTCGGCGACGTTCGCGGCGAGGGCGAGCGAGCTCGCGCCTTCGATCTTGAGCGCGAACGCCCCTCCCTCGTGCACCACCGCGCCGCGCACCGAGCCGAGCGCGATCGCGGTGATCGCGACGCGCATCCGCTCGTCTGCCGCCGCCCGTTCGCGCCGTCGATCCTCGGGATCCAGATCCGCGAGCGCCTCGAAGGCGCCGTCGATGTGGAGCGGCCAGCCCTTCTGGGTGCGCGCCTGATAGCGCCGATAGGCGGCCTTCATCTCCTCGTTGACGTGCGGGAAGCAGTAGATCGGGACGCCGAGGATCGATCGATAGAGCACGATGCGATCCGGGTCGTCCCAGTCTTCGATCACGTTTGCGCTCTTGCCGTACGTGGCCTCCGTCAACACTTCGTTCAGCGTGCCCGCGGCGAGCTGAGGGTGGAGCCCGACGAGGAGCATGTCGGCGTGGTTGATCATGCTCTTGCTCTCGGGGTGGAAGCGCGTGAGCGGCTGCGCCTTGTTGAGCGCCGTCTCGAGCTTCTTGCGCGCATATCGCACCACCGGATCGAGCTCCCACAGCGCGCTCGCGCTGAGCGGCGACTCGTCTCCGAGCGCGCGGCGCGGCTCGACGCCCGGCTTGTCGGTCGCGAGCCCGTAGTACTTGGCCTCGAGCGCGAGGGCCATGTCGAGCCGAAGGCCTTGGCGCTCGAACGGATCGTCGCTCTCCGGATCGCCGAGGAGCGGCTTCGTCAAGAAGCGCTCCGCCGCCGCGACGAGCGAGCTCTCCACGTCGCCGATCATCTGCCGCGCGGTGCGCCGCATCGCGCGTCCCTGCTCGTCGTACTTCGGCCGCAGCGCCTCGCGCACCGCGGCGAGCACCTCCGCCTGATCGCTCGACTCCGGTCGCGTCGCGATCTGGTCCTCGTAGTACCAGCTCCAGAAGCGATCGCGCCCGTTGGGGTGCTGGAGCACCTCGACGTCCAGCACGAACTCGTTGACCTCGGCGTCGGGCCCGCCGTCGTACTCGAAGCGACGCGCCTTCTCCTCGAGCTCGATCGCGAGGCGGCCCGCGCTGCTCTCGATGTTGCGGTAGCTCGCGCGCAGCGCGTCGGCCGCGCGGCCCATCGCGACGCCGAGGTCGTAGAGCGCGCCACGAATGAGGAGCGCGCGGCTCTTGTCGACGTACTCGTTGAACGTCGCCACCGTGCGGTCGCGCGCCTGCTCGAAGTCGGTGTCCTTGCGGGTGAGCAGCTTGTCCCAGCCGCCGTAGGTCCGCTTGATCTCCGCCGCGTGCGCGTCCATCTCGCTGCGGAAGCGGCTGTCGCGCCCGAGGTCGGCCTCGCCGCGCAGGCGCGCGACGAGCTGCGCGAGCTCGTCGAGCGCGCGGCTCGAGAGCGCTCCGCCGTCGGCGCGCATCTTGATCAGCACGTAACGTTGCTCGTAGGGGCTGAGCTCGGGCGCCGCGTCGGGGCCCGCCTTGCTCATGAACTCGGCCCAGAAGTCGCCGCTCTCGATCTGCGCGATGGTGGAGGCGAGCTTCGCGTCGACCTCGGACTTCGCCTCGGCGACCTCGCGCGCGAGCGTGTTCATCGTGGCGGCCGGCGTCCACGCGTCGTCGAGGATGCGGTCCGCGCTGATCTCGCGGATCCGCGCGCACCGCGCGCCGAGCTCCGCTTCCAGCGCCTTGCTCGTCTCGGCGAGCTTCTGCGCCGCCGTCTGCGCGACGGTCTTCAGGCGCGCCCACTGCCCGCCCTCGCGGTCCTGATCGGCGAGCATGTCGAGCTTGCGCTGGAACGACGTGTCGAGCCGCTCCGCGCGCGCCTCGGGCGCGAGTCGCTCGAGCTCCTCGCGATCGACGTTGAACTGCTTGAACCGCTCGCGCTGCGACTCGCTGACCAGCGTCGGGTCGTCGAGCAGGAGGTAGCGGCGCACCGCAGTGGCGGCGAAGCGTCGCGCGCAGTAGCGCAAGAGATCGCGACGCGGCAGGACCAGCATCGACGCGCCGAGCGTGCCGAAGAACGCGGTGTACCCATCGTTGCCGAGCTCGGGCGGGAAGACCGAGCGGCTCTCCTTGGTGTAGTTGTCGTAGTCGCCCTGCTGATCGCCGAGGATCGGGCTGAAGATCTGGACGTAGGTCGCGTCGGCGAGCGCGTCGCCCACGTCGTCGACGCTGAAGCTGGACGGGCGGTCGACCACGTACACGAGGTCGTACGGCCGCCGCTCGACGTGGGTCTTGTGCTTGTTGCGCGGGTCATAGTGCAATCGGACTTGCCCGGGCGTGGCCTGGGTGTCGAGCCGGTTGAGGCTCTCGAGCTCCTTCAGCGCCGCGTAGCCGTTGGCCAGCGTTCCGTCGCGGTTCATCCCGACGACCTCCTCGAACGCGTCGGGGAGGATCGCGAAGCCGATCACGCGAGCCGACTTGTCTCCGACGAGGTCGCGCAGGAGGTACGCGAACGGAAGGAACGCGCCGCTGCCCGTGCCGCCCGCGACGCTGAAGTAGACGAACACCTGGAGCGGCGCGCCGTGCCGACGCATCCCGTGCTCGTGCGACCGCAGCTCCGCGATCACGTCCTGGAGCTGACGGGTGAGCTCGCCGACCTCGACGGAGCGGAAGAACCCGAGTCGGCTCTCGATCCGGATCTGACCAGCGCCCGCCCCCGACTCCTCGCGGAACCGGTACCAGGGATGGACCCAGCTCGTGAAGTAGTCGTCGGCGTCGGCGAACCCCTCGCCCCGACGGAGCTTCGTGTACTCGACCTTGTCGAAGTCGCTCAGCGTGATGGTGGCGTCGACGTGACCGACCGGGCCGTAGCCTTGGCGCAGCCGCGCGAGGTCGGCCGCGTTCGTGTCGATGCCGATGAACCGCACCAGGTTTCGGTACTTGAGCTCGTAGTCGGCCGAGCCGCGGAGGCGCTTCGCGATGCGGCCGATGGCCTGGCCGCCGGAGCCCCCGAGCCCGACGAAGAGCGTCGGCGTGACCTCGCCCGGCATGATCTTGATCGGCATTCGATTGTCCTCGTGGCCCTCTTCACGGTGCGGAGCCGCGGCGACTGTACCAAGCCGGTGGGAACGCGGGAGGCCCTGAGTTCTGGGCTCCGCGTCTCACGGAAGTGGTGCCGGGCCCGGCGATCGAATAGCTTCGTACCATGAGCGAGACATCGAGTGAGCTGAACAGCTCG